>HF988647.1:58739-87302 GCA_000434675.1 Faecalibacterium sp. CAG:1138 | reverse complement strand
TGGACGGCGGCGTGGCCTCATTTTTCTATCGAAGAAAGTGATTGTTGCTTTACTGACAAGCTTACAAAAAAACCGCAGATAGCTGCGGTTTTTTGGTTTTTTTGCTAAAATTTGCTGTATTCTATATTTTTTTTGTTAAGGTATGCAAGCGGGCTTTCGGGCGGAAAATCAAAAACGAGCTTATAGGCGGTCAGCTGCTGTTTTTTGTAACCCATGCGGCGATTGATATCGTCGCGGCCGTATTTGCCGTCGCCCAAAACGAAATGCCCGACGCTTGCAAGGTGCGCGCGAATCTGGTGCGTCCTGCCCGTTACAAGCTCGACGTCCAAAACGGTGCTTTCGGGAAGGCGCTCGGAAACGACGTATTTCGTGATAATCTCCTCCGCGCCCCTTTGCGGCCTGGAAACGACGGCAACTCTGCCCGATTCGGCGTCCTTCAGAAGATACGCCTTAAGCGTTTTTTCGTTGTCCGCGACTTTGCCATAGACGTGCGCCTTATAGAACTTATGAACGTAGCGACGTTTGAATGCGTCGAAAAGTTGTTTCTCGGCGTCTTTGTTTTTGGCGAAAACCAGAAGCCCGTCGGTGTTGGTGTCCAATCTGTGGCAAAGCACGTAACGATCGGAAAAAGCGTTTTTGACGATATTTTCAAACCCGCCTTCGCCCTCGGACGGAACCCCTTTCGGCTTATAAGCGACGAACACGTTGTGATCTTCGTAAACCGCGCGGACAGGCACTTCCTTGTTGTACAAAACTATTTCCGAACCGCTTTGCACCACGACGTCGGAGTTCACCCTTACGCCCGCCACCTTTACGTCCTTGTTCCTCAGAAGCTTGTTGAGAGCGTTATACGACACGTCCGGCGCGCATTCGGCCACCACTCTTGACAGTTTTTGCGGCTTGCCGCTATAGACGAACGTTTTCATTTTTTATTCTTCGGCTGTTCCAGACTTTCCTTCAGCTTGACGAGGGTTTCGATTTCGGACAAAAGCGTGTTGATGTCCTTGAACTGGCGATGCACCGACGCAAAACGAACGTAAGCGACTTCGTCCACTTCTTTCAGGGCGTCCATAACGTAGTCGCCGATCTGATTAGAGGTTATTTCCTGCTCCAGGCTGTTGTGCACCCTCTTTTCGATGTCGGAAACCATGCGTTCGATTTCCACCATCGGAACCGGCCTTTTTTCGCAAGCCTTCAAAAGCCCCATTCTGATTTTGTTCGGATCGAAAAGCTGACGATTGCCGCCTTTTTTGATGACCATAATCGGCGTCTGCTCAACCGTTTCGTAGGTGGTGAAACGCTTGCCGCACGACGTACATTCTCGCCTTCTCCTGATGGACGTACCGTCCTCCGACAGCCTGCTGTCGATAACCTTGCTGTCCAACGAACCGCAATACATACATTTCATATCAAATTGCTCCAAAGTGTTTTATATCTAAAATTTTAGTCGTTTTTTTGAAAAAAGTCAAAGATTTTGGAAACGATTTCGCTTTTTCGGCATATTTTAGCCTAAAGAGGGGGATCGATTATGAACAAATGCACCGACTACACTTTTTGCGAACTGAAAAACAAAACCGTCGTCAACCTCGTCGACGGCAAGGACCTCGGCCACATCGTGGACGTTTCCTTCACCTGCGGCGGTCAGATTTTCGGCCTCATCGTTCCTGTCGGCAAAAAGTTTTTCAAAAACGCCGTATCCGGCGACAGCATATTCATTCCGTGGCGCTGCGTCCGAAAAATCGGCGGCGACGTCATTTTGGTGGAACTTAACGGCAATCAGGTTTCCGCCCTTGCCGCCGAGCCCGACACCATTCAATGATTTAGGCACAAAACGCACAGCTTGCCCTTGCAAATTTAGCACACAAAAATCTCCCGTTTGGGGAGATTTAACGTTTATTCTCAAATTTTCACGTTATTCTTAGGCAAATGCTGCCGGAATGTCAACGTTTACCCGTACGGCAAAAAACATTGCTGTAAATAAACAAGATTAGAGATACAACTTTTTTCAGTTTTTTTCCTTGAAATATCTTTTTCTTTATGCTTTAAAAACTAAGAACCCACACAAAACTATGGCCGTTATAGTTCTGGTGGTATTAAACAAAAAATCCCCGAAATCGGGGAAATTTTTACATATAAGATTTCAATTTGTCGATTGCGGACTTCTCTATTCTCGACACCTGCGCCTGGCTTATTCCCGCGGCCTTCGATATCTCCACTTGGGTTTTGCCGAGGTAGTAACGCATAAACAGAATCTGTTTTTCTTTTTTAGGTATTCGCTGAACCGCGCCCCTTTTAGGTATTCGCTGACCCGCGCCCCTTAAGGCAAGGTTTTCCAGCCAGTTATCCTCGCTTTGTTTTTCGTCGGTAAGTTTATCCATAACGGTGAGGCCACCGTCATCGCCGAAAGCGGGCTCGAAGTAGCTTACGGTGTCGGACACGGCGTCCAGCGCGCAGGCGATTTCGGATATAGGTATGCCGATCTCCGCGGATATTTCCACAAGCGAAGGCTCGTTGTCCCGCCCTTCGGAAGTCAGCTTCTCTTTGGCCTTTAACGCCTTATAGGCGGTGTCTCTGACCGAGCGCGTAACCTTTATGCCGCTGACGTCGCGGAGAGCGCGGCGTATTTCGCCGATTATCATCGGAACCGCATAAGTCGAAAACTTAACGTTTTGCGAAACGTCGAAGTTGTTCAGGGCCTTTATAAGCCCTACGGCGCCTATTTGAAACAAATCGTCCTGACTGACGCCGTCGCGCCGAAAACGCTTGCACACGCTGAGGACGAGCCTTAAATTAGCGGTTATAAACTTATCCCTCGCCTCTTTGTCGCCGTTTTTGACTGCTTTTAAGAGTTCGTCGCATTCCGCCGCGCCCACCTTCGGCAAGGTCGAAGTGTCCACGGCAGTTATCTCTATTTTGCTCATCACATAATCCTCCTTTCGGTTTTTTATGTAACGAGCTTGATTTCATACTAATTTCGATATGTCTTTTTTGAGTCTGGAAACTATCTTCTTTTCCAGCCTCGAAATGTAGCTCTGACTGATGCCGAGCATGTCGGCGATTTCTTTCTGCGTTTTTTCCTCGTTGCCGTAAAGGCCGAAGCGCAGCTCCATTATGCGCTTTTCCCGAGGCGAAAGCTTTTGGAAGCTCTTGTCCAGAATTTCCTTTTCCGTCTGCGCCTCGACGTCTTTATAGATGACGTCGCCGTCGGTTCCCAGAACGTCCGACAGCAACAGAACGTTGCCGTCGAAATCGGTATTCAGCGGTTCGTCGAACGATATTTCCGCTTTCCTTTTTACGGCCTTGCGAAGATGCATCAGAATTTCGTTTTCGATGCAGCGGCTGGCGTAAGTGGCAAGCTTGATGTTTTTTTCCGCGTCGAAGCTGTTCACCGCTTTTATAAGCCCTATCGTCCCCACGGACACCAGGTCCTCGAGGTCGATATTAGTATTCTCAAATTTTTTGGCAATATATACCACCAGGCGCAAATTGCGCTCCACGAGGACGTTCTTCACGCTCTCGTCGCCGCTTGAGAGCTTTTTCAAAGCCTCGGCTTCCTCTTCTGCGGACAGCGGTGCCGGAAGCGCGTCGCCGCCGAGAATAAAGTCCACCCTGCCGTCCGGCGTGAGCTTGAAAAAATCGAATAGTTTTCTAAGCAATTTCAACAAAGTTTTCATGCGGCCTCCTTCAACGCGCAGTTCAATATGATTTTATATCCCTCGAAGTTTTTCGGCGACACCGCCACCCTGACGCTTTCGAATCTTTGGCCGTCCACCTCTATGGACTCCACGTCCGCGGTTTCCAGCTTCCCCGACGACGTAACCGTGGTCGCCGTTATCTCGCCGTCGGGCGTAAGTCTGAGCTTTTTTGCAAGGTCGCGGCTCAGTATCACCACGGGTTTTGCCGTAAACGGCTCCGTAAGGCCGTTGCCGCTGTCCCACACCGCTCTGGCCGTTATCGTCGCTCCGTTGTTCAAAACCGTACAAACCACCGCCACAGGCGCGATTTTCGCCTCATAACGCACGCTCGCGCGCAACTGCGCGCATAGGTAAGCGACGATCAGCGCCGACGAGAAGAACAAAAACGGCTTCGGAGTCAGGCTCACCGCCCCGTAGTCGAAACCCACGTCAATGCACTCGAGGGCGAGCATAGCTCCCGCCGTCAGCGAGCTTACGCCGAAAAATATCAGCGCCGACAAAAAATACTCTCTTGCGCCGTCGTATTTTTTCAGCCCCGCCACCGTCAGCAGAAGCACGGCGATTTTGTAAGGAACGGTCAGCTTGCCTACGTACGGATACGCAAGCGACAAAACCGCCCCGAAAAATGCGCAAAGCGCCACCCTTTTCGCCTCTGTCTTTCCCCGACCGAAAACGGACGTCAGATAAAGCAAAAACGCGTCTGCCGCGAAGTTGTTCAAAAAATAAATTTCGACGAACATACCGAGATTATAAAAAACGCGGGCGAAAATATCTTTCCGTCCGTGTCGAATATTTTAATGCTCGGTCAAACTATTTTCCCGACCAAATAAACCATTGATTCCGCCAACGGAAAGTTATCCACATAGACGGAAAAATGTTGATAAAAATGTGGATAACTCGACCGTGCCCGACAAAAAATGCTTATTTATCTATACAAATGTCGGCAAGTTGTCGATTTTCGTTACCCGCCGAACGGCGGAGTAAAGCTTACCCCCCCTTCCTCACGGAGTTTCCCCCCATTTCCGTTCCCCTTATTGCTATGCAACAAGTAATCCACGGAAAGCCTAAAGGCGGGGACACTCTCGGTCTCGCAGTGCAGGAGCTTTCTCTGATTGTGTCACTCGTTTTCGGGGCGGCGCACTGCGCCATGCAAAATTCCCGAAAACTTCGTACTGCCTGCAACTGCTCGACACTCTAAAACACGGCCGCTGTGTAAACCCAGACCATAGATGCGGCCGTGGCCTCATTTTTCTATAAGGCAAAGCGCTTTTCCCCCAACGCAAAAAGGGCCGCTCAAACGAGTGGCCCTTTCAAGGTCAATATGTTAGTTGTCGCCGTGAAGCTTTCTGAGGAAAGCCGGGATATTCTGGTTCTGATTGTTCAGGCGGATAACCTGAGTGCCGTCTTGTTGAGGAGCGGCAGGAGCCTGTTGTTGCGGAGCTTGAGCCGGAGCGGCGTTTTCCATGATGTCGAACACGTTGAATTCCGCTTGCGGTTCAGGTTGTTTTTCCACAGGTTTTTCAGGAGCCTTATGCTCTTCTTCGTCGGTGTGGCCGGTGAAACCGGTTGCGATGATGGTGACGATAACTTCGTCTTTAAGTTCAGCGTCGATGCAAGCGCCGAAGATGATGTTTGCGCCGATATCCACAACGTCCTGAACGAGGCAGCAAGCTTCGTTGACTTCGCTGAGTGCGAGATCCAAGCCGCCGGTAACGTTAAGGATAACGCCGGTTGCGCCTTCGATGTCGGTTTCGAGAAGCGGGCTCTGCACGGCTTGACGAACAGCTTCCAAAGTGCGGTTTTCGCCTTTGCCGGAGCCGATACCCATGTGGGCGAGGCCCTTGTTTTTCATAACGGTTCTTACGTCCGCAAAGTCCAGGTTGATGAGAGCCGGATTTACGATGAGGTCGCTTACGCCCTGAATGCCCTGACGGAGAACGTCGTCGGCAACCTGGAAGGCTTTGACGATAGGGGTGCCCTTAGGAACTACTTGCAAAAGTTTTTCGTTAGGGATAATGAGCAGAGTGTCAACGTATTTACGAAGTTTTTCGATACCGATTTCGGCGTTAGCCATACGGCTTCTGCCCTCGAAGTTGAACGGTTTTGTAACGACTGCGACGGTAAGAATGCCCATGTCTTTTGCCAGTTGCGCAACGACGGGAGCCGCGCCCGTACCCGTGCCACCGCCCATACCTGCGGTAACGAACACGAGGTCGTTTCCTTCCAGAACCTGTTTGATTTCGTCAACCGATTCCAACGCGGAATCTTCGCCGATTTTCGGATCTGCGCCGGCGCCGAGACCTCTGGTCAGTTCTTTGCCGAGCTGAACGCGAAGTTCTGCTTTGCTTCTGTTGAGAACTTGCAGGTCTGTGTTCATTGCGACGAAATCCGCGCTCTTGATACCTGCGTCGATCATTCTGTCAACGGCGTTATTTCCGCCACCGCCAATACCGATTACTCTGATTTTTGCAACATCTACCGGTGCTTCAAACATAATATTTATCCTCCAATTTTTTCAAGTAGTTTTTTAATGAACCCGTATTTTCGTTGTTGAGAAAGTTTGCTTGCAGTTTCGAAAAGAGCCATCGTGCTTGCAAGCGCCGGTTTATCAAACCGAGGTAAGCCGGAAGTCAACACTTCGATCGGCCTGTTGAGAGAGGCGGATAAATACTCTTTTGCGCCCCTGATTTCCGTAAGCCCACCGCCCGTAAGATAGACGGCCGCGTAATCCGGACAATCTTTGCCGGCGATTTCAAACGCCTGACTGATGATGTTTGCTATGCTGTCGAGCCTTGCAAACGCAATGTCTTTTGCGTCTTTCGCGCTTATGCGCAGCGGTTCGCCCTCGAGCCCCGTAACCTCGAAGTACTCTTCTTCCGAATAGTTGAGGTTAAGATCCAGTTTCGATTGCACCTTTTCGGCCACTTCGAACGGAAGGTTCAAGAGAACGCTGATGTCGCCCGCAATGTGTCCTCCGCCCTGCGAAAAGCTGGAAAGGCTTAAAAGTCCGTCGCCTTTTATCGCCGCAACGCTGCCGGTTATGTACCCCACGTCGACGATCACCGCATAACGGTCGCGTTGTTCGGGCCTCAAAAGCCCCATGGCTTCCGCCCACGCTTCCGGAATGTATTCGATTTCTTTCAAACCGAGTTCTTCCGCCAAGCCGTCGAACAGATTCAAAAAGTCTTTTTCACAGAGAACGTACGAAAGTTCTGCCGTAACCTTTTTCGCCACGAAGCCTCTCGGCTCGATTATTCGCTTAGGATTGTCGTCCAGAACGTAGTAGATGGCCGAACAGTTCACCGAAGAAAACCCCGGAGCCGTTTTTTCGAAATCGTCGCCTTTGTTGAACAAAGCGTCGATCTGCTCCGACCCGATGCGACTCGGGCGTTTGAATTCGTAAGCGATGATTTTGGTTGCCACCGCCAAAAATTCGCTCGGTATTCCGACGTACAGTTTTTTCACCTTGACGCCGGCTTCCACTTCGGCGATGTTCAGGGCCGCGCGAACTGCGTTTTTAAGTCCCGGAACGTCGAACCACTCGCCTTGGGAAAAGCCTTGATATCCGTACTCGCCCGTGCCTTTCACGCTGGAAAGGTTGCCGCCGACTTTTTCGCCTATAAGCGCCGTCACGGATTTGCTTCCGATATCCAATACTGCCACGACGTTGGAACGAGACATAGCTTTCTCCTTTGCAAGTTTCTTGATATTATTATAAATAATATCGCCCCGCCCTGTCAACTGTTTTTTCGCCATTATTTTATATTATTTTAATATTTTATAGAATATTGTGCGCACATACGCGCATATAAAGAGAAAAACACGCCGTTTCGGCGTGTTTTCATCGTGTTTTCTTAAATGCTGGAGTTCCAGGTGTACGCGTCCTGCGCGGCGTCGTAGGTGGCGTAGCCTCCGCTCACCGTCATCCCGACGTCCAGATACCACTCGTACGCGCGCTTCACGCGATGCTTGATTTCCTCCGTGGTCAGAACGACGTTATTTTTGTCCTTCAGATCCACCAGAAGCGAAACGCCTTCGTTCGTCACGAGCGTCATTTCCGTTGCGGTAACCCTTATTCTCGTTATGAATTTGCTGAACTCTTTCGGTGCGAGGCCTGCATACTGAAAACTTACGGCCACGTTCTGCAACTGATAAACCACGTTGCCGTAAGCGGTGCTGAGCGTTTCGCCCACAACCACCGAACCGCCGGTAAGCGGAGTGTTCTCGACGATTGCCAGGCCCTCCAGCTCTTCCGGAGTGCCGTCGACGACGCTTAAAACCTTCATCATGCTGTCCACGATAACGTATTTGGTCTCGTCAATACCCGTTGCGATAGGCACGGCCATTATCGGCGTGCGCACGGCAACGTACAAAACGATTTTGTTTATGTACCGCTCTATGGAAACCACCTCGACGTCCTTGACGTTTTTCTCGATATTCTTGGTCACCACGCTTTCGCGGATGATAAACATATTCTTGCCGATCGATAACCCGGACTTTTCGATTATATTGCGGTCGAACTCCTGTTGCTCTTCTTCCGAAAGGTTCGTCGGCGTTTCGTATTTGATTTCAATACTCTTCACCACGAACACGCATCCGTTGACAACCAGAAGCACCGCAATCACCACCAGTCCTATGAGCAGCGAAAGCATCCTTTTGTTCATGTCATATCCTTTTTATCACGGCTCCCAAAGAAGCCAGCGTATTTTCAAATTTTTCGTATCCCCTGTCAACGTGTCCGATCCCGAAAACTTCGCTTTTCCCTTTTGCGGCAAGCGCGGCGACGATCGTTGCGGCGCCGCCCCTCAGGTCAAAGCACCTGAGCCGCGCTCCGAAAAGCTCTTTTCTGCCGTAAACCGTCGCGACGTTTTTTTCGATTTCGATTTTCGCGCCAAGCTTCTCAAGCTCCGCCGCGTGATTGAAACGGGTTTCGAACAAATTTTCCGAAATGCGGCTTACGCCTTCGGCCACTGCGGCGACGGCCATAAACTGCGCCTGCATATCCGTCGGAAACCTCGGGTACGGGCCCGTCGAAACCGAAAAGCTTTTCGGCCGCCGACAGGACGACACTACTATATTATCACAACTATCCCCGAACTGGCAAGCGCTTTTTTGAAGTTTTCGCGTTATAGCGATAAGGTGTTCGGGCCTGACGTTCTCGATTTCCGCTTCTCCGCCGCAGGCGGCCACCGCGCACATCACCGTTCCCGCAACGATGCGGTCCGGTATCGGCAGGTACGTTACGCCGTGAAGCTTTTTCACTCCCTCGATTTCGATGACCGAAGTGCCTGCGCCCTTAATGCGCGCGCCCGAAGCGTTCAGAAAGTTTTGCAAATCGACGATTTCGGGCTCCCTCGCGGCGTTTCGTATCACCGTTCTTCCCTTTAGAAAAACCGAAGCCGTCATCATGTTTTCCGTCGCGCCCACCGAAACGCCCTTAAGCGTCACGTCGCACGCGCGCATATCTCTGCCGTCGCAGACGACCGAAGCCTCCGTTTCCGTTATCTTAACGCCCAGTGCTCTCAGACCTTGGATATGTATGTCGATGGGGCGCGCCCCTATGTTACAGCCGCCCGGCTTAAAAAGCAAGGCATGTCCGCAGGAAGCAAGTAACGAACCCAGCAAAAACACGCTGCTCCGCATTTTGACGGCAAGTTCCTTTGGAACTTCCGGCGCTCTCGCCTCGCCCGACACTGTTATTGTCCCGCCTTTTCTTTCGACCTTTGCTCCAAGAAGCGACAATATGTCCGTCATTGCCGAAATGTCGGTTATGTCCGGACAATCCAGAATCGAACTTTCCTCTTCCGTCATTATAGACGCGGCAAGAATGGGAAGCACGGCGTTTTTTGCCGATTTAATTCTAACTTTGCCGAAAAGCTTCCTGCCTCCCTCTATTTCAAAGCGACTCTCCACTTCTTTTCCTCCAAAGCTTATTTTTTATCGAAAACGTTTGCCCGTTATCCGTGGCCGACACGTTCGTCAAAAGTCCCGTTGCCGCCAGAAACGCAACCAGACTGCTGCCGCCCGCGCTCATAAACGGCAAAGGAAGTCCCGTCGGCGGTATGCTTCCGCTCACCACCGCGGCGTTCACCAGCACCTGCACCGACACCACCGCCGTTATCCCTATCGCCAGATAACACCCGAAGGCGTTTTTTGCTTTCACCGCCGTTCTCGCCCCTTCCGTCAGAAAAACGACGAACAGCGCCAGCACCGAAGCCACGCCGAAAAGCCCCAGTTCTTCCCCGATAACCGACAAAATGAAGTCGCTTTCCGAAAACGGCAAAAACAGATATTTCTGTCTGCTCCCGAAAAGTCCCACGCCGAAAAGCCCTCCCGAGCCCAAAGCGTAATAGCTTTGAATCAGCTGATATCCCTCGCCTTTAGGCGAACTCCACGGATCGATATACGCCAAAAGTCGTTTCATTCTGTACGGCTCCGCCACGATCAGCGCGGGGAGCGCGAGTGCCGCGCCTCCGCCCAGAGCCGCAAGCGACTTCCGTTTAGCTCCGCCCGCAAAAACCATAATCGCCACCACCGCCGCGGCGCAGACCGTTATGCTCATATTCGGTTCCAGAATTATCAGCACGCATTCCGCCATACCTATCGCCAAAGCCGCAAAAAGATTTTTGGTTTTCCGCATATCTCTTTCGGCCATAAAGTCCGCCAGAAAAAATACCGTCGTAAATTTTGCGTATTCCGACGGTTGAACGGTGGTTATACCGAGATTGAGCCAGCGCTTCGCCCCGTAGCTTTCGACGCCGAGGCCGGGGACGAACACCGCCGCAAGAAGCACCAGTCCCGCGGCGTAGAACACCCAGGAATATTTGCGAAGTTTGTCCAAATCGACAAAAATCAACGCCGTCATGGCGAAAATTCCCAAAATTAATGCAAAAACCTGCTTTTTGACGTAAAAAAACGCGTCGCCATAGGTCCTTTGCGCCGAATACGAAGAGGCCGAATATATCATAACCGCCCCGAAAACCGACAAAACGACAGCTAAAACGGGGA
Organism: Faecalibacterium sp. CAG:1138; assembly: GCA_000434675.1. Lineage (GTDB taxonomy): Bacteria > Bacillota > Clostridia > Christensenellales > CAG-917 > CAG-1138. Next base: position 76,599 of record HF988647.1, on the reverse strand, counting down.
TTTTCAGGTTAATTTTGCGCATCCGGCAACTCCGAAAAGTATTTGTTGAAGGTGTTTCCTCGGTCAACGTAGTCGGAAAATTTGTCAAAACTTGCCGAACTCGGCGAAAAAACGACGTTTTCGCCCGAAAACGACAAGCTTTCCGTAACACATTCCTTAAGCGTCGCCCTATACGATACGTCAAACCTGCCCGCCCGAAGCGCGGCTTCGATGATTTTGTCGCCGTTTGCGCCCGTCACCAAAATTCTTTTGACAGAGCCCGGCATCTTTTCGAAAAGCTCGTCGAAACACTCCCCCTTGTCGCTGCCGCCGAGAATCAGAAGCGTATCTCCCGAAACTGCGGCGAGCGCGGCCAAAGTGGCCGAAACGTTTGTTCCTTTGGAATCGTTGAAATAGTTTTTTCCGCCCTTTCGCCCGATAAACTGCATTCTGAAATCGGGCAATCTGAAATCCGACATCACATTTTCGATGATTTTCGGATTGATGCCCATAATGCACGCCACGGTAATTGCCGCCAGCGCGTTTTCGAGGTTGTGATCGCCAAAAACCGAAAGACGTTCCGTTTCCATTATCCCGATTTTCTGTTCGTCTTCGAAATAAATGACGTTATTTTCGACGAAACAGCCGTGAACTCTCGTTTTTTTGCTGAAATAATAGTTTTTTGCAAAGCTTTTTGACGCCATTGACGCCGCAACCCTGTCGTCGAAGTTAAAAACGGCATGGTCTTTTTTGGTTTGATTTTGCAAAATGCGCGATTTTGCCTGAACGTATTCGCCGAAGGTCTTGTGATAATCCAGGTGATCGGGCTTCACGTTCAGAACCACCGCGATTTCCGGCTCGAAGCTGTCGGTTCTCGAAAGCTGAAAGCTCGACGTTTCCACCACGGCAACCTCTCCGTCCAGAAGCTCCGCCGCTTTTTCGGAAAACGCCACTCCGCTGTTTCCGAGCATATACGCCGCTCTCCCCGAAGCGGCAATCAGTTCTTTTATCATTTTACAAACGGTGGTTTTTCCGTTGGTGCCGGTAACGGCTACGATTTCCGAATCGCAAAAGGCGTAGGCAAGCTCCAATTCTCCGATGACGGGAACCTTCGCCTCCTGCGCCTTTTTAACTATGTAGTTATCCGTCCCCACCGACGGCGAAACGACGAACAGGTCGAACGTGTCCGCCGATTCTTCGGGATTAAGACAAAACGGAAATTCCGTTTCGGTTTTTTTGTCGTCGTAAACGAAGACGCGCGCTCCTTTTTCGTCGAGAAGTTTTGCGGCAGCTTTTCCGCTGACGCCGTAGCCGTAAACCAACACTTTTTTATGCGCAAAGGCACTTATCATTTTACACTCCCAGGCAAGATATTGCCGCAAGCCCGAAGATCAAGGTCAGAATAACGTACCACCAAACGATTTTTTGTTCCTTAACGCCGCACTTCTCCAGATGATGATGGAACGGCGACATTTTGAAAATTCGTTTGCCCGTCAGCTTGAACGCGGCCACTTGCATTATTACAGATATGCAACTTACCACGTACATTATGCCCACCAAAAGGATTAAAAGCGGCGACTTTGAAAAAAGTCCGACCACGGCCACCGCTCCGCCGAGCGCCAGCGAACCCGTGTCGCCCATCATGATTTCTGCGGGGTTTTCGTTGTGCCACAAAAAAGCCGAAACGCCGCCTATCGCCGCGCCGCAAAAGACCGCAAGGTTCGAAAGCTCTTTTGCTTCAAGCGTTCTTCCGAAGCTTTTTAAGGACGCCGCCAAAATCAGGATTATCGCCGAAAATACCGAAAAATACACCAGCGACACGCTTCCCGCAAGGCCGTCGAGGCCGTCCGTGAGGTTGACCGCGTTCGTCGAAGCAATCAGGACCAGCATGGCAAACGGAACGTACCACCCCTTAAGATTCCACGTTTTTTCGGTCAGCGGCAGATTTATTTCGCTTCCGACAAACGGATTTTTGTAGGCGTACAGCGCAACGAGCACCGCGATGCCGAATTGTCCGATAAGTTTTTGGTAGGCGCGAAGCCCCAGATTCTGCTTGAAGCGAACCTTGATAAAGTCGTCCAAAAATCCCAAAACGGCATACGCCACCGTCGTCATCACGGCAACGAGGTTCATTTCGGAATAGCCGAAAATCAAAGTCGAAACGACGATCGGAACGATAAATATAATTCCGCCCATGGTCGGAGTGCCGCTTTTTGCCTTATGCTGTTCGACGTAGCCTAGCACCACCTGCCCCGCCTTAAGCTTTTTCGCAAGCTTTATGACGAGCGGCGCCAAAGCCATTCCGAGTGCAAAAGCCACCGTAACCGCAAGAGTCAGTTTTCTTACCGAGTCTATCATGCCTCCTAACACGTTTTGCTCCTTATTTTTTGCAAAATTTCCTTCATATCGTTGTACGGGTGCTTAACGCCTGCGATTTCCATATAGTTTTCCGCGCCCTTTCCCGCAAACACCGCCACGTCGCCCGGGGCGAGGTTTTCAAGCACGAAATCTATCGCCGCGCGCCTGTCCGTCGTCATCACGCATTTTTTGGGATCCGCTCCCGCCAGAATTTCCTCGATGATTTTCGGCGGCTGTTCGCTTCGCGGATTGTCCGACGTCAGCACGATTCTGTCCGCAAGCTCCGACGCGATTTGCCCCATAACGGGCCGCTTCGTCCTGTCCCGATCTCCGCCGCAGCCGAAAATCGCCCACAGCCTTCCCGTGCAAAGCTCCCTTGCCGACTCCAGAAGGTTTTTGAGTCCGTCGGGCGTGTGTGCAAAATCCACCACGATCTTCGCGCCGCCGCTCACCACTATCTCGAACCTTCCCGAAATGCTCTCCAGCTTGTCAAGCGCCGCAAGCATACATTCTTTTTTCACGCCAAGCACCTTCGCCGCAGTCATTGCTGCCAGCACGTTTCTGACGTTGTGCAAACCGTGCAGATGAGTTTTCACTCTGAATACGTCGTCGAAAAGGTTCACCACAAAATTCGTTCCTTCGTCCGTATGCTCCACGTTTATGGCAAACACGTCCGACGGATTTTCCAGCCCGTACGACACCGACGGCACGTCTGCTTCTTCGATAAGCTCCCGTCCCGTTACGTCGTCAGCGTTCAAAACGGCAAATTTCGTCGTTTTTTTGGAAAAATAACTCTTTTTGACGTCGGCATACGTTTTCATATCCTTAAAATAGTCCAAATGATCGGGCGTAACGTTGGTGAAAATCGCCACGTCCGAAACCACTCCGCTCATTTTTTCCAGACATATCGCGTGCGCCGACACTTCCATAACCACGGTTTCCACGCCCGCCTTCTGCATTTTCGCAAACAAACGGTGCATGTCGTAAGGATCAGGCGTTGTCATGTCGGTTTTGACGGTTTTCCCCGCGTACCTTGCGCCAAGCGTTCCTATCGTCCCGACGGTAACTCCCGCCTCTTCGAGCATCTTTGACAGAATTTCCACGGTGGAAGTTTTGCCGTTCGTGCCCGTAACGGCAACGATTTTCAGTTTGTCGGACGCGTTGTCGAAATAGTTTTTTGAAATTATCGCATACGCGCGTCTGGCGTCCGGCACGATGATTTCAGGCAAACTGCATTCGGTTTTATGCTCCGAAACGACGGCAACCGCGCCAAGCATCTGCGCGTTAAGCGCAAAGTCGTGACCGTCGTACTCGCTGCCCTTCAGGCAGACGAACAAATTTCCGGGTTCGGTTTTTTGAGCTCTGACGGATATTCCCGTCACGTCAACGTCAACGTCGGTGTCTGCGACGCCGACCAGAAGGTCTTTAAGTTTTTTCATAGTCAAACCTCTTTTCAAATTGTCTTTGAAAATATCTTATTATGTAATAATAACCAAGTCAACGGCAAGGCGAAAATCGACCTTTTAAGTCAATTTGTAACCAAAAGCGCAACGGTTTTTCCGTTGCAGGTTGCGCCCGCCGCGGGGATCTGCTCCGTAACAGTTTGGCCGTCGCCGTCCGTTTCGAAAAACACGCCCAGTTCCCGCATTTTTCTTTCCGCTTCCGAAATCGAAAGTCCCGTAACGTCGGGCATAACGAAGGTTTTTGTCAAAAGCTTACGGTCGGTTTCGTCGTAAGACGGCTCCTCGCCGTATCTTGCGAAAATTCCTCTGAAGATTTCGCCGACGTAAGGCGCGGCCACTATGCTTCCGTAGTACGGTCCCACAGGTTCGTCCACCATAAACAGCACCAACAAATTTCTTCCTCCGGCTTTAGAGAACCCTATGAAGCTCGAGATATATTTTCCCGACGCTATTTTTCCGTTTTCGTATTTTTGCGCCGTGCCGGTTTTGCCGCCTATATCGTAGCCCGAAACGTACGCGCCCTTGCCTCCGCCCTCGGAAACGACGAGGTAAAGCATGCTTTTGAGTTTGTCGGAGGTTTCCTTTCCGATGATGCGTTCGCCGGTCTTTTCTTTGTGTCTGTACGCTTCCGTCCCCTCGCCGTCCGAAACCGATTGCAGGATATACGGAGTAACCGAAGTGCCGCCGTTTATTGCGGCCGCAACGGCCGCGGCAAGTCCGACGGGAGTCACCGCCACCGCCTGCCCGAAGCCTATTCTCGCAAGGTCCACCGATTTGACGCTTTTTTGCGGCAAAAACAGTCCCGAGGTTTCGCCCACGACGTCGATTCCCGTTTTCTTTTTTAGGCCGAACCTTTCAAGATATTCGTAAAAAGTGTCCGTCCCTATCTGAAGCGCGCTGTCCATAAACACGCAGTTGCAGCTGTTTTTGACGCCTTCGGCGAAAGTCTGACTGCCGTGCCCTCTCGATTTCCAGCATCTGATTTTTTTGCCGTCCACTATTCTCGAACCCGCGCAGTAGAACCGTTTTCCTTCGGGGAACACGTTTTTTTCGAGCGCTATTGCGGACGTCAGAATTTTGAACGTGCTTCCCGGTTCGTACACCGTGGAAACGAGCAGATTTTTGCTGTTTGCAAAAAGAGTCCGAATGTCGTCGCGCGGCACGGCGTTAAGGTCAAAGTCCGGCTTCGAGCTCATTGCAAGCACCGCGCCGGTGTCGGCGTCCATAACCAGACAACTTGCGTTTTTCGCTTTCGTCGCCGCCATTGCCTTTTCCAAAGCGCCCTCGACGATCATCTGAACCTTAAAATCCAGAGTCGTTTGTAAGTTTAGCCCCCGAACGGACGGAATATACTTCTCCTCGCTGCCATCAATCTCCCTTCCCACGAGGTCGGTTTCCGTCAGCACTTCGCCGTCGATACCTTTCAGGTAGTCCTCGTAATAGCTTTCGAGGCCGCTTTGCCCCACCACGTCAACGTTGCAAAACCCAAGAAGCTGCGTCATAAAACTGCCGTAAGGATAATATCTTTTGACCGATTCCGAAAAATAAATCCCCGAAAGTCCCGCTTCTTTTATGGAAACCGTTTTTTCCTTTTCGACGTTTTTCGCCACGGTTATCTCCGAAACGCCGCGCTTGGTGATTTTCTCCAAAAGCTTGGCTTTGTCCGCGCCGAGCTTTTCCGAAAGAAGCTCCGCCACCTCCTCGGGGTCCGTAACGGCGTTCGGTCTGACGTACACGGTGTAAACGGTGGCGGACGCCGCGAGCACCACGCCTTCGGCGTCCCTTATCTCGCCGCGCTCCGCCATAAGCGGCAAATCGCGCATCCACTGATCCTTGGCTTTCGCCGTCAGCTCCTTCCCCCAAAAAATCTGCACGTAACAAAACCTGCCGAGAATCGCCGTAAAAACGAAGATTGCCAGCAGCAAAAACGCCAAAATTCTCTTTTTCGGACTATACAAAAATTCATCTTTCATATCCAAATTTTATGAATTCGCCGCAACCTATATGCAAAAAGAATAAAAAAAGCGACCGCCCCGTTTCCGAGGCGATCGCTTTTTTGGGATTTATACTATGTTCTCGCAAGCATAGTGAAGTTTCAGTTGCTGCCGAAAATGTCGTTCAGTTTGTCGCAGAAGCTGTCGAACCAGTTGGTTTCGACATTGTATTCGACCGGGCTTGCCATAAAGTGCAAACCTTCTTCGGTTGCGACGAACGGATCGGTTACGGTGGTAACAGGCAGCTCGTGCGAATCTTTGCCGTTTATAACTTCGGCGTTGACGATGACGAGCGCGGTGATAAGAAGCACGACGGCAATGTAAACCGCAAGAATAACTTTGCTTTGAGTGTTCAGTTTTCTGCGAGGTTTTGCGGCGGCTTTAGGTTCGGCTCTGGTGTATTCGACAGGTCTGAATTCCTGCTCGGTGCGAGCTGGAGCCGTCGGAGCGTAATAGCTCTGTCTCGGCGCATAGGTCTGCGAAGCTGCGGAACCGTTGAGTTTGTTCCACAAATAGTCGGTGTATTCGTCGTTTCTCTGAGCAGTCCGGGACGCGTAGGAATCGCTTACCTGTTGGCCATAGCCGGAGCGAGGCACGTAGTTGGTGTAAACTTGATAATCGACGTTTTGATTTTGTTGTTGTTCAGTTCTCTCTCTGGTGGCTAACATAGTTTCTATCCTCACTTAAAATTTTATTATCACAATTTTTCCGCTATCCTCAGCTTGGCGCATTCCGCGCGGCTGTTGACCTCGAGTTCTTCTTTCGTGGCCGTAATCGGCTTCGGGGTCAGAATTTTGATTTCCCTTTTCTTTCCGCAGACGCATTTCGGCAAGCTTTTGTCGCAGATGCAGTCGGCTTCGAAATATTTGTAAACGTTTTTGATTATTCGGTCCTCTAAGCTGTGGAAGCTTATGACGCATATCCTGCCTTTCGGGTTAAGCCTTCGGATAAGCTCGGACACCGCTTCGTCAAGACGGTTGAGTTCGCCGTTGACTTCGATTCTTATTGCCTGAAACACTCTTTTCGACGGGTTTCCGTATTTGAAACGGTTTGCCGCCGGAACGCTTTTTTCGATAAGAGCAGCAAGCTCGCCCGTGGTGCTTATCGTTTTTTTGTCGCGTTCTCTGACGATGTTTTCGGCAATTCTTCTGGAGAACTTTTCTTCTCCGTAAACGGTGAATATCCTCGTAAGTTCGTTTAAGGAGTATTCGTTCACGACGTTGAAGGCCGTGAGATACTGACTTTGATCCATGCGCATGTCGAGCGGCGCGTCTTTCATGTAGCTGAAGCCCCTTTCCGCGGTGTCTATCTGATAACTCGACACCCCGAGGTCCATAAGCGCTCCGTCGATTTTTTCTATCCCCAGTTCGTCCAGAATGTTTTTGATATTCTTGAAGTCGTCGTGGACGAAAGTGATTTTGTCCTTATGCTCTTTAAGGCGTTCGGCGGAAGCTAAGATTGCGTCGGCGTCTTTGTCTATGCAAATCAGCCTGCCCGTTTTCAGCTTTTTAACTATTTCCAAGCTGTGGCCACCGCCCCCGAGCGTACAATCGACGTAGATGCCGTCCTCTTTGACGTTAAGTCCGTCGATACACTCCCAAAGCATAACCGGCAAGTGCTTGAATTCCATTTTTATACTCCGTATTTTTCCAGATCGACAAACGCTTCGTCAAACGCTTCAGGATTGTCGAGGTTGTTGTATTCGTTCCAGCGTTCCTCCGACCAAAGCTCGATGCGGTTACCCACGCCCACGAACACGACGCCTTTTTTGATGTCGGCGAATTTTCGTAAGGACGGATCGAGAATGAATCTTCCCTGATTGTCCTCTTCCGGCTGATCGATGGATGCGAAGAAGGTTCTTGCGGTCTTCTGATTCTGTTTGTCGCCAAACGGAATGGAAGCCAGTTTGCGCTGAATTTCTTCGATTTTGTCGGGAGCGAAAATGAACAGGCATCCGCCGACGCCGCGGCTTACGATGAAGTCGCTGCCGAGCGCGCTTTTCAGCTTGCACGGAATGCGAAGTCTGCCTTTTGCATCCATTTGGTGATTGTACTTACCAAAGAAATACATTGCTCCTCTCCTTGTCGAATTATTTTGTAGTTTAATAATATCATAGATATTTTTCAGACGCAACCACTTTTACCCACATTTTTGTAATTTTTCGAAAATTTTTTTGTCATTTTTATTCTGTTTGACCAAATTGCGGCATTATCTGCCGATTTCACACCGTTTCAGGCAGTTTGCGCCAAAAAAGCGTGGTGGTTACGCCTCCCTGACTTTTTCGAAAAATCACCCCATTTTATGCGTTTGACCTGATTTTTGTTACGCCGAAAGCGCACCTCGAAAACAAAATTTCAACCGCCGAAAATCCGCCGTTTTTTGCATAAATTTCATCGCACGAAAAACCGCTCGGATTTTTGTCAAATCCGAGCGGTTATATTATGGTTAATAGGAGCATATAATTATATTTATATTATATAGGCGTTTCTTCGGTTTTTACGTCGGTGTCGTAGAGCAAAATCAGCTTGTTGTCAACCTGATCGCAGCTGGTGATATAATAGTCCACTCCGTCGCGATTGACCACGGGAAGAACTCGGCTGTTTTTTCCGTGCAGGTGGCCGTAAACCACTTTCTTTGCGCCGGAGGCCGAAAAGATTTTCGTCAGCTCCGATTCGTCGAACTTCACGTTGAACGGCGGGTAGTGAATAAGCCCCACCGGAACGTCGCCTTCCGACAGCTGTTTCTTCATATCTTCAACCGACATCGTGAGCCGCAAAATCTCGTGCTCGTAAATTTTTCGGTCGGCCTCCGAAGTGTCTTTCGTCGGAATCACCCAACCGCGCGTTCCGAAAAACACGAAGCCGTCAAGCTTCACCGCGTTGTTCTGAATAGGGTAAACCCCGTATTCCGAAACCATGGATTTCACTTTGCCGAGGCTGGACCACCAGTAGTCGTGATTGCCCTTCACGATGACTTTTCTGCCCTTAAGCTTGCCGATTTGGACAAAGTCTGCCTTAGCGTCGTCGATTTTCATGCCCCACGACAAATCGCCGGCCAGAAGAACTATGTCTTCGTCGGACACTTTTTCGTTCCAATCCTCGACGATTTTTTCCCAATAGCCTTCCCATGCGTCGCCGAAAACGTTCATCGGTTTGTCGGTTGAAAACGAAAGATGCAAATCGGATATAGAAAAAACTTTCATATTACCTCTTTATTATGATACCACGTTTTTCGATTCTTTTCAAGAAAATACGTGCGGTTTTTGCGGCAAAGTAACACAAAAACCTCCGTCGTCATAAAATACAGCAAAGCCATATAGGAGGTAAAATATATGTCGTTCAACTGCAACACGAATTCAACAAGAACGCCGGGGCCTATAACGGGAAATCCCGTGAACGGTCTTTGCGAAAAAGCGTGTATACATGTGTCCAGAGTGTTTGACGCTTGCATAAATCAACAACCGCTCGAAGGATATACTCTCACGCTCACAAACCCTAACCCGTCTACATACGTTGCTCCGCTGACGTTTGTAAGCGGCAGATCAACCACCACGACAGGGACGATAACCGCCCTCACCGTAACGCCGCTTGCGGATCAACCGAACTACAGCCGCGTGCAGATAACCGTGGACGTTCCGGTTGCCGTGGCCTACACCGACGCAAACGGCACGGCGGGCACGGCAACGGGCGTTATAACAAGAACGCTCGACATCGTGATGCGCTTCCCTCAGGCAAGCATATTCCCTGCGGCGGTAACTGCAAAGGTGAACGCGGTCATTGCGTCGGGAACTTACGTAAGCGACCTCACCTTCACGGTAACTTGCTGCGTCGTCGTGATGCTGAAGGTGGAAGGCGACGTGGAGCTGGTGGTCCCTACCTACGGCTATTGCCAGATTCCGGAATGTCAGCCTTACACTCAGGAGGTTTGCACGGGCGTATTCGACGCACCGCTTTTCCCGAGAAGCTAATAAAAACACAATATCCCACCGTTTTCGGTGGGATATTGTTCTATTTTAGCCCGTTTTTCAGAGCAATCAGCCCAAAATTTGGTCTATTCTGGCAAAAATTTCTTCCTTGCCCGTCTTTTTCAAGCTGGACACGACGATGACGTTTCCCTCGCCCATACACAGCTCGTTAGCAATCATTTTCTTGCTTTTCTGCTGTTGCATACGGCTGAGTTTGTCGGCCTTGGTGGCGACGACTGTGAACGGAATGTTGAAGTGATAGAGATAACCCAAGAGCATTTTGTCGTCCGCAGACGGCGTGTGGCGAATGTCCAAAAGCACGAAAACGTGCTTAAGCGTCGGGCTTTTCTGAAGATAACCTTCAATCATTTTGCCCCACTTGGCCTTCTCCTCTTTGGACACTCTTGCAAAGCCGTAGCCAGGCAAATCGACAAGCAAAAACTCGCCGCCGTTGATGTCGAAATAGTTTAGAAGCCTCGTTCGCCCCGGCTCCGAAGAGGTTCGGGCGAGCTTGCCGTTTGAAGTTATGAAGTTTATGAAGCTGGATTTTCCGACGTTGGATTTCCCCGCAACGGCAATTTCCGCCTTATCGTAAGACGGCAATTTGTCGCTGTCGGCGACGGATATAACGAATTTTGCGTTCTTGATTATCATAAGTTGTTTATCGCAATTTCAAACACCTCGGAAACGTGCTCGACGGGAACTATTTTCAGCTCCGCCCTGACGCTTTCCGGAATGTCCGTGAGATCCTTTTGGTTTTCTTTAGGAATGACGACGGTTTCGATGCCCGCGCGGTTTGCGGCAAGCATTTTTTCTTTCAGTCCGCCGATCGGAAGCACTTTGCCCCTAAGAGTTATTTCGCCCGTCATCGCAACGCTGCTCTTCACGCCCTTTTCCGTCAGCGCCGAAAGCACTGCGGTGGCAATGGTGATGCCTGCCGACGGGCCGTCCTTAGGAATCGCTCCCTCCGGAACGTGGATATGAATGTCGTGAGTTTTGAAAATTTCGTCCGAAAGACCGAATTTTTCTTCATTCGCGCGGATATAGGTTACGCCCGCCCTCGCAGACTCCTTCATAACGTCCCCGAGATGCCCCGTCAGAAGCAATTCGCCTTTTCCCGGAATCAGACTGACTTCGATGGACAGAATTTCGCCGCCGACGCTCGTCCAGGCAAGCCCCGTTGCGGTGCCGATTTCGTCCTTGTCCGCCTTCGGCGTTTCCAAAAACTTCTTCGGCCCAAGGTACGACGAAAGATTTTCGGAGTTCACGAAAATTTGTTTTTCTTTCCCGCTCTCCACAAATTCCCTTGCGGCCTTGCGCATAACTTCGCCTATCGCCTTTTCAAGACCTCTCACGCCGCTCTCTCTGGTGTAGAAACGAATGACGTCCCAAAGCACTTCGTCGGAAAGCTCGAACTTGTCGCTCGGCAAACCGTTGATTTTCAGCTCCTTCGGCACTAGATGTCTTTTGGCAATCTGGAACTTTTCTTCGGGCGTATAGCCGCTCATTTCCACGATTTCCATTCTGTCGTAAAGCGCAGGAGGAATGGTTTCGGCGCTGTTTGCCGTGGTGATGAATATTACGTTCGACAAATCGAACGGGATTTCCAGATAGTTATCCCTGAAGGAATTGTTCTGCTCCGGATCCAGAACCTCCAAAAGCGCGCTTGCGGGATCGCCCCTGTAGTCCGAAGCCAGCTTGTCGATTTCGTCAAGCAGGAACACCGGGTTCATGCTGCCCGCTTGTTTTATTCCCGTTACGATACGGCCGGCCATTGCGCCTATGTAAGTTTTTCTGTGACCGCGTATTTCCGCTTCGTCGTGAACGCCGCCCAGACTCATGCGAACGTATTTTCTGCCGATTGCGTCGGCAATGCTTTTCACAACGCTGGTTTTGCCCACGCCCGGAGGCCCCACCAAACACATTATCGGCTCGCGATTGTCGGAGGTAAGCGACTTGACGGCGATGAATTCCATAATTCTGTCCTTCACCTTCTCGAGGCCGTAGTGCGCTTCGTCCAGAACTTCCTTGACGTGTTTAAGGTCAAGCTCCTCTTCGGTTTCGACGCCCCAAGGCAGCTCCAGAACGAAGTCGAGATAGTTTCTCGTCAGCGCATAATCCGGACTGGACGGCGACATATTGTTGCCGCGTTCCAGATCCTTTTTGAGCTTGTCCTTATATTCTTTTGCAACGGGGAGTTTGTCGATTTTCTTTATGTATGCCGAATCTTCTTCGCCCTCGCCGAGCTCTTCCTCTATCGCGCGCATCTGTTCGCGCAGATAATACTCTTTCTGACTGTCGTCGATGCCGTCCTTGACCTTTTGCATAATCTGACGGTCGATTTCGGCAATCTTCATTTCGTTTATAAGAGTGTCGGTGAGTTTTTCCAGCCTTTCTTCCAAGGAAGAAAGCTCCAGAAAAGCCTGCTGCTCCTTCCGCAAAAAGACGTGCGCCGCCTGATAGCAAAACACGTTGGCGTTTTCTTCGTCCAAAATGGCGGCAAGCATTTCTTTCGGCATAGCGTCGGTAAGCGGCGAAGGCGCGGAAACTATTTCTTTCGCACGTCTGAAATACGCTTCCGCTTTCGGCGTTACGGCGTTTTTGTCGCGGACGGTCGCAAACGAGGAAACGTAAAAAGGTTCCTCCTGAATGTATCCCGTAAGTTTGATTTTCTTTTCGGCAGTAACGACGATTCGTTTTATTTCGTCCGGCATTGCGGCAACCTGCACCACCTTTGCCAGAACGCCGATTTCGCATATTTCGTTCGGGTTCGGGTTTGGCGTGGCGTTAGATTTCTGACTTGCCAGCAAAACGTAGCCGCCGGTGTTTTCCACCGCATCGGCAAGCGCGGCAAGACTTTTCGGTCTGCCGACGTCAAAATGAACTGTCGTTTGAGGAAAAACCGTTAATCCCCGCAAAGGGATTAACGGCAAAAAGGTGTATTTAGCCATACTTCTCCTAGGCGATTTCCTTCCTGACAACGTCAGGCTGATGCTTGTTAAGCACGGTGTCGCCGTTTACGATAACTTTTTTAATGGTCGGATCGGAAGGGATTTTGTACATAATGTCCAGCATAACGCCTTCCAGAATGCTGCGCAATCCTCTCGCGCCCGTATGCAGGCCGATTGCTTTGTCGGCAACCGCACCCAGCGCGTCGTCGGTTATTTCAAGCTCGACGCCGTCAATGGAGAACAATTTCTGATATTGTTTGACAAGGCTGTTCTTCGGTTCTTTGAGAATTCTGACCAAAGCGTCCCTGTCGAGTTTGTCTATGCCGACGATGATCGGAACGCGGCCCACGAACTCCGGAATAAGGCCGAATTTGATGAGATCGTCCGGTTGAATTTCGGCGATAAGTTTGCTGTAGTCCCTGCCTTCTTCGGTTTTGAGGTTGGCTCCGAAACCGAGGCTGCTGTTGTCGCGGCGTTTGTCGATGATTTTTTCAAGGCCGACGAACGCGCCGCCGAGGATAAACAGAATGTTGGTGGTGTCTATCTGATAAAATTCCTGTTGCGGGTGTTTTCTGCCGCCCTGAGGAGGAACGGAAGCCACCGTGCTTTCCAGAATTTTCAGAAGCGCCTGCTGAACGCCCTCGCCCGAAACGTCGCGGGTGATGCTGACGTTTTCGCTCTTTCTTGCGATTTTGTCGATTTCGTCGATATAGATGATGCCCTTTTCCGCTCGTTTGATGTCGCCGTCGGCGGCCTGAATGAGCTTGAGAAGGATATTTTCGACGTCCTCGCCCACGTAGCCCGCTTCGGTAAGCGTGGTGGCGTCGGCCACGGCAAACGGAACGTTCAGAATTCCGGCCAAGGTTTTTGCAAGAAGAGTTTTGCCGCAGCCCGTAGGCCCCAGCACCAGCACGTTGCTTTTGTCGAGAACCACCGAGTCGTCGGAGTCGGCCTTTTGCCCGATGCGTTTATAGTGATTGTAAACGGCGACGGACAGCACTTTTTTGGCCTCGTCCTGACCGATGATGTATTCGTCCAGCTTGCCCTTAAGCTCCTCCGGAGTCAGCAAATTGACTTCGGACGAAAGCCCGTCGGGAGTTTCCTTGAAATAAGAACGCAGGATGTCGTTGCAAGTTTCTATGCAGTCGTTGCAGATGGCAACGCCGTCCGGACCGGAGATAAGTTTTTCCACCTTATCTTCGCTCCGTCCGCAGAATGAACAATAAAGTTTTTCGTCTAACAAGTTACGCTTACCTCTTACTTCCTGCGGTCGAAAACTTCGTCGATAAGGCCGTAGGCCTTAGCCTCGCTTGCGGACAGGAAATTATCTCTGTCGGTATCGACGATAATCTTGTCCAGAGGCTGACCGGAGTTCTCCGCCAAAATTTTGTTGAGCCTGGATTTGGTTTTCAGAATATGCTCCGCGTGGATAGCGATGTCCGACGCCTGTCCCTGAAAACCGCCCAAAGGCTGATGAATCATGATTTCGCTGTTAGGGAGCGCGCAGCGTTTGCCTTTTGCGCCCGACGACAGCAAAAACGCGCCCATGGAAGCGGCAAGCCCGATGCAGATGGTTCTGACGTCGCACTTGACGTAGTTCATGGTGTCGTAGATTGCAAGCCCTGCGGTAACGCTGCCGCCCGGGCTGTTGATATACAAACTTATGTCTTTTGAGGAATCTTTCGCTTCGAGGTAAATGAGCTGCGCAACGACGGTGTTGGCCACTGCGTCGTCGATTTCGCCGGTGAGGAAAATAATCCTGTCCTCGAGCATTCTGCTGTACAAATCATAACTGCGTTCGCCTCTGTCGGATTGCTCCACGACGTACGGTATGAGTGCGTTTCGCATATATATGCCTCCTTTTCGGCAAGTTTGCCGTTGATTTAATGTCGTTATTCGTTATTTAACGATGGTGTTGTTCGCTTTCAGGAAACCGAAGATTTTGTCGGTTGCAAGGTTGTTGACGATGTAGTTGAGTTGACGTTCGTGCATATCCTTGGTGTATTCTTCAACGGTCTTTTTGGCGCCGTCGGCGAATTCCTTGATTTTGACGTCCACTTCTTCTTTAGTCGGTTCGAGATGTTCGGCGCTTATGAGAGCTTCCATAACCAGTCTGGATTTGACGGTTTTTTCGGCTTGTTCCCTGAAGTCCTTTCTGACGGCTTCCATGGTGGTGCCGAGCATTTCGAGATATTTATCCAGCTGCATGCCCTGATACATAAGCTGATATTGCAATTCCTTAAGTCTTTCGTCGATGGCTTCTTCAACCATTTCGTCAGGAACTTCCACTTCGCTGCCGCCCGCAATGAGTTCGACGAGGTCGTTTTCGACTTTTTCGTCCGCGCGCTGATCGGCTTCGTGTTTCAGTTGTTTTTTGATGTCTTTCTTGTATTCGTCCAAAGTGTCGAATTCGGAAACGTCTTTTGCGAATTCGTCGTTGATTTCAGGCATTTCTTTGGCTTTGATAGCTTTCACTTTGCAAGCGAAAACGGCTTCTTTGCCGGCAAGCTCTTTGGAGCCGTAGTCTTTAGGGAAAGTAACCTTAACGTCCTTCTCTTCGCCGACTTTGAGGCCTTCGAGTTGCTCTTCGAAACCCGGGATAAAGGTGCCGGTGCCGAGGCCGAGGTCGTAATCTTCGGCGTGGCCGCCGTCGAATTCCACTCCGTCAACGCTGCCGGTGAAGTCGATGGTGACGAAATCGCCCTTCCGGCTTGCTCTGTCGTCCTTAACTTCGACGAGGCGGGATTGACGATCCTGCGCTAGCTTAAGTTCGGCTTCGATCATGGCTTCGGTGATGCGAACTTTGTCGCGTTTGACTTCGAGGCCCTTATATTGTCCGAGCTTGACTTCTGGTTTGACGGTCACGGTTACGCTGAAAGTAACGCCGTTGTCCTGGAAATCCATGATGTCGGCTTCCGGACGTCCGACGGGAACGAGTTCGGTTTCTTTAGACAAAACTTCGTCGTAATATTTCGGTAAAATGATATCCAAAGCGTCTTCGTAAAATACGCCTTTTCCGTAGGTTCTTTCCAGAACGCTCTTCGGAACGTGGCCCTTTCTGAAACCTTCGACCTGATACTTATGTTTGTTTTTGGCATAAGCTTCGTCGATGGCGGCGTCAAGTTCTTTTTCGTCGACTTTGATAACGAATTTTACTCTGCTTTTTTCGAGTTTTTCAACTGTGTAGTTCATATTGTCCTCCAAGACGTGTAATCTCATAATAAGTTAGTAAATTATATCATAGCAAAACTTATTTTGCAAACGAATATGACGGCAATTTATTTGCTTTTCGAAAAAAACCGAATTTTTTTGTCGAAACCGTCCTTTGCGGCAAGGTCTGCGGCTTTTTGGTTGCAAAAAAGCAAACGACGTTGTATAATATAAAAAAACTTTTCGAGGTGTTTATGCCGTCGGATCTTATGACCTTAAGGCCGCTCGCTCTGGAGCTGAACGACGTTTTATCGGGCGGAAAAGTGGACAAAGTGAATATGCCCGAAACCGATGAAGTGCGTCTGCAAATCAGAGTCGGGGGCGAAAATCTGGTGCTTACGGCGTCGGCAAACCCGACTTCGCCGAGACTGCATCTGACAAAAACAAAAAAGGAGAACCCTATGGTTCCTCCCGCTTTTTGCATGCACCTTCGAAAATATCTGATTTCCTCAACCGTAACGTCCGTCGAACCGCTCAAGGACCGCGTGGTGAAAATCACTTTTTCGGGACGGAACGAGCTTAAGGACGTCACTTGCTATCACCTCTACGTCGAAATTATGAACCGCTACAGCAACCTCGTTTTCACCGACGAAAACGACGTGGTTACCTCGGCCCTGAAAACCGTCGGCATCGAGGACAGCGTGCGCCCCGTCATGTCCGGGCTTAAATATACGCCACCCGTGCAACAAAAAGTGAATCCCGACGATTTCGAAGCGGTAAAATCTTTGATTTTAAGCTTCTCCGGCGACAGCCTTGCGGGCTTTTTGACAAAGCGCCTTAACGGCGTTGCGAAAATAACCGTGGAGGAAATTTTGAAGCGCGCCGATTTTTCGGGCGAAGTGAACGAACAGACCGCCGAGCGTATAGCTTTATGGGCGCAGAAATTCTGGAACGCGTACGGAACGGAGTTGTTTTGCCCGTCCAAAACCGAGGTTCCCGCTCCCGACTTTTTCTTCACTCCGTACGACGGGTTCGACTGCTCGCCTTGCAAAACCCTTAACGAAGCCGCGGACCTTGCTTTTTCCTACGCCGACAAGTGCGCCCGAACCAAACAAAAAACCAAAAAACTTGTGGACGCCGCAACGAGGTTTAAGGACAAATGCCTGCAAAAAATCGAACTGTCTGACAAAAAACTCTCCGAGTGCGAAAAAGCCGACGAATATAAAGTCAAGGGCGATCTTATCCTCGCAAACGTCTGGAAAGTGAAAAAAGGCGACGAAGTTTTAAGCACCGAAAACTGGTTCAATCCGTCTTCCCCTCTCGTCGAAATCAAGCTGGACGGAAGGCTCACCCCGGGCGCAAACGCAAACAAATATTTTCAAAAATACCAAAAACTGAAACGCGCCAAATCCGTAACCGAAACGCAAAAAGCCGAGGCCGAAGAGCTGTTGGACTACGCAAACGGAATTTTGGAGGCGCTCGGCCGCGCCGAACCGGACAAGAGTCTTTCGGACATCGAGCGCGAGCTTCAGAACGTCGGGGCGATAAAGCTGCCGAAAAATCAGAAAAAGCCCAAAAAAGAACCGCCTTCCAAGCCTTACGTCTACGAGTTCGAGGGCGTGAAAATCATGGCGGGCAAAAACAATTTGCAAAACGAAGCGCTGACCTTCAAAACGGCTTCTCCGTCGGACGTGTGGCTGCACGTCAAAGCGGAACACGGAAGCCACGTAATCGTCTTTTCTTCCGCCCCGCCTGAAAGCGTTCTGACCTTTGCCGCCGAAATTGCCGCCGCGCTGTCGTCGGCTTCGATGTCGGACAAAGTCGAGGTTGACTTCACCAAACGGAAAAACGTCAAAAAAATCCCCGGGAAGCTCCCCGGCAGAGTAACCTACGCCTCTCAAACGACGCTCGTAGTCAAGCCCGACAAACATCAGACCTTTCTCGTTTAGGCCGAATTTCAGAATAGTTTACGCAAAAAAACCGCCGTTTTCGGCGGGGTGT
>HF988647.1:56366-58721 GCA_000434675.1 Faecalibacterium sp. CAG:1138 | reverse complement strand
CCGCCGTTTTCGGCGGTTTTTAGATTTCGTCGTTTATTTTTGAGTTTTCCGAAGTTTTTCCAGAACCTTCTCGAAATAATCGGGAAGTGGCGCGGTAAACGTCATCGTTTCTCCTGTCGTAGGATGCGTGAAAGTCAGTTTATAAGCGTGAAGAAGCTGCCCTTTAAGGCCAAACTCGTTGCTCCCGCCGTACACCGGATCGCCCGTTACCGGATGATGCAGAAACTTTGCGTGAACCCTTATCTGATGCGTGCGGCCGGTTTGCAGATTAAACTCCATAAGCGTGTATTTGCCGAAACGCTCCAGCACTTTCCACTCGGTAACCGCCCTTCTGCCGCCCTCTTGAACGGCCATTTTTTTGCGGCCCTCTTGAACGGCAATTTTTTTGCGATCCTGCGTTGACCTTGCGATCGGCTTGTCGACGATTCCCTCGTCCTCTTTTATATTGCCGTCCACAAGCGCGACGTATTGCCTTTTTGCGCTCTTTTCCGCAATCTGTTTGGCAAGATTTTTGTGCGCTTCGTCGGTTTTTGCAACCACCAAAAGCCCCGAAGTGTCCTTGTCTATGCGGTGAACTATGCCGGGCCTTGCCACTCCGTTTATGCCGCTTAAAGAGTCGAGCCTGAAAAGCAACGCGTTCACGAGAGTGCCGCTTTCGTTGCCGTTTGCGGGATGCACCACCATGCCCTGCGCTTTGTTTACGACGGCAAGCTGATCGTCCTCGTAAACTATTTCGACGGGAATGTCCTCGGCTTTTGCGTCAAGCGGTTTTGCGTCGGGTATTTCGATTTCCACTTCGTCGTCGTATTTTATGGCGTAGCCCGACTTCGTAACGGTTTTGCCGCCCACTTTGACGAGGCCTTCCTCAAGCATATTTTTTATGCGGCTTCTAGTAAGTCCCGTGACGTTTTCGGCCAGAAACACGTCGACGCGCTTTCCCGCGTCCTCTTTTTCCGCAACGAAAAAAAGCCGCTCCATCAGTCGTTCCCCTCGTCGTTTGACGTTTTTTCGGCAGAATTTTCCGTTTGTTCTTTGATTTTTTCGGCCTTGCCCTCTTTAATCAGCGAAATAACGAGCGAAATTATGACGAGCGCCGCGCCCACGGTTATGAAGCTGTCCGCGACGTTGAAAATCGGAAAATCCATAAACACCGTAGAAATGAAATCTCTGACGTAACCGAAAACTATTCTGTCGTACACGTTTCCCAAGCCGCCCGCCGCGAAAAACACTATGCCGAGCCGCAAAAGCTTGGATTCCTTTTTGATGAAAAACAAATAGACGATAAGCCCTACGGAGCAAACCGCGGAAAACACGGTCAGCAAAACCGTGTTGTCGCTGAGCATGCTCCATGCGCCGCCCGTATTTTCGGAGTACCGAAATTCCAACACTCCTTTTATGACCGTTATGGTGCGTTCGGCCACCCCGTTCGACACGCCCAAAGCCGAAACTACGGCGTATTTGGAGGCTATGTCTGCCGCAACGATAAGCACCAGAACGATGATTTCGTACAAAAACATTATCTTTTGTCCTCTACGTCCCTGCGAATCTGGTCGACCGGAACGGTGATGTTGACGCCTGCCGGCGTGAGAAGGAAAATCGTTTTGCTGATACGCTGCATATTGCCGCTGAGGGCGTAGATTGCGCCGCTCATAAAGTCAACTATTCTCTGCGCGCCGTCGCCGCCGATTTTGCCGAAGTCGATGATGACGGGTTCGTGGCGTTTGAGGTGGTCGATGAGGGTTTGCACGTCGGCGTAGGTTTTAGGACTGTAGATAAGCACGTTAGAGCCGAGGCCCTGCATCGGCACTCCGTTCATGCCGCCCTGCGGCCCTGCGGGGCGTTGCGGTTGCGGCGCATAGCCGCCCGAAACGGGATAGGAAGAAGGAGCCTTCGGCGGAACGTTTGGGTTTGAGTAATACCTCGGCTGCACGGAAGCAGGGTTGCCGATAGGCGGCAAATCGCCCGTCAGATCCTCCCTTATCGGCTGAATGTCGTCCAGCCTTCTGCCGTAGCCTCTGTAGCCGCGATCTCTGCCTCTTTCCCTATCTTCGGAAGAATCGCCGAATTCGCCTCTCGAATAGCGCTCGTCAAAGCTGTTGCCTTCGTTAAAAGAAAAGCCGCCTCGCCTGTCGTTTTGCGACGAGTTGTCATCTTCTCTGCGACGTCTTTCG
This sequence comes from Faecalibacterium sp. CAG:1138, assembly GCA_000434675.1. Lineage (GTDB taxonomy): Bacteria > Bacillota > Clostridia > Christensenellales > CAG-917 > CAG-1138. The sequence goes on along the minus strand of HF988647.1, from coordinate 56,550 downwards.
TCCGAATTTTCGTTCCAGAATGCCATGTTTCCTCCCTTTTTCGCCCGAAACGGCGAACGTTTGTGGTTATTTTTTTTATAAAACATTATAACACATTATTTGCCAAAAATCAAGTTTAACTTTCAATTTCTGCCCGAAAAAGACGTCTTTTTTCAAAATACTTTCAAATTGAAAGGGCGAGCCG
>HF988647.1:0-56316 GCA_000434675.1 Faecalibacterium sp. CAG:1138 | reverse complement strand
CCGCCGCTTTCACAGAAGGTAACATATATTAAGGCACCTAAAAACCGACTTCCGCGCTTACTTTCGTCGGTTCCTCGTCCACTGCCTCGATTTTTGCCGCCGAAACCTCGAACGCGGTTTTGAGAACCTGTTCTTCACCCTGCATTTTGGTGTAGTTTCGACTTTGAATGCGGCCCGTAACCGCAACCTTTTGCCCGACCGCAAAATCACCCGCAAAGCGCGCGTTTCTGCCCCAGCAAATCATCGGGATATAATCGCTTTTGTTGTACGCGCGGTTTATCGCAAGCAAAACGTCGCATATTTCACGCCTGAAAGGCGTCGTCCTGTAAACCGGTTTTTTGCAAACGTAACCGACGAGTTCGATGACGTTCGGATTTTTGGAGTAGTCGTTTTCGGGAAGCTCTCTGGCAAAAACCGTAAGCATAAGCTTGCTTCTGCCGTCCTCTGGTTTGTTGTAACTTCTGAACTGCCCCGCAACCGTAACCACCGATCCCACCGACAAATCGGCGTCTTTCATTATCCTTTCGCTTATCGTAACGGGTATCATATCTTCTTCGCCCGACAATCTCGATATTGCCAAAGTGAATTCGTAAAACCCTTCCCCCATAACTTCGTGCGAGAACTGCGGTTTTGCCACCACCGCTCCCCTAAGGTACGCTTTGTTGTTTGCCATCTCGTTGTAGTTCATAAATTCCTCCACTAAACTTTGTTTAACCGCTGTGTTCCGTCGGGGCCTATGACGTAGTTTTCCGTATAGACCAACTCGGACAGTTTGACGAATTTGTAGCCCTTGTTTTTCAGCGCCGTAAGCACCAGAGGCAACGCTCCGAGGATGTTGTCGCTGTTGTTGTGAAACAGAATGATCGAGCCGTTTTTCGCGCCTTTAAGCACTCGGGTTGCGATTGCTTCTGCGGAAAGACCTTTCCAGTCCAGACTGTCCACGCTCCACTGCACGGCGATCATACCCTGCTTTTCCACGCCTTCGACCAGTCTGTCGTTGTAGTCGCCGAACGGCGGGCGGAAGAACTTGGGGGTGCAGCCGGTAAGCTCCTCGATTCGGCGGTTGACCGACAGAATTTCTTCCTCGATTTTTTCCGCCGAAAGCTTGCTCATCTCCAGATGGTGGTCGCTGTGATTTCCGATTTCGAAACCGTTTTCCCTTATCATCACCGTTTCTTTCGGAAACGCGTCAATCCAGAACCCCACCAGAAAGAAGGTTGCGTCCGCGCCGAAATCGTTCAGCGTTTTCACGATGCCCGCCGTTTTATCCGCGCCCCAAGCCGCGTCGAAAGTCAACGCCACGACTTTTTCGTCCGTTTCCACGCCGTAAACGGGGAGCTTACGCTTCTTTCCCGAAACGGCTTCGACGACTCCTCCGAAAGCGCACGCCGCCGATAGCGCAACCGTCAGCGTCAAAAGCGCAAGCGCCGTCAGAATCTGTCTTTTTTTTATCACCCAAATCATAGCGGTTACCTCAAATTCTACAACCAAAAATTTTGAAAAGCGCATCGGTTGTTGTCGAAAAGAGCGTGTTTTTGCCGCCTTTTGTCGGCCGAGGGCTTTTGTAAATCCTATTCCCGAAAAAACCGAAATATGCAAAAAAAAGCCCGACCGCTTTCGGTCGGGTGAAAAATCGTTGTTATTTGAAATATTTTATGCCGGCTTCGTAAATTTTCGTTTCGAAGCACTCGCCTTTCACGTCAAGATTTGCGGGGATATGGCAAATGCGACCGAGGATCCTTCCGTCGGGCGACGTAAGCCCCTCGACGGCGTTGAAGCTTCCCGTAGGATTGTCGGGATAATCGGAAGCCGCCATGCCGTTTGCGTCCACAAACTGCGTTGCGACGAGTCCGTCGGCCATAAGCGAGGAATAGTCCTCTGCCGTCATTTCGACTTTCACGGCGTCTCTGAAAACCGCGGCGGAAAAAACGTCGCCCACCACTTCGCGGTTGAACCACGGCGACAGATTGCCGGAAATTTTCACCTTGGCAAGGCTGTTCTGACATTCTCTTTCGGCCGGCAGAATTTTGATCGGGTTCATTTTAGGAAGCGTCAGCTTCTCAAACGGAAGCAATCCCGACTTAACGAGAGCCGAAAAGCCTCCGCCGACGCCGAGAATCAAACCTCCCGCGTCAAGCATCTGCATAACCGCATCTCGCACGCGTTCGTTGACAAGAAGCGCCGCCACCTTTTCCGACGAAAAACACAATATCTGGCTTGCCGCCACCTGTTTCGCAAAATTTTTGAGCGAAGCGGAAAGCTCGGTTTTGTCTAAAGCGGACATTCTGATAAGCTCTGGTTTCCCTTTTGCGGCCAAAAAACCTTCATAAAGATCTTTTACCTCCGACGCGTCCGAAAAATACGGCACGGCAACCTTCGCCTTGACGGGTTTTCCGATATAAACCGATTTGTTGCTGAAGCCCATCCCTTCGGTCCTTAAAACGTCGGCGGAAAAATCGCATTTCGGATAGAACTTTTTCCAGTACAGCTCGTATGCGGCTTTTGCAATTTCCATGCTGACGACGTCGTCGCCGAAAATCACTTGCGGGTTGTCTATGACCTCGCCGATTTCGAGGGCGGCGAAATTCGGTTTTTTAGGCGCGGAGATTATTACGTCTCCGTAAAACGGCGCAAAAAGTTCGGGCGCGGAATTTTTGAAATAAACGCCTTTCCCTTCCGCCATTGCGCCGATTATCGCCGACACCGCGGCGCCGCCGTCCGCAACCATTCTTGCGGCAAAAATTTCGCCTTTGTCCATTGCTTCGGCAACCGATTTCAAAATCATCGAAAAGCTTTTGAAATCAGGGGTTTTATCTTCGGTCCTCGGAAGATGCAGAAGATAGAGCTTGGAACTTACAAAAAAGCTTTCCGCGCGCTTTTTTTCGGGAGAAGTTTTTGCAACCATTGCGGCAAAATCCGCGCCGATTTCCGAAAAACCTATGCCAAGTTCTTCCGCAAGATTTTTTGCGGCGGGCGATGCGAAAAGTTTTGCTTCACAGGCCAAATCCGCGCCCGCAAAAACCGCGTTCTCCAAAGCGAGAACGGCGTTATATTCGGCGTCGTAACGATTGTCTGCCGAAAGCAAAAATTCTCTTCCGCTTTTTTCGAATTTCACTGCGCCAGACGGCACCGTTTGCCCTTTCCCGCAAAATGCGGAATATCCCTTCTCGAGCGACGCAAACGATTTTTGAAGCTCCGCGCAAACACCCGTATTTTTGTCCGAAAGCGCAAGGATTGCGGCCTTTCTGACGTCGGCCTCCAAAAGCGTTTTGAATTTCGGATTCACCGAAAAATCTCTTTCGAATTTCGAAGTTTCAAAGCCGACGGAAAGCGCATCGCAGTCCAAAGAGCCGTCGGACACGAAAACCGAAAAGTCGCGGCAAGAAGGCCTTGCAATCGCCGGGCACGAAACCGCTTTTGAAAGAGCGTTCGCTTTTGCATAAGCAGTGTCGGCGGATTTTGCGTAAACGGACAAAATTGCGGCAAGCGCGGAAGAACAACCCGCTTTTCCGCAAGTTACCGTAAACGTCAGGTCTTCGCCTCCGTCCGAGGTCGCCGAAAAACGCACTTCACCAAGCTTTCCCGAGTGTTCGGGAGAAAATTCGATTTGGCCCACAAATTCCGAAAGCAGAGCTTTATGCTCCGTTTTCGTCATATAAACCGTCGTTACCGAAACGTTTGCTTTTGCGTTCTGAAAAGCCAGACGGCAAACGGCGGACAATTCGTCGTCGGTGCCGGCGGCGATTTGTGCCATGTCTTCCGCCCCGAAAAACTGCGAATACTCCGCAAATTCGAACGCCGAAAACATCTTTTCTTCAATTTCCGTCAGCCCCGAAATCTTCACTTCGAAGACTTCGTAAACGGTGGCGTCTTTGTAGGTGTAAACCTTGTTTTTGGTTAAATATTTTTTCATATCGTAAGCTCCGTCCATTTGTCGAAAAGCCGTTCGCATTCGGCCTTAACCGTTTCCGCCTCGGCGCTCAGCTCCATAAGTTTTTTGTAGTCCGACGCGCATTTTTCCATTTCCGAAACGATTTCCTTTTCCCTGTCTTCAAGCTCTTTTATTCGGCCCTCGAGGGCGGCGATTTCCGCTTTTTTCTTAACTTCCAAGGATCTGTCGGCTTTGCTTCTGTAGGCCTTTTCGGGGCGTTCCGAAGCAGCGGTTTTTTGGGTTTTTTCCGCCGATTTTGCGGCGGCTATTTCTTCTTTGGCGCGCTTTTCGGCCTCCGAAAATTCGTCGAAAGTCCCGCGAAAATCAACCAGATTTTTGTCCGAAATCTTAAGATACCGCTTTGCCAGTTTGTCCAGAAAATACCTGTCGTGCGAAACGAATATAAGCGTGCCGTCAAACTCCGAAAGAGCGTCTTCCAAGGCTTCCCTTGCCTGCAAATCCAAGTGGTTCGTCGGCTCGTCCAAAATCAGCACGTTGGCCTTTTCGGCCATCATAACGGCAAACATCAACCGCGCTTTTTCACCGCCCGAAAGGTTTTTGACTTTCTTCTGAACGTCTACGTCGGATCCCATAAGAACCATGCCGAGCAGGTTTCTTACTTCCGTCTGCGACCACGAAATATGGCGCGACCAAAGCTCCGTCAGCACGGTGTTTTCGCCGTCTAAAACGGCCGCTTCCTGATCGTAGTAGGCAACCTTTGTGCCCTGCCCGAAAACGACGCTTCTTTCAGGTTCCGAAAAGCTTTTGACGAGGCGCTTGATAAGCGTCGATTTTCCCGTGCCGTTTGCGCCGACGACGGCCACTCTTTCGCCCTTTTCCACCGTAAACGAACAGTGCTCCAGAAGCGAGTTGCCATCAAGTCCCAGAGACAAATCGTCCACCTTAAGCACGAGCTTTGCGGGCTTTTGCGCATAGTCGAACTTGAAACGAGGCGGCTTGACGTAGACGACCGGTTTTTCGATTATGTCCATGTTGGCCATCTGATGTATGCGACTTTTAGCGCTTTTGGAGGTGGTGGCGCGGACCAGGTTTCTGTCAACGTAGTCCTGCATACGCCTGAGTTTTTCCTGCTAAATTTTGTACTCTTTTTGCCACCTTTCGTAGCGTTCGGCCTTTAACTGCTTGAATTTCGTGTAGTTTCCGCGATAGGACGACACGGTTTTTTCCGTAAGATCCCAAATCACGTTCACGGTTTTATCCAAAAACCGCCTGTCGTGCGAAACGACGAGAATAGCGCCCTTAGATTCCGAAAGATATTTCTCAAGCCATTCCAAGGTGTCGTAGTCCAGATGGTTGGTAGGTTCGTCCAAAACGAGAAGCTCGGGATTCTTCAGCAGCAGCTTTGAAAGCGCAAGCCGCGTTTTTTCGCCGCCAGAAAGCGTGGACACCACCTGATCGTATTTGCCCGAAAAGCCCATGCCGTTCAGCACGGTTTTGACTTTTGTAGTAACCAGGTATCCGTCCTTTGCCCTGAAAAAGTCGGAAACTTTTTCGTATTCCGCGCTCTTTATGCGATACTCCGTGCCGTCGTGCGGCAGAGCGGCCATTTCATTTGCCAAAACTTCCATTCTGTCACCTGCCTCAAGCACCTCGGAAAAAACGGAATAAGCTTCGTTTTCGACGGTAAGCTCGCTGTCCATAGCGGCGTTCTGCGGCAGATATCCGACCGACAGTTCGCTTTTTTTCAGAACTTCGCCCTCGTCCGCATGCAAAAACCCGAGCATCAGCTTTATAAGCGTGCTCTTTCCCGATCCGTTGACGCCGACGAGGCCTATGCGGTCGTTTTCGTTCACCGTAACGTCGACGTCTTCGAGAACGGTTACGTCGTCGTAACCGAAGGTTAAGTTGTTAAGCGATATAAGCATATAAAAGATTATACCTCAAAATTTCGGATGTATCAACTAAAAAAGCGTGGCAAAACGCCACGCAAAAAATTTTGACGTTATTTTTCCGAAAAAACGAAATCTTTGATTTCTTCCGGGGTGTCCACCACGGTTTGACCGGTGGCGGAAAGTCTTGTGCGGTCGGAGTGGCCGTAAGTAACAAGCAAAACGTCGGCACCGATGGCTTTGGCCGTGTCGTAGTCGTGAAGGGTGTCGCCGACGAACAATGTGTCGGAAATGTCGGTTTTGCTGTCAGAAATCCACTCTAAAGCGCGCTCAACCTTGCCTTTTGCATAGATGTCGCCGCCACCGAGCACTGCGTCGAAATACTTTCCGAGGCCGAAACGGCATATGTCTTTGTCAAGCATATTCTGCTCGCAGGCGGACAAAATCATCTGTTTTATCCCTGCGTCCTTAAACGCTTCCAGCACTTCTCTTATGCCCTTAACGAGGCCGCAGGAAACCAGTTTTTGATTGTATTTGTCGATGAACTCGTGCGCGAGAACAGGATACGGTTCCTTCGAAAAATCGAAGCCGACGTTTTTGTAGTACTTTTCAATCGGAAAACAAAAATGCTTAAGATAGTCTTCCTTGTCCTTGAACTTCGGCATACCGCGCTCCTCGAACATTTCGTTTATGGCGTCGATGCTTATGTCGAAATCGTCCAAAAGCGTGCCGTTCCAATCCCATATCACTCGTTTGTATTTCATTTTTCGCCTCAAAATTTTTTTTGATTATAGCATAATTGCGCTCGCTTTGCAAGCAGAATAAACGGCGGAAGGTCGTTCCGCCGTTTGGTATTTCGATTGTTAAACGTTAAAGCAGCTACCGCCGATAAACTCGCGCATCAGTGAGTTGCAAGGTATGAGTGATTCGTCCTCGATAGGCTTGAAGTATTTAAGATACTTGATGAGGCGGTTTGCAACCAGATATTGCGGATCGGTGTCCTTGATTTCCTTAAGCGCAGGCAACGCTTGCGTACGAAGTACGCACAGCTCATAGTACAAGCTGGAATTGAAGACGTAGTCCGCGCCTTCCTGATTCGGGTAAATCCACCTGAATTCGCCGCTTCTGACCGATTGCCACATGTCGATGGTGGCTGCGGCAGGGCTACCCCTGAACTTCATATCTCTGACTATTCTTCTTATCAGCCTCAGATCGGTGATGTTCAAAGGAGAATGGTTGTCGATGTTTATTTGTGCCTGTGGCGCAATGAAAATTTTAAATTTTTGATGCTTCGGAATGCTTGCCGTCAGCTTTTCGTTGAGAGCATGGATACCTTCGATGATAATCGGGCTGTGTTCGTCGACTTTTATCGTGCGGCCGACTTCTCTTTTGCCCGCCTTGAAGTTGAAGCACGGAAGCGTAACTTCTTCGCCGTTTATGAGGGCGAAAAGATCTTTGTTAAACTGCTCGATATCCAGGCAGTTGAGGTGCTCGAGGTCGATTTCGGACAGAGGTACCTTCTGAATTTCGGCGATTTTGGCCTTTTCGAGGTAATAATCGTCCATGGAAATCATAACGGGGTTTATGCCGCGGCTCAGAAGTTCGATTCTGAGGCGGTTGCAGAAAGTGGTTTTGCCGGAGGAGCTTGGCCCTGCAATCCCCACGAGCCTTATGTTTTCGATGTCGCTTTCGATGGCATCCCCGAGTTCGGCGAGCATATCGTTGTGCCTTGCTTCGCACATTTGCACGAATTCCAGCATTTCGCCGTTCTCCACCTTACGGTTGATGTCGGCTACGGTTTGCAGATTCGCCTTTTTCGACCAGCGATAAATCTTTTGCAGAGTGCGGCCGTAGGTGCTTTCCTCCACAAATTCAGGGATTTGCGCGCCCAGTTCGTAGCGCGGATACTGAATGATAAGCCCCGGGCTGTACGGCGTGATGCGATAGTTTTTGATGCAACCCGTGGACGGCACCATATAGGCGTTCAGATAGTCGTAAAAACCGCCGCACTTGTAGAGGTGTACGGTGTTTTCGGGACGATATTTCAGCATTTCCATTTTGTCGGCGTAGCCGAAACGAGTGTAGATTTCGCGCGCTTCGTCCAGCGACACGGTTACGCGTTCGATAGGCAGGTTTTCTTTGATTATCCGCCTGACTTCCGCCTTAACTTCGTCGGCGATGCGGGACATGTTGACTTCTCCCTCAACCGCCTGGCAGAAAATCGCCCTCGAAACGTTGTAGCTGAATCTGATTTTCACTTCAGGATACAGCTTGTAAAAAGCCATAGCCGTGATAAACCTCAGGCTTGCTTCGTAGGCTTTGCCGCCTTCGATGTTTTCAAGCCCCAAAAGCTCGATTGCGGAGCCGTCGTTCTTCGCGGTCAGGCGATAATTGAGTTCCTTAACCTGCGCGCCGATGCGGCATACCGAATAATTGCATTTTTCTTCTTCTTTTACAAGGTCGATAACCCTCGTTCCCTCCGGAACGGAAAGCTCCTCGCCTTTAAGTTTGATTTTTAGCATAAACAAATTCCTTATCATTATATTTTTATTTAACAATATTACTTGTTAACTTTTATTATACCGCACCTTTTGCCTCTTTGTCAACAGGTGCGTTTTGAGCTTAAACGAAAAACTATTACGAATGTATATGACATTTGCGCGAGTTTTTTTCAAAATAGCTTGAAGTTTTTCTGAAAATAGGTTATACTATGCTTGTCACACAAACTAAATATAGAACGTTATCGGCTCTCTTTTGCGGGGTTATTTATCCTTTTGTCTTTACATACGAATTTGGCAAAATGCAAAATCCACATGTAAGGGCAAAGCTTAAATTTGTTCTATATGGTTTGTGTGACAACAATCGGAGTTTGCATTTTCGGTGTGCATAACTTCGGTTGTGCACACTTTTTGTTTTCAGAGGCCAAATGAAAAAGCGAACTGACAACCAGCCAGAACAACTTTCTCCTCCCGTAGCCGGTTACGAACAAACCGCTCCTCCTCCGTGCGCCGAAACGTCTTGCGCATCCGCAGACGAAAATCAGTCAGACGAAACGTCCGACTGTTTAAGCTACGCCGAATACGACCTTGGGGACGATTTCGACTGCACGTCTTTCAAAATCTGAAGTTTACAAAAAAAAGCAAACCCAAAAGTTTGCTTTTAGTTTTTGTTTAGGTTTAACAATAGCGGCCGCTTTGAAAATTCTTGCCCTGACGGGCAAACTTTGGCTTGCTGTCCTCTGCGCACGCTATTGTTTACAAGCTTGCCGTCTGCAAAACGATGACCGTTTTGTACCAAAACCGCTACGCTTCAAATGCTCACGCATTTTGTCATTGTTTTGCGTCATCTGCGCACGCCTCGTGAAAGGCCTTTGGCTTTTCGCCCTATTGCTTTTCCTGTCCACCGCCGAAGACTATCGGCGAAACGCGAATCCCTTTTTTCATATACAATGCGCCCACGCCCTTCGGCCCGTGAATTTTGTGCGCGCTCATGCTGTAGAGATCGACGTCCATATCCTTAAGGTTGGTTTCGACGTTCAGAAAGCCCTGCACCCCGTCTGAATGGAAAATCGCCGACGGCGACAGCCTTCTGACAAGCTTGGAAACGGCCTTCAGGTCGTTGACGGCGCCCGTTTCGTTGTTGACGTGCATAACAGAAACCAGACACACGCTTTCGTCCAAAAGCTTTTCAAACTCCTCGATGTTCACTTTTCCGTCGGGAAGGAGCGGCGCGTAAACCACCTCGTATCCTCTTGCCGAAAGCTCCGCAGCGGAGTTGATGACTGCGCTGTGCTCGCCTGCCGTGGTCACAATTTTTCCGCCCTTCGGTTTTTTGGAGCCGAATAAGGCAAGGTTGTCGGCCTCGGAACCCGACGCAGTGAAAACGACGGTTCCGTCGGGCGCGTGGAGCGCGGACAGAATTTCACGTCTGGCTTCCTTAAGCACTCGCGACACCTCAACGGACGGCGCGTAAACGGCGGACGGATTGAAAAATTTTTCAACTCCGTATTTTTTGAAACTGTCCAGACATTCCGGATACATGGCCGTTGTGGCCGCATTGTCAAGATAAATCATTGTTTCTCCTTGTCATTTGTTTTTTTATAAGAGCCGTCATATAGTCGTCCGGCGAAAACAGCACTCTTACAACTTTTTTGTCCAAATTGAACGAAATTTGCGAAAATTCGGATTTGTCGGTCGCTTTTACGGTGAAAACGTCATCGGTTTTGCAAAAATTTACGCTGTCCGAAAACTCCGAAACGTCCGAAAGTTTTCCGTTTATCAGCAATTTTTCGGTGCCCAGCATAGTGATTTTAGAAACCGAAAATTCGTTAGCAGAGAGCGTATATACGTAGCTTGCCACGCTCTCCAAAAATATCTGCCTGAGCGTTACGCCCAAAACGAACAGCGCGGCCGCTCCTGCCAAAAACCAAAGGTTTTTCGTAAAAGACAGGATAAGCGCCACTGCCGCCAGAACTTTCAGCGCAACGGAAACGGCGTTCAAAGTTCGGTTCTTTTTCAAAGTTTGTGGGCTAGTTGCCGCGACGAAAATTTTGTAATAAACTTTATCCGTCATTTCAGTTTCACAATCGTTACGCCGCTTTCGCCTTCGCCGTAAAGGCCGAGCCTGAATTCCGCCACCAGCGGATGCGTTTTCAGATGTTTCTGTATCCCTGCGCGAAGCGCGCCCGTGCCTTTGCCGTGAATTATGCGGACTTCTTCCATATTGTGCGCCTTGGCGGCATCCAAAAATTCGTCCACCAGATAGACGGCTTCGTCGACGTTTTTGCCCAAAAGATTGATTTCGTTTTTGAAGGTTTCGGTGTTGGCCTCCGTTTTTACACTCTTTTGGCGCGGCGCGGTGGCGGTTTTGAAAACCTTAACTTTGTTGCAGTCGGAGGCTTTCACTTTCATGCTCATGTTGCCGACTTTCACCGTGAGGTCGTTTTTCCCGACCGACTGAACGATACAGTTGGAGTTGATTTTTTTGTAAAAAACGACGTCCCCAGGCTTAATTTCGCTGTCCGATTCGATTTTGCCTTCCACCTTGAAATCGTTTTCGAAAGGCGTTTCGTCAACGTAGTCGGCGGACATATTTTCAAGTTTCTTTTTCAGCCTTCTGGCCTCGAAAAGCGCTTTTTCGTCGGACTTTAGTAGAAGGCGTTTCATTTCCTCGATTATGTCTTCCGCCTCTTCGACGCTTGAATCTATGAGCTTTTTGGTTTCTTTCCGAAGGTTTTCGTTGAGCTTTTCGGCCTGAACCTTAAGCTGGTTACGCTCGTTTATGGCCTCTTTAAGTTCTTTGTCGGCCTGCGTTTTTTGCTCTTTGGCCTTTTCGGTAAGCTCCTCAGCCTTTCTCCTCTGGCGTTCGGCGGAAAGAAGAATGTGGTTAAATTCCTTGGTGTCGGCGCTGAGCATACTGCGCGCGTCGGACAAAATACCTTCGGGCAGTCCGAGTTTTTGCGCGATATAAAGCGCGTTCGATGCGCCCGCAACGCCGATTGTCAGATTGTAAGTCGGGCTGAAGGTTTTCGGATCGAAATCCATCGAAGCGTTTTCGACGCGGTCGGTGGTGAAGGAAAATTCCTTAAGCTCGTTGTAGTGGCTGGTGATAACGGCCTTCGCGCCCGCTTCCTTGATATATTTCGTGATGGCAACCGCAAGCACTGCGCCTTCCGACGGATCTGTGCCTGCGCCGAGTTCGTCCAAAAGCAAAAGACTTTTTGCAGTCATTTTTCTGACGATTTCGGTTATGTTTTTCATGTGCCCCGAAAAAGTGGACAGGTTTTGTTCGATGCTCTGTTCGTCGCCTATATCCGAATAAATTTCGTCAAACATTGGGATTTCGGCATCTTCGGCAGGCAAAAACAAGCCCGTCATCGCCATAAGCACGAAAAGCCCCGTAAGCTTAAGCGTAACGGTTTTGCCGCCGGTGTTCGGCCCGGTTACAAGCAAAATGTCAAAATCTTTGCCGAGATAAACGGTTATCGGCCTGACTTTTTCTTTCGAAATCAACGGATGGCGTCCCTTTTTAACGGAAAGATAGCCTTTGTCGTTGACCTCCGGCATAACGGCTTTCTGACCTCGGGCAAGTTTTGCCTTGGCAAAAATGACGTCAAGCCGCGTTACGATGTCGAAATTCCGTCTTATGCCCACGGCGTCTGTCGAAACGCGGAACGTGAACTCCCTGAGAATTTTCTCGATTTCCGCGGCCTCGGAAAGAAGCTGCGTTTTGAGGTCGTTGTTCATTTCGACGATCTGCTGCGGTTCGACGTAAACCGTTTGACCGGAAGCGGACTGATCGTGAACTATGCCCGAAACGTTGCCTCTGCACTCGGCGCGGACGGGAATGACGTACCTGTCCCCGCGGACGGTGATGATGTTGTCCTGCAAATACTTGCCGTAAACGGGAGAAGTTACGTATTCGTTGAGTTTTGAGCGAATGTTGTCGTTGATTCTTCTGATTTTCTGGCGTATGGAGCGAAGCTCCGGAGACGCGTTGTCGTTCATTTCGGTTTCGGACAAAATGGCCTTTGAAACGTCGTCTTCGAAAGCTTTGTTGACGAAAATACCGCCGAGTACGTCCGTCAGATGCGGAATATTTTGCACCTTTTCGACGCTCGTTCTAACTTCCCTCGCAACTTTCAGAACTCTTGCTATTTTTATAAGGTCGCCCATCGAAAGCGTGGACAGCACTTCGGCGCGGCTAAGCGCGGCAGAAACGTCGTCTATCGCAAAATTCGGATCGACGGAAAAGTCGTAAAGCACCTTGTCCGCCTCCGCCGTTTCCGACAAAAGCGCTCTGACCTCTTCGATGTCGGAGGTCGGAAGCAGGCTTCCCGCCAGATTTTTTGCAGACGACGACTGGCAATAACCTTTCAGCATGTCCAGAATTTTGTCGTATTCAAGGCTTTTTAGGGTTTTAGGTTCCATCACAAAACTCCTCTGAAAAGATGTCCGTAGGTTACGCCCGAAACGTATGCGGGCGTTTTTTTCAAAAAGCTTTCGGCGATTATTTTTGCGTTATCCGCACTTTCGTCCGAAAGATCGACGTAAAAATTGAACGGCAATTTGTCCATTTTTGCCCTTACGTCGGTGTTGACCGAATTCAAAAGGTCGAAATAGCAATTCGCCGCGCGGCGCCTGACGATTTTGAATCGGAAATTTTTTCTGTCCGCGTACTCGAGCGGTCCGTCGTATCTGCAATTTTTGCAGTCGCTACCGTAAAGCGCTTTGACGGGACAATGCTTAAAGTTCATAAGCGGCATTCTTCCGTAGGCATAGACGAACGCTCCGCTTCCGAAAACCGCCGAAATTTCTTTTGCCGAAAGCTCCGCAGACGGCATAAAGTAGTCGCAGGAAAAGGCGTTAAGCGCCTTTAAGTTGTAAACGTTCAAAAGGCCGCCCAGAAAGACTTTTTTGCCGTATTTTTCGGCAAGCATCAGCGCATAATAGTTTTCTGCCATAACGCCGTCAAAAGAACTGCTGTCCAAAATTCTTTCAAAGAGCGCTATATCTTTTCCGTCCGCTTGCGGAGGCAGCCTCAAAAAAGTTTTAGCGCTGCTTTTTGCCTTGGCTTTTTCCGAAAATAACTTTGCCTCTTTTTCCGAAAAAACCGCGGGCGCATAAAAGATAACGTCGCCGTCCGTGACGGCCCCCGTAAGTTTTTCGGCCGAATCAAGCTGAAAAGCAACGAGATTACTCTGAAAACCGCCGTTTTTCATAATACTTTGCGGCTTGTTATGGTTTGAAACCGAGCCGTACAGGCCTTTGAAGCTCGATTGAATCTTCTCGTAAAGCTTGGCAAGCACCTCTCGCCTTGCGCCGTTCAGGACGGATTTAGGGATAAAAAATCCGTTTGCGTTTTCGGTTTTTATGTCCGTAGCCATAAAGCCGCTGTCGGCGGTTTTTTTGAGTTGGAGAGATATTTCGTCCTCGCCGGTCGGCTTGCCCGTTGCCTTTTGAACGTTGAAATACGAAACGGCGGCTTGTCCGTCCGAAATTGCCGAAAGCTTTGCTTCTCCGCCGTCCGAAACGGAAAGCGTCATGGAAACGGGATAGGTTTTCGGCGGGGTGGCGGCATTTTCCGAAGTTTTGGTAAGGTTGAAGTCTGCGCCTACTTTTGCGTTTGCGGCTTCGATAAGATAACCGCGTTTTTCGCGATGCAAAATTTTGACTGCGCCGCCCGAAATTTCCTTCCCCTCAAACATCATCTTGAAGCCGTCGCCGTCAGAAAGATTGCGATCGGACGAAACGAGCGCGCTTTTTCGGTCGGCAAAAATCACTTTGCCGACGGTAAGGCCCACGTTGCTTTGAACGCCGGGGAAAATGATCCCGCCGTTCCCGCTCAAATATCCGTCTATATAATCGCCTCTGTTGAATGCGATTTTCAGCTTATCAAGAGATTCTTTTTTCGGTTTTCCGGTTTCTACCGCTTCTTTGCAGCAAGTTACCGCTGCGGCAACGTATTCGGGACTGCGCAACCTGCCTTCGATTTTGAAGCTGCAAACGCCGGCGTCCTCAAGTTCCTTGAGTCGAGAAAAAAGCGATATGTCTTTTGGGCTTAAAAGATAGCCGCAGGTTTTTCCGCAGGAATATTCCAGCCTGCACGGTTGCAGGCAACGGCCTCTGTTTCCGCTGTCGCCCGTTTTCACCGACGACAACAAGCACTTGCCGCTGAAAGCCACGCACAGCGCGCCCTGAACGAAATATTCGATTTCGAGATTTGTGTTTTCTTTTATACGTCTGACGTCTTCAAGCGACGTTTCCCTTGCAAGAACCACGCGGTCGGCGCCCAGACTTTCGGCAAATTTTGCCGCTTCAAGATTGCATACGCCCGCCTGCGTAGAAAGATGCACGGGGATTTCGGGCGCTTCCTCTTTTATTGCGGAAATGACGGCTATGTCCGTTGCAATCACGGCGTCTGCGTGAGCGTCGTTAATTGCCCGAACGGCCTTTCGCATTTCGGGAAGCTCTGCTTCCTTGACGTTGGTGTTTAAGGTTACGTAAACTTTGGTTTTATGAAAATGGCAGAACTTCACCGTTTCCGCAAGATTTTCCGCGGTGAAGTTTTGAGCTTTTTTTCTGGCGTTGAAATCCTCCAAACCCAAATAAACGGCATCGGCGCCGCAAAATACGGCGCTTCTGAGTGCGTTTATATCGCCCGCAGGGGCTAAAATTTCAGGTTTGGAACGATTCATACCTTAGCGAAGTCTTGCGCGGAATTTGCGTCTGAGGCTTCTCAAAATTCTGTCGATTTGTCCGTTCACGACGTCGTCTTTCAAAGTGCCGGTGGCGCTTCTGAACGTCAGATTGAACGCGATGCTCATATAGCCCGGTTTGATGCCCGTGCCTTTGTAAACGTCGAAAACTTCAACGCTTTCCAAAAGCTGTTTGTCGGTGCACTTTTTGATTGCTTTGATAAGCTCTGCTGCGGTGATGCTGTCTTTGACGACGAACGCCAGATCCCTTGTGGAAGCAGGATATTTAGGCGCGGCGACGAAAGGTCTGACCTTGACGGCGGTAGAAAGCAAATCTTTGACGTCAAGCTCGGCAAAGTAAACTCTGTCTTCGATTCCGTAGGCGTTTGCGGTTGCTGGGTGAATTTCACCGAGTTCACCGAATGCTTTGCCCTTGTAGAAGCTGACCGTTGCGCTTCTGCCCGGGTGCATATAGGATTTTTGTTCGGCTTTATACTCTGCGTCCGTGATGCCGTAAGTGGAAAGAACCGCTTCGACGACGCCTTTGAGCTTGAAGAAGTCCATATCTCCGCCATAAGCGACGATTGCAAGTTTTTCAGGCTCGGTCGGAAGCTCCTTAAGCGGAAGCTGTTTCGGGACGAACACCCTTGCCACCTCGAAGAAGAAACCTTCCTTGTTTCCTTTCTGTACGTTGGTGGAAACCACTTTCATCATGCTCGGAAGCATAGACGTGCGCATAAGCGAAACGTCCTCGCCCAAAGGATTGATGATTTTTATGACGTTTTCGGCAACGAACGAGCCGTCCATACCCATGGCTTCGTAGTCTTTTGGGCTGATGAAGCTGTAGGTAAGCGTTTCGTTTGCGCCGAGGCCGCGCATGCTCTCTTTGAGTTTGTCGACGCCGTGCTGATAAGGGGTTTTTCCGCCCTTGGTCTGCTGCGCCTTTTTGAACATGGTGGATTTGATTTTGTTGTAGCCGTAAAGTCTGATAACTTCTTCGGCAACGTCGTTTGCGTTCTGAACGTCGTCGCGGTGAGGCGGAACCTGACATACGAGTTGTTTGCCCTTAACCTTGGACAAAATGCCCACGCTGTCCAAAATCTGAACCATGCGCTTGTACGGAACTTTGATTCCCAAAATTTCGTTGACGTCCTTGGTTTTGACTTTGATTTCTCTGGCGGTAACCGGAGCCGCGTAGCTGTCGATGGTGCCGGAGATGATGGTGCCGATATGCAAGGAATCGATGAGCGTCAACGCGCGGTTGATGCCGAGTTCCTGCGAAACGTAGTCGATGCCCTTTTCAAACCTTGCCGAGCTGTCGGAACGAAGGCCCGTTTTTCTGGCGGTACGACGAACGTTGTCGCGCTTAAAACGAGCGGATTCGAACACAATTTTGTCGGTTTTTTCGGAAATTCCGCTGTTTTTGCCACCCATAACGCCTGCAAGCGCCAAAGGTTTGGCGGCGTCTGCGATGACGAGCATATCGTCGGACAAGGTGTGTTCGCCGCCGTAAAGATCGACAAATTCTTCACCGCTTGCGGCGCGGCGCACGATAAGCTGAGCGCCCTCGAGAGCGTCGTAGTCGAACGCGTGCATCGGCTGACCGATTTCGGTGAGAACGTAGTTGGTGATGTCCACGATGTTGTTTATAGGTTTATGGCCGACGAGGCGAAGCCTCTTCTGAATGATTGCGGGGCTTGGGCCGACTTTGACGTTTTTGACCATTTTGGCAACGTAGCGCGGGCAAAGTTCCTTGTCTTTGACGCTGACGGTGAGATAGTTGGAAATGCGGTCCGGTTCCGCGCGATAGCTGAGGTGAACGGGTTTGAAGGTCTTCCCCGTAACTGCCGCCACTTCGCGGGCAATGCCGACGATGCTGTTGCAGTCAGGTCTGTTTGCCGTAACGGAAACGTCCAAAACGGCTTCGTCAAGACCGACGATAGGTTTTACGTCGTCGCCCGGCCTTGCGCTGTCCGGAAGAACCAGCAGTCCGTTGTAGGACGCGCCCGGATACATATCTTCGGTAACGCCGAGCTCTGCGCCCGAACAAAGCATGCCGAAGCTGTCATAGCCGCGGAGCTTGCCCGGATTTATCGTCATCACGCCCTCGACGGTAACGTGATCTTTGGCGGTTTGATATACGGTTGCGCCGACCATTGCCGTAGGGAATTTTTTGCCCACTTCGACGTTGTCCGCGCCGCAGCAAATCTGAAATACGCCGTACTTGCCGCAGTTCACTCTGCAAAGGTGCAAATGAGTGTCGGGAATGGCCTCGCAATAAGTAACCAAGCCGACGACTACGCCGGAAATATCCTTGCCGTTATATATGATTTCTTCAACTTCGAAACCGGCGGAAACCAGTTTGGACGCCAGAACTTCAGGCGTTACGTCTATATCTACGAAGTCTTTAAGCCAACTTATAGGTGCTTTCACTTTAGTTTCCTCCTATTTATACAAATTCAAGAAACGGCTGTCGTTTTCAAACAGCAGTCTGATGTCGGGAATGCCGTATTTGATCATGGTTACCCTTTCGATGCCGAGGCCGAAAGCGTAGCCGCTGTATTTCTGCGGATCCAGACCGCAGTTGATAAGCACCTGCGGATTGACGATGCCTGCGCCCAAAATTTCGATCCAACCCGTGTGTTTGCAGACTTTGCAGCCTTTTCCGCCGCAGATTGCGCAGCTTACGTCAACTTCGACGCTAGGCTCGGTGAACGGGAAATAGCTCGGTCTGAAGCGAACCTTGGTCTCAGGCGAAAAGATTGCTTTCGCAAACTCTTCCAAAGCGCCCTTCAGGTCGCAGAGGGAAACCTTTTTGTCCACCACGAGGCCTTCGATCTGATTGAACATAGGGCTGTGAGTGCTGTCGTCGTCGCTTCTGAAAACCTTGCCCGGAACCACCAGACGAAGCGGCGGTTTTTTGGCGAGCATGGTCCTTGCCTGCATAGGCGAAGTGTGCGTACGCAAAACGACGTTGTCGGTGATATAGAAGGTATCCTGCATGTCGCGCGCCGGATGATCCTTCGGGATATTCAATTTTTGGAAGCAAAATTCGTCGGTTTCGATTTCAGGCCCTTCCAGAACCTCGAAGCCGAGGCTGATGAAGGTGTCCAGTATCTCGTTTTTAACCTGCGTAAGCGGGTGCAAAGAACCGATTTTTACGTTTTTTGCCGGAAGCGTTACGTCAACCTTTTCGGCCTTGAGCCTTTCTTCAAGCTCCTTGGCTTTAAGTTCGGCTTCTTTTTTGGCTATAAACGCTTCGGCTTCGACGCGCGCGTCGTTAAGCATTTTTCCGAAAGCGGGTTTTTCCTCTTTCGGGACGTCTTTCAAAAGGCGCATAGCCAAAGTAAATTCGCCGCTCTTGCCGAGAAAACGGACCTTAACGTCGGAAATATCTTTGGTGTTGGCGGCGGCTGCCGTCTGAGCAATACAATCGTTTTTGATTTTTACGATAGCGTCTTGCATATTTCGTTCTCCTTCAAAAATTTTCTGTTTTTAGGCGATTTAGCATAAAAAAAACCGCCCGACATCAGGACGGCTGTGCCGTGGTACCACCCGATTTCGCAAGACCAAACAGCCTTGCCTCATTAAAAGTTTTTTCGGTGCAACCGCCTCGCTTACTGCCACTTCGGCTCGGTGCTCAAAAGTGAATTCACGCCACGTCGTCATAACTTTTTCTCAGCCTCAGAAAAGTCTCTCTCAAAATCGGATTGTGTGGCGATACTTGTCTTTCTCATCGCGTTTTCGTTGTTTTTATCTTAACATATCCAACGGAAATTGTAAAACAATTTTTCAATTTTTCAGAAAATTATATTTATTTTTTGAAATTTTACGTTTTTCGCCAAAAAATTTTGCAAGTTGCGCCGACAGCCGTCGAAAAACTTACGGATTAAGCTCCAGTCTGCCCGAGCCGCCCGATATATTGAGGTAGCTATCCGGCACCTTGCCCGCAATCAGATTTTCAAAAACCAAATAGTCTGAGGAATATTTTTCACGCAAGGTTCTTCTGGGCATCACCACGACAAGCTCTGCGCTCACCGTCACGTAAAGCTTATAGCGCGTCTGATTTATGCCGCAGGCGGAAAGCTCGCTGTAAACTTCGCAGCTTGCCGAGCCCGTCGGCCGCATTTTGAAGACCAAATTTTTCCCGCGGCCGTATAAGGAATGGATTTTCGTAAAGTTTCCGAAAGGAATTTCGACCGTTCTCTCCTTCACGTTGTCGATGCCCGTTTGTACGGAAGAAGCAATTCTTCTTGAAAGCGCGTTTATGCACCGGCTGTCAGTTACGACGGAGGTTACGTAGCCGTCGGAATTTACCGTGCAATCGAAATAAACGTTTTTGTCGCCGGTCAGGCCGACGAAACGAAAAGCCTGCTCGTTAACCAAGCTTGCCGCCATTTCCCCGAGCTCTGCTTCGAAAGCGGAATATAAAACGGGGATTGCCACGGCGGCAAAACAGACGTATGCCGAAATTAATATCGCCAAAAAAACGGCGACGCATTTTCTCCACCGTTTTTTCGAATTTTTTCTTATTTTGATTTTCAGTTCCACGTCGCTATTTCGCATAACAATTTATATGCGGCAAAAGCGGAAATTATCCTTTTTTGGTTTTGGACTTGAATATCAGACTGAACAAAAAGCCGAAGAAGATTGCAGCCGAAAGCCCCACGGAAACGGCTTCCATACCTCCGCCGACGGCTCCCAGAACTCCCGATTCCTTCGCGCCTTTAAGCGCGCCTTTGGCCAAACTCGAGCCGAATCCCATAATCGGCACCGTAAAGCCCGAGCCGCCGAATTCCTTGAGATAATCGAAAACGCCCACGACCTCCAGAACCACGCCAGCAAGAAGATATATAACCAAAATTCTCGCCGAAGTCATGTTGGTTTTGTTGATAAGAATTTGCCCGAGCATACACACGATTCCGCCCGAAACAAACACCTTGAGATAAGTCAAAAATATTTCCATAATAGCCTCATTTTGCCGAATTTTCGGTCATTTCAACGCTTATCGCGTGACAAATCGCAGGTATCGGCTCACCCTGAAGCGGACTGTCTTTGGACAAAAGCGCGCCTGTCGGCATAAGCAGAACCCTTTTCCATCGACCGCGCTTCATAAGCTCCAGAATATAGGCGTTGAACACCGCCGACGAACAGCCTGCGCCGCTTCCGCCTTGAAAAGTGCGTTGTTCGGGACGGAAAATCATCGCCCCGCAATCGCAATAATTATCGCCTATTTTCACGCCGCTTTGCTCCATAAAATATCTGAACATTTCCATGCCGTGCCGCCCGAGGTCGCCCGTGAAAATCATGTCGTAATAGTCCGGTTCTATTCCCAAATCGGATAAGTGCGATAGAAGCGTGTCGCCTGCCGCCGGCGCCATGGCCGCGCCCATATTGTTGACGTCGGACACGTCGTAGTCGATAACCTTGCCTATCGTCGCCGAAACTATGCTTGCGCCTTCGCCCGATGCCGCGAGCACCGAACAGCCCGCGCCCGTAACCGTCCACTGCGAGGTCGGCGTGCGTTGGTTGCCGAGTTCCAGAGGAAAACGGTATTGCCTTTCTGCGCTCGAAAAATGACTGGACGACGCGACGGCGATTTTTTCCATTGCGCCGCCATCTATAAGAAGGCTAGCCAGCGCCAAACCTTCGCCGAACGAGCTGCATGCTCCGTAAAGCCCCGCAAACGGCACGTCGAGTTCCCTTGCAGCAAAGTTCGAGGCAAACGTCTGGTTCAGAAGATCCCCCGACATCAGAAGATCCACGTCTTCCATTTTAAGTCCCGCCCTTTCCACGGCGCCTTCGATGGTTTTGTGAAGCATTTTGCTTTCGGCGATTTCAAAGGTTTTCTGACCGATAAGGTCGTCGTCCAAAACCTTGTCGAAGTATTCGGGCAAACTGCCTTCGCCCTCTTTCGGGCCTACGATGGAATAACGGCCGACGATCTTCGGCCTGACGTTTTCAAAAACGTAAGTCTGCTTTCCTTTTTTCATAAAAATAACCCCACGATTCCGACCACGACCGACGCGGTTATGCCGAACACGATAATAGGCCCCGCAATGGTGAACATTTTTGCGCAAACGCCGTAGAAAACGCCCTCGCGGTTGTATTCCATTGCCGGCGAAACGATGCTGTTTGCAAAACCCGTTATCGGGATTATGCTGCCGCCGCCCGCAACGCGGCCGATTTTGTCGTAAAGCCCCACGGCGGTGATCAGCGCGCCCAGAAATATCATCGTTGCGCTGACTGCCGAGCCGACTTCGGCTTCTTTAAGCGCAGGGAAAAGATAAGCGTAAAGATCCTTGAACCCTTCGCCTATCGAACATATCAGCCCGCCAACCAAAAACGCAGGAATAAGCGTTCGGAGTTCGTCGGTTTTTGGGGCAGTTTGCTTAACTTTCTCGTTGTAAGTCTTCTTGTCCATAGTTTGTTATCTCCTCAAAAGTTTTTCGTTCGGGGAAAACCACTTCCCCGTCCTCCAAATTAGATAAATAAAGTTTGTCCATACAAATATTTTTGCCAACCAAAAAATTTTTAATCACCGTTGACAAAACTCTGTTTGAGGCTATATAATTAAATCAACCTTTGCAGGAGGTAAAAACATGAAAAACAACAGAAATCTTATAAACGAAGTGCTCTCCGACATCGCGCACGATATGTCCGACGAAGAGGTTCTGAAGCTGCTTGCGGAAAGCAAAGTTTCCGAAAATCCGGAAAAGCAGCAGAAAAAAGACAATTCCTTTGGCGCAAAAGCCGCCGATGCCATTGCAAAATTTGCGGGAAGCTGGGCGTTTATATTGTCCTTCGTGGTGGTTTTGACGGTCTGGATGATACTGAACGTCTTATTGTCCGCAAAAGCTTTTGATCCGTATCCGTTTATCTTGCTTAATCTGGTGCTGTCCTGCGTGGCGGCCATTCAGGCTCCGCTTATCATGATGAGCCAGAACCGACAGGAAGAAAAAGACCGTAAGCGCGCCGAAAACGACTACAAGGTAAATCTTAAATCGGAAATTCTGATGGAAGATATGTCCAACAAAATCAAACGCATTCTCGCAAGGCAGGAATCCATTTTGCGTATTCTGAAGGACGCAGAATTTGAAGAAAATCAGATTTTAAGCGATGAAGAAACAAAAAAATCAAATCAAAGCGAAGACAAATAACTTATTTTCAGAAAAATTATGAAAAACTTAAAATTAAAAGCCACGATAGCCGTTTTGCTGACGCTTGCCCTTTTTTCGATTTGCCTTGGCGGGTGCGATGGCAATGACGAATATAAGGGAAAACCTATTAAAAAAATAACTTATACAGTCATAGACTATATGGGCGGTTACACCGACGTTCACGTCATAGATTTTCTTGGCAACACTTATTCCGCGTGCGGCTACTTCCCATATAAAAGAGATGTCGATGACGTCCCCGAGGTTAAATCCACTTTCACCGACGAACAGGAAATCGCTTTTCTGAATTCAGCCTATAAAGCCGGATTTTTTAAGCTCGAAGGCGAATATAAACCGAATGAAGTGATTTTGGACGGCGGCGGCTGGAAGCTTGAAATTTTGTACACCGACGGAACCAAAAGAACCGCAACCGGCGACAATATATGGCCGCAAGAACTTAAAGACAGCAGAAATAGCTTTGAGGAGCTTTGCGGCGTAAAAGTCGTGTAAAACCTTAAATATTTCCATAAAAAACGAAAAATGCTCGGATTTCCCGAGCATTTTTGTTGCATAAATTTGTCAATTAAATCGTTTTGACGTAAAACACCTCGGAATAAACGGCGCACATTTCTTACGACGAAACTTCGGCTCTTTGCTTTTCCGACGGCTTTGACGAAACATATCAAGTTTAAGCTTTTATGCGGTTTCGATATCCAAAACAGTGATTATTTCGTCGGTTTTAACGTTTTTGACGTCTATCGATATGTTTTCAAAAGAGTTCGAATACTTTTCGAAATCGGTTTCATAAGCTTTATCGACAAAATCGATTAAGGAATCTTCGCCAGATATTGACACGGAAAAAGTTGCGGCACCTTCGTCATCATTTTTCCATTTGATTTTTTCGAACCTATACGTATTTGCGTCATATGCGCTTTCTCTTTCGGGCAAATTTGCGTCATATCCGTTAAAACGCGAATCGAACAAAACGTATTCGTTGCCACAGCAAACACATTTCGCCTTTATAATTTCGGTGTTATCAAATTTTTTGCTTTCAATTTTTTCAACGGTTTTATGAAATATGCTCTTTCTCCCGCACAAATACTCGACTCCGTTTTCTGTTGAAACCGTGACGTTTTTATGTTTTCTAAAAAATACTTGCAACTGTTTTTCATATTCTTCCTGCTCCTTGGTTTTTTCGAGAATGTTATAAAATCCGACAAAATGCTTTGATCCGCATTTGCATACGACGTCACATTTTATAAACCCTTTGCCGGATTCGGTAATTTCTAAAATATCTTCGATATATTTTGGTTTTGGAATCATAATACCCTCCGCATTAAAAGCAACAAAGCAGAATTTTGTTTAAGCTAAGTTTATTATACAGCGAATTCTTGCATTACGCAACATTTTTTAAGCAACCAAAGGTTGCAATAAAGCTTTCGCACGCTTTCATGGTGGGAAGAGGTGGTTCGTAAGGAGTGTAACGACGGAATAGCGTACGCCGTGCAAGCTTGCTTTGACGGCGTCGTTCAGAACGGCAAGACAAGCCGTAGTCCCGTGGCCGCCCACCGTTTCAAGCCCCATTTCTTCCAGAATTCTGCCCACGCTGTCGCCGACGACAGGCGTCGGAGCAAGCGACAAATCCACTATGCCGAACTCGGCGCCCAAAGCCGCCGCCGCGTCCTTTGCCACCAACTGCCCCACTCGGGTTATTTTGAAAGCGGTCTTCTTTATTATTTCCGCAAGATCGGTTACGTTTGCCTCCGGATGCTCTTTGACGGCCTTATAAACCACGCCCGGGCCGCTTACGCCCACGTTTACGACCGCGTCGCCTTCACCCGTTCCGTGAAACGCTCCCGCCATAAACGGATTGTCCTCAACCGCATTGCAGAACGCCACCAGTTTTGCGCAACCGTAGCTGTCGCTTTCCCTCGTGAGATAGGCGGTTTTTTTGACCACTTCGCCCATAAGTTTAACGGCGTCCATATTTATGCCCGCTCTCGTCGATCCGACGTTCACCGACGAACAAAGCCTGTCGGTTGACGCCAAAACCTCGGGAATACTCTCCAAAAAGCTTCTGTCCGCCGCCGTCATACTTTTATGTACGAGCGCAGTCCAGCCGCCCAGAAAGTCCACACCGACCTCTTTCGAGGCCTTGTCCAAAGCTTTTGCCAGCACTATTTCCTTGCCCGAAAAATTTTGCGTCAAAAAACTTGCCGGCGTTATGGAAATCCGTTTATTCACAATCGGAATCCCGTATTTAAGCTCCAAATCCTCCGCCACCTTCACGATGCCGCCTGCGGTCCTGCAAATGTGATCGTACACGGCGTCTGCGGTTTTTTCGGCGGTTTCTCTTACCGAGCCCAAAAGATTCAGCCCCAAAGTTATGGTTCTCACGTCGAAATGCTCTTCGCGAACCATGTTTACGGTTTCTAATATTTCTCCGAAATTAAGCATACTTCACCTAAATTTTGTGCATAGCGTTGAAAATATCCTCGTGCATAACTCTGACTTCTATGCCGAGCTTTTTGCCGAGAGCTTCCGCTTCGTCGTGGAGCGTTTTCATATCCACACCGTTGTCGCCGGTGTTGACCAGCATGATCATGGTGAACATATTCTGCACGATAGTCTGAGTTATATCCTCGACGTTGATGTTGTTCTTTTTGAGCATGGCGCCGATTTCTGCGATAATGCCCGAGTTATCTCGCCCCAAAGCGGTGATGACGCACTTCATAGAGTTGTCCTCCGAACGTTTTATACTAATATATTATACCTGAAACGCCGACAAAGTAAAATGTTTTTGGGTGGTTTTTGGCGGTTTTGCGGTTTGCACGCGCGTATGCGCAGATATAAATATGTTTTGCGCTTCACTTTTTCGCCCATTCATATATAAATATGTCCCTATGCTCATATTCAAACTTTCGGATATGCTCCTCTTTGCAATCGTCCAAAAGTGCGTTCCCCTGCCTGAAACCATATAAAACAAAAATAAGAAACGACGTAAAAAATTTCAAAAAAGGACATAAAAACGGCGCGGAAAATTCCGCGCCGCGATATGTTTTGAGGTAATTATTTGTTTTCGGCTTCTTCGCGTTTCTTGGCGTCTTCGATGATTTTCGGAGCTTCGGAAGAAGGAACTTCTTCGTAGCGAGCAAGCTTCATGGTGAAGTAGCCGCGGCCTTGAGTCATCGAGCGAAGATCGGTGGCGTATTTTGCAAGTTCCGCCTGCGGAGCTTCTGCGGTGATAACCTGTTTGCCGTTGACGTTGTCGGTGCCGAGGATACGACCGCGACGCTTGTTCATGTCGCCCATGATGTCGCCGAGGTAGCTGTCAGGAACGACAACCTTGATTTCCATAACAGGCTCAAGGAAGCAAGGGCTTGCTTTGCTGCAACCTTCGGCGTATGCGAGTTTTGCGGCGGTGATGAATGCGATTTCCTTGCTGTCTACCGGGTGATATTTGCCGTCGAAGAGCGTGCATTTGAGGTTGACCATCGGATAGCCTGCCAAAACGCCTTTCTTGATTGCTTCCCTCAGACCTTTTTCGACTGCAGGGATAAATTGACGAGGGACTGCTCCGCCGACGACTGCGTCTACGAATTCGAATTCGCCGTCCGCAGCACCCGGTTCGAAGCGCACGGAGCACTGACCGAACTGACCTGCGCCGCCGGATTGTTTCTTATGTTTGCCTTCGGCTTCGACGCACTTTCTGATGGTTTCGCGATAAGCGATGCGCGGTTCTCTGAGTTCCGCTTCGCAGCCGAATTTGTTTTTGAGTTTTTTGTTCAGAATTTCAAGGTGCGGACCGCCGATGCCGCTGAGCAGCATTTCGTTGGTTTCCGGATTCTTGGTGACGGTGAAGCTGATGTCTTCGTCTTTAAGTTTGTTAAGACCTGCGAAAATCTTGTCTTCTTCGCCGTTCTTTTTGGCGTAGATTGCCATGCTGTAAACAGCTTCGGGAACAACGATAGGAGGCATTTCGACGTTGATGCCTTCGCCGCACAGGGTGTTGCCTGTGGAAACGCTGTCCATTTTTGCGAAAGCGCCGATGTCGCCTGCAACCACGGAGTCGGTAGCTTCTTGTTTCTTGCCTTGCAAGAAGTAGATGTTGCTGGCCTTTTCCGAAGAGTCTTTGCTGACGTTGGTGAGAGCGGTGCCGGAGGTCATGGTGCCTTCGATCATCTTGAAAACGTTAAGTTTGCCGAAGAACGGATCGACGATGGTTTTGAAAACCTGGCAAACGACCGGAGCGTCCGGATTTGCTTTCAGCACGGTGCCGTCCAAAGCCTTTCTGTCGTGCATGGAAGGGTTCGGCATATATTTGACGATAGCGTCCATAAGACGGGTAACGCCGATGTTTGCGGTTGCGGTGCCGCCGAAAGCAAGCACTGCTTTGTCGGTCATAACGGCCACTTTGATGCCGTTTGCGACTTCTTCCGCGCTCAAAGTGCCTTCGTCGAAGTATTTCATCATGAGCTCGTCGTCGGTTTCTGCGGCGATTTCAACCATTTCGCTTCTGGCTTCTTCGATGATGTCTTTGTATTTTGCAGGGATTTCGATTTCAGCGCCCTTCAGGTCGTAAGCCTTGTTTTCCAGAACGTTGACGGAGCCGACCATGTTGAGGCCGTCCATAATAGGCATTTCGACGATGACGACGTTGGAGAATTTTTCACGGATTGCTCTGACGGTTTCCACAAAGTTGCTGTTTTCTTTGTTGACGCCGTTCACGAACAAAATGGTAGGGATCTGGCGAGCTTTGACCATTTCCAGCATCTTTTCGGTGCCTACGGTCATGCTGCCGGATGCGCTGGTAACCACGACTGCGCCGTCGGTAACGTGCAATGCGCTGACCACTTCGCCTTCGAAGTCGAAGAATCCCGGGGTGTCAATTACGTTGATTTTGTGATTTTTCCAGTTAGCATAGCCGATGCCCATGCTGATGGATATTTTTCTTGCGATTTCTTCCTGATCGAAGTCCATCGTGCTGTTGCCGTTGTCGACTTTGCCGAGTCTGTCGATGGATTTAGCGTTGAAAAGAATGGCCTCTGCAAGGGAGGTTTTGCCCTCGCCGCCGTGTCCGATAAGCGCAATGTTGCGAATGTTTTCTGTTGTAACTTTGCTCATAAATTACCTCATTTTATATTATTTAACTTGTCTTAAATAAATAAGCCGAAAATAATTTTACATTAAATTTATCGGATAGTCAAGAAATTGAGGGGCATTAACGAGAATTTCTCAAATCCTCCAAAAGCTCCGAATAGGTTTTTTTGCGATTTTCGCCCGAAAAAATCATTTTTATATCTCCGCCGATTGCGGCTTCGCCGCCGCTTTCGTTTCTTAGAAGCCTTTCGACGCGTTTTGCAACGCCCTCGTTTCCGTCCACTATGTAAGCCCTCGGGAAAGCCTCTTTCAGTCGTTCTTTCAAAAAAACGTAGTGCGTGCAGCCGAGCACGACGCTGTCGAAGCTTTTGTTTTCGAGCGCCGAAACCACCATGTCCAAAGCTTCGTCGAAGTGCTCCTTTCCCTTTTCGATGACGGCGGCAAGCTCAGGGAGAACCGCCGTTTCGGTGCAGGCCGCCTGCGCCAGTTTTTTGTAGCGCAAAGTGTGCGCCGTGGCCGCGGTTACAAGAGTAACGCTTTTCCCCGCGGCAAGCCTGACGGCAGGCTCCGTGCCGACGATTTCCCTGCGAAATCTTTTCCTCAAGGCCTCTACGGAAGTTACGGTTGCCGTGTTGCAGGCAAGCACGGCCAAAACCGCGCCCGAGGCAAAAAGTTTCTTCAATCCCTTGTACGCCGTGGCCTGAATTTCGGCGTCCGAAAGGTTGCCGTAGCTGCCCGCGCCGTTGTCGGCATAGTAAACGACGTCAACGTCTTCAATTTGTTTCATAATTGCAGAAACGGTGGTTAAACCGCCAACACCGCTGTCTAAAACTCCGATTTTTGGCATAATAAAACTCTCCGGATTTAATTTCTGAACGCTCTGTTTATGGCGGCCGCCAAAATGTCCGAGGCCTTTTCGACGAAGCTTCCGATGCTTTTCGGGGTAACCACCAGTCCGAGGTTTTTTTCGCCCAAAACCTCCTCCACCACACCCGAAAGAACGCTTGCCGATATGTCCGTGTTTGCATTTTTGCAGTATTTTGCGGCGCCTTCTTTTATCATCGAGGAAGCGTAAAGCGCAAGCGGAACACCCACCGACAGAACCGGAATTTTCAGCGTCTTTTCGCTAAGCTCGCCGCTTCCCGATCCTACGCCGCTTCCCGGCACTATTCCCGCCGTCGTCAGCTGATAACTTCTGTACAATCTTTTGGCTCTTGCCGCCGCCAGTGCGTCCACGGCTATAATTATGTCCGGTTGCACCTTGTTTATGACTGCCGAAACGATATCCGCGCTCTCTATTCCCGTTGCTGCATATACGCCGGGAACCACGGCGCAAAGATTCGTTCCGCCCTTACACTCCACGCTGTGGCCGACGAAATACGGCCTTGTGATTTTAAGCTTGGAAACGGTCAGCGCGCCGAGAGCGTCTGCCTCCACGTCGCGGTTGCCGAGGCCTATAACCATCACCTTCTTCAGCCCTTTTTTCATTATGGCGGAGAGCCTGACTATCTGCGAGGCAATTTCCGCCGAAAGCGTGTCCGACACTTTTTTGTCCGGCGTTTCGCAATCGGTTTCCAAAGTAACGTATATGCCCTGCCGCTTGCCGACGAGCCTGCTCTTTTTGGCGGTATCCACCTTGACGACCGTTCTCGTTACGCCGTTTGCCAGCCTTTCGAAAGTGTATGGCACAAGTCCGTTTTTTACGTTTTGAACGGCCTCTGAAGCCATATCTGTTAAAAAATCTGCGGTTTTCATAAAAATATTGTCTGTATTTTTGAAAAAACGTTGCTATTTTTGTTGCCAAAAAAAACTAATCGTGATAAAATAACGCAAGTAAAGATAACTTAAAGCGAATTCTTAAGGAGAATTGAAATGCCAAATATTAAATCTCAAATCAAAAGAGTTGAAGTAACCGCCATCGAAAACGCACGCAACAACGCTAAGCGCACCAGAGTAAGAAACGCCGTTAAAAAATTTAACGCCGCTATCGAAGCTAAAGATCTCGCTTTGGCAGAAAAACTGTTGCCGGAAACCGTTTCCATCATCGATGCAGCTAAATCTGACGGCGTTTATCACAAAAACACCGCTGCCAGAAAGGTCGCAACTTTGAACAGATCTTTGGACGCATTGAAAGCAGAACTCAAATAGTTCCCCTCCTCGGCCTTTTTCAGCCTGAGTTGGGCATAGTTGCGCAGCACGGGCTGACCTTTAACCGGTGATCCTTTTTTCGATCACCCTTTTCAAGCAAAAAGGTTTTGCCGTGACTGCACAGTTGCACCATGACAAAATTAAAATTAAAAACGCAGCCATCGGGCTGCGTTTTTCCATTTCATTTTATTCAATCGTTTATTTGTTCCAGACGGTTTTGCCTTCTTTGTCGATCGTTCCCCAGCTTCCGTCCTGTTTGACCTTTGCTCTGCCGTTTTCAAACTGCGTGCAAGCGTCGTAAACGCACGGAATGACCAGAACGTTCTGTTTGTCGATATAGCCGCATTTTTCGCCGATCTGCACCGACGCCAAACCTTCCGAAAAGCTCATTGCGCAGTCGTACGTAGGTTCGATCACCCACTCTCCGTCTTCGCCGATGTATCCGAATTTGTCGTTCACCTCCACGGAAGCAAAGCCTTCGTGAAACATAAACACCTCGTCGAAACTCGGCTGAATGACGGTTTTAAGGCCGTCGTGGAAGCCCCATTTTCCGTTTTTGTTAACCCTTTTCCATTCCTCGGGTTTAAGCGGCAGAGTCGGTTTCGGCTCGTCCCTTTTCGCCTTCGGAGCCGTCGGTTTTTCAGGCTTTTGGCCGCGGTCGGACAAAAAGTCCCTTTTTGGCGGCTGAGGCTGCGGTTGTTTGCTATCTTTACGGGCGGCTTCTTTTTGCGGCTTGGCGGCTTGCTTTGCTTCCGCATTTACGCTTTCGGACGCCTTTTCCGCAGGCGGATTTTTCGGAGGAAGCGGCGGCAAAAAGTCCACGCCCTTCTCCTTCATTTTCGCTTTGACCTCCAAAAGATGCTTCTTGCCGAAGGTCTGAATTTTGTACATATCTTTTTCCGTTCTCGCGCAAAGATCGTAGACGGTGGCCACGCGGCCGTTCTTTAACAGCGCAAGGACGTTTTCGGAAAGTCCCAGTTCCTCCACCGGAAGCGCAAGCACGGCTTTGTCGCCCTTAACTTCCACGGCTTCGCGCGGTTTTTTCGGATGATGACGATGATAATAACGTTGTTGTTCCATATTTTTCTCCTAGATAGCTACATTTTAGCACAATATCCGTCGTTTTACAAGTCTTTTCGCCCGTCTTTTAGCAAAACCGTTTGCGGAGGTTTTTTTGCTATGAGCAAAAAACATTGACAACCGCCGAAATTTTAATTTATAATATAGTTACATACACGCGCGGAGACGAAAATGAAAAAATTTCTGACAATTTCTCTTTCGGGGATTATGCTGTTTTGTCTGGTGTTTTCGGGGGTAACCGCCCTTGCCGAGAACAATTTCGACATGACCGTTCCCGACAAAAACAGTTATCTCTACCTCGAAACACCCGTTCAGATTGCCTCGGACGGCGACGTCGTTGCGATTTTGGACGACGGACTGAAAAAAGCGGTCGTTTCGGGACCGGACGAAATAAGATACGTCGACTGCCTCGACGCCTTTTCCTACGGCAAAATTTGGGATATGGAATTTTGGAACGGGAATTTGTTTTTACTCGCCGAGGGTGAGGAATTCAGGCTGTTTTGCTACGACCAAAGCGGGAACTCCGTTTCCCCGAGCTGGCTCGGAAGTGTCGAAACGCCTTCCGCAATAGCCGTGCGCGCAAGCGAGCTGTTCGTTTTCGACGGCTACCGCACGATTTACAAAATAAATCTCGAAACCGAGCAAACGTCTTCTTTCAAGTGCAAAAAACCGCTTTTTGCAAAGCATATCGCGGCGGATGAAAACTTCGTGTACGCCCTTTCCTATTCGGGCATTCTGTCCGAAATATCCTTAAGCGACGGTTCGGTTTCCGAAAGCGCTTTTTCCGTTTCGGACACTTTGGATCTTCTGTCTTACGGCGGCAATCTCTACGCCGTAAACGCCGAAGGCTTCCACGCTAAAAACGGCGAAAAGGTTTTCTCGGCGAACGTTTTAGACAGCTATGCCGCAGATGGCGGCTTTTATCTTTTGGACGGTTCCACCACCATTTCCCTCTACGGGCAAAACTTTGAAAGAATCCGCGAAATCGGCAGCAGCTCCAACAAGGCGGGCAAGCTCAGAAACCCGACCGACGTTGCTTTTTCGGGCAAAACCATGGCCGTTGCCGACGTCGGAAACAATCGTTTGCAAATTTTTGACGGCGACGGCAACTGCGTATTCATCGAAAACACCGGCAAAATAGCAGGCCTTGCGTGGGTTGCGGGCACGCTGTACGCGCTTGCCGAAGACGGAGGAAAGCTGTCGGCAATCACCAACGACGGCTCGGGCTTCGACGTCAGACAAACCTATCGCGTTTCGGAAAACATTTCCGATATCGTCTCCGACGGCAAGCGGCTTTACGGCTACGATTCGGATTCGGAAACGCTCAAAATATTCTCCGGCGGCGACTTTTCCGGAAGCGTCGGCAAAATCGTCGGAGCCAAAAAAGTCAAGACGAGCCCCGTGGGAAAAATCTTCTACTACCTCACCGACGACGGCGTAGGCAGCATTTCGGCCGTGGGTGACACCGGCGTTTCCCTTGCTCTTGAAAAAGAGTTCGGAGCCGTGGACTTCTCTGTTGACGCCAAAGGCAACCTCTACGTTTTGGGCAAGGGAAAAGAAGTGCGCAAGTATCGAAGGATATCCGGCGGCTATTCGCTTGAAAACAGCCTGACGCTTGAAAACGACCGCTTCTCTTTAGACGTCGTTTCCGCAATCGAAGCCGACGGAAACGGCAGCCTGTTCGTCGTTTCTTTATCTCGCCACTTCGTCGCAAAGCTTACGGACAATTTGGGCTACGACGTCGAAATCGGCGCCTACGACGACGCGGATTTGTCGGGAGTAACTTCGTCCGACGACGTGTTCGTTTCCGCTCTCCTGCCGTGCCTGATGCAAAAATCCAAAACCGATTTCGAGCTTGCCGAGCCTACCGCAGGCGTTGACTGCGTGGTGTTCAAGGGTTTGTCCGACGAAGTTTACAGCTACGTCTTAACCTCCGACGGAGCGTTCGGCTATGTCCCGACGTCGGCGATTTCGGGCGAAAAGGCCGACTTGATTCCGAGATTTACCGAACTTAAGATGTTGCATACCTCGGGCGGCGACGTCTACGACTATCCTCTCTTTTCGGAAAGCGCAAAACAAAATTCCGTCGGTTCGACCGTCAAACTGAAAGTTATCGGCTCGGCTTCCGGCTTCCACGTCGGCAATCATTACTGGTACGAGGTCGAATACGAGCTTGGCGGAAAAACCTACCGCGGATTCGTCCTCAGAACGCGCGTGGCGGAATTTTCGTATCTTGACAATCTCACCGTCGTGCAAACGGCCAAAATCGCAGGAGGCATCGCAAGCTCGGTGAACGTTTATTCCCTTTCCGACGACAAAAGCGAAGTTCTCCGCACACTCACCGAAGGCGACAGAGTGGAGCTTCTGGAAGCCTACGATCCCGAAAAGGAATACACCTTCGTCCGCCTCAACCCTATCGACGGCAACGAATGCGTCGGCTACGTCAAAACCAAATACCTGACCACCGACACCGGCCTTACCGACGGACAGATAATCGGCATAGTTCTCGCCGCGTGCTGCGCTCTCGTTACCGTGGCGGTAGTGCTTTTTACCAAAAAAGCAAAACGCGCGTACTGACAAAAACCGATGTTTTTATACAATATACGCACGATAAAACCGTCAATTTTGTTATAATCTTGCAAACCTATCGTTTCTTCAATCCGTCGCTTCACGCGGCGGATTTTTTTGGAAAACGAACAGATTTTCCGTTTCTGTCTAAAAAATAATATATATGAAATTTGTTATAGTTTTTTTCAAATTAGGTTGAAATTTCCATATTTTGGTGGTATAATTGTGTTATAGCTTTTATAAAGCTAACCATAAACAATAAAAAACAATATATAAGGAGAACTTCTATGAGAAAAGCTTTTATCTGCCCTACCAAGTACGTTCAAGGCGAAGATGAATTACTCAACCTCGGTTATTTTGTTAAAACCTTCGGCGACAGCGCGTTGCTTATTGCCGATCCGTTTGCAAAAAGTTTAGTCAAAGACAAACTTGCCGAAACCGAAAAAATTTGGGGAATCAAACTGTATTCCTGCGACTTCGGCGGCGAATGCAGCAGAAACGAAATCCAGAAAATGAAAGATTTCGCCGAAAAGAACCATTGCGCATGCACCATCGGCTTGGGTGGCGGCAAAGCTATCGACACCGCTAAGTGCGTTGCTATGGGCCACAACCTCATCATCTGCCCTACCATCGCGGCAACCGACGCTCCTACTTCCCACAGCGCGGTTATGTATCACGACGATCACTCTTTCGACGATTACGCTTACTTCAAACAAAGCCCGAGCGTAGTTCTTATCGACCTCAACGTCATCGCCAACGCTCCGACCCGCTTCCTCGTATCCGGTATGGGTGACGCTCTGTCCACCTACTTCGAAGCTCGCGCCAACAAACAGTCCGTCAGCAACGTGAACGCAGGTCTTCCTTGCGGCGCAAACCGCGCTGAAGGCGCCCGCCTCGGCTACGGCACCTATGCGGCTCAGGCTCTTGCGGAACTCTGCTATCAGAACCTTCTGTCCGACGGCGTGAAAGCCAAAACCGCTTGCGATTGCAACGTCGTTACTCCGGCTTTCGAAAAAATCGTCGAAACCAACATTCTGCTTTCCGGTCTCGGTTTTGAAAGCGGCGGCCTTGCAGCCGCTCACGCAATCCACGACGGCATCACTTTGGTTCACGAAATCGAAAAGTGCAACTTCCACGGCGAAGTCGTTGCTTTCGGCACCATCTGCCAACTCGTTTTGGAAAACGCTCCGGAAGACGAACTCTACGACGTTCTCGCATTCTGCGACAGCGTAGGCCTGCCTATGTGCCTCGAAGACCTTATGACCAACAAGAAGACCGGCGAAGTTTTGCGCACTTCCCTCACCGAAGAAGAACTTCTCGCCGTTGCCAAAAAGACCTGCATTCCTGAGGAATCCATTCACAACATGCCGTTCCCTGTTACTCCGGAAATGGTTGTTGCAGCAATCAAAACCGCAGACAGAATCGGTCGTGATTTCAAAGGTCTCGACGACTAACGAAAAACAAAAAAGATTTAGCCGAGCTTGCCTCGGCTAAACCAAATTATAGAGAGGAATATTTATGAAGAAAATCATTAACACTCCGGAAACCGTAGTTTACGATATGTGCCACGGCCTCGCCAAGGCTCATCCTGAACTGGAATTTGTGGAAAAATATAAGGTTGTCAAAAAGAAAGACATCAACCCGCAAAAAGTCAGCCTCATCTCCGGCGGCGGCAGCGGTCACGAACCTGCTCACGCGGGCTTTGTTGGAAAAGGTATGCTTGACGCGGCCGTTTGCGGCGACGTTTTTTCAAGCCCTTCCCAAATTCAGGTTTACAACGCTCTTAAAATGGTCGGCACGGAAAAAGGCGTTCTCATGATCGTCAAAAACTATTCCGGCGACTGCATGAACTTCAACAACGCCGCCTCCCTCGCGCAGGAAGAAGGCATCAAGGTTGACGCGGTTTACGTCAACGACGACATCGCCGTCAAAGACAGCTTGTACACCGTCGGCAGACGCGGCGTGGCAGGCACCATGCTCGTTCACAAAATCGCGGGCGCCGCGGCAGAAAAAGGCTGGGAGCTTCCGGAAGTCAAGAGAGTGGCTCAAAAAGCCATCGACAACGTAAGAAGCTTCGGTTTCGCGCTTTCCAGCTGCACTCCTCCTGCAAAAGGCACCCCTATCTTCGAACTGGACGACGACAAAATGGAATTCGGCGTCGGCATCCACGGCGAACCGGGCAGAAAAACCGAACCTATGCAAACCTCTCGTCAGCTTGCCGAACGCATCGTTCCTGACCTTATGGAAGATCTCGGCTCCAAAGCCGGCGACGACGTCGTTTTGCTTATAAACGGTTTCGGCTCCACTCCTTTGATGGAACTTTACCTCTTCAACAACGACGTTTCGGCCGTTCTGGAAGAAAAAGGCCTGCACATTCATCACACCTTGGTCGGCAACTACATGACCTCCATCGACATGCAAGGCGCTTCCGTCACCATTCTGAAACTGGACGACGAACTCAAATCCTTGTTCGACGCTCCGGTTGACGCACCTGCTCTCAAGATGGGCGGCGCAATGAGCGACGAAGCGGCAGCCGCCGTGGACGCTATGCGCGCAATCGCAAAAGCTTTGGGCGTAACTCCTGTCGAAGCAAAATCTCAGGCTAAAAAAGCGGTCGTCGAAGAAGAAGTCGAAGACAACGCGGTTTACGAAGTCAAAGGTTCCCCTTGCTACGGCGAAACCCTCAACACCGCGGCCATCGTCGAAATCATAGACAAAATGGCTGACGTCATCATCGAAAACGAAGTTCCGTTCTGCGACGCAGACAAAATGGGCGACGGCGACTTCGGTATGAGCATTGCAAAAGGCTTCAGACAGCTTAAAAAAGACTGGGCAAGCCGCAAAAAAGGCAACGTAGGCGAATTTTTGATGAGCTGCTCCGAAATCATCATGGAATATTGCGGCGGCGCAAGCGGCCCTATCTGGGGTTCTGCTTTCCGTTATGCTGGCAAATCCGTTTTGGGTAAGGAAGAAGTTTCACTCGCCGATATCGCAACCGTTTTCCAAGCTGCAAACACCGGCGTTTACGAAACCGGCAAGAAGAGCTTCGGCAAAGGCGCAGTCGTCGGCGACAAAACCTTGGTTGATGCTTTGAAACCTTGCGCAGACGCTTTGGAAGCCGCGGCAAAAGCGGGCGACAGCCTCAAAGTCGGTCTGGACAAAGGCGCGAAAGCCGCAGTTCAAGGCGCAGAAGCCACCAAAACCGTGGTCGCAACGCTGGGCAGAGCCGGCACCGTCGGTGAAAAATCCATCGGCTATCCTGACGCAGGCGCATACGGCCTCGGCGTCATCTTCACCGCCCTTTCCGATTTCATCGCCGCAAAATAATTTACGCACAAAAAACCCACCGTTTTCGGTGGGTTTTTTATATGCTTTTTGCCGTTTCGAATAAGCAAAGCGGCTGCATGTTCTGGCCGCTTTTTTGATTCATTTTTGCCACAGTTCCAAAATTGCGCCTTTTGCCGATTTCGGGAACCGAGATTTTTTCACCTTTTCCACAAACTCTTCGTCGGTTTTCGCTTTTTGGATAGATGCGTATTTGAACATATTTCCGACTGTTCCTCCCTGCACCTTGGAAAGAGTTTCGATGCCGAATTCTTTTATAGGCAGGTTGCTGTCATAAATCGGATCTTCAATCGTAATCTCAACTTTATCCGTCGGTTTTACGTGCTTAATCCTCACTTTCAGGCATTTGTCACGGACGATGCAGTCGTCGTAAACTTCGCCGTTCACGTACACCGTAAGCTTTCCTTCAACGATATCCTTGAAGTACACGCTGTAGTTTCTGCTTTCCGGAACGACCGACAAATCGCCCTCGGTAGGCTCTATTGCAAAATAGTTTCCGTTGCCTTCCGCCTGCACGAACTTGGTAAGCGCGTAATCGGTAACGTAGCTGTTGTCGCCTTTATCTTCATACATAGTGAACTCGCCGTTTCCTCTGTAGGCCCAGATTTCCATATCTTCCGGATTTCCCGAGTCGTTGCCTTCGGTAAGCCCGAGCGGAATTATCGCGCCCGCTTTTGCCAGAACAGGTATGGAGGTTGCGTCCCTATAGAGATCGACGTTCCTGCCGCCATCATACACGTAGCCTGTGAAAATATCCGTCCATCTGCCGCTTGGGATCCAGGCGTGCACTTTGCCGAGATGCGTTTTTTTGTCCGCTTTATGAGTTATCGGGCAAACCATCAGTTCACTGCCGAACATATATTGATTTTTTACCTTATACGCTTCCGGCGCGTCAGGGTAGCTGTAATACATAGGCTCGCAAAGCGCCAGACCTTCGCTGTAGGTGCGATAGTTCATGGTGTAAAGATAAGGCAGCAGTTTGTGTCTGAGTCTTAGAAAATCGACGGCGATTCTTTCGGTTTGGCCGTCAAACTTCCACGGCTCTTTGCCCTGAAGCTCGTTGGAAGTGGAATGCAAACGATTTATCGGGCTGAACACGCCGAACTGCAACCATCTGGTGTAAAGTTCGTAGTCTTTTATGCCGAACATGTGTCCGCCGATGTCGTGGCTCCACCAAGTATAGCCGATGTTGGACGCCGTGGCGGTAAAATACGGCTGATAGTTCAAGGTGCTCCACATAACGCTGGTGTCGCCCGAAAAGCCGAGCGGATAGCGATGGCTTCCGAGCCCCGCAAACCTTGAAAGAATAAGCGGTCTGCCCTCCGTGCCGTCAGGCTTTTTGACGTTGTCGAGATAGTGATAATGATTGAGCGACCAAAGCGGATCCAAACCGTTCATTTTCGACTTGGTGCCCTGTTGCCAGTCAATCCACCAAAAGTCCACGCCGTCGGCTTCGTAAGGCTTGTGCAGCACTTTGAAATAGGCGTTTATAAATTCCGAATCCGAAATGTCAAACGGAATGTCCGGCCTCGAAACGGACGTGTCGATACCAAGTTCTGCGGCCATTTGCTCGTACATATCTTCAAACGGTCTGACGCCCGAAGCCGGATGCAGATTGACGGTTACGCGGAAGTTTTTGTCCTTAAGCCATGCCAGAAAACCTTTGTAATCGGGGAACAAATCGGTGTTCCAGCTGTAACCCGTCCAGCCGTCGCCCTGTATGCCAAAGATATTCGCCGATTTATACTGCTCGCCGAATTTTTCCTTGACGTTCACCCAGTGCCAGTCCATATCGATGGTGGCCACCGTGACAGGTATTTCCGAATCGACGAAACGCGTCATGAGGTCGATATATTCCTGCTGCGTATAGGCTTTGTATCTGGACCACCAGTTGCCGAGCGCGTAACGAGGAATGAGAGGCACTCCGCCCGTTATCCCGTAGTATGCCTGCACCGCGGCGCGATAGTTTCGGCCGTAACAGAAAACGTATTTGTCGACGGTGTCCGCCTCACGCGGTTTAACCTTCCCGTCTGCGCCCAAAATGAGGCCTTTGTCTTCTATCACCGCAACGCCGTTTGTGGAAACGACGCCGTCGGACAACCTGATTTTACCTTTGAAAAAGTGATAGCCGCCGATGGTCATATCGAGCGTTCTATAGGTGCCTTTGAGGTTTTCTTTGTTGTCGCAATCGACCTTTGCACCGCCTTCGAACTGAACGTATTTTGCCTTATTTGCGGTTTTATCAAACAATAACGAGCATTTATCCGTCGTTATCGTTAAATAGTTTTCGCCTTCGTTCACCGAAAACGTCGGCACTTCAAAGTTTCTGAACCACACTCCCTGCGTAGCTTCGTCGATGAAGGTGTCGGTTTTTGAAGTTTCGACTCTGAACAATCTGTCGGTCAGAACGGTTATTCTGAACCCCTTGCCGACCACTTGGGCCTTAGGGTTGGAAACCGGATCGGTGTGCGCAATAAGATGAGGGGAAAGTTCCATAATTTACCTCGCGTGTTTTGATTATAAAGCTATTATAATATAAAATTCTTTTTTAGTAAACGGTTTTTCGACAATTTAGAAAAATCCGAGGCAAGTGCCTCGGAAAAAATTTTAGTATTCGCAGCTGGAAACCGTCCTCGGGAACGGAAGCACGTCTCTTATGTTGGAAATGCCCGTGAGGTACATAACCATTCTTTCAAAGCCGAGGCCGAAGCCTGCGTGTTTCGTTCCGCCGTAGCGGCGCAGATTGATATACCACCAGTAGTCTTCCTCTTTTAAGCCGAATTTCTTCATGCTGTCAAGCAAAACGTCAAGCCTTTCTTCACGCTGGCTGCCGCCGATAAGCTCGCCTATGCCAGGAACCAGAAGGTCTGCCGCGGCAACGGTTTTTTCGTCGTCGTTAAGGCGCATATAGAACGCTTTGATCTCTCTCGGATAGTCGGTGAGGAACACAGGTTTTTTATAGACTTCCTCGGTGATGTATCTTTCGTGCTCGGATTGCAGGTCGCATCCCCAGTAAACAGGAAATTCGAATCTGTCTTTGACCGGCTCCAGAATTTCGATAGCCTTGGTGTACGGAAGGCGAACAAAATCGTTTTCGACGACGTTTTTGAGCCTGTCCAGAAGACCTTTATCTACGAATTGATTCAAAAATTCCAGTTCGTTTTTGCAGGTGTTCATAACGTACGAAATGACGTATTTCACCATTGCTTCGGCGCAGTCCATATCGTCGGCCAGATCGGCAAACGCCATTTCAGGTTCGATCATCCAGAACTCTGCGGCATGACGAGCGGTGTTGCTCCTTTCCGCCCTGAAAGTCGGGCCGAAGGTGTAGATGTTGCCAAACGCCATAGCGTAAGTCTCGCCGTTGAGCTGGCCGGAAACGGTCAGGCTTGCAGGCTTTTCAAAAAAGTCTTTGGAATAGTCCACCTTGCCGGATTCGGCGACCTTTTGCAAATCGAGAGTGGTGACCTGAAACATTGCGCCCGCACCCTCGCAGTCGGAACCCGTTATAATCGGCGTGTGAACGTATACGAAGCCTCTGTCGTTGAAAAATTTGTGAATGGCGATTGCCGCTTCGCTTCTGATGCGGAACACCGCGTTAAAAGTGTTCGTGCGCGGACGGAGGTAGGCAATTTCCCTCAAAAACTCCAGGCTGTGGCGCTTTTTCTGCAAAGGATAGTCCGGCGTCGAAGTGCCTTCAACACTGATTTTCGAAGCCTTAAGTTCAAGCGGCTGTTTGTTCTCGGGCGTGGCAACCACTTTGCCCTCGACCACCAACGAACAACCTACGTTCTGCTTCACGATGTCGTCGTAATTTTCTACGGCTTCCCTCTCCAAAACCACCTGAAGGCATTTGAAACTGCTGCCGTCGTTAAGCTCTATAAATCCGAATGCCTTGCTGTCGCGTATCGTCCTCACCCAACCGCCGACGACCACGTCTTTGCCGTCGAATTCGTCGATTTTCGAAAACAAGTCTTTTATGAGTTCTCTTTTCATATCAAGCTCCCGATAACTTTTAATAAAAGCATTATACCCCCAAATTCGTCAAAAATCAACCATTCCAACATCATTACCCTCCAAATCCGCCAAAAAGCTTTTTTGAAAAAAAAGAGGCCTCCCGCCGGCGACTTATTTTTGTCAAAAGGTTTTCATTACGCCGCTCAAACTTGAGCCTTGCAGGGTTTGCACCAGACAGCCGTGACAACCTTTAAAATTACACCATAAGTTCAAATAAAATTCTATCAAATCGCAGCTTTTGCGGTTACGCATGATGTGCGTACAGAAACTCTTTCTTCGGAAAGAGCTTTTCTTTTTATAATTTAAGTCTACCATAGCCCATTTCCAAATGTCAACATAAAAATTTCATATGCTCATATGTCGCGTTTTTGACGTTTTATACTTTGCTGTTTTTCAGCAGTGTAAAATCAAAACCGCAAAACAAAAAACCGCAAGCATCACTCTTGCGGTTTTAATGGTGGAGATAAGGGAGGCGTAAGGAGCGTAGCGACGGAATAGCGAAACATAGAGGAGCGTCTGCAAAACAATGACCGTTTTGTTCCAAAACCGCTACGCTTCAAATGCTCACGCCGGATAAAAAATAAAACTCCGCTATTGCGGAGCTTATGTGGCGTTCCTGGCGGGAGTCGAACCCACGGCCTTTCGCTTAGGAGTTTTGAAAAATTTTCAAAATCCTATTAAAATAAGCGATTTTCGCACATTTTTGGGCATTTTGAGCAATATTTTTTGTCTAAATCGGCTATTTTCTTTCGTTTTTTCGGCAAATTTTAGATTTCAAAATAATTTTCAAACTAAAATAATACCAAAAACAATACCAATTTTTATAGCCGTTTTCAGTTTTTTTTTGTCTTTACACAGACCTGCTTTTGTTGCCACAATAATGAGCATAATAGATGCCATACCGATATAAGTCACAACATCTTTTGAGGCAATGATGTTGCTTAATTATTCTATTGTTTCCCAGTATCCGGTTTTATCTGAACCGACACGCTTTATTAAGCCTTTTTCTGATAAAGATTTCAACGACCGTTTAACAGTTTCTCTTGATACGCTTATACTCGTTGCTATTTCATCTATAGTGCTTTCCGGATTTGTTTTTAGTGCTTGCAATACCTTTTTTGCGGATTTTGTGAGTTTTACAGGCTCATTTACAGGCTCATTTACAGGCTCATTTTTGAGTTGCTTCGGTCTATTAAACGGAATAGTTACCGTAATCATATTCTGCGAAAAGGAATAAGCCTTTTCTCCGTATTCTTTAACAACGATAGGAACTCCGTGCCCAGAATGTTCGACAATACCGCATTGCAAGAATATTTTCATCAACTCTTTATTGACAGGCTCGGTTTTCCCTGATAAAAACTCTTCTTTGGTTAGATTTTTAGGAATTCCGCCATAAGAGACGATTTCCATTCTATCTTCAAACCAATAAACCGCAGGGGCTAATTCTTCCGCCCATTTATTGTGAACGCAAGCATTGATCCATGCTTCTTTGAATGCCTCGCTGCTAAATAGGCGTTGTTCTCTTCTTGGACGAACGGATACGTCAATAAACGTTTCATTCAGTGCATCGCAATAATTGATAACTTTTTCAAGCGATTCGATAAGACACGTATACCCGTATTCATTCCTTTTTACGAATTCGGATTTATCTTTGCCTTTGAATACCGCGACCTTTATCGAATTCATGTTTTCGTCGGCAAGAATCTCTGCCAAAAGATTAAACTTACCGTCCGCGGTTACAAGTCCGAAGTTCTTGTAAAACGTTTCTTCGTTAATATGAATTCCTTTATTGATAAGATATTGTTTTAATTTTGCAAAAGTTAAATCGTCGCGCAAAACAGGAATGTCTTGATAGCCTTTTCGGGGATGCTCCGTTGCCTGTATGGTCGGGGAAATGAGATAATCGACACTTTCAAAATACAAAGGGAGCTCAGCCTTCGGTTTGTCCGAGGGCTGAGCTCCCGATTTTTTATTTGTCCTGGATTGATTTTATAAAAGAAACTCCGTATTTTTTGATATTTTTCCAATCGTCTTTTAACTCACTTTGCGGGAGAGCTTCAAACACAAATAGCCAATTCCTTCCGAAGTCATCTTCGTTATTGCTTAATTTACGAGCATGATCCTTCAGTTCTTTTTCAGCTATTTTGTTTTTTTGCATACGGTAATATACCAGTGAAAATAGTTTATATAAGCAAGAATCACTATTAACAACCTCGGCGGTATCAAGTGCTGGAATGCTAAACTTATATTTGATTGAAAAATAAATTGCATAGCAAACAGCTTCGAAATTTTTTGCTTGGTACCCGAGTTCATAGATTTTTTGAGTTAGTTTTTCAATGCTATCTTTCTGAACGCTAAAAGGCAAAAAGACATATTCCTCCAACAAAGGAATGAGATACGGATAAATCAAACACAAGTGAAAAATGGTCTTAACACAATATTCTTGTGCATTAGGTGTCAGTTTTTGACCTCCAAGTACCTTAATTGCGTAATTCAGTATCGCGGAATTGTCCTTATTTGCTTGCATAAGTTCAATTGATGAGTCGAGATATGCACGTACACCGATAAAATCAATTTGGCCGTTGCGTTGCATTAGAGATATTGAATTGATTTTTCTAACCCATTGCTCGACAGAAGCAACCGGAAGTTTTAGTATTTCTGTTTTTTTGAAATTTAATGAAAAGTCGTATTCGCGAAGGGCCTGCCCCAACTCGACTAAAAAGCGTTGACCATCTTCATATGACCTTACATAGCATGTAAAATCATCAATGCATCTTGTATACCTCCATCCTTTTTCGTACATTTGTTTATCGATATTAACAAGAATAATTTCTGATAAAAGATTTGAAGCATGCGGACCTATCAATAGTCCATGCGTTTCACCAT
Source organism: Faecalibacterium sp. CAG:1138 (assembly GCA_000434675.1). Lineage (GTDB taxonomy): Bacteria > Bacillota > Clostridia > Christensenellales > CAG-917 > CAG-1138. The sequence goes on along the minus strand of HF988647.1, from coordinate 13,038 downwards.
TTTTGCAATTTTGAGTATAGTGGTCTATTTGATTGTACCATTCATTTTTGAATTTGTTTCCGCTATTTGCTTTTGCAGTCGCTTTTCCAACCAGAGCCCAGGGAACTGAATGAGTATAAATGCTGGGAAAACAGGTGGAAATATCAGCTTTAACTAAGTATGTACTTCCAATTAAAAGGTCTGGTTCAGGCGTTCCATCCTCCTTCCAATTTGAATAAGACATTGAAAATAATGCGTCTTTTTGTTTGAGCTTTCTAATATGAATTCTGCTAATTACATAGTCTTGATCTTGAGTTTTGTTAGCAAAGTGATTTTTGATATTTTCCCAACCGTTAGAGAGACACTTGCATAATTGTTGATAGGACATAGGGTTTGGAATGCCGAGCACTCGAGGGACATTGATATTACGCATGCTTTCGAAAGTTATAAACTGTCTCCATTTATCAGAAAAATGGGGCGTTTCTTTTTTACAATACTCAAAGAAACTTTCGGAACTCAAAATCGGAGGTATTTTTTCTGAAAAAAGGCCATGAGCTAAAAGCCCTTCATACAAGTCTTCAGCCAAAATTTCGGTTGTATAATCGGTATAAGTTTTACTCATAGATACCCCCTGATTTTGGATCGTTAGCAAGTTTAGGTCAGCAGAGCATCTGCCAGAAAATTAGCGCCCATAGTCCATATAGAATTGCAGATGGACATGATAAAGGTAGCAATTATGTTTGTAATTTTAGTTTTCATAGATAGTTTCCTCCTTGTAATTTGAATTTTACTTTTGATAAAATCATTCAGTATTCCAAGTAGAATATATAGTATTATGAGCCCTAAAACTATGGCATTATAGCTCTGTAACCCCTGCTCTGCAGGCCTAAACTGACTAAACATAATAATTATACCACAAAAATGTGGATAAATCAACCATGCTATACTACATGTAAATCTCATTTTTTGATTTTGAAATAACAGCCTATACACCGTCAGCGGCACATACCAAGCTGCAACGATCAACCGTCATATAAGGACGATCCCGCCTATGACCGCGCCGAGCAGGATGTTTAATGCAAACACGGCGATACTCCCGCCGAAAGAGCGACCGCTCGGTATGATTCAGAGAAACATCCGATGGATTCCGAACGGCAGTCCGCACAGAAAAGACACTTTTAAGCCTTGTATTTTACCTGATAGGTAAGTTACGAACACTTACACATAAAGTATTTAAGCCGGATTTACCTACTTTCGCTATTCCAGAACGACCGGGATTTGCTTTATGCACGCTACAATATTAAGTTAGTCCATCTTGATTTTAATCAGGATTTCTTTGTTATGCTGTTTACTGAATATCTTCGCTTTACAGCGATGACAAACAACAAGGATTGCGCCGTCTTTTCGTTGATAGCCCGTAGTCTTTTTATGACAACAAGGACATACGAAAGGAACAGGGTTAGAACTCGTCTCCAAAATTCAACCTCCTTTCCCCATGACACACAAAGAGTTGTATTTAACCCACTGCATTGATAGGGTTGGGTAATCCCATATCGCAGGAAGATTATCTTTTGTGCCTAAATATGAATAGTAACGGATAAGACGGGGCTGCTCTTACTTTGCCACTATGCAAATTTCAAAAAATCAATAAATATCCTTGAGAATTTTAACTGCCACGCCTTGTATGGCAACATCATCGAAAAACATATCCTTCATTCTGTCGTTTTCGGGATGCAAACGAGTTTTCTTTCTTCGCTTATCAATATAATATCTTTTCAACGTCGCCTCGTTTTCTATGAGCGCGACAACTATTTGACCTTCTTCTGCCGTGTCTTGCTGACGAACGACAACCAGATCGCCATCATCTATGCCGGCGTTTATCATACTGTCGCCCTTTGCCCTAAGAATAAAGAATTGTCCGTTACCCAAGAGTTCACGAGAAAACGTAACGTAACATTCTATATTTTCTTCGGCGAGAATGGGAGTGCCGCAAGCAACTTCACCTACTATAGGTAAACGATTATGGTTATAAATAGCATTTACTATTTCTTTTGTTTGAAGATCACCGTATCTTCCGCTTTTTTCAATTTCACCACGTTTTATAAGTTCGTCAACATACCTATATGTTTGAGGAACGGACAAGCCGACGGCGGTTGCGATTTGTTGAAAAGTAGGATAAACGCCGCTTTCAAAGTAGCAATCGTTAATCAACTTCAATATGTTATTGAGAGTTTGTTCATTTTTGCTTCTCATTGGAACGCTCCTTATTGTCTAAATGAGTTTCGTTTCTCATTTAGTGATTTTATTATACTCAAATCACTATCGAAAGTCAAGAGGAGAAAAGGGGCAAAACGAAAAAATTTTTAACTTATTAAAATTAAAAAAGTAGGAGTCGAGTGGCTCCTACTTTAATTTGTTAGACAATTGTTCCTTTTGCCAAATCTTCGGCAATAAAAGAGCAGAAGTAAAAAGGAACGGTTAGCAACTTTTGCTCATCGTCAAAACCATAATTGTTTCTTGATACCTTAATCGCAAACTCATACCTGTTGTGATTTGAAAACTTTTCCAAGGAGTTCAACATTCCGCGCCCTTTCTTAACGTCAATCGGGAATAACTTATTTTCGGATTCCACGATAAATTCAAGTTCGGCGGACAGTTTGCCTTTCCAATAAAAGAGATTTATACCTTGAGCAATAAGCTCGTTTGCGACAAAGTTTTCAAAGAATATGCCCGACAACATATTTTCTTTGTCGGGCGAAACAAACGACGATGCGTTTATTCCGCTTTGATAGGAAAACATACCGCTATCCGCAAGATACAAACGGAAATTACTATCGTTATCTTGAATAAGCGGCATAGTAATATGTTCTCTGAGTTGATACGACCGGTTTACAATGTGCGCCATTGTAAGCCAATCAATGGCAGTTGCAAAGTCGCGAGTTTTGCTTTTTTCTTCTATAAGCCCCGGCGAAAAATTCTTTGATTCTTTATTGAGTTCTTTATATATATTTGAAAACAATGAACGCGAACGCAAGATGGCTTCTCTGCTTGCTTGATACAATTCCATATCGGCAAGATAATTGTCGTACAGAACTTTAAGAATCTCCCTTGCTTCAAAAAGATTTTGCGTTGTAATATAAGTATCAACGACTTCGGGCATTCCTCCAACAAGCATGTATTTATAAACCTGCTCCAACGCAAGCTCATGAACACTTGTATCTAACGCTTTCTTTTCCGAATATGCCTTTCTAATTCTTTGATACAGCACTTTGTTGCTATTCAAAAGAAACTCTTCAAAAGTAAGCGGATATATTGTAATTTGATTTATCTTGCCGACAGGAAACAAAAATTTAGAATTGTTTCCCGCGCCCCGCTTATTGGTTTCTCTTTGAAGTTTTATTCTTACCATAGAGCCGGTTGCAATAACCGGGATTTCCTTGAAATCTTGGCAAAAATACTTCAATGCAGAGATAATATTCGGACATTCTTGCACTTCATCAAAAATCAATAAGGTTTTGCTGTCTATTTGCCTGCCTTTTTGGAGAGATATGAACTCAATAATCTTTTCTGCGTTTGCGGTAGAAAAGCAAAATTCACGAATTTCATCTTCTTTCTTGCAGTCAATGTAGATATAACTATCTTTATAATACTTGTCGGCAAAAATATCCTTAACCAAATAAGTTTTGCCAACCTGACGTGCGCCCCAAACAATCAAAGGTTTTCTATTTGTGCTTTTATTCCATTCTATAAGTTTTTGTGTCGCCAATCTTTCCATAACTATCGCTCCTTTCGTAATCTAATTATACACGAAATTAAATTGTTTTGCAAGAGTTTAGATATATTATTTGCACCTTTTTTGGTGTTTTGTATGGCATTGTTTGCACCTTTTTAAGTGTTATTTTGTCGATTATTTGCGCATTTTAACGCTTTTAGCAAAAATCTGTGTGTTTAATTTCGACATTCAACGAGCAACATAATAAGCCTTTTTGTTTATAGTAGCCGTATTTACAATTTCCTTTTGTCTTTCGGGGGTATAGCCTAATCGCCTGCATCGACTGGTCAAGGCTCACAAAAAATAATCCGATTTCAAAGGTAAAAACATCTTAACATACAATTGATGACAACCGTATGGCATATTTTGAAGAAAAAATAAAAACTATCACTATGCTATTTTTTGCTCGTCGCTCCGCTTTTTCCTTGACAAGTCGCTGCAGACGATTATTCTCGCCCCCTGTCGAAAGACAAAATGAAAAACGCAAGGTGGTGATTCTGCACGAACCATTGTTCAACCCTTCGGATGCCATTGTCGGCATCTCGCCCGAGGGGTGTTTATCCATTGAAAGTGGAAAATATGCCTTGAAAGTAGACTTTCAACCATTCACACTTTTTTCTCGAAGTGTGCTAACGTTGATTCAGAAGTTAGCGAGCGATATGGAAATCATCGTCCGATAGACTTCAATTCAACAAAAGGAGGTTCAAGGCAAATGTTAAGAAGCATCAAAAAAGCATTCGATATAATCAAAGCCGAAGACGCAGAAACTGCCATCACCGTTCACACTATCCGAACTTGGTGTAAACAAGGCAAAATTAAGTGTCTGACTGCCGGCAACAAGGTTCTTGTTGATATGCAAAGCCTCTTGGATTATATCGCAATCAAAACAGACAATACGGAGGTATAAAATGGCATACTACAAAATCACAACAGACAAAAAAGGCAAATTAGTTGCCAAAATGCAAGCCTATGGAAAAGACTTGGAAACCGGAGAGAAAAAACTCTACACAAAACGTTTTTACAACGAAGATGGTTTAACGGAGGCAAAGTTTAAGAAATACTTGGACAAAGAGGCGATTGCTTTTGAGGAAGAACTCGAAAGAGCCTACCGAGAACACGATGTCTCCGTTAAAGCCGGAGTTTTGACCTTCCCTGAACTAATGGCGGAATGGAAAGAAACCATAAAAACAAACTTATCCATTTCCTATTACGAACGAGCCTGCGAAGTTGAGAAAAAGTTCAACGAATACTTAAAAGAAGTAAGACTCTATGACAAGCCTATTTCGTCAATTACCGTTAGAGACGTTCAACTTTTTCTCAATTCGTTTGCATCTAAAAAATACAATCTAACATTGAAATTAACGGCAAAACTGAAAAATCCGTTGCCTAAAAAAGTAAATTTTCGCCAACTTGCAAGAGAAGGGATAATAGATCGTAATCGTTCGTATTATATGAATCACAACGATACTCATATCACGAAAGAAACTGCTCAGGCTATTTGCGAAAGATATAATCTCAATTATGATGATTACTTTGAAACGGTTAAAAACGAAAGGTCTTATGCCGTAGAAACCATAAAGGGCTACAGACGAGTTTTAAGAACGCTTTTTAACGAAGCGGTCAGATATGAGTGGATAGCAAAAAATCCCGTTTGCGGAACGAAAATCGGCGCAGGAAGCAGTAACACGTCTATGCGAGCCGTCCCCGAAAAAGAAGTGTTTTCGTTCAAAGAAGCCCAAGAATTTTTGTCAATGCTCGACGGGCTTTCGGATGATATTATCAATCAAAGAGTTTGTATCAAACTTATGCTTTTGACGGGTATAAGAAACGCCGAATTACACGGACTTCGTTGGAGTGACGTTGATTTGGAAAATCATATACTGCACGTCCGCAGGAATAGGCTTGTCAGCCAACAATTCGGAGTGTATGAAAAAAGCCCGAAAACAAAAACGTCTTTAAGGGATATTCCTATGCCAGATAATCTTGTGGAAGATTTGAAGCGATATAAAGACTGGTTTAGACTTGCCGACGATAATTTCGATGAAAAGCAAGACGAGTATTATCTTGCGGTCGGACTCGATAGGCAGCCGTTATACCCGCATACTATGGGACATTGGCTCACTAAACTTGAAGCAAAGCACGGATTCAAACACGTTTCTTGTCACGGACTTAGGCATACATATTGCAGTTTGCTATTGTCGCAGAACGTGCCTATTCAGACCGTGAGTAAATATATGGGACACAGCGATTCGACGGTAACGCTCGAAGTTTACAGTCACTTTATCCCGGACACGCAAGAAAAAGCGGTATTTGCCCTTAATAACCTTACAAAATAGGCTTAAAAAGAAATTGGTATTAAATTGGTATTAACGATTTTGGAGTTTTTTCCAAAACTTAAAATCAATATATGGGCGTAAAAATAGAAAAAACCACAATATCTTGTGGTTTTTTGGCGTCCGTGATTGGAGTCGAACCAACGGCGTTTCGCTTAGGAGTCGATTCTGAGCCGCCAAATTGCTCTAAAATAGGCAATTTTCTTGCAAATCGCGCGCTTTTGTGTGTATTTTTCGTCTCTTTTGCCCCGTTTTTTATGTTTCAAGCATCAATTTTCATATCTTTTAGCAATTTCTATGCCAAAATCTATGCCAAAACTATGCTGTTTTGAAAATAAGGGTTGGAGTTATCCAGCACTACTTTTTCACTAAAGAAAAAATCAACTTGATGCGCTCACGTTTAGATTTTAACACGACCTTCAACGAATCTCAACCCAAATGAGAAATTCTCTTATGTTTTTCTCCAAAAAACCAAATGCTTGTTCTATTTTAGGAATGAAAACTCATAAAACGGAAGATATTTTATGACTTGGAAGATACCGTCGGCATTGAACACTATGCCAAAACTATACTCGAAATGATTTTGTTTCTATATATTGATTTTGATGAGCGAAAAAACACAACATCTTGTGGTTTTACACGGCTAAAATTCACCCTTAGGAATTCATTTTATCCTGTCAAACGCCATCAAAAACGCACATTTTTGCACATTTTGTTCGCTAACTTCTGTATTTTACCTGCATTTTATATCCTATTTTACGGTAATGCAAGCAATTTTTATTATCGAAAATATTTTTTATGCCTAAAACTATGCCAAAACTATGCCTTGTTGAAAATAAGGGTTGGAGTTATCCGTCTTTGTAAGTGCCGAGCTTTTAAGCTCTGTAACTATCACGAACTGAGAGAAAACACCGACTCTATTCATGAATATCAAGAACTTTCAGAATTCTTTTGAAAGTGTCTTGACCATCAAGGCAAGTATCTCTTAGCCAGCCTTTTTCTTGATTCCAGTTTGCGAGCCCGCGATAATAGAAAGACTTTTTGGAATCTTCTATAATGAATGGAATTATATTAAACCTAAGGCACTCTTTCAAAGCAATCAATCTACCGACTCTGCCGTTTCCGTCTTGGAACGGGTGGATATATTCGAAGTCCGCATGAAGTTCAATAATATCATCGATGGTTATATCACTTTTAGAATTAAAATTCGTAACGAGTTTATCCATCGCTTTATGGACTTCGCTCGGCTTGCAAGTTTCCCTTCCTCCGACGGTATTTGCTCGCTTTTTATAATCTCCAACGGCAAACCAATCGAGAGATGAATCCTTGGTTCCTTGTTTCAATAGCAAATGAAGATGCTTGATAATATTTTCGCTCAAAGGCTCTAATGCCTTATCGATCACATAATCGATTGCGCGAAAGTGATTGCTTGTTTCAATAATATCATCAACAGGGATTCCATCGCCGACGGCAATCGTTCTTGTTTCGAAAATTAACCTCGTTTGATCTTCCGTAAGTTTAGAACCTTCGATGTGATTAGAGTTATAAGTCATTCTGACTTGTAATTCATGATAAAGTCCGCCTGAAATCTTAGCTTCTTTTTCTTCACGCAAAATTTGCAGAAAGTGATTTTCGCAAACTTCTCTGAACAAATCGTCAGGATTGCAATGCAAGAAATCCGCTATCTTAACAAGCACATTATTGGCAATTTTCTCGCCCTTTGATATTTTAGCAACAGTTCTGGATGAAATACCGAGTTGAGTAGTTAAGTCAGACTTAGTTAAATCTAATTCCTTGAGTTTATTTTCTAATGGCTTATAAGAATACATAGCTACCTCCTGATTTCTTTACTTATTATACCACAATAAAAGCAAAAAGTAAAGATATTCAAGATAAAAAGTAAAGACTTCCTGTTTTATTGCCTTTCGTCCGGTGTTTGTAGAACAGGTCAGCGGTAATAGCAACTACCGCGAAAAATAGCACTTAAAACTTTTATGTTTACTGATTGAGTCAGACTCGAAAGAGTTTGGCTCTTTTCTTTTTACGACACTATTTTTCTCTCAAAACGAGTTTGTAGTTGCTATTGCCCATTACAACATAATTTACATTTCAAATGCGTTTCGACTTATGCTACCTTGCACCTGCCGAAAGGCAAAATAAAATATGGAGGTATTCCAAAAAATGAAAAAAGTTGTTTACTTAATCAAGAAAGTCAGAGGCAACTCTGACGACAAGATTTCCGGTCTCGGATTTCTTAACGAAGAAGGAACGTTGCTAATATCCATAATCGAGCAACTGAACTTGTAAACGCTGAACTTATTTATAATTGAAAAAATATGACAAATCGCCTGCCAAGATGTTTTGGCAGGCGATTTTACTTTTACTTGATTTCAGTTTTCCAAAGTCCGTGGAGGTTGCAGTAAGCATAAACTGCAACGGGTTTATCTTCGCCGGTGCAAAAGGTAGCTTCCGGTGTATCGCCAGGCCTAAAAGCTCTCCGCTGACCGCCATTCTCAGTTTCAATATAAACCCATTGAATGTAGTGCTCCTCGGTCATGGGATGGGTTGTTTCGCCGACTCTTACATAAACGGAACCGTCTTCTTTATGAATATAAGGCAAGTGTTTTTCGACAGTGGCTTCAGTGGTGTTAGGAACCAGCGCCTCCATCTTTTGGCCGCAGCACATCATAGGGACGCCCGCATCGTGAATAAGACCAATTAAGTTACCGCAATGGCGGCAAATATAAAACTTTTCTTTCATTTGTCTTTCTCTCTTTAATAATTTTCTTTACGAACTTCAAAATAAGCTTGCGGATGCTTACATACAGGACATGTTTCGGGAGCCGTAGTACCAACAACGATATGTCCGCAATTGCGGCATTCCCAAACCGTTACGCCGGACTTTTCAAATACTGATTTGGTTTCAACATTTTTAAGAAGAGCACGGTATCTTTCCTCATGTGCTTTCTCAATAGCGGCAACACCACGGAATTGATTAGCCAAATCGTGAAAGCCTTCTTCATCAGCTTCTCTTGCCATACGATCATACATATCAGTCCACTCAGCATTTTCGCCTTCCGCTGCATGGAGCAGGTTTTCGGCAGTGTCACCAAGCTCGCCGAGAGCCTTAAACCACAGTTTCGCATGTTCCTTTTCATTTTCGGCAGTCTGCAAGAAAAGTGCTGCAATTTGCTCGAAGCCTGCCTTCTTTGCAACAGAAGCAAAGTATGTATACTTGTTTCTTGCCTGAGATTCACCTGCAAATGCTTCCCAAAGGTTCTTTTCGGTCTTTGTACCGGCATAGGGATTCTTGGATTCTTCCTCAAGCTTTACGAATTTTTCTTTCGGCTGTTTGCAGACAGGACAGGTTTCGGGAGGAGTATCTCCCTCGTGAATATAACCGCATACAGTGCATTTCCATTTTGCCATTTTCGTTACCTCTTTCTTTTCTATATTTTCATTGAAATTTATGTTATGAAGCAATGCTTCCACCACATCCACCGGAATATCGGGATAGGATTTTATCTGCTCTAAAAATTCTTTTGTGTTCGCGCTTTGCGGAAGCATAAAGCCTGCTTCCCGGCAAAGGTCTTCTGCCATAAGTCGAGACGATTTTGCTACCGCCTCCGAAAGTGTATCGGGCAGCTGGGAAGCTATGTTTTCAGCCTGCGCTTTGCTTTGAACGAGAGCACGCAGCGCCTCGACTACTTTATCCGTTTTAGACTGTTGCGGGGGCAATTCCTTCGGCATCATTGAAATAGCACCTGAAGGACATGCCCCGGCACATACGCCGCAGCCGATACACTTTTCAGGATCAATGATGCTGTTTTCTGTATCCGTAGCGCCGGTAGGACAAACATAAAGGCAAAGGCAATCCTTGGTACATAAGCGAAGATTTCTTACTGCATATTTATCTGCCATTATCTTGCACCTCCTTCTATTTTTTCAAATTTCCACGCAGGGACTTTGCATACCGGACAAAGCGCAGGCGGTGCATCGCCAACGAATACAAATCCGCAGACTGTGCAGACATACACACCTGTGTTTTCAAGCATCTTGTTACCCTCAACCTCATATCGGGTGAGAAGTGACTGCAACATTCTCGTTACCTTTTCTGCCCACACCTGACAGCGAAGTGCGCCACGGTCGTGCTGCTCTTCCGCAGCTGATTTTCCGTAAGGAAATCCTACCGAAATATCATGATTAAACAATTCAAGCAATGTCTCTGTGCCGGCATTGCTGACAGGCTCTGCTTTTTGATGGAAGAATTCTGCAAGTTTTCTAAAGTTCTCGGATTCTTCGGGCATATACTGCTTTTCGCACCCTCTTGCAAGATTGGAGCAAATGATGCTCATCTCCATTGGGGATAATTCTTTTTCTGTATGCGGCTTTTCAAGGATTTCCTCTGCTTTAGCAGTTTCCTCTTTCAGCACAAAAGCATCCTTACCTGCACCGCAAAGCGGACACTTGAAATCATCGGGCAATTCGCCTTCGGTTTTATGGATATAACCGCAGACTGTACATATATATTGCTTCATAGTTCCGCCTCCTTTAATTGAATAATAGCATATTTCAGATTGCAATTCTGTGATGTTATCACATTTTTCAATGATTCCCGCAATGTCCGTGACCGCAGCCGTGGTCGCCGCAGATATGGGTTTCCCCGCCGTGTTCATGATCATGGTGTTCACAATGCACATCGGGATTGAAAGCAAGATTGCCGGCAACAAAAGCATTTACCGCTTCATCGGCATTACCGCTGACACCGCCGTAGAGCTTTATTCCGTTTTCTGCCAGCGCCATTTGTGCACCGCCGCCAATACCGCCGCAAATAAGTACGTCTGCTTTTACAGAGGAGAGTACGCCGGCCAATGCACCGTGGCCGGAGCCGTTGGTATCTATAAGCTCTGTTTTAACGACCTTGCCGTCTTCAATATCGTACAATTTGAATTGCTCGGTGTGACCGAAATGTTGAAAGATGTTTCCGTTTTGGTATGTTACTGCGATTCTCATAACATTTGATCCTTTTTCTATTTTGTATTCTTTTTGAATTTGCCGTTTGATGCAATCTTTTTTATAGCAAAAGTCTGTACTGCCGCTACAAAGCTGAAACTCGCCGCCCTCAATTTTCAGTGCGAAGCCAAGCACAAGTGCGTCTGCTATCTTTTTCCTTGCGGTTTCATAGATTTTCTGTGCGGTTGTTCTGCCTACGCCGAGGTGTGCCCCGCATTATTCTTGGCTTAAGTTTCTTTGTCAATCAGCCGTATAGTTTCAAGCTCATCAACTGTCAAAACAATTGGTTCCCCGCTCACTGCTCCCGTTGGAGAAAATTCAAGAACTTCAGGGAAATAACACACTCGGCGACACTTCGTCGGTCTTGGCATTTTATCACCTTACCATATATTATAGTGCTGTTTCTGGCATATGTCAATAGCATTATTGACATATGCCCGAAATTACGCTATACTAAAAATACTGAAAAGGAGACACGGCTTATGAATTACTTAACGTATTTACCTGTATTTGATAAACTGACGAAATCACAGCAAGACACGCTTACAAGCTCATCTTTTGTTCGTAAATTCGGCAAGGGTGAACTCTTACATAATGGTTCGCAGAATTGTACGGGACTGCTCCTTGTGCTCTCCGGTCAAATTCGTGCTTTTACTATATCTGATAATGGCAGAGAGATTACGATGTACCGCCTTTTTGAGCGAGATATTTGCCTTTTCTCTGCGTCTTGTATTATGAACAGTATTCAGTTTGATATTACCGTTACCGCAGAAAAGGAAACTGAGGTTTTAGTCATCCCGTCAGAAGTTTACAAAAGCATTATGGATGTTTCCGCACCGCTTGCCAATTACACAAACGAAGTTATGGCAAGTCGATTTTCAGATGTAATGTGGCTGATAGACCAGGTGATGTGGAAAAGCTTTGATAAAAGGCTTGCAGATTTTCTTTTGAATGAGGCAAGCATCGAAGGCACTAACATTCTTAAAATCACCCACGAAACAATCGGCAATCACTTAGGTAATCCCCGTGAAGTGGTAACACGAATGCTAAAGTATTTTGTGAACGAAGGGTTTATATCACTCTCCCGCGGAACGATTGAAATTATAGACAAAGACGGACTTGAAAAGATTATAGTTTGATAAAACAAAGCGTTGAGTTTCTCAAAAAATGAATTCTCAACGCTTTTCTTTTCTGTCCTTTTAATCATCCATTCCGCAGGGGGTGGATTTTTTATTTAACGCTTTATCATTACGGACTGCATCATAGAATCGGAAACCGCCTGCAAAGTTATAGGCATCAAAACCGTTACCCATTAAAATTCTGCTTGCGATATAGCTTCTCAATCCGCTTTGGCAGATAACATACACAGGCTTGCTCCTGTCCAGCTCACCTATACGTTCACGCAGTTCATCAACAGGAATATTGATAAAACCCTTTGCATGCCCCATGCTGTATTCCATTAGTGTACGTGTATCAAGAAGTGTTATGCTGCCGTCACGGGGAAGAGTTTCTTCTTCCTCATAATACCATTGCTTTACAATGCCGTTTTTCATGTTTTCAATGATATAGCCTGCCATATTCACAGGGTCCTTTGCGGAGGAATACGGCGGAGCATAGGCAAGGTCAAGTTCTGTAAGTTCGTATGCTTTTATTCCGGCACGGATAGCGGTTGCAAGCACATCAATCCTCTTATCGACACCGTCAAAACCTATAATTTGTGCACCTAAAATGCGGTAGCTTTCTTTTTCAAACAGCACTTTCATAGTCATCATTTTACCGCCGGGATAATATCCTGCGTGACTCATCGGCGAAAGAATGACTTTGTCTGTAGCAATACCAAGGGACTTTGCGGTTTTTTCGTTGATACCCGTAGCGGCAGCTGTCATGTCAAATATTTTGATGACTGATGAGCCCTGTCCGCCGGTATAATGGCTGTCCCCG
>HF988646.1 GCA_000434675.1 Faecalibacterium sp. CAG:1138 | reverse complement strand
CAAAGTGCTTACTCCCTTTAAGCAAAACGCAAGCGTTTTGTCGGGCGAGGGACGCCCTCGCACTCCCACTCGTCATCTTCACCAAAGTCGCCTATCGGCTACTCTTTGCAATTCTTGCCCTAACGGGCAAACATTGCATCCTTTTTTTCTTTATTTTCGACAAATCGGTTCTCTGCCCGTCCCGTTTCTTTTATGCCAAATTTCTCACTTTTCCGCCATATTTCCACAATCTACGCCATATTGCCCGAATTTTCGGCAAATTTTTTGCAATTCATAACCAAAAGTTATCGTTTCCATAAAAAATATATATTATACATTATCATTTGTCAAGTGTAAAATGATGTTGAACAAACAAAAGGAGACAAATTTTATGGCTCAGATTTTTGAAGTTTTGATGCTTATTTGCTTTGGCATCTCGTGGCCGATATCCGTGGTTAAAAGTATAAAATCCAAATCGGCGAAAGGCAAAAGCCTGGTGTTTACGGCGGTTATTATCGTGGGATATATCTGCGGCATCGCAAGCAAAATTGCGGCGGGACACCTGACTTACGTTTTGTGGCTGTACGTTTTCAACCTTGTGGCGGTGACGTTGGATATGGCGATCAGCATCGTGAACAAAAGAAACGACGCTTTGAAACATAACAAAGAAATAGATGCGGCAAGGCTTGCAGAAGAAGCTGAAACCGAAGAACTCGAAGAACAAAGCGAAAAACCTAAAAACAAAATTATCGAAGCAGTCAATTTGAACAAAGAACGAAAATCCGACGTTGCAAAGTGCGGCAAAGGAAACCAAAACTCGGTTGCGGACAAAAAAACCGCGGACGGGCAAAACGTGGCAGTAGCTGCCAAAGCGTGAGGTGAAATTATGGAAAAAAACGTTTTTGAAACGGCAAAAGCTTTCAGGGCTCTCAACGAAATGGCCATGAAAGACCAGGTGGCAATTTTCGGTTCGGACTATCTGTGCGACTTTCCGTTTTACGATCTGATGCAAGGGAGAGTCACCGACTACGTCATTTATAACAGAAGCATAAAAGGTCTGACGGTGAAGGACGCCGCGGCGGTGGCGGAAGACGCGCTTAAGCACCTTGCGCCGCGAATCGTTCTGGTTTCGTTCGGCGAAAACGAAGTTATGGACGACAAGTTTTTTGAGAACTATTCCCTTTTGATGAAAAAGCTGGCGTCGCTGTTTTCGCGCAGCAAAATTTGCCTGCTGCAAAAAATGCACGAGGACAAAGAGGTTGTGGAAAAGCTTAAAAAGGTTGCCGCAAGCGGCCACGCCGAATTTATCGCGACAGACGAATTTGTGGACGAAAAAACCGTTTTCGGCAGACTGTCCGGCTTTTTCAGAGGCGGAAAAATGAGCTTTGCCGATGCATTTTCGAACATTTAGAACAAAAAAATCACCCCGTCGCAAAATCAAGCGGCGGGGTTTTTTGTGAAAAATTTCAGGCAAATTTTAAGAATTGCTACTATAAATGGTTGGGTAGAAAATGTACATCAAATAATCTAATTGATGCACATTTTTAATCATTATAGCAAAATTTCTCGCAAAAATCAAGGTTCACAAACTACATCTGCCGTATTTTTTGGGTTATACTTCGTCTTAAACATTCTTTTGCTCTTTTATATGTTCATGGATTAGATTATTTGATGCACTAAAACTATCGTTGAGGTGCATCAATTTTATGTCTACCAACATTTCCAAAGAAAAACGTGAAAGACTTGTCCAAAAAATAAACGCAATAAAAACTTATATATCATCTGCTGTGCAGGACGAAAACACGGCGCAGTTACTCACATATATTTCCGATATTGAAAAAGATATTAAAGGCAAAAAATACGGTCTTGTCTTTGAGGAACACCGCGAAGGCATTGACGAAGTGCTTGCGAATAATTTACCCGTTCTCACGGAAGATACCGACTTGTTTATAGACAATGGCGGACAAATGAATTTCCTTATCGAGGGCGATAATCTGGCAAGCCTTAAACTCTTGGAAAAAACACATAAAGGCAGAATTGACCTTATTTACATAGATCCGCCTTACAATACGGGCAACAAAGATTTTGTATATGACGATAGGTTTGTTGATAGTAACGATACTTTCCGTCATAGCAAATGGCTTTCGTTTATGGAAAAACGCTTGCAAATAGCCAGAAGTTTGCTTTCCGAAAATGGAGTTATTTTTATTAGCATTGACGATAATGAGCAAAGTGCCCTAAAAATGCTTTGCGACAGTATCTTTAACGAAAACAATTTTATCGCAAAATTTGATTGGCGAAAGAAAACAGGTGCAAATGATGCAAAAGATATTGCTGTCGTCACAGAATCAATTTTGCTATATGGAAAAAACAAAACTGCCTGCATAGAAACTAATATTTGGGCAAGGGACATTGATTCAATAGACAAAGGAAGATATAAATACGAAGACGAATTTGCCGATATAAGAGGGAAATTTTATTATGACACTCTTGACAGAGGTGGATTACAATATTCAGATTCTATGAATTATGGAATAACAATGCCTGATGGGGCGTTGCTTTTCCCTAATGGTCGCTCTAAATTTGTAAATGATGGATGGATTTGGAAATGGGGAAAAGAGAAAGTTAGATGGGGAATTGAGAATAAATTTATTGAATTTTGCAAATCAAAGAAAAATTCACATACTGCTTATACAATAAAATATAAAGTTTATGAGAATGTTGATAATGATGGCAACATTAGGGACAAAACAGGCCGTGCCTATATGAATTTAATCACGTCACCTATTAACCAGCAAGGCAATAGCGAAATGAAAGAATTGTTTGATGGTAAAAGTCCTTTTTCAAACCCGAAACCAGTTGGGCTTTTACTTTATCTAATAAAAACAATAAAGTTAAAACATACTACCATCCTCGACTTTTTTGCAGGTAGCGGAACAACAGGTCACGCCGTGATGAAATTGAACGCGGAAGATGGCGGCAGCCGTAAGTTTATCCTTTGCACAAACAACGAAAACAATATTTGTCGCGACGTAACGTATGAACGCATTAAACGCGTTATTGCAAAGGAAGATTACAAAGCAAGCCTTAAATACTTCAAAGTGGAGTATTTGCCCATTTCGGATAAGTTATATTACGAGTATGCGGACGAACTGCTTTTGCATATCCGCGAACTCGTGGAGCTTGAAAACGGTATCAATTTCAACGG
This sequence comes from Faecalibacterium sp. CAG:1138, assembly GCA_000434675.1. Taxonomy (GTDB): domain Bacteria; phylum Bacillota; class Clostridia; order Christensenellales; family CAG-917; genus CAG-1138. Next base: position 73,575 of record HF988646.1, on the reverse strand, counting down.
CAATGCAGAAATCGCAATCGTTCTGACGGAAAAAGAACTCGACGATTTTACTCAAAACATTCCCGAAACGTGCAAGGCGATTTACGTTGGACACGACGTTCTCCCCACCGAGGAACAAGAAAAGATATTTGCAAAAAGAAAAATCAAGATCAAAGTTATCCCGGAATACTACTACCGCGATTTGGAGGGCTAAAAGATGAATTTAATGAATTTTCAGTTGAAAGCAATAAAAAGTCTGCTTGAATGTATGGAAGACGATTCCGTCCGCGAAATCGTTTTGAAAAGCCCTACCGGTAGCGGTAAAACCATAATGCTCACGCATTTTATGGACGAATATACCAAAGAACACGCAAAAACCGTGTTTGTATGGCTTACTCCCGGCAAGGGCGACCTTGAAATACAAAGCAAGGATAAAATGGACAAGTATATCCACAACGCACAAACAAAACTACTTGCCGACGTTATGACCTGCGGTTTTGAAGAAAACGACGCATGTTTTATCAACTGGGAAAAACTTACGAAAAAAGGCAATAACGCCTTGAAGGACAGCGAGCGCACCAACTTTTTGGAGTGGATAGAAAAAGCGTTGAACGCAGAACTATCTTTCAAAATAATTATCGACGAAAGCCACCAGAATTTTACAGATAAAGCCGACGCTATCGTGCAACTTTTCAAAACGGATAAAATTATCCGCTGCTCTGCTACGCCTATTGTGGACAAAAAGGCAAAACTTATAGAAATTGCCGAAGAAGACGTTATTGCGGAAGGGTTGATAAAAAAGTTGCTCGTCATAAATGAAAACTTTCCGCAAACAATCGAAACCGATAATCAGACTTGGTATTTGTTGGAGCGTGCATTAAATAAGCAACGTGAAATAAAATCAATATTTTTGAATAAAGGTATTGACGTAAATCCGCTTATAGTCGTTCAACTTCCAAATAATAGCGACGCATTGTGCGACAGCGTTGAAGAATACTTTTCTGCACAAGGCATCAATATCGAAAACGATACTCTTGCGATATGGCTTTCGGGCAGACACGAAAATGTCGAGAACATATCAGATAATGACGGCAAACAAATTGCCGTCGTTATAAAACAAGCAGTCGCTATAGGCTGGGATTGTCCGCGAGCACAAATACTTGTAAAACTGCGCGAAAATATGGACGAAACGTTTGAAATTCAGACGATAGGACGTATTCGCCGTATGCCCGAAGCAAAACATTACGACAACGACGTTTTGGATTGTTGCTATCTTTATACGTTTGACCAAAAGTTCACGGCGGGCGTGAAACAGGCACTTAGTAAAGGAGCACTTGACGGCAAAGATATTTTTCTGAAAAACGAATACAAGTCGTTTACACTTACTAAGGAACAACGCACTATGATTACGGATTTAAGAGATCCGCGCAAGGCGTTATCCTCTATCGCAAGTTACTTCAAAGATACATTCGAACTTACGGGCAACAAAAAGGAAAATAAAACAAGGCTTGAAACGGCGGGTTTTGTTTTCTCCGACTCTATAAATACATATACTCAATCTGGCAGTGTTGCTACTCTTTCCGATTTGGGCGAAAGCGACAATCTCAACACCATTACCGTAAAAGAAACGGTAAACACACATAAACTCGGGCGCGACCGTCACCACTCAATAGGCGTTATCGGGCGTGAAATCGGTATGGAATACAAGTATATGCAGACAATTATCGGCAAGTTGTTTGGTGATAAATTCGATTATTCGGGCAAGTTGCTTGCACTCTCGACGAGAGAATTGTATGCGTTTATCATAAACAACGTCGATTTGTTGCGTCGCAATTTCCGCGAAGCAATGGCAGTGCCACTCTTGCAACTTGCTCTTTCTCCAGATATGGTTTCCAAGAAAGAGTTTGTTTTGCCGCGTGTTTGCAAGTTTACATACGACAGCGCAAGTAAGGTGCAAACGGAAAGCGTGAAAAATGTATATCAAGGATATTTGATGTCCGCCGAACCACGTTCGACTGCCGAGAAAAAGTTTGAAAAGTTTTGCGAAAAATGCTCTGCCGTAGATTGGATTTATAAAAACGGCGATAAAGGCGACGATTATTTGTCTATCGTTTATCTCGACAACAGCGGCCACCAAAAACTGTTTTACCCCGATTATATCGTATCCGTGAACGGCGAAACGTGGATAATAGAAACCAAAGGCGAATTTGATAAAGCAGGCAAAAGCGAAGATATTGATAGTTTCTCGCCGAAAAAGTTTGAAGTGCTAAAAGCATATCTTGAAAAATACGGTTTGAAAGGCGGTTTTGTCCGTTTTGACAAAAACAGCGACGAACTCTGCATTTGCACAGATAATTACAGCGACGATATAACTTCCGACAGTTGGAAATTGTTGGATAATATGTTTTAGCAAAACGAAAAAACAGGCCCGAAGGCCTGCTTTCAGTTTGTTTTTTTGTGGCGTTTAAGATAGGCACGGAAGATTTCGGAAACGTCGTCCTCGTCCATAAAATAGTAGAGCGCGTCGATGTTGACGTCCAAGTCGCTGTTTTCGCAGTACTTTTCGACCACTTTTTTCAGACACTCCGACGACACGAACGGCAGGCAGGATTCGTCCAGAACTCCGCCGTCGAGTTTTTTCAGGAACACTTCGTCCATAATCTTTTCGGACAGGAACGGATAGCATTGCGCGCCGTCAAAGTTGATTTTGCCCGGGTTTTCGGCGGCGTATTCCATAAGCTTTTTGAGCGCGTCGTCATCAAGGAACGGCAACGCTTTTCTGATGTCGAAATCCACCTCGCCGGCGATAATCGAATCGACCAATTCGTCAAGAGCCTGTTTGTTCAAAAACGGCAGCATGTTTTCAATATTCATAGTTCACCTCTCAAAAATTTTTGTTAAAGTTTGTTTTTCGTCACCACATGCGGTGAATTTGTTTTTTGCCGAAAAGGAAAATAAGTTCTTCCTGCGTGAGCTTTTGCCTAAGACTTAAAAGATCCGCAGTAAGCTTCCCTTCCTTGACGGCGCGAAGGAGCATAATCCGCTCCTGCGGCATAAATACGTTGAAATTGCCCACAAAATCGTACGGACAGCGACCGGATATTATCTCCTTTACGACGTACGTTCGGCTGTGGCCGTCGAATATGTTTTTGGCGGTCGGATCGACGGGCCTGCCTAAAAGCAAAAGCTCCTCGAAACCGATGTCGAACAGACTGCATAGCTCCGCCAAATTTTCAACCGTCGGCATCGCCTCGCCCTGCTCCCACCGCGATATCGCCTGATGCGTCACGCCTAACGTTTCGGCCAAAGCGTCCTGACTGTAGCCGAGCCTTTGGCGCCGCTCCCTTATTCCGTTTCCTATTGCCTTGAAATCCAGCATCTTTGCCTCCTCGTTTTCGGATAAGTCCATATTAAAACATTTTTCGCACCTTTTCAAGCAACCGTAAGTTGCAATCCGAAAAATTTTTCAGGGTTGACAAACGCGAGCGCGCGAGGTTATAATATAGAAAAGCAAGGAGGTTCGTTTATGAAACTTATTACTGCAATCATCAACAAAAAAGACGGCGGAAATACGGCGAAAGCCCTCGCGGAGAGCGGCATCCGATTCACAAAAATCGCTACCTACGGAGGGTTTTTAAGGACGGGCAACGTCACCCTCCTCATCGGCGTCGAGGATGACGAGGTCCGAAAAGTGCTGGATATCATTAAGGAGCACTCGGCTAAGCGCATGGAGCCGACTCCGACTTTCATCCACGCCAACGCCGGCTCTATGAACTGCCAGGTCGCCGAAGTGCCTGTTGGCGGCGCCGTCGTGTTCGTCACCAACGTGGAATATGCCGAAAGAATGTAGAAAGATCGGTTGACACTTCCGGATTTTTATGACACGCTTTCTTCCCTCGCAGGTTCCGGCGCAGATAACCGCGGCTTCCCGACTAAGAAAAACAACCTGTTTTAATATTCGGAAAAATAGTGGCAAAATAAGTTTGACAAGAACTTGCAAAAGTGATATAATCGGTAACAGTTTAAGCGGGCATGGCGGAATTGGCAGACGCGTAAGATTCAGGTTCTTATGGTCGCAAGGCTGTGCAGGTTCAAGTCCTGTTGCCCGCACCAAACAAGAATAAAACGAACCCGAGAAAAAATCTTGAGTTCGTTTTGTTTTTTACAAGAGATTATTTCGGACTTAAAATCAAACTATAAATACATTACAACCTTTAACCGAGTGTTCTAAACGCTCGGTTTTTCTATACCGTTTTGCCGTCCGATTTATCGCCTTTCGTTTACGTTTGTAGCACAGTGAAAAGCGCAAGTCAACGGCAAAAATTTTTACCGAAAACTTTGAAATTGTCGATTATAACGTAATATTTTTTGCTGTTCGTTGACTTCCGTCTAACCAACTATAAGGTAAAAAACTTCTATCTTTCCCCGGTGCTACTTCCGTTTTTGCCGAAAGGCGAATTAAATCGGAGGTAAAATACAATGAAAGAAGTAAACAAAGGCATTTTGGATAACGATATGGTTATCTCGGCAGAAAACGTACAGAAAATGGGCGAAGTTATCGCCTTGACCTGTATTAAAACAGTAATCGTCCGTTCAGGCAAGGATTTGCATTATCTATACAAAGGGCTATTTAGAGATATGAATCGCTCAAAAGACGATTATTCGCCGTTTTCAAACGCATACGACATTGCGCAAGAGGCAATGCTGTTTCTTTGCCAACATATAGGTGAGAAACTCGGTGATAACTATACTACGAAATACGGAAAGGTTGTTACAATTAAAAGTGCTTGTTATCGTTGCGCCGATAATTATTTGCAAAAGCAATACACACGCTATATGGCAAACACAATAAGCCTTGACGAGCGAATTACGAGTGAGTCTGAAACAATACTCGATGACGAGCAGAAAAACGATTATATAGCCGTTGACGGGCTTATATCAAAGATGAAACTCACCGCCGCTGAATACGAAACGCTTTCCATTCTTATGGCAGGGTTTACAATGCTACAAATCGGCAGAATATTAAACGTCAACCGCACTACAATCTGGCGCAGACAAAACAGTATTCGTAAAAAATATTTGCTTGCAACAAATCGCTTTTAACAATAAAACAGACGGATAAATTTGAAAATCTATCCGCCTATTTTTATACATAGTTGATTATTGGTTAAGAGCTGTTAAAACATCCTTTATTTCTTTTGGAATTTTATCAACAGTGTATTGATCAATAATTTTTTTGTTTGATAATGAAATTTTGTAGTTATCTTGAAAATACCGCCTAATTGTTCCTAAAAATTTTTTACCTCCGATTAAAGCAAGTTTGGTGTCTAACGAAATCCAGTGTTTTGACATATAATCGCGTGCTTTTTGATTGCATGTAGCAATATCCCATTGCTTTTCGTCACTAAAATAACCACAATCAATTCTATATTGGGTTGCATATGAATCAAACACGTCATCTTTTTCCGCTTCTACCAATGCTTCAAATTCAGTCAAAAAATCTAGATATTGAATTTGAAATGTATTAGGGATTAGCTCAAATAGGATTTGAGGATCGATCAGATAATTTTCAATTTCTTTTTTAGCCCAAATGTACAATGCCAGATGTTTATCAACAGCTTGTTTCTGGATCTTCTCTACGACAATTTCATCCCTATAGTCTTTATCCGCAATTGCGAAACATTTAATTTGATTACTCGTTTCATTATAAAACAAGTCAGCCGCTCCGTATAAGTTGGATATCTTGCTAAAACCCCCAAAAGAAAATGTTGGCAAGCATATTTGTTTTCCATACAGAATTTCATTAAATCTATTTAGTATTTCGACATCGCATCCCTCTACAAATAAACATTTACGCTGACGCCCCAAATTTATAAGAGCTAAATTTGAAACGCCACCGATATCATCTATAATTTTTTGAACAGAAGAAACATCGCTTGCAAATTTTAGTTTTTTGTCTTTCTTATTTATTTCAAGAATATACTCGGGATCAACTCGTGAGATAATTTCTAACGAATGTGTTGCAATAATTACTTGTGGAAACTTTTCTCTAACTATTTCAAGAATTTTGCGTTGCATTTCGGAATGCATGTAAATATCCGGTTCATCTAAGATAATAACTTCACAATCTTTAGAACGTGAAAGGAACCACATAATTTGAAGCCAAAGTTGTAAACCGCTTCCCATCTTACCAATCTCCGCAGAAAAACGATTATCACTTACAACAAGGCTCATAATGTTATCTGTTTGATTGAACTCAGGATCTGATATCTCCAAACTGTCCCATGTGCTTTCTGCTAATTGCTTGAAATCTGAATAATACAAATCTTTCCATAGATAAATCTCATTTCTAAAGTGTAAAGATGATAGATAAGTATCTTTATCATCAAACACTGTTTCTTTTGATAGATATTTTTCTTGTTCTCGTATTGTGCCGATTTGTGGCATAATACGTAGCATTTTATCAACTCCCAATTCTTTTGCTTTCTTATTGCTAGTAATCATTTTTCTTTGTTTATCAAATATTACAGCGAAAGCACAATATTCGTTCAAATAAATTTCAATTCTTGATTTATCATTAAAAAAGGCTGTTATCTTGGCATTTCTATTTTTGTCATAAAAGTAGACAACACTTTCCAAATCAATTCTCAGTTTTTTCGTATCAATTACAAATCCTCTCAGTGAAGCCATAAGCTCTAACTCTTTGGGCGGTTCTCGATAATTTTTTCTATAAGCATTTTGCGCCGCATTTGACACCAATCTGAGAGCTTCAATTAAACAAGATTTACCAGCATTGTTTTCGCCCACAACAATTGTTAAATCTTTAAATAATACCGTTGTTTCTTGATAACACTTGAAATATTCTAATTTAACTTTTTCTAAGAGTACTTTTGACATCATTTATCTCCCCATTGTTTAGTATAATTATACAACAATAAAGATTACAAGTCAATATGCTTTAGAAGTGTGGTGTCTGTATAATCACAATCCGTTATTTGTTGTTTTGGGCAAAATTCTTTTGTTAATATCATTTATAGTTTCTTCACTCAAATTGAAGAACTTTGCCAAAAATGTGTCCAAATCTTCTATGCCGTCATATTTATCGATAAATTCGGTTATATCAGGAACCAACTTATAGGTGCCTTTTGCAATGGAATTTGACTTTGCTTCAACATGCAATAACCGTCTAAAAAATTTTGTATTTGCATATTTCGCAATAAATTCCGCTTCAGACTTGTCTTTTGCTTTTAACAATATTGGTCTATTCGTTGTTATGTATTTTGGGGGCAGAGCGATAGCCGAGTTGTTAAAAATATTTTGCGGCTTTGTATCTGTCGCTTCTGCGTGTCCGTCATTGCTAATCATCACCTTCCATTCATCGATAATCGAACCATCGGGGATTGATTTTCGATCAACGGAATACCATTCGCTTTTCCCGGCTTTCCCGTTTTCTTTCTTATACCAAATTTTAATCTCTCCGTTGGGATTAATCGGCAATGATTTATCCTCATTACTATGACCTACATAATCTGAAATTCTATCATAAATTGATTTTGTAAAATGGACTTCATCAACGATACGCAAATCGTCGGAATTATAATTTCCGGTTAATTTTCCGTAGTACTTTTTATTGCCTTCGACAATTTGAGTTCCGCTGTATTGATTTTGTTTATCAATCAAAGAATAGCCTACGCCCGACGGAATTTGTACCGTTAAGAACACACTCTTACTATCCGAATATCTGAACAATGAAACAACGTGATCGACAACTTTATTGAGCAATTTACCATTATTGAGCCAATTTAACGGTTGGATCAAAGAAACATAATGGGCTGTCGTATTATAAGCAAGTTCAAGAAAAGCAAAGTGGATTTGCTCATTGTTCCCGTTTTTTGTAAGTTGATACGGCGGGTTGCCGACAACAGCGTCAAATTTCATTCTATCGCCTCCGATATTCCAAGTGTCGGGGTTCGTCAGTTTTTTGGAAAGACGATCCAAGTCCTTCATGCGTTCTTCAACAAGTTTTGTCAAATATATCGCATGAACAGTTTTATTTGAATAGCCCGCAAGTGTACGAATGGTAATCATACGAGCCATTTTTGTTTTGCAAAGCACGAAAATATGCTTGTCCAAGGTGTCGAACCATATTTTTTGCATCGTTTCGAGCGGCAAATCTTTTTCTTTGCCTGAAACGTTGAGCATATAGAACGAGTACGCCAGATAAAGCGGATATAAGCCCGACTTTGAGTTCATTTCAAGCACTTTCGCATCGGTATTTAGGAAAATATCCGAAGTGATTTCGCCGTTGTCTATTACTCGCGGTTCGTCCAATTCCTTTTGAAAATCTTCGTCAAAGAAGTTGTATCCGCCCAATGTATTGCCCATGTGCATATTGACGACGCGCCAAGGCGTAAGGACGGTTTCCTTGTCGGGATTTTTGAATTTTGACATTATTTCGACAATACGCTTTGCTCTGTAAGTAGGCGGCAATTCGTCGGCGGCTTTTGCCATTTTTCTGATACGAAGTCCCGCGCCGATTACAACGTCTTCATCGTAATACCTCAAAATGTCGAGGAACAGATCCTTGCGTAAACCTTTTGGCATAAATTCGCCCCAAGATTCGTCGTCGACGATTTGCACGAAGTCTTTCAGGTGAATGATTTCGGTAATGTCGGCGTCCGCACCATAGAACAAGAGCGGCAAACGTATCGAAACAGCACGCAAGAGATTGAACATTTTCTTTTGTTCTTCTTTTTGCTTTTTATAAAGTTCAAGTGCAGCCTTTTCTTCTTCGGTAAGCTCTTTTTTCGGCTTACGCTTTGCTTTGTCTGCCAACTTATGCTGTTCATCGGTCATACCGCTGTCAGAAATTACAACGTCAGTTTGTTTTTTGCCTTTCTTTTGAGGTGTTACCACGTCGGCAAGTTTGCGCAAGATGTCCTGATCAAATTGGCTTATTTTCATTCCTGCATCGGAAAGATAAATCGTATCGTCGTCAAAACCGCTATTGATTGCCGCGTCAACGGATATGCGTTTGATTTGACGCATCATTTCGTCCACGTTGTAAGAGCGCATAACCGTGCCTTCAACGGAAATGATCGGGCAGAAATTGATAAACTCGCCAAGAGCCTTCTTTGCCTTTTCGTCGTCTTTTAAGCCCTTGTTGGTAACTCTGTGTACTTCGGCAATGACTTTGAGCGTTCTATCTGGAGCAAAATCGAAAACATAACAGTTTTTCTTTTGCCTGCCGTTGATATATCCCGGAGATTGAACACGGAAAATGGCTTGCATATATCCCGATGCGGAAGTTGACGACGAACCCGAAAGCATCATTACGGCAGACCATTCTCGAACGGTAACACCGGTTGTGAGTTTTCCGCAAGAAATCGTGATTGTTTTCGCAAATGATTTGATTGAACTGCGAACCAAGGCAAGTGCTTCGCTGTAAGGTTTTTCTTCGTCGCCGTCACCCGCAATATTAACAACTTCAAAATCCTTGAAATTCGGATGACGCTGAATCAATGCGCTTAATGCTTTTGCTTCTTTTACACCGGGAACAATCCAGAATGTGTGCGCAAACATATCTCTGTATTCTTCCGTCGAAAACGGATAGTTGCTGTCTTGACTATCGCTTGAAATGAGCGACAAAAAGTTGTATACGTCATCTTCGTATACGAAATCGCCGACGGATTTACCTTCGGGAATAATTCTGAAATCTTTTTCTACGTCGCCCGTCCATGTGCGGAAAAATTCACGGAAATTGAATGCCGAATCTTCGGTAACGAAACGATAGGACGTCGGCATTTGCTCGGACAAGTCGAAGGTAAAAATGTTCATCTTCGGGAGTTCTTCGTAAGGATTTCGCTCGTTTGGATGATTTTCTTCCCATTCCGCCTTGGCTTTTTGTTCGTCGACGTAAGTCCACGTGTACTTGTTTTCGTCAAACTCGCTCATTATGTTGTACGGCGTACCAGACAATAGCAATACCTTTGTGTTTGGCTTTCGTAACGTTTTTATAACGGCATCGCCTAAATCGGTTGACGTTCCTTCATGGGCTTCGTCAATGATAAGCAAATCCCAGTCCATATCGAAAACGGCATTGTTTTTGTTGTATTTTCCACCGACTCGTTTGGAACCTCTCAAATCTTGAATAGATGCAAAATAGACAAACGGCGTTTGAGATTGAACCGTTTGTTTTAATTTGAAATCGTTATCAGCATCTATTGCGCTGTCGTAATCGACAGAACCATTTGTTTTGTCGATGAAAAGATGATTTGTGCCTGCAAACATCAAATCATGGTCTGTTCCCCAACCGTCCTCTACTGCGGGGCGGTGAGTAATGACGATTACTTTTTGATAATGCTGACGTTTGATAAGTTCGTAAGCGGTAACCGTCTTGCCGTAACGCATTTTGCAGTTCCATAGCATTGTGTCGTAACGCTTGAAAATATCTATCGTTTTTTCAACGTTTTCTTTCTGTTCGTTCCGGAGCGTGATTTTTTGCTTTTGTGCAACGACTACGGAAGTTTTTGCGTCGGGAAGAACCGCTTTACCTTCTTTTACCGCCGAAATAGCGGCTTTTGCAGACGATAAATCGATTTTGAACCATTCGCTTTGCTTGCCGCTTTCAACAAATTTTACAGCCGAGTAGCCCGACTGCAAAATCACGTCGTGGACGTCATAGTCTTGGAAAGACTGAATTTGTTTTGAACCATCCGCCATGGTGATTGTTCTTGTGGCAAGTTCCGTATAGAGCAAATCGTATGAAACAAGAGCGGTTTTTGTCTGTTGCTGTATTCGTGCATGTGCATTTTGGTTCAGCGCAGAACAATTCGGTGGCAACTGTGCAATGCTGTATTTGGACGAAAACGAAGTCTGACCGATTTTCAACAAGCCTTTATGCGTTTCATCGTTGATAGCATATATGTAGATCAAGTTGTAACTTGCAACGTCATACTTTGCCATTTTGCTTCCCCCTTATAAAACTCGAATAAAACTCTACGGATTCGTTTGCAGCCCAATCGTAAGTTCTGCAATAAATGCCGTTGTGCTTTCCGTTATCGTTCGTTCGGCAGCCGATACACCGTTCTTCAGTGGTTTCAACGCCGAACAGCGTTTCGGTTTTAACGGTTTTATTTCGGCAACTGCCCGGAACAACAAATTTGATACCGTCCATCTGAAAAATGTTCCAAGCCAAAATCTTTGCGATTTCGATTAAGTATTCCGGTATCGGGGGAACGTCAAACTTATCTTCGTAATGCTCGATAAACGTAAATAATAAATTTTCTCTGGCAAGCAAAACGTTGTCGCCCTGCAAATCGTACCCGTAAACGCTCTGAACAGCCTTTTTTGCCCATGAATACCATTCCTTTTCGGAGTCTGCGTTTTCGGACACAACACGCAACTTTCTGTCTAAAAATCCGATTCTGTTTTTTACGGGAATCATCTCGCCGGAAACGGCGTCGTATCGGCTTGTAAGATAAGGGGCTTCGCCGCAAGAAATTTCAAGGCGATTTGCCTTAACGTAATCCTGCCACGATTTGCCTTTTGCATCGGGGAAGTCGATTTTCGCGTCAATCGTTTGCCATCCGTTTGCTATTTCTGCATTGAATACGTCGTTTCTGCCGAACCATGCGCAATCGATTAGGTTGTTTTGCTTATTGCAAACCCAAGACGGAGTAAAAACTTCTGCCATACCGCGGATACGCGTCGTTTGAGATTCTTTGCTTTTTGCCACTCGCGGAGTAATAATTGATGTGATACCTTCGATATCTGTAGGATAAATTTCGTCATCAGCAGAATATCCAATACCGAAATTTGAATATTCATCGGTAGCCCAAATGATATTTTTCTTGGTCGTTTTATCTTTGAGAAGAATTTTCAGTACCCGAGAATCCAACGCATAGATATATTTGGAATTTATTTCTATCTTCGAGAAGTCTACCTTCATTGCTTCATCCTTTGCCAAAAGTAGTAAAGCATGGCTGTTTAAGCGATAAAACATAGAAGGCAATTAAAATAAAAAACTAAATGCCGCATTGTTTTTGATGCACTTTTCAGCCACTGATAGTGCATCAATCAAAATATTCCGTGTACGCATTTGGCTTGAACGTGCATCAAAAAAAACGGCAATATCACAACAATTCATGCACAAGCAGTCAATACGCCTTGATTTTTGCAGAAAAATTTGCTATAATAATTAAAAAGTGTGCATCAATTATTTTGTTTGATGCACACTTTTTGTTTATGATTTATAACAACTTTCCTAATCTATTCATCATATCTACCTTGTGTTCAAGCAAGGAATGAGCATATCGGTTAAGCGTAATCGTTGCATTTTTATGTCCTAACAGTTCCGAAAGAGTTTTAACGTCCATTCCACATTCCATTGCACGGGTAGCGAACGTATGGCGTAAGGAGTGAAAGCCTTTATGTGGAATGTTTAGTTTTTTCAATAGTAGTTCAAAAGTTCGTTGATACGAGCGCACGAACACGGGCTTATCGCTATCGGCTATGATATATTCGCATTTGGAACGCTTTTTTACGCCTTTAAGCAAGGACAATATTTGTTTCGGCAACGGTATTACCCTGCGGGAATGAACGGTTTTCGGGCTGTCGATGATGCGGATATGATTTATACCGTCGTTTCCGTCGTGGCACGTTTTTGAAACGAAAAGCAAACCATTGCCGAAATCAATATCGCCCCACGTTAAAGCGAGCAGTTCGCCGATGCGTAAACCCGTGTAAAGGCATAAAACAACACCGAATAATTTATCTTTGCCATTATTCAATACATAATTTTCAATTTTCTTCTGCTCCTGGCAGGAAAAACATTCGACTTGCTTTTCCTTTGTCTTGGGGCGTTTTATTTTGTTTGCCACATATTCGTTTGCGATACCTACTAAATGCGCCGTTTTCAATGAGTTCTGAATAACAGATATGACCATATTTACAAAGTTTGCCGATAACTCTTTGCCGGTTTTCAGATTACCGCTATTCAATAATTCCGTAACAAACGATTGCAAAACGATAGGCGTAAGGTCGTTTATGTCGTTACCACCGATTTTCGGGGCAATGTGGGTTCGTATTAGTTGCTCATAACGAATGTATGTGCGTCCTTTTGCGCTTGGCTTTATGTAATTGTTAAGCCAAATATTCAGCCATTCTATATATTTCATTTTTTATTCTCCTATGATTTTTAATTGATTTTTCAAATTTTCAAACTCGCAAGGTTTTTGCGACGTTGGCAATTAGGCGTGGTTTGTCTTGATACAAGTCGGCTCGGCTGCGCCTCGCCGAAGACAAGCCACGCCTCTGTCCGAACAAACAAACCTAAATCGGACAATGAAAGCACGGGCGGAAGGCGAAGTCGCCGCTAACCCGCTTGGCGATCTTTCGCCTTTTTCTCCGCCGTGCGTGGACTTTCATTTTACCCCGAGTTTATGTCGTTTGCATTTTCGGAGCAGTCGGGGGCGTTTGTGCTTTTTGCTTCGGCATCATTGCGGAAGTATTCCGTCATTAAAGACAGTAGAGTGCTGTAAAACGATTTTTGTTCCGCCGTTGACATCTTTTCAATGTTCGGAGTGCCGATTGTGGTTATTTTATATTGCTTGTTCATAGCCGTTTCTCCTTTTTGCCCAAAGGATAGCGGTCAAACTCGCAACTTTCTTGCGACTTTGAATAATTTTTTTCATTTTTTTGGAAAATTTCAGTCGAACTCGCAAAAAACTTGCGACTTTGGCTTGTAGTCTTGTGGACAAGGAAGAAACAAGACGTTTTTTCTTTCTCGCGGAAAGCCTATCCGATTTCGGTCTGAAAACTTTTATGTATGCAAACACAAATCGAGCCACCGCAAGGGTAAAAAATATAGTGAGAACTATAAAGACACAAAAAATTTCCCTATATTTTTTACTGTTTCCTTGCTGTGTTCGCCAAAATCGGATTGTTCGGTTTCCGTCGAAAGACAAAAAAATTAAAAGGAGTTAATAACCAAAATGAAAAAAGCAATTATTTATGCCCGTTATTCTAGCGATAGCCAAACCGAACAATCTATTGAAGGACAACTTCGTGTGTGTCGAGAGTATGCTCAAAACAACGATATACTCATAGTCGATACCTATATCGACCGCGCTATGACGGGAACGAACGACAACCGTGTCGCATTTCAAAAAATGCTGAAAGACAGCAGCCGCAAAGAGTGGCAGTACCTTATCGTTTACAAACTTGATCGATTTTCTCGTAACAAGTTTGAATCGATAATACACAAGAAGACGCTCCGAGATAACGGCGTAACAATTCTCTCTGCAATGGAAAACCTTACGGACAGCCCCGAAGGTCGTATGATGGAAACCGTTTTGGAAGGTTTTAATCAATACTTTTCGGAAGAACTTACGCAAAAAGTCAATCGCGGACTGAAAGAGAGTTGGCGCAAAGGCAAAGCCACGGGTGGACAAGACATTTTCGGCTATGACGTCGTTGACAAAAAATACGTTGTGAACGAATACGAAAGCAAAATCGTGGAAGATGCGTTTTTGATGTATTCGCAGGGCTACAAAGCAGTTGCCATTGCGGATAAATTCAAGGAATGCGGTTGTCGCAGAAAGAACGGAAAACTCGTAGACCACAAATACTTGTATTTCATTCTGCACAACAAGAGATATACCGGCGTTGTCGAACACCAAGGGGAATCATACGATAACATCTTTCCGAGGATTATATCCGACGAACTTTGGAACAAGGTAAATGCAATAAACGAAGAAAACAAACTTGCGCCGAGCCGTAAAAAAGAGATTTTCGACTATATCCTTTCGGGAAAACTTATATGCGGAGATTGTAAGCACAGAATGGGCGGTGAAAGCGGAACTTCTCATACGGGTGCAATTCATTACTACTATATTTGCCTTTCAAAACGTCGCAAGCGTGCTAAATGTAATATGGGCAGAGTGCAAAAACAGTTTATCGAAGATACGGTGATAAACGCAACGACTCAAATGTTATCGAGCGTGAACAATATCAAGAAGATTGCGCAAAGCATATACAACGTACATAAAAAAGAAACCGCAGACAACACGGCTTTGAAATTTATTGAAAAGAAACGCGCCGAGGCGGTAAAGGCACAGAATAATATCGTAAAGGCAATCGAGCAAGGCATAATCACCGAAACGACGAAAAGCCGTCTGACCGAACTTGAAAATCTAATATCGCAATACGACGTGGAAATCCTTAAAGAAAAAGCCCGCAGTTACACATACTTAACTGCGGACGATATAGAAATGTATTTGAGTAAATTTGTGTTTGATAACACGGACGATATAAAAGTGCGGAAACTAATTGTTAATGCGTTTATACGGGAAGTAATACTTTATGACGATGAGATAGTGATTACATACAACTTTACAGACTGCCCCGAACACTTGAAATTAACAAAAGAACACGTCACAAAAACGGAAAGCGAAATAGAAACGGCGGATAAAACCGCTATTTCTTCTAACACAGGTTCGTACAAATTATGCCACACGGCACCATCAAGACACACGCAAAAGGAGCGTATAAAACT
Source organism: Faecalibacterium sp. CAG:1138 (assembly GCA_000434675.1). Taxonomy (GTDB): domain Bacteria; phylum Bacillota; class Clostridia; order Christensenellales; family CAG-917; genus CAG-1138. The sequence goes on along the minus strand of HF988646.1, from coordinate 58,040 downwards.
CCGACGCGTGTGTCTTTTTCTATGCAAAACAGGGGTAAATTGCCGTTTTTATGGCAGTTTACCCTTTTTGTCGTTTCTTCGCTCATCGCCGTAGGGATTTGTTCTTCACTCGCTTTGAAAAGTCGCAAGCCTTTAACGATTGCACAAAAAGGATTTTTGCACGATAATCTCCTTTGTTTAACTTCTCACAGTTCTAATTTCTGTATAACTTCATTTACCGCCTGTCCCAGTAATGAAAATGAAGCAGGTCTATCATCTTGATTTGTGTATTGATATTTTCCTTTTTTAACTTTATATTTATCACGTAACAACGCCCACGCTTCTTGAGTTTTCACTTTTTTATACCGTTCGTTAAAATCTCCACAATCAGGTAACGGTACATAATGATAATCATCTTGTCTGCCTTGCTTTTCATTCTTCAAAATTACATATTGTCCGCATTCATTTAATCGTAAAATTGCTATATCATACGAATAATCAACTTTTGTATTAACTATTTTCTTCATCGTAAGCACATGTGTAGAATCTTCGCAATCTGTCAAGGCTATTCCGAGTTCTTTCTTTGCTTTATTTAAATAATTTCGAAACAATTCTTTCATAGCTTTGGCATCTTTTAAGTATTTATCTGGAATACAATCGAACCGTAATTGGTAATCCATATCAAAGCCTTCGTTCCCAACCAAGACTAAATTGCGTTTTGTACTACCGACAAGGGATTCATTAAACACCCATTTCTTTTTACCGAAATCTTTCCGCAAATATTCTCTCACTTTCGGCAATAATCTTTTCTCAAAATCTTCTCGCGCTGAAGTTTTCTTTTTGTCTTTCCTATGTAAATATTCCATTATAATATAAATCTCCCGTCTTTGAACTTGTGTAAACAAATTATGTTATCATACGGCTTTTTCATAATATCTCCATCAGGATAATTGCTTTTGTTAATTGCCTGCGTTAAACCGCCGCTAATGCGACCATCAACTGACGAACCTTCACGAAGCTCTAATGTTGGCAATAATCTATACAACGCTTCTACGCCTTTTTCAAGTGTTTTTATTTCTTTTTCTATGTCTTGTCGATCCGTAAAACAAGATAACAGTAACATGCTATGATGCATTACTTTGTTTCTCAATAATTTCCGAACTTCTTTAATATCCGATTGAATCAAGCCATACTTTTCGGCAAGTTTGAACTTTTGAAAGACTTTCTCAATCAGTCCAAAATCAAAATTCTTTGCGTAAGAGTAATAATATAAATTCGATTCTTCATTTCGCTCCTCTACAGTTCTTGTCCTTAAATCACTAATATTAAGTTTAATTTTAGTACTGTCTTGGGGACGATTATCTATTTCTAATTCTTCAAATATAATATTGCGCAGATATTCTTCCGCCGCAGCAAGATAAATATATAGTTTATCCCTTATTCCCTTATCGTATCGAATCAAATTTGAAAATTGTTTATATTTGATTTCTTTAACATTAGGCATCCAAGTAGCTAACGCATCATAAACTTGCTTATAAAGATATATTCCTCTCGTTTCCATATACTTTCTGCACGTTTCTTCTTCGCCGCTTTCAAAAGTCATTAGAGGAAATATTTTTTTGAAATCTAAATCGTTAAACAATATTTTTACCTCTTCGCATTTTTTATTATTATACCAAATTATTCGTCAAAAATCAACATATTCAAGTTCAATTCCCCGTGGACGCCTGCCCCCTTTTCGGCATAAAAAGACGCTCCTTTTTGTTGTTTGTTTACAAAATAAAGACAATGCGACAGCATTGTCTTTTTTTGTAGGCAACGGACTTGAAACAAAACAAAGACAAAATAAAAAAGCGAACCGGAGGGTTCGCTTTTTGGGTTGGTTGGGTTAGGCGGCGAGATGACCGCGGCGTTTCCGGACGATGAGAACTACGGCAAGCGCAATGACGAAAAGTGACAGCAAACTTGTGGAAACGATGAACATCGTTTGCAATGTTTTGAGGTTGTCGGCCGTTTTGTGGGAGCTATTTTCCAAAAAGCAAAGTTTCGGTAGGTCCCATCACTTCGGATTTTGCGGCTGCATCGGCAAATGCAATGCAGCGTTTCATATTTCTCCTTATAAATCCTATTTCAGATTTTTGGCAATATATTTTGCGTATTCTTCCGCGGCGTCAAGGTCGGTAAGGGCGTAAAGCATTCGGGTGCCGACTACGTCCTCAACTTCGTTGACTACGGCATCGTCGCCGTCAAATATAAAATCGACGCCCACGAAATCGCTTTGAAGCTTGGCGGCTATCCGCTCGGCAGAGAATGCGATATTTTGCGGAACCTGAACGATTTCGGCCGTGCCGCCCAAAGAATAGTTGCTCCGAAAATCGGAAGCAGAACTTCTCATCGCGCCGGCAAGCACCTTGCCGCCCAAAACGTAAACCCTGAGGTCGCGGCCGGGGCTTGAGCAAAGCTTTTGACTCACAAACCGTCTGCCCGAAGAATATTCCGCCTTAAGCTTGTTTTTCTCCTCTTTCGTTTTGACGAGAAACACTTCGCTTCCGCCGTGGCCGTCCACGCTTTTCAAAACGTACGGGAACGGCAATTTTTCGGAAAAACCCTCCTCTGTTTCCATAACGCGAAAACCGTTTTCCTTCAAGAAAAGATAGGTCTTCCACTTGTCGTTGGCGACGAAAGAGGTTTTATAATTGTTGAAGGTTCTGACGCCTGCGTCCTCAAGTTTTTTAGTAAGAGCGGGGTTTGCCACCCGCACTGCCGCGAAATCGGGAACAAGCGGCAAATGCACTGTTTCGGACGTTAAAACGCACAAATTTAAATCTAAACCCTGTTTTTTGCAGGCTTGTTCAAGTCTTTTGGCAAACCAGGAATTGCGCGCAAAACCCACGGCGTCGTATATCAAAAGTCCTTTCACTTTAGTTGCTCCTTGACGTAAGACAGAATCTGCTCGCTCATATCTATGCCCGTGCAGTCGAACGTGGACTTGAAATGCGGGTTGGAATTGACCTCCGCAATCACGGGTTCGCCGCCCTCGCCGAAAAGCACGTCCACGCCGCAAAAGTCAAGCCCCAGAGCCTTTGCCGCGGCAATGGCCGCAGTCTTTTGCTCCTCGGTCGGCAGGTAGTTTTCGGCCTTGCCGCCGTTTGTTACGTTGGAGCGGAAATCGTTTTCGTTGTGGCGATACATCGCGGAAACCACCTTTTCCCCTACGACGTTTATCCTTACGTCGCGGCCGCAGCTGGTTTCGACGAACTTTTGCATCAGAAAATCCTTTGCGCCAAAGCTCTTCACCAGCGTTTCCGCCTCGGCGCGGTTTCGGACGAGATAAACCTGTTTGCCGAACGAGCCGTACGCTTCCTTCACAACCATCGGATAGCCGAGCTTTTTGGCGGCTTTATCCAAAAAAGTCAGATTGCTAAAGCCGACGCCCTCGAAGGTTTTCGGAGCTATAAAGGTTTCGGGCGTTTTCACTTTGCCGCGAAGCGCCATAGCCGTCAGGCACTTGTTGTCGCAAAGCTCAACGCTTGCGGCCGAATTGAAAAGGCGTAAACCCGCCTCTTCCAGTCGCTTTGCGGTGTACGCGTCCTTGTCCCAGAAAAGCACGAAATCGGGAAGCGAAAACGACGAAAAGCCTTCGTTTACGCCGCAAAAAATATCGGCGCCCGTTTTCACCTCAACGTCTATGCCCAGTTTTTTGCCGCTGCGGCATAAAAAACCGTATATTTCTTCAAACTTTTTGGAATTCAAAAAGCCGTTTACAACAAGCCAGCACTTCATTTTGCGCCTCGAAAAAATTGATAGTTATAGATTAACACGGCGGGGGCGAAAAGTCAATCCGAGAGGGGGAATTTTGGGGATAATATAAAATCAGACAGCAAAACGCTGTCTGACTTATACTTTTACAAAGTGTCGATGTAGCCATTGGCCAGAAACGCCGCCGTTGCGCCGTCGGGCACAAAAACCCCCGCCGTTGCGCCGTCGGCCGCGGCAGTGGTGATCTGACGCATTTTTTTGGTGCGGCAGTCGCCCGCAACGAACACGCCGTCGGTTTTGGTGGTGCAGCTTTCGTCGGAAACGATGTAGCCTGCCCTGTCCAAATCCACTATGTTTTCAAACGCCTTGTTGTCCGGTACCTGCCCTATGCAGATGAAGCAACCTTTGCAACGAACCATAAAGTCCGTGCCGTCCTTGGTGTTTTTAAGGCGTATGCCGGTGAGCTCCTCTTCGCCCAAAAACTCCTGCAAAGAGAGGTTGTGATGAATTTCGACGTTGTCGCGCTCACGAAGCCTGTCCACCAGAATTTTGTCCGCAAAGAACTTGTCGAACAGAGTCAGAACATAAACCTTTTTGCAATAGTTGGAAAGAAGAAGGCTGTACTGAAGAGCGGGGTTTGCGTCGCCGATGAGCGCCACTTCTTCGCCCTCGTAAAACGCTCCGTCGCAAACAGCGCAATAGCTTACGCCGTGCCCGACGAGGTCGAGTTCCCTCTCTACCCCGATGTGACGATGCTTCACGCCGGTTGCCAAGATGACGGCTTTTGCGGTGTGGGTGCCGTAGTCGGTTGTCACAACGAAGGTTTTATCTTCCTGTTTTTCCACTTTAAGCACCTTTTCCAGCTCTACGTCGGCGCCGAGGTCGGTGATCTGTTCAAAAAGATTGTCGGCAAATTCCGAACCGGAAATTTGTTTTATGGAAGGTACGTTCTCCACCCTCGGCGAAAAGCTTACCTGCCCGCCGAAGCTTTCGGATTCCAAAACCAAAACGCTTTTCCCGCCCCTGAGGACGTTGAGCGCGGCAGTCATGCCTGCCACGCCTGCGCCGATAACTATGACGTCATGCATTTACGGTCGCTCCTTGTTTTTCGATGAATTTTTTGATTTCGCTGGCGTTGTCGTAGACGTCGAAGCCGTCGCCGTTAGGAACGAGCAGCGTCGGAGCCTTTTTGACGCCGTAGCTCAACGTTACTTCCTTTTCGTCCTGCGCGTCGACGGACGTGTAGGTTATTCCTGCTTTTTGAAGCATTGCTTTGGCCATCTTGCAGTTAGGGCAAGTTTTGGTGGTGAAAAGCAGAAGCTCTTTAACTTGCGCTTTTTCCGGTTTTTTGACGTCTTCCGCCTTTACGCGGCACTCGGATTTGAGGTGGCTGTTGGCGATGTCGTAGGTCTTTCTGGCGTGGAACTCTTCAAGCTTGCCGTCGTTCCAGTTCTGAACCGGACGATAGTAGCCGGTGATACGGCTGTAAACCTCGGTGGTGCGGCCGCATTTCGGGCATTTGTAAACTTCGCCTTCGAGATAACCGTGTTCCTGACATACGGAATAGGTAGGGCTCATGGTGTAATAAGGAAGCTTGTAGTTTTCGGCAATCTTCCTGACCAGGTTTGCCGCGGCTTTCCAGTCGGAGAGCTTTTGCCCCAAGAACGCATGGAAAACGGTGCCGGAGGTGTAGAGAGTCTGAAGTTCGTCCTGAATGTCCAGGGCCTCGAAGATGTCTGCGGTGTAGCCTACAGGCAGGTGCGAGCTGTTGGTGTAGTACGGAGCCTGATCCTTACTGTTGGTGGCGGTGATGATGTCCGGATAGTACTTTCTGTCGTGTTTCGCCAGACGGTAGGAAGTGCTTTCGGCAGGGGTGGCCTCGAGGTTGTAGAGGTCGCCGTACTCTTCCTGATAGTCGCTGAGCTTGTTACGCATGAAGTTGAGCGTCTTTTTGGTGAATTCCTGCGCTTCTTTGTGCGTGAGATCGACGCCCAGCCATTTTGCGTTGAGGCACGCTTCGTTCATGCCCACAAGGCCGATGGTGGAAAAGTGATTGTTGAAGGTGCCGAGATAACGTTTGGTGTACGGATACAAGCCTTCTTCCAAAAGCTTGGAAATGACGTTACGTTTGATTTTCAGGCTTCTTGCGGACAAATTCATCAGCTTTTCAAGGCGCTCGAAAAATTCGTTTTCGTCCTTGGAAAGATACGCGATCCTCGGCATATTTATGGTTACGACGCCCACGGAACCCGTGCTTTCGCCGCTTCCGAAGAAGCCGCCCGATTTTTTCCTCAGTTCCCTAAGATCCAGACGCAATCTGCAGCACATGGACCTGACGTCCGACGGCTCCATATCGCTGTTGATGTAATTGCTGAAATACGGGGTGCCGTATTTTGCGGTCATTTCGAAGAGAAGTTTGTTGTTTTCGGTTTCTGACCAGTCGAAATCCCTGGTGATGGAATAGGTCGGGATAGGATACTGGAAGCCGCGGCCGTTGGCGTCGCCTTCGATCATAATTTCGATGAACGCCTTGTTGACCATGGCCATTTCTTTTTGGCAATCCTTGTACTTGAAATCAAGTTCTTTGCCGCCGACAATGGCGTTAAGCTCGGCCAAATCGTTTGGAACTACCCAGTCCAAAGTGATGTTGGTGAACGGCGCCTGCGTGCCCCATCTGGACGGAGTGTTTACACCGTAAATGAAGCTCTGGATGCACTGCTTGACCTCTTTGTAGGAGAGGTTGTCAACCTTGACGAACGGCGCAAGATAGGTGTCGAAGGAGCTGAACGCCTGCGCGCCTGCCCATTCGTTCTGCATGATGCCGAGGAAGTTGACCATCTGATTGCAGAGAGTGCTGAGGTGGCCGGCAGGAGAGCTGGTGATTTTGCCCGGCACGCCGCCCAGACCTTCCATAATAAGCTGTTTCAAGGACCAACCGGCACAATAACCCGTGAGCATGCTGAGGTCGTGGATATGGATATCCGCGTTGCGATGAGCCTTTTCGATTTCTTCGTCGTAGATTTCGGAAAGCCAGTAGTTGGCGGTGATCGCGCCGCTGTTGGAAAGGATAAGTCCGCCGACAGAATAGGTAACGGTGGAGTTCTCCTTCACGCGCCAGTCGTTGATTTTAAGATAGTTGCCGACCGTGGCCTTGTAGTCAAGCACGGTGGAGGACATGTTGCGCATTTTTTCGTGATTCTTACGATACAGAATGTACGCTTTCGCAACGTCCACGTAGCTGGCCTGAATGAGCACCACTTCGACGCTGTCCTGCACGTCTTCGACGGAAACCACTCCGTCCGACACTTTGTCGGAAACCGCCGCGGTAACCTTCAGACTTAAAAGCTCGATAATATCCTTGGTGTAGCATTTGCCAACGGCAATAAACGCCTTTTCAATGGCGTTTTCGATCTTGGAAAGATCAAACGGTACTACGTTGTTATCCCTTTTTTTAACTTGAAGCATTGTTGCTTCCTCCTTTTGTGAAATGTACGTTTTTGATTATAGCAAACGCCCCGTTCAATGTCAATCGAAATACATCATATTGTATGCACTTTTTTTGCGAGACACAATATGTTGTGGTGTAGTCGTTTTTGGCGCAATACAAAAACGGACGGTGCATTGTCCGTTTTTTGTCGAATTTTCGAATATTATCTAAATTTTTTATAAAAACTTGTTGTTTGCATAATTTTTGCAAACCGCAAATTTTTTTCGGCGCAGAAATTTTTTGCGCTGCCGCTTTATAAGGGACTGCGGCGCCTATCTTTTTCTATCAATATAAATGCTTACATAATAAACAATAAAATCCGAAAATTATTTGCCGTAAACGGTTTTTTCGATTTTTGCGCGCCAGGAAGAAATTTTGTCTTCGTTGTAGGAAGAAGGTATTTTCCGGCCGAGCGCGGCGGCGCGTTTTGCGCGCATAAGCATGTCGTTCATTCTGAGGAGAAGCGGCAATCTCGTGAAGCCTCTTTTTACCTTTTGCAAAAGCTCGGGAAAACTTAAAACTATGAGGTGGCCGGTGGCCGCGTCCGCCATGTTCTTTTCGTCCACGACGCCCTTTTCGAAAAGCCAGTCCAGATCCGACGGTTTTGCCGCCAGCAGCCAGCGTTTCAGAACGTCGATGCCGACGTGATCGGCTCCGCGCTTTTTATAGTAAGTTACCTCGTACGCCCAAAGGTCTTCTTTTTTGGACGATTTGGTTTTAAGAATGACGTTCGCAAGTTCCACGGCCGCTTTCATGCCGTTTTCGATGCCGCTTCCGCGCCGAGCAGTTTGTTCTCGGTTAAAAGACCTTTTATAAAATTTCCGTTCAACATTTCATGTATTACCTTTTTTCGTAAGGACGGCGAGGGTTTCGACGTGCTTGGTTTGAGGGAACATGTCGTAGGCTCTGACGGAAACGAGATCGAAATCGGTTTTCAAAAGCGCAAGGTCGCGGGCAAGAGTTGCGGGATTGCAGCTGACGTATATAACCTTTTCGGGGCGGGCTTCCTTTACCGCGGCAAGCGTCTTTTGATCGCAACCCTTCCGTGGCGGATCCAAAACGACGGTTATTGATTTTTCTGCGGGCGCAAGCTCTATGGCGACGACTTTGTTTCTCTGTTGGCGTTCCTCGGAATAATACTTGCCCATACCTAAAATGGCTGCGTCCTCGGTCATAACGGCGCCGCAGGTGTTTTCACCCGTGCCGAGCGTTTTGAAAAGCGCGGAAAAATCGTCGAATACGAAAAGATTTTTGACTTTTTTCAGTAGCCTCTCGTCGGTGCCGTCCGTGTAGAATTCGATGACGTCGCCGACTTTAAGACTGCGGCGTTTTTCGTCGTAAAGACGCAATTCAAAGGTTTTTCGGCCGCTTTTTATTGCTTCAAATGGCGATTGTGCCAAATGATAAACGTAATCCGCTTTCGTTTCCGAGAGGCTTTTTGCAAGCTTCGGCAGCACTTCTGCGGCGTCGCCCGCGATGTTTTTGACGTTTTTGATGCCGTTTTCGGCCATCAGTTTGTCGGCGTCCGAAACTGCCTCGGGAACGATTTCGACGCCGTAAACTTCCTTCGCTTTCGAGGACAGAAGCGCGGTCATTATGCCCATGCCGGAGTAGGCGTCGATGACGACGTCAACGCCGTTTTCCACCTCGGCCGCTACGGCCGAATATATCGTATCGCGCACTTCGTCGTTCACCTGCAAAAAAGTGTAAGGGCTTACGTCCACCCTGACTCCTCCGACGTTTGCTTTGACGTTTTTGCCGTAAATTTCCGTCACGCTTTCGCCCAGAATGACGTTGGTGTTTTTGCGGTTAGGAGAAAAATAGAGCTTGAAGCCGTCGCCGAAAACGCTTTTTAGGGCGGAGATAAGATTGTCCGCAGCAGGCAGTTTGTTGCCGTTTCCGACGATGACGATCACCGTTTGGCCGCCTACGTTTCGGGCCACGAGATGTCTGAGAATCCCCTTTTGGGACCTTTCGTCGTAAACGGAAACCTTGTTTTCGTTTGCCCACGACAAAACGGCTTTCATCAGATCTTCTGCCCACTTGCCGTGCAAAACGCATCGCGCGGTCGGAACGACCGTATGCGTCCCTTCCTTGAAAAAGCCCAGCACGGCTTTGCCGTCCTTTTGTCCGAACGGCATCTGAAGCTTGTTGCGGTAGGCGAACCGATTTGATCCGCCGTAAACCTCCGGAACCGAAAATTCGATGCCGGCGTTTTTCCTCAGACAAGTTTCGATTTGCCTGCGCTTTTGCTCCTTTTGCTCGTCGTAGGCAACGTGCTGCATGTCGCATCCGCCGCAAACGCCGTAAACGGGACACGCCGGCCGAACCCTTTTGTCGGACGGAATCTCAACTTTTTTCAGCGTTGCGTAGCCGAAATTCTTTTTTAGGTGGTCTATTCTTATTTGCACCGTTTCGCCCTTCAGCGCCATAGGAACGAAAAGAACGTAGCCGTCAACCTTGGCTATGCCCTCGCCTTCCATTCCGCTGTCGACGATTTCGACGGTGAGAACGTCGGAAACTTTCATAAATCCTCTTTGCTAAATTTTCCGCAGCGGAAGCCGCTGCGGAAAACCGATTTGATTATTTTCGATTAAAGTTTTTCTACCAAAACTTTTTTAAGTTTTGCAAAACGCGGAAGTCCGTCTTCGAGCGGAGCTTTTGCGTCGCCCTGAATGAGAGGCAGAGCGTATTCGACGAATTTGTCGGAAAGTGCGGTGCCGTTGTTTGTTATCCAATCCAAAGGAACGGTTTTTTCGGTGTTGGCCGCAAGTTCCAGGGGCAGAAGCTTGTATTTGCAGACGTAATGGCCGGTGGACATATCCCTTTCGAAGCAAACCATTTTGTCGGTTTCGCCGGAAACCGCCGCTTTGACTGCTTCCGCGCCTGCGCCGAAAGCTTCCTCTACGTCCACTTTGGAAGCGAGGTGCGCGCCGCAACGCTGCATAAGGCTGAGTTCGATTGCGCGGGTTTTGATGCCGGTTTTTTCTTTGATGACGTTTGCGAGCATCTGGCCTACGCCGCCGAGCTGAGCGTGACCGAAGAGGTCGGTTTTGGAAGCGGTGAATTCGCCTACGTATCTGCCGTCGGCAAGCTTGATGCCTTCGGAAACGACTGCGATGCACTTGTTGTCGTTTTTGGCGAGAACGCCCTCAACGTCGGATACGAATTTGTCAACGTCGAACGCAACTTCCGGAAGATAGATAAGGTCTGCGCCGAGGCCCTTATAGCCCGCAAGGCTTGCGGCCGCGGTCAGCCAGCCGGCATTTCTGCCCATAACTTCGATGACGCACACCATGCCGGTGTTGTAAACCTTTGCGTCCAGATTGATTTCCATCAAAGTGGTGGCGATATATTTTGCGGCGGAAGCAAAACCCGGGCAGTGATCGGTGCCGAACAGATCGTTATCGATGGTTTTAGGCACGCCGATTACGTTGCAATCCCAGCCGGAACCGTTGAGGAACTTGCTGATTTTGTTGCAGGTGTCCATGCTGTCGTTGCCGCCGTTGTAGAAGAAATAGCGAATGTCGTATTTTTTGAAAACTTCCAAAATGCGTTTGTAGTCGGTGTCGTCGACGGAAACGTCTTTGAGTTTGTAGCGAACCGAACCCAAAGCGGAGCTTGGGGTGTATTTCAAAAGTTCAAGCTCCTTTTTGTCTTCAAGACCGATGTCGTAGAACTGCTCGTCCAAAACGCCCTTGATGCCGTGAGCCGCGCCATAAACCTTGGTGATTTCAGGGCTCTTCAATGCCTCCAGAAACACGCCTGCCGCGGAGCTGTTGATAACCGACGTAGGACCGCCGGACTGCGCAAACATACAAGCGCCTTTAAGATTTTTCATAGTAACCTCCAAATTTTGTAAAATGTGTTTTATGTGTTGATTTTCGGCTTATAAACCGATTGTTAGTGTGATATCGTAAAGATCTTTGTCGAAGGTGCGAGGCATGTTAAGAGCCTCGGTGATGTCTTCGTCGATGATTTCGTTGTGGCGTATGCCGACAACGCGATTGGTTTTGCCCTCAAGCAGCAAATCGACCGATTTGACAGCAAGTTTCGCCGCAAGCACGCGGTCGGAAACCGTCGGACTGCCGCCGCGCTGAATATGACCGAGCGTGGTTGTTTTGACTTCGATGCCCGTTTTTTCCAGAATATATTTGCAGACGTCGGCCTGATTGCCCGCGCCCTCGGCAAGGATGATCATGTTGGACGTTTTGCCCCTCTTCTGGCTCATGGAAATGCTTTTGCAAATGGCGTCGAGATCGTACGGAACCTCCGGAACCAGAATATATTCGGCACCGCCGGCGATGCCCGCATACAACGCGATGTCGCCGCAACGTCTGCCCATAACCTCCAGAAGGCTCACGCGGTCGTGACTGCCCATGGTGTCGCGCAGACAGTTGATGGCCCAGATACAGGTGTTGACGGCAGTGTCGAAGCCCAAAGTATAATCCGTGTAAGCCAGATCGTTGTCGATGGTGCCCGGTATGCCGATTACGTTCACGCCGAAGTTGTCGGACAAATCCTTTGCTCCCCTGAACGTTCCGTCGCCGCCGATGCAGATAAGCCCGTCGATGCCGAACGCTCCCAAGGTTTCGGCCGCGTGCCGCTGGCCGTCGAGCGTTTTGAATTCGGGACATCTTGCGGTTTTAAGGAAGGTGCCGCCCTTGTGAATGATGCCCGAAACGTTTCTGGAACCCATACGGAAAAGTTCGCCTTCGATAAGGCCCTGATAGCCTCTTTCGACGCCGTAAACGTCGAAGCCTTTGCTGAGCGCGTATCTGGTGGCCGCCCTGATGCATGCGTTCATGCCCGGAGCGTCGCCGCCTGAAGTCAAAATTGCAATTCTTTTCATAAGCAAAAATCCTTGTGTTATTCGTTTCAATTATATCAAATTTTGCGTCAAAATCAAGCGTTTACAAATTATTTGTAAATGACTTTGACGTTTTCTTGCCCGACCGTCATTCCGAGATCGAACATAAGCGCGTCGGTGATTGCCACTTTCTGAGGAAATTCCCTCACGTCGTTGTCGCGGAACTTGACTCGGACGACGTTGTCACCCTTGTATCTTGCAAGTATCCTCTGCACCGCGGTTACGACGTCGGAGCGAGGCGACATTCTGAGATAAATTATGCCGTGCTTTTCGGGTTCGGAAGCTTTTTCTTCAATGCCGTCGGCGGAAAGCTCCTTAACTTCCCTGACGGTTATCTTCGGCCTGTCCTCGGCCTGTACGCTGAGCGTGCCCGTTACGCTTATGAAGCTGTTTTCCTTCAGAAGGTGACGATATTTTTCAAACGCGTCCGTGAAGAAAACCACTTCGATGGTGCCGAACAAATCCTCCAGCGTGCCGTAACCCATGTTTTTGCCCGTCTTTTTGCTGATTTTTTTGGTCATCTCCGTCAGAACGCCGCCCATGCTGACTCGCTGATTGTTGAGGGACAGATCGTAGCGAACGGTTTCCCTCATTTCGCCGTTTTCGTCGAGAGATACGGTTTCTTCTTCCACGTCGTCTGATGCGTCGTCGTCGGCTTCGGCAACGAGCATCGAGGTGTTGAAACCGAATTTTTTGAGAGCGTTTTTGAAGCTGTTGAGCGGATGTCCCGTGGAATACATACCCAGAACTTCCTTTTCGTAGCCCAGTTTTTCCACTTCGCTGTACTCCGGCAGATTGACGTAGGTGAAGGATTGCAACGCTTCGTCTTCCTCGCCAAACAGATTGTCGAAGAGAGAAAGCTGGCCGGATTCGCTGTTCTTTTTGTCGTGAGCGACGATGTCCATAATTTGTTCGTAAGAGGACATAAGCGTGCTTCTGGTACGGCCGAAACAGTCGAAAACGCCGCCCTTTATCATGTTCTCCACCATGCGTTTGTTGAGGCCGACGCCCGCGTTTCGCCTGATTACGTCTTCAAGGTCGGAATAGACGCCGTTTTGCTCTCTTTCCTTAACGATTTCCGCGACGGCCTGCTCGCCGACGCCCTTTATGGCCATAAGACCGAAACGGACGGCTTTGCCCTCGGTGGCAAACTTCTGCTTGCTGCGGTTTATGTCAGGCGGCAGAACCTTGATGTCGACCGACGTGAGATAGTTGACATATTTGCCGATTTCCTTGGCGTCGGTGATGCGGTTGTTGAGAATCGCCGTCATGAACTGCGCCCTGTAGTAGCGCTTGAGATAGGCTGTCTGATAGGTGATGACGCTGTACGCCGCCGCGTGGGATTTGTTGAACGCGTAGGACGCAAATTGCAAAATCTGATCGAAAAGCGAGTTGGCCACTTCCGCCTTCATGCCCAGCTTGACTGCGCCCGGAATGACCGCCGCCCTGTTTTCGTCAGGCTTGCCGCCGTTTATGAAGACTTCTTTGTTGTGCTTCATAATGTCAACTTTTTTCTTGCCCATGGCTCGGCGCAAAAGGTCTGCGCCGCCGAGGCTGTAGCCCGCCACTTCGCGGGCAATCTGCATAACCTGTTCCTGATAGACTATGCAACCGTAGGTTACGTCGAGAATTTTTTTGAGTTTTTCGTCGACGTAGCGAACGCTTTCGGGGTTATGCTTACCCTTAATGTAGGAGTCGATAAACTGCATAGGGCCCGGCCTGTAGAGCGAAACGCCTGCGATGACGTCCTCCAGTTTGTCAGGCTTCAGGCGCTGCATAAATTTGCACATGCCCGCGCTTTCCAGCTGGAATATGCCGACGGTGTCGCCGCTGTAAATTTCGGCGTAAACCTCCGGATCGTCGACGCCCGCTTTGTCGAAGTCGATGTCGACGCCGTAGTCTTCCTTGGCGTACTGACAAGCGAGGTTGATGTCTGTTAGGGTTCTTAAACCCAAAAAGTCCATCTTGACAAGCCCCATCGCTTCCACCTGATCCTTGTCGAACTGGGTGGTGATGCTGTCTTCCTTTCGCTGAAGCGGCAGATATTCCACAACCTTTTTCGGGCATATCAAAACGCCGCATGCGTGCATGGAAGTCTGGCGAGGCATGCCCTCGAGTTTTCTTGCGATGTCGATTATGCTGTGTGCGGTGGCGTCGGTTTCATAGAACTCTATAAAGTCAGGCGACGCGCCTTCAACCTTGCCTTCGTCGTTTTTGTAAAGCCCCAAAGCCTTGTCGAAGCTGCACTTGCCCGCCTCCATAGGTATGGCTTTGGACCACTTGTCCGCGTCGGCGTAAGGTATGTCGTACGCCCTTGCCACGTCCTTTAAGGACGAGCGCGCACTCATCGTGCCGAATGCGATGATCTGCGTGACGTTTTCAGGGTGATATTTGTGAGATACGTATTCGATAACCTTGCCGCGGCCTTCGATGCAGATGTCCACGTCAAAGTCCGGCATGCTTATCCTTTCCACGTTCAGAAAACGCTCGAAGAGAAGATTGTAGCGGATAGGATCGACGTTGGTTATGCCCACGCAATAGGCCACTATGCTGCCGACGCCGCTTCCGCGCCCCGGCCCTATCGGTATCCCGTGCTTTTTGGCCCAGTTGATGTAGTCCCAAACGATGAGATAGTAGCCCGCAAAACCCATCTTTATGATGACGTCGAGCTCCATCCTCATTCTGTCTTCAAGCTCTTTGGTTATGACCGAATAGCGTTTTTTAAGCCCCGCCCAGCTCATTTGGGAAAGATATTCCTCCGCGGTTATCCCCAGCGGTTTGCCGTCGTCACCCTCAGGAACATAGTTAGGAATTTCGTAGTGCCCTTCCGGCGCGCGGATTTCAACCGTGACGTTGCATTTGTCGGCAATTTCGACTGTGGTGTCCAAAGCCTCCGGATATTCCGGCAGCATAAGGAGCATTTCGTCGTAGGTTTTGAGATAAAACTCGTGCGGATCCATACGCATACGGTCGGGATCGCCCACTTTTCGCTGCATGTTGACGCAAAGCATAACGTCCTGAACCTCGGCGTCCTCTTTGGTGAGATAGTGCACGTCGTTGGTGGCAACCACTTTTACACCGATTTCGTCCGCAAGCTTTTTGAGAAGCGGATTTATATAACGCTGACGCTGCCAGAGCGGCATATCGCGTTTGTCCTCGCCCCTATAGACGTACGGCATTTTCGCCTGCTCCGGCGTGCCGTGAAACTGCAATTCTAGATAAAAATCGCCCGGCGCAAACATGCTCTTGAATTCCAGAGCCAGCTTTTTGGCGCCTTCGTAGTCGTCGTTTAAGAGAAGCTGCGGAATTTTGCCCTGTATGCACGCGGAAAGACAGATAAGCCCCTCGCTGTGCTCCTTAAGAAGCTGCATGTCGATGCGCGGCTTGTAATAGAATCCGTCGATAAAAGATATGCTCGACAGCTTCATCAGATTTTTGTAGCCTGTCTGATTTTTGGCAAGCAATATAAGGTGGTTGCGCGTTTCGCCGTGCTCGAATACCTTGTGATTGTCAACCACGTAAAACTCGCTGCCGATGATAGGCTTCATGCTGTCTAAGTTGTCGGCGTTCTCTTTGACGGCAGCTTTGATTTCGTCCTTGGTTTTGCCCTCGGCTTCAAGCTGCTCCTTATATTTGTCCACCGCTTTTTTGCGGACGGAATTGAAGGTTTCGACGAAAGGATAAACGCCGTACATGTTGCCGTGATCGGTGATGGCGCAGGCCTTCATGCCCTTGGCTTTCAACGCGTCCAAAAGCGGCGTGCCTTTTTTGCCCTTTTTGATGCGGGCCATGCCGTCGAGAAGACTGTATTCGGTGTGTAGATGTAAATGCACAAATTCTTTCATAAGCGTTTCTTTTCGTTTATCGTTTGTTTTCGATTTCTTCTGCCATTTGCACGAGCTTTCTGAAGCGGTGGTTCACGCCGCTTTTGGTTATGCCGAGCCTGCCCGCAAAAAAGTCAAGCCCTGCCGTCGGATTTTCAAGGCGCAGGACGGCAATTTCTTTAAGCGTGTCCGGAAGCTTGTCCAAACCCGAGGTTTTGTCGATGGTTTGAATGGCTAAAACCTGTTTTGTGGCGGCAATCACCGTTTTGTCCGCGTTTGCCGCGGCAATGTTGCTCTGGCGGTTGAGGTTGGCGGAAAGCGTGCGCTCCACCATGATTTCCTGCATATACATAACCGCTTCGTGCGCCCCTAAAAGCGCGAAGGTGTTGGAAATGATTTCGCTGTCTTTTTGGTACACCACGAACTTTTCTTTCCGCTCGGTGGTTTTTGCGGGAACGCCCAAGCTTTTCAGAAGCCCCGCTACGACCTCGGCCAGAATTTCGTCCGAAAGCACGAATTCCAGATAATAACCGCCGCCGGACGACTCCACGCTGTCCGATTCGCCGATGAGCTTAGGCGGAACGTTGGCGCTTCCCGTGGCAACGAATACGGAACGCAGAAAAGCCTTGGCGCAGCACTCCTTCCTGACTATTTCCTTCCTCACTCCGCGAGCAAAACACGGCATATCGTCTTCGCCCTTTTCCCAGATTCCGACGTCGAAAAGCAGGGTTTCGGACTGGCTTTTCCCCAGCTTCACCATGAACGCCGCGCTCTTTTTGGCGCCTTTTCCGCGCTGTGAAATAAGCTCCACCGGAAGCGAATACAACAGTTTTATGGCATGCACCACGCTCATCATATAGTCGTAGTCGTCGCTTTCGAAAACCACGTTCATTCCCGTTTTGGTTATGTTCAGACTGCCCGTCGCCTTCACCGCCGCCGCAAGCCACGCCTTTGCGCAGCAGACTTCGGTCGGCTGATTTTTGAGCATTTCGTTTTTGGCGCAGACGGTAAACTTAACTTTTTCCATTTTGCCCTCCGTGGTTCTTGAAAGTCGGGGTTTTTCCGAGGTTTACGACGCGGCTTTCGGGTATATTGTGCCGCTCGACGAACTCGGCCACCTTGTCCAGATTATCACATTTTTTAACGTCGTGATTGTCGCTGTTTGCAATGAACAGACAGTCCGTTTCTAAAAGCTCGTCTATCACCTCTTCCAGAACGTCCAGGTGCTTCTGATTCATTTCGACGTAGGTGCCGCGCTTTGCGCAGACCTCGCCGACGCGTTTTGCGTCCACCTTCAAGTAGTGATTTATATGTGCGAGAATGTCGATGTCGTATCTTTCGAGAGCGGAAACGACCATATCGGTGTTCTTCCTGCGCCGCTTCTCGCTCGCTCCGAAACGTTTTGCCAGAAAGCCGTTGTAGAACTCCAGACCGAACCACTCCGAAAACTTTTTGGTTTTGACGAACCGATGAAAACCTACCGTAACCACGTCGAACGCCTGAAATCTGTCCTCCGTGAGGTCGATGCTTCCGTCGTAACTTACGAAATCGGCCTCGACGCCTATCAGAATTTTCAAATCCGTATTTTGGGCGTTATGCTTGTCCGCCTCGCACCTTAAAGTTTTCAGCTTGTCGTCGGTCATCGCGCAAGCAACGTTGCCGTAGCCGTGATCGGTGATCGCAAGCTCCGAAAAACCGTTTTTTTCGGCATACCGCACGAGGTCGGACACGCTGTTTTTGCCGTCCGACATGGTTGTGTGAGTATGATAATCGCCGAAAAATTTATTCAAAATAAACAACTTCCTTCTCTAGTTTTACGCCGAATTTCTGCCAAACTTTGTCGGCCGCGTAATCGGCAAGACGCCTGAAATCTTCAAAGGTCGCGCCTCCGTCGTTCAAAAAGAAACCCGCATGTTTTTCGCTGACGACGGCGCCGCCGAAGCGTTTGCCCTTAAGCCCCGCAAGGTCCAGATATTTGCCGGCGCCCACTCCGCCCACTTTTTTGAAAACGCTGCCCGCGCTTTTCCCCGCAGGTTGCGTTTGCCGCCGTTTTTCGAGATACTCCCGCGTTTTTTGTCGTACGGCATCCGGAGAGGACGGTTCCAGAGCAATCGCCCCGCCCAAAATTATGCCGTCTGTTTCCGTGTGCCTGTAGCCGTAATTTATGCCGCTTTTCCAAAGTCTTTTGACTTTTCCGCCCGTTAAAACGTCGATATAAAGCACTTTATCCATCGTTTCGGACGAAAACGCCCCTGCGTTCATCTTTACTGCGCCGCCGAACGTTGCGGGTATGCCCGCCCAGAATTCGACGCCGGACAATCCGTTTTTTTCGGCCGTCCGCATGATTTCCGAAAGTCGCGCGCCTGCGCCCGCGTATATTTTGCGGCCGTTTGCTTCCACGAGATCGAAGGCGGAAGTGGAAACGGCAACGGTTCTCGGGCGGTCGGAGACGATAAGATTGCTTCCGCCGCCGACGGGCATATATTTTACGCCTGCCCTATCAAGCTCCGAAACGAAAAATGCAAGCTCGCTGGCGGAACTTGGCCTCAACGTCCACACCGAGCCGCCGATTTTGGCCGTGGTTAAAACCGACGCGGAAGTCAGAGTGATATGTTTCAAAAGCGGATTCATACTCTATTATATGAAACCGCCTGTCTTTTAGCCTATGTTGTTGCGGTTTTTGATTTCCTCGAGCGCGTCGTATCCCATGTGCTTTAAGCGAAGATTTTTTGCCACGACTTCGACGACGATTGCGATGTTGCGCCCGGGCATAACCGGAATCACGGTTTTCGGCACCTCGACGCCAAGCATTTCCATGGTTAGCTGTTCGTCGCCGAAACGATCGTAGGATTTTGTTTCGTCCCATTTGTCGAGGTGTATGCAGACGTCGATTTTGCTCTCCGGCAAAACGCCTGCGACGCCGTACATGTTTTTGACGTTGATTATCCCGACGCCCCTTACTTCCAGAAAATCTCTTATGGCCTCGGCAGGTCTGCCGAGAAGCCTGTCCTTAACCCGCTTTACGACCACGTTGTCGTCGGCAACCAGCATGTGGCCGCGATGCACCAGCTCCAGCGCCACTTCGCTTTTGCCGATGCCGCTGTTGCCCGTTATCAGAACGCCTATGCCGTCCACGTCCAGAAGCTCGCCGTGCACGGTGGTTTCGGGAGCAAGCTGATCGTTGAGATAATTCACCAAGTCGTTGACGACGTTTGAGGTGATTTCGTCGCTTCTTAAAATCGGACAATTATATTCCTTCGCAATGTCGATCATGTGCTCCGTCGGTTGCAAGCGACGGCTTATTATGAGGCACGGAATTTTGTGCTTGAACAAAGCGCGCAACGCTTTGTCGCAAGCTTCCGTGTCCATTTTGTACAAAAAGTACATTTCGGCGTTGCCCATAACCTGCAGGCGTTTGCCGGCAAAATAGTCGTCAAAGCCCGACAGCACCAAACCCGGCCTGTTTACGCTTACGGTGGAAAGCGGAAGCTTGTAACCTTTTTCGCTCCAAAGTATTTCGAGATTGCAATCCCGGGCAAAATCCTCGATGCCGACGACCTTGCCGTCGATATATTCCCTGCCCATGTTGATTTCCATCAGTTTTCCTCCAAACAGAATCTGGTTATCGTTTTTGCCACGCCGTCGTCTTCGCACGCTTCCGAAACGTAGTCGGCGATTTTTTTAAGCTCTGGATTTGCGTTGGCCACCGCCACCCCCATGCCCGCCTCGGTAAGAAGCGACACGTCGTTGAGCTGATCGCCAAAGCACATAACCTTTGCTTTTTCCACGCCGAAAACGTCCATAAGATATTTGAGAGCGTTGCCCTTGGAGGCAAGCGGATTGACGACTTCGACGTTGTATTCCTTGCTGCTGGTTACGTTCAGCCTGCCCGAAAACGCTTTTTCCGCGGCTATACGCAGCCTGGTAGCTTCCTCCGGATAGGCGGCGACGTAAACCTTATTCAAGGTTTTTTCGGGGTGCGCCTTTATAAACGAGGCGAGATCCCCCACCACGTCGACGTCCACGCCGCAGTAGGTGCGATAGTTTTTGACGTATTCGTTGTCCTCCTCAACCGTCAGGCGGTCGTCGGCGTAAAGCTGAACGGCCTTCAGGTCGAAATCCTTCAAAAATTCGAGATATTCCAGACACAAATCCCTGTCAAGTTCGAAGCATTTCAAGGTTTTGCCGCTTGAAATGTCGCTTATCATCGCGCCCTGATAACTTATGATAAGACCGCTCAGCCCCAGTTTTTCGGCCTGCGGCTTTATGGCGGAAAACATCCTGCCCGTAACTATGACGAATTTGCCGCCGCGGCGCTTGTATTCGCCTATTACGCCGAGCGTGAAATCGTCGATGCCGCCGCCCTTCATGGAATAGAGCGTGTCGTCAAAATCGGTTGCAACCAAATCGTATCGCATAATGCCCTCGAAAAAATCGTTTTTTTTATTATATAATAAAACCCCCGAAATATAAAGCGTTTTCGGGGGTTAAATTGCGTTTTTTTGGTTTCAGTCCGAAAAGTGCTGCTTTATGCGCTCGGCGTCCTTTTTGGTGACGCCCTTTACGGCGGAAAGCTCCTCGACGGTGGCGGCCTTTATGGCCTTTAAGTTTTTGAATTTGGAGTAGAGCGCGGCAATCTTTTTGTCGCCTATGCCCTCCACGTCCTTAAGCTCGGATTTCGTCTGGCCGGCGGTGCGAAGATTGCGGTGATGAGTTATCGCGCTTCGATGCGCTTCGTCGCGCACGCGCTGAATGAGCTTCAACGCAACGCTGTTGCGGTCGATGACGACGGGCTCGTGACGATCGGGGAAGAAAACCTCCTCTTCGCGTTTTGCAAGGCTGACTATATTCACGTCTGTCATGCCCGTTTCCTCCAAGGCCTCCATTGCGTAAGACAGCTGCCCTTTGCCGCCGTCGACTATGATGAGGTCGGGGCGTTTGCCGAAAGACGGATCGGGATCGGAATTTTTAAGCCTGGTCAGGCGGCGCGTCAGAACCTCCTTCATGCACGCAAAGTCGTTGTTTCCCGGAACGGTTTTTATCTTGTAGCTTCTGTACATTTTTTTGGCAGGCTCGCCGTCCTCGAACACCACCATGCTGGCAACCATGTTGGTGCCGGAAACGTGGGAAATGTCGTAGCACTCGATGCGACGAGGAAGTTCGGAAAGCCCCAGCTCCTCGGCAAGCTTCACCACTGCGCCCTTGGTCATGTTGTCGCGCCGAACGAGCTTGGTGACGAAATTGGAAAGATAATCCACCGCGTTGTTTTCGGCCATTTCCACAAGCTGTTTTCTGACGCCGGAAATAGGTTTCACAAAATTTATGCGCTTGCCGCTTTTGTCAAAAAAGACGTTTTCCAAACCTGAAACGTCGGATAAAGCCACGTTTATGACAACTTCGTCAGGAAAGACAGGGTTTTGCTCGTAGTACTGATAAATGAAGTTTTCAAGCATTTCGGCGGCTTCGTCGTGCGTTAAAAGCGTGCCGATATCTGCGGAAGTAAGCCCCAACGTTTCTTCTTCCGAAACGGATTTTGCGGCCGAGATCAGCGGGAAATTGTCGCCGCCCAAAAGCTTGCCGCCCCTTACCACAAGCACGGAAACCGCGGCGTAGATGCCGTTGTCGATGACGGAAAAAACGTCCAGATTGAAGTCCTTCGGCAGAGCGCTTATCTGCCTTCTTACCAGTTTGTCCAAGGTTTTCAGGCGGTCGCGATAATAAATGGCGTTTTCGAAATCGCCTTTGTCTGCAGCCCTATGCATTTTCATTTCAAGCACCTTTTTGACGGTGCCGTCGTTGCCTTTCAAAAACGAAATAACCTCAGAAACGGTTTTGGCGTACTCCTCTTTGGGCACTCTGCCGTCGCAAGGCGCGAGGCAACGGCCGATATGGCTGTTCAGACACGGCCTGTGATGCGAGGGTATTTTGTCGAAATTGAGGTTGCAGCTCCTAAGCGGAAACGCGCTGAAAATAAGCTCGGTGATGTCCTTAACGTTTATGCCCACCATGTACGGTCCGAAATATTTCGCGCCGTCGTTTTTGAGCTTTCGGACCACCTCAACCGTCGGGAATTTGCTTTTTAGATCGATCCTTATGAACGGATAGTTCTTGTCGTCCTTTAAGAGAATGTTATACTTCGGGTTGTATTTTTTGATAAGGTTGTTTTCGAGGACCAGAGCGTCCACTTCGTTCTGCGTTATTATGTAGCGAAAATCCGCAATATTGCCGACGAGGGCCAAAGTTTTGTCCGTCTTTGTCCCTGCCTGAAAATATTGCTTGACTCTGTTTTTCAAAATTTTCGCCTTCCCGACGTAGATGACCGTGCCGTCTTTGTCCATCATCAGATAGACGCCGCTTTTGGCAGGCAGTTCGGAAAGTTTTTGCTTTACGTCCATATCGTACCTTAAACCCGTATATACGTTTTCTTCTATTATACCACGCCTCGGCCTCGTTTGAAAGAGTTTTGAAAACATTTTTTCAATATCCGAGGTAAACGACGCCGTTGAGCATGACGTTTTCGACGATCGGGCTGGTTACGAAATAAAAAAGTATCTTCCCCTCGCGGCGGAAGCCAACCACTCCCGCCTGACGCATGATTTTGAGCTGATGCGAAACGGTGGTCTGATTGATGCCGAGTATTTCGGATATGTCCGTCACACACATTTCGGTTATGGTGAGCGCAGAAATGATTTTCATGCGGGTGGCGTCGGAAAATATGCTGAAAAAATCCGCAAGCCCCGAAAGCACTTCCTTCTTCGGGATATATTTGCGCACTTTCTGAGTTGTGTTGGTGTCCAACAATAAATTGTTCATAGCTAAATCCTCCATATATGAAGATTATCGCATATATTTCGGCGCAAAAAAAAGCAAACCTTTTCGGTTTGCCACGGTTTTTGCATTTTATTGTTGCACCGCTTTCCTTGATGCCGCATAAAATGGTGCGAGGTGAAATTATGTTCGACAACAACTGGATGATTTACATATTCATAATTGTGCTTCTGTTCTCCGGAGGCGGAGGCATAATGGGCACGGAACTGGCCGTTCTCATCGCAACGATAGGCGCGGTGCTGCTGTCCGAGGGCGGATACCTTGGCAACTTCTTCGGCTGCGCATGTAACCAGACGACAACCTAATTTTGCATATCGGACGGTGCGCTCTTTTCCAAATACCTTTCCTTAAGCGACTTCACCATACGATACAGATATCTCAACGCAAAATCGTAGATAATGCCGAGGGCCGTCGTCAGCACGGCCAAATAGCCGTATTTCAGCTCGAAACCAAGCTTGTCGAAGTTTATGACGAGGGTTTTGGTGCCGAAATAGAAAAGCGCGAGCGCGGCGTTTATCCACAAAACTTTTAAGGCGTAAACGACGATTTTGTTCCACTTTTTGTCCTCGGTAATGCAGCAAAACAAAGTGTAGCCGCCAAATATCACGACGTACGGCAAGCTTTTAAGCGGCGAAGCCGTCAGCATCAGAAGCCCCGAAGTGGCCGCGTACGCCAAAAGACCTCCGACGTATCTGCCCCTCGAAAGCGGCAGCATCAAAGCCGCGGCGGAAAGCACCGACAAGGTTATCGTCAGCGCGTCGATATATACTGCGCCCGTCGCAAACAAGAACGAAAGGGCCGCAGAAATGCCACCCGTCGCTATATCTTTCGTCGAAATTTTACTTTTCATCAGCAGCAAGGAATGAGATCGCCGCCCATACATTCGCAACAGCAATCCGCGCAAAGAAGCGTTGAGCAAACGTTGCAGCAGCTCGGCGTGGAATTAGGCGAATACGACCTGCCGCCCGCACTGTCGCCGGCCGTCGGAAACACGAAGCCTCTGCCGCTCTCTTTTTTGAGCCTGTCCAAAGTGGCGGTGTATTTTGCGTTCGTCGGATCCATTTCGATGGCAAGCTCAAGCTGCTTTTTGGCGTCCAGAATCCACTTTTTGTCGTAGTATATCTTGGCCTGCATATAGTGCCACTCGGCGCTGCGCTCCTGCATGGCGTCCAAAAGCCCTTGCGCCAAATGATAATTTTTGTTTTTTATGGCCTCTTTGACCTCGGAAAAATCCTGCCCCTTAAAATCGGAATCGTCCTGAAAACCGCCGCCGATGTTCGCCGACTCGGATTTTATCCTCATGGCTTCGGAATAGGCGTTGTCCAACTCCTCGATTTTTTCCGCAGCTTCCGCGCCGGCTTCGCCTTCCAGAAAGCGAGCGTCTTCGTAGCGATGGCGTAACTCGCGATATTTTTCGTCGATTTCGGCTTGCGTTGCGTTCTTATCGACGCCTAAAATCACAAACGGATCTTGTTGCATTTGATCTCTCCTTTGAGCATTTTTTCGGTCTGTGCCTTCAAGCCGAGATATACGACGTTGGAAAGCACGCCTTCGGCCACTTTGACCTCTATATTGTTGTATGCCGCAACCATTTGATTATAACAGTTATACAGCAGCAAACTTAAATCTTCATTAAACTTGTCCAAAAATTCCTTTTTGGAAGAAAAGTCGCCCCCAAACGAAACCAAAAACGGATTGAAACGTTTTTTTTGCTTGTCCTCCGAAACGTCGTCGACGGCGTCCATAAGATACACCCATTTTCCCAAGGCGTAGGAGAACCTTTCCACGGCCGAATTGCACTTTTTCCCGGAAAGAACCGCTATCAAATCCCTAAGCAGAACCGCAAATGCGTCGGCGGTTTCGTCAACGCTTTTGTCGGCGGCTTTTTCAATGGCCGAAAGACGCTCGTAGCCGTCCTTTATCACTTTGTCGGCGCTTGGGTAGCGACGCTTTGCTTTTTTGTAGTCTCGACGCAAGCAGGCGGCAAAAATCCTCTTCCTTATGCCGCCCTCGTCCTTAACGTCGTCTACGGCCTTGTAGTAGCCCAAAAGCACGGAAACGGCGGCGACCGCCTCGAAAATTTCGTCTGAAACACAGACGGTTTTTTTCTTAACAGGGTTCAGAATACAGACTTCATCGTTAAATTTCGGCGTTTCAATGTATAGAGTGTGCAAAAACGCCGCAAGAAACGTGCAGTCGTAGCCAGTTAGAAACCTCGCTTTTTCCGAATAGCTTTTGCCTATAGCTTTGCACAGGCCGCAGTAGTACGCCCTATACTCCGAAAGATCCTTGACGAGCATATTCGGCTTGTCGGGTATGACGTAGCCGAACATTATTTGTCCAAGGTCAGAAAGCCCACTTTCCTATAGACCTTGGAAAGGGTTTTGTTTGCTACGTACCTTGCCTTCTCTGCGCCCTGCTTTATGACGCCGTTAAGATAGGTTTTGTCGGCAATGAGCTCGTTGTAGCGCGCTTTTATCGGCCTTAAATGGTCGCAGACCGCTTCGCCGACCGCTTGCTTGAACTCGGCGTAGCTTACGCCGTTAAACTGCTTTTCGGCTTCGTGCACGGTGACGCCGTTAAAGACGGAGTAAATCGTCAGCAGGTTGGAAATGCCCGGTTTGTCTGCGCGAGAGACGATTTCGTTGCCGCTGTCGGTGACGGCGCGTTTGAACTTTCTCATAACGGTGTCCTCGTCGTCCAAAAGGAAAACCACGCCGTTTGCGTTGTCGTCGGTTTTGCCCATTTTGGCAGTCGGATCCAGAAGGTTCTGAATTTTTGCGCCGGTTTTAGGAACTATGCCCTCCGGCACGACGAAAGTCGGACTGTATTTGTTGTTGAAGCGTTCGGCAATGGTCCTTGCAAGCTCGACGTGCTGCATCTGATCCTTGCCGACGGGAACGTAGTCGGTCTGATAAAGCAGAATGTCCGCCGCCATAAGCGTCGGATAGGCAAAAAGCCCCACGTTGACGTTTTCCGGATTTTTGGCGCTTTTGTCCTTGAACTGAGTCATGCGCCTTGCTTCGCCGAACTGTGTGTTGCAGTTGAGAACCCACGCAAGCTCCGCATGCTCCGGCACGTGCGACTGCACCGCAAGTATGCACTTTTCGGGATCGAGCCCCATTGCGAGAAAGAGCGCCATAAAATCGTAGCTTCTGCGCCTTAAATCGGCAGGCAGATTGTTGACGGTGATGCTGTGCATGTCCGCAACCATATAGACACATCTGTGTTCGTCCTGCAAATTAACGAGGTTCCTGAGCGCGCCGACATAGTTGCCGAGCTGCAAATCGCCGGTCGGCTTGAAGGCGGTGTAAACCACTTTGTTATCCATATATATATTGTTCTCCTAAAATTTACTTTATAAAATCGAAAATGGTTTCGGATACGTCCGAAAGTTCGACGATTTTGTTGTGTTTTACCTGCAATTTCGAAAGTTTTTTGAGCGCCTCGGGAGCGTCCAGAGCCGTTGCTTCCTCAAGCTTTCTTATGGCTTTGACGGGATCGCGGACGAAATCCTCGGTGATTGCGAACAGCACGTCGATCGGATATCTGAACGGACTTGCCGTGGAAAACAGCACGGTAGGCGTTTTGTCCTCGGCCTGCGTAAGATAATCCAGCCAAACGCTGACAGCCACCGCGGTGTGCGGATCGCAAACGTAGTCGTTTTCTTCAAATTCACCCTCGATTGTGTCAATAATCTCGTCTTCTGTGGCATATCCGCAGACAATATCGCAATCGTCAAGCAGTTTTTTGTCAACTCTAAACTTGCCGCTCAGGGCAAGCTCTTCCATTTTTTCGCTGACGAACGCGGCGTTGCGGCCGGAGATTTCGTAGAGAATACGCTCCAGATTTCTGCACCTTGCGGCGTCTAAGGACGGCGAATTTGTGAGGGCGACGGTTTTCGGCCTTTGATATTCGCCACTGGCGAAGAACTTTGCCAGATGATTGTTTTCGTTGACGGCAACGATGATCCTGTCCACCGGAAGCCCCATCTTTTTGGCGTAATAAGCGGCGGCAAGCATCGAACCCGACGAAGTCGGAATGCAAAGGTTCACCTTTTGGGACGGCGAAATTTCTTCACTTTCCATTAGATCGGCGTAAACCGAGAACACGCACGCGATTTCCGCCGTTATTCTGCACCAGTTCACGCTGGAAACGTCCACCGCCTCGTATCCCGAAGCGGACAATGCGATTTTGTTTTCTTTGTTTGAGAAAAACGCGGAAACGCTTTCCTTCGCCTCCGAAAAACTGCCCTTCACGCCGAAAACGTGGGTGTTGTCCCCTACGTGCGTAACGAGCTGTAATTTCTGGAGATAGTCCATCACGGCGTCGGGATAAACGACGACGAGCTTAGCTCCGGAGTGTCCCGTGAAGCTTTCAAGCGCGGCCTTGCCGGTGTTTCCAGTGGTTGCGAAAACCGCCAACGTCTTTTTGGTCAGGCCGAGCTTTTTCTTCGCCGCTTCGATGACGTAAGGCATCATGGCAAGCGATAAATCCTTGCAGGTTGCGGTCGGGCCGTGCCAAAGCTCCGCAACGTAGCTTTCGTCCTCAAGTTTCACGACGGGACAAAAGTCCTCAAAAGAAGCGTAAGCTTTTTCGGCATAATCCAAAAGCTCGTAATAGCTGAAATCGTCGAAGAATTTTTTGAAAACTACGGCCACCCTCTCAGGATAGGCCATTTTGCAAAATTCCGCGATTTCGTTTTCGGAAAATACGGGAAATTCGGACGGGACGTAAAGTCCGCCGCCCGCAGGCGTTCCGTTGAGAACGGCTTCGCCCCCCGATACGGATTCGGTTTTTCTCGTAGAGGTGAATTTCATGTTAAACGATCAGAGATATTTTTTCAAAAATTCAGGCATTTCAGGAAGATCGGAGCTTACGCATACGACGAAATCGACCTTCTGATTTTGGGAAATTTCTTCCAGTGCGTCGTAGAAAGACTGCATTTCGGAAATGTCCTTTTTGGCAATGCGATGCGCGCCGTCGATATAGATGAGGCTGATGTCGTGATTGCCCGCGATAAGACCTTTTATGAAACCGATGAGAGCTTCCTCGTCGAAAATTTTGTGTTCGGTTACGTTGAGCGCGCGAATCTGATACTTCACGTCAAACATATATCTGTTCGTGTCGGTGATGAAAACGATATTTCCCGCAGCGGATTCGATACTTTCGTTTGCCATATCGATTATCCTTTTGGTTTTGCCGCTTCCTTTTGCACCGTAAACAATTTTGACCATTGTGAACGTACCTCCATGTTAAAGTTTATTACGTATATTATAGCAGTTATTTTTCAATATTTCAACAGGTTTTCGAAAAACTTTCGACTTTTTCCGAAGCTTTCGCATTTTGCCGAAAAAGTGCAAACGGCAATTTTTCGCGCGGCCTTATCGAAAAAGATTTTCCGAACGAAAAAAACGGCCGCAAAGCTGCAAGCCGTTTTGCCTTTTAGTTGACAAAATATGAGGTTTATTCGTCGATTGAGGTGAGTTGAGCATTCTGATTTGCGATTTGAAGCGCTTCGATCATCTCGTCCAGATCTCCGTCCATAAACGTCCCCAGACTGTAGAGCGTAAGCCCTATGCGGTGATCGGAAACACGCCCCTGAGGGAAATTGTAGGTGCGGATACGTTCGCTTCTGTCGCCCGTTCCGATCTGCGCCGACCTTTTGTCGGTGATGGCCTTGGTGGCCATGGTCTGAAAGTGATCGTAAAGGCGAGTCTTCAGGATTTTCATGGCCTTCTCGTAGTTTTTGATCTGGCTTCTTTCGTCCTCGCAAACGACCACGATGCCTGTCGGAAGGTGGGTTATCCTTATGGCAGACTCGGTTTTGTTGACGTGCTGACCGCCTGCGCCGCCCGAACGGAATCTGTCGATTTTGAGATCCTTTTCGTCTATCTGAACTTCAACGTCCTCTGCCTCCGGAAGCACGGCCACCGTTGCGGTTGAGGTGTGAACCCTGCCCTGACTTTCGGTTTCCGGCACTCTCTGAACTCTGTGAACGCCGCTTTCAAACTTAAGCTTGCTGTAGGCGCCGTTGCCTTTCACCAAAAAAGACACTTCTTTTACGCCGCCGAGATCCGTGACGTTGGTGGTTACGTCCTCAACTCCCCAGCGATGTCTTTCGGCGTAACGCTTGTACATTCTGACCAGCTCCGCGCCGAAAAGCCCCGCTTCTTCGCCGCCGGCACCCGCTCTCACTTCGATAACGACGTTTTTGCCGTCGTTAGGATCCTTCGGCAAAAGCAAAATTTTGAGTTCGCCGGTGAGCTGCTCCATTTTTTCCTTGTATTCCTCGAATTCCGCCTTGGCAAGCTCCTTAAGCTCGTCGTCGCCCGAGGACAAAAGCTCCTTCGCTTCCTCAAACGACTTTTCCGCGGCAAGGTATTCGTCGTATTTTTCGATTACCGTTTCCAGGTCCGAATGCTCCTTGACGAGTTTCTGCCAAAGCTCTCTGTCGGCGATAACCTCCGGCTTGGAAATTTCGTCGGTAAGATAGGCGAACCTTTCTTTCATAAGTTTCAGTTTTTCAAACATAAAATTCTCCTATTTCAAGATGAGTATGCGAGGAACGTCCTGAAAGTCCCTGACCGTCCGAACGTCGGAAAAAACCTCTTTGAATATGTCCGTGAGGGCGTTTTCCTGCCCGATTCCGAACTCCAGAAGCAAGGTGCCGCCGTCGGTTAAATGCTCCTTGACGCCTTTTGCGATTTCACGATAAAATTCCAGGCCGTCCGCGCCGCCGTCAAGCGCGATTTTCGGCTCGAAATCCTTGACTTCTTTGTCCAGTTTTTCGATGTCGGCAGTCGGAATATACGGCGGATTGGAAACGATGACGTCGTATTTTTCCACGACGTTCGCGAAAACGTCGGAAAGCACGAATTTGACTTCGGCGTCGTTAAGGCTTGCGTTGTAGGAAGCAATTTCCAAAGCTTTTTCGCTTACGTCGGACGCGGTTACGTCTGCTGCAGGACACAGCTTTTTGACAGCCACGGCGATTGCTCCGCTGCCCGTGCAAAGATCCAAAACCTTCTTGTTTTCGGCGATTTCGGCCGTGAGTTTGGCCAGAATCTCCGTTTCGGGACGAGGCACCAGAACGCCTTCGGACACGGTTATTTTCTGACCGTAGAAATCCTGATAGCCCAAAACGTACTGAAGCGGACGATGCGTCGCGCGTTCCTTTGCAAGCTTTTCGGCTTTTTTCAGATGTTCTTCGTCAACGTATTTTTGAAGCGGCAATTCGCTGCGCTTCACCTTCAGAACGTCGCACAAAATCCAGTCGACGTCGGAGGTTTCGAACTCGCTCGCCGGCAGAATTTTTTCAAGTTTTTCTCTCGCCGTTTTGTACGGCAGCTTTATGGTGAATTTTTCGGTCGGGAAGGTTTCGTCGGCGTCCATATTCTGAACGGTTCTGAACGCCGCAATGGCAACCTCGACCATATCGTCATCGGGCTGGCGGGTGGTGAGCTTTTGCAGCCACATACCCGGCGCCCTTATGGCGTTGCATATCGGATTGTCGAATTTTGCAAGAATTTTCAAAAGTTCGTAGCTTAAACCCGCCACTATCGGAAGCAGCGCGATTTTGCACAAGGTTCTGAGCCATATCTTGGTTGCGTCCAGTCCGATTTCGCCGAGAACGTAGGTTGCGACGCTGAAAACCAGTATGCTGACAAGCATAACCAAAAACAAAAAAGTGGTGCCGCAACGTTTGTGCTTGGTGGAATACTTTTGCACGTTCTCCACCGTCAGCTCCTCGCCGTGCTCGAAGCAGTTGATGGTTTTGTGCTCCGCCCCGTGATACATAAACAGCCTTTTAACTTCCGGAACCTTTGCGCAGCCTGCGATATACGCCACGAAAATGCCTATCCTCACGAATCCGGTCAGAAGGTTCATAACCCACACCGGCCACGAGGCAAGCGCCGGGATTTTAAAAAGAAGCCCCACCAGAAATTCCGGAAGCACCACGAACAGCGCAACCGCCAGAAGTATGCCCAAAACCACGGAAAAACCCATCGCCACCTTCATGATGTCGACGCCGGTTTTTTCGGAAAGCTTTTTTTCGAACGCGGACGGCTCGTAGTCCTCGCCGGCAACCTCCGCCGAACGAAGGGTTATGCCAACGCCCACGTACATCATCTGCACGAAGTTGATAACTCCGCGCACGACCGGTATTTTTGAAAAAAGCCTTTTTTGCTTGGTATCTTTGAACCTTTTGCTTTCGACGGTGATTTCGCCCGCAGCGTTACGGACTGCCGTTGCCATGCTACGCTCGCCGCGCATCATGACGCCTTCCATAACCGCCTGCCCGCCGATTTTGGAAACAACGTTTTTTTTCAAAGTTTACTCCGTTTCTGAACACAAAAAATGCAGAGTTATAGCGTAAAACTCTGCACTTCGTTGTTTTTTAGTTATTTGTCAAGATTATAACGTTTCTTGAACTTGTCAACACGACCGCCGGTATCAACCAGTTTCTGCTTGCCGGTGAAGTACGGGTGACAGTTGCTGCAGATTTCAACTTTGATCACGTCGGTTTTTTTGGTGGTACCGGTTTTGAACGTAGCACCGCATGCGCATTGCACGGTAACCTCATGATAATCCGGATGAATTTTCTCTTGCATTTTTACCTCCGTTTGCGCCGCCCTAGGCCGCGCTTAGTTACACAATTTTGCTTATTAATTATAGGAATAAATAAACTATTAGTCAACAAAAAACGCCCCGTTTTCCGAAAATTTTTGCAAATTTATTTTTTTTAAGAACTTCCGTTTATCCGTTTACAAAGCGCGGAAGGTGTGTTATAATAAACTGGTTCCGAAATTTAAGCCGAAGGGGATTTATATGAAAGCTTGGCAAATTGTTTCAAAAGGTGAATTTCGTCTGGTGGAAAAGGACGGCACGGTTGACTCGGGCGAAGTTAAAGTCAAGGTCAACAAGGCGGCTCTCGCCTGCACCGATCTCGAACTTTACAAAGGTCAGGGCAACGCTATGTTTCCGATTGTCCCCGTGATGAGCGCGGTGGGACAAATCAGCGAAGGCAGCGAGCTTGCCGGCCTGCAAAAAGGCGAACGCGTCGTTTTGTATCCGTACGAAATGGATCCCGACACAACCTATAACAAAAAGAGAGTGCTTGCTCCGGACGTCAAAATCATGGGGCTGGACACCGACGGTTTTCTGTGCGATTTCGTAACCGTTCCGCACGAAAAGGCCTACATTCTTCCCGAAGGCGTTTCCGACAGCGCCGCTCTTTTCACCGAATACATTGCCCTCGGCATCAAGGTCATCGAAGCGCTGCACGTCGAAAAAGGGCAATATATCACCATTTTGGGCGCGAACACAATCGGCAACATCATTGCGCAGCTGGCTTTGTATTATCAGATAGTTCCAGTGCTCATCGACACCGATCAGTCCAAGCTCGACCTTGCGCAAAGCTACGGCGTTTACTACACCGTCAACCCGACAAGCGCCAACGTCGGCGACAGAATCAAGGAAATCACCGGCGGCGAAATGGCCGAATACTGCGTTTACGAAATCCGCGGCGGCATGAGCCCTAACTACGCCACCGCCATAACCAAGGAAACGGGCACCGTCGTGGTGGTGGGGCATCACCTCGAAAACGAAACCGTCAATTTCAACCTTTGCGACATTCTGGAAAAACAGCTTTCCGTCATCGGCGTCAAAAACGGCTACGGCGAGTTTTATTCCGCCATCAACCTTCTGGCAAACCGCGCAATAAAGACCGACGGACTCGTGGACGTCGAAATAGAATTCGAGGACGTTCCGAGAAAGTTTCAGGAGCTTGCGGAAGTGGAAACGAGAATTCCGTATCAAAAAGTGGTCGTCAAATGCTGAAACTGTCCACCGCAAAAAGCGGTGGATTTTTTATAGATATTTTTTTATTTCGGTTATGTCGCCCGCGCCAACCGTCAGCACCAGACGGCTTGAAGCGGGCAGATTTTTTATGTCCTCGGCCGCCTCCTCTACGCTGTCGAAGCGCTTGCGGCGTTTGCCCTCGGGAAGCGCAAGATAAAGATCGGTTTCGTTTTTGCCGTCGCTTTCCGTTTCCCTCGCCGAATAAGTTTTCACCAGATTCACCTCGTCGGCCATACAAAGCGCGGCAACGAATTCGTCAAAAAGCGCGGCGGTTCTGGAGTAGGTGTGCGGCTGAAAATATACGGCTATCTTTTTCCCCGTTTCTTTTGCAACCGAAATCACCGATCTTATTTCAGTGGGGTGATGCGCATAGTCCGATACGACCATATTTCCACGCACTTCGCATATATGTTCATATCTGCACTTGACGCCTGAAAAATATGTTAAAGTGTGCATAACGGCACGTTTATCTATCTGTTCGTGCGCACATACACATATCAGCGCAAGCGCATTCATAACGTTGTGCAATCCGTGCAGACAGCTTTTGACGCGGCCGTAAAACCTGCCGTAGAACCACACGTCAAATTCGGTGAAGCCGCCTTTTTCGCAGACGTTTTCGGCGTACACGCTTGACGTTTTTTCAAAGCCGTACGTCATCACTTTTTCACTTGCGCAAGCTTGCATACGAGAAATTTTCACTTCGTCCGAAACGACCAGCGTGCCGCCCGCGGCCAAGGTTTTGTTTGCAAAATCAAAAAACGCGTCCTCAAGCTCACGCTTCGTTTTGTAGGTGTCGGAGTGGTCGGGTTCGACGTTCAAAACGACTGCGACCAAAGGCTTAAGATGCAAAAAACTTTTTCGGTATTCGCAGGCTTCCGTCAGCATATAGTCGGTGCCCGAAAAGAAAAAACCTCCGGAAAAGCCGTTCACTTCGCCGCCGACGTGCGCGCAGAATTTTTTGCCTGCGTTTTTGAAACATTCCGAAAGAAGCGCGGTTACGGTGGTTTTGCCGTGCGTTCCGGAAACGGCCACGGTTTTTTTGAAATTGTCGCAGACGTCCGCCAGAAACTCGCCGCGCTCGACCGTTTTTACGTTTGCCCAGGCCGCGGCCGAAATTTCGGGATCGGTGATTTTTGCCGCGCCGGTAAAGACCACTTCGTCTGCGCGGCGCGCGTATTCCGGATTATGCCCGACGTAAACGTCGTAGCCCGCGGCTTTAAGTTTTTGAAGCCTTTCGCCGTCCTTTCTGTCGCTCCCGGTAACCAAATGTCCGAGCTCGCTTTCTATTTGCATCAAAACGCTCATGCTTGCGCCGCCGGCGCCTACGAAATGTATCCTTGCCATGCTCTATTATATTGTGCGCACGCATGGTAGGTGCGGAAAGTCTTCCGATTTTCTACACTTACGGGAGATTTGTCTTGTTTTTAAGAATATTTTAATGCAAGAGGTATTTTTTGGTGCTAAAATGTAGATGTTAAAAAATGAAAGGAGTTTAACGTATGAAGATTTCCGACATCAGAATTAGACTTATCAAAAAGGACGACACCAAGCTCAAAGCCGTTGCGTCCATCATAATTGACGACTGCTTTGCAGTGCACGACATCAAGATTATCTCAGGCCAAGACGGCGACTTCATCGCAATGCCTTCCCGAAAAACTCCGGACGGCGAATTTAAGGATATTGCGCATCCGATCAATTCGGAAATTCGCGAAGAATTGAAAAACAAAATCCTCGCAGCCTACAAAGAAGCGCTTGCCGCGCCGCAGGAGTAAAATTACAAATCAGCAAATTTCATTGTTTTAATAATCCCCATAAAAAAACCACCGAAATTATTCGGTGGTTTTTTTGTCGGTAAATAGTTTAAGCTTATTCGGCTTTTGCTTTTTTCAGCTTCGGGAACACCGCATAGAAATGCGAGCCCTTGCAGACGAATATCTCACGGAACACGATGGCGAAGATGAAGCAGAAAGTTCCGCCGAAAAGAACGTCGGAAAAATAGTGCGCGCCAACCATAATGCGGCTTATCGCAACCAGCGCCGTGTAGCCTATCGTGCAAACCCAAAGAAGAGTTTTCGGCAATTTTTTGTTCCAGAACGGGAACAGGTGCGGAAGACCGAGCAACACGTAAACGGTCGCCGCGCTGTAGGTATGTCCGCTCGGGAAGCTCTTGCAGCTGTCGTGAACGGCAACGCCCTGCGCTTCGGTGAGAAGATCCCTTGCTCCGTTGGCTTTAATCCATCTGGTGAACAGCGAGAAATCGTCGCCACCAAAAAGATAGTTCATGGCTCTGAACCTGGCTCTGCCGACAGGAGTCTTTATGAGGCTGACCAAAAGATAGCAGAACACGCAGCATACGATGACCGCAGACATTTTTGCAAGCTGCTTGTTGTTTTCAGGTTTGACGTTTTTCCATGCAAACAGCAGGCACACAGTCATGAGCGCCGCAACCGACGCGGACATCGCTTTGACGTAAAGATGATCGGTGAATTCGGTGTTTGCCGCATCGCCGAGATATTTCATAATGTCGCTTATGTAAAGGAACAATCCCGCAAACGCGCCGAAAGCAAGCACGACTGCCAGAATTTTGTTGAGAGTGTCCTTGCCGTTTTCCAGCCGCAGAACGAACCAGAACATTATCGTTGCGGCTAAGGTTATCATCATATAGATAGGACTGCTGCCGACTGCTTCGAAAAACAGACCGAAGCTTCCGGCAAAATTGTCGGCCGTTGCAAAATATTTGCCCTTCGGCAATGCGTCTTTAGTGAGAATTTTGCTGATTTCGAGATCGACGTCTGTAACCGCCGTCCAGACGGCAAGCGAGCCGAACACAAGCAAGAACAGGCATACGGCCAAAACGGTTTTGGTTTTCAGACTCATTCGTTGTTCCATAATTTCCTCCATAGTATAAAGTTTATTTCAATTATAACACAGCTTAAAAAAAATAGCAACCTATTGCCGCACCGTTTTTCGGCAGGGAAACAGACTGCTATTGTTGACACAAAACAGCTTTTAAGGTCGTTAATTTAATCGTAAACGCCGTATTTCGTCGTTACGCTTTAGGCTTCTTTTCTTTTTTGGCAGCGTCGGGAGCCTCAACCGCGAAGTCGAAATCTGCCACGTCAAAGTCGCCCTCCAAGGCTATAATCAAAATTATGACCGCGCAAACGATTATGCTGTAAGACGCCAGAACCAAGTGATTGAAATAAGAATCGGCGTTCGTTTCCTTCTCAGAAAGCGACAAAATGAAGGCAATCACCAAAATTCCGTAAAATCCGAAGGTGGAGAGCCATGCGGTTTTGGTAAGAATAAGAAGCGTAACGTACCCTGCAAGCCCCAAAACGCAAAACGTCAACAAAAACCACTTGTAATGCAAGCGCAGAACGCAGATTTTTATGAGCAAAGCGTACCCCGTCAAAACTGCCGCGGCGGCGACGGCCACCAACAAAAGTACCCAAAGCGAATTTTCCAGCCCCCTCAGCTTATACCAAGAACGGAGATACACTCCCATTGCCACGGCGTTTATGAAAAACACCGAAAGCTTGGCTTTCCCTTTGCCCTTAAGCGGCCATAAAAGGACGGCTCCCACGGCCAGTTTTTTGCGGCCATAAAAGCACCCCCCCCCCGGCCAAAACGGCGGTTGCCGAGCCGAAATAGCACCAAAACGACTGCTCGGGGAGAAATTTCAGGACGTATGCCGTCAAGCTTGACATCAGAAAAAACGCCAACGAAAATAAGATTGTTTTTGAAATTTTGTTCATATGCGCAGATGCTCCTATGTCGATTATACCACCGAGGAGCCGTTTTTGCAACAGAAAAGCGAAGCGGTTATTTCGCCGTTTAATTTCATTATGTCATGTGATTTTTAAAAAAACATTTGTCCTGCTTTTTTCCATGCGGCAATCCGCTTGCTTTTTTTGAAAAACATTGTATAATATAAGTACTGCGTTTGCAGGTGTAGTTAAGTGGCATAACATCAGCTTCCCAAGCTGAATTTGTGGGTTCGATTCCCATCACCTGCTCCAAAAACAAAACGACGGAAAAATCCGTCGTTTTTTTGTTTCTTCAAAACACGCGGCTACGCCACCGTTTTTGGAGCAAGGATACCTGCGCGCGCCTCGCAAATGCAAGCGCTTCCTCGGCTTTGCTTGTTATCACCTGCCTGCTCAAACAACATAGAACGTAATGCTCCGTCGTTTTTTGTTTCTTTGAAACACGTGGCTTTGCCACCGTTTTTGGAGCAAGGATACCTGCGCGCGCCTCGCAAATGCAAGCGCTTCCTCGGCTTTGCTTGTTATCACCTGCCTGCTCTAACAACCTAGAACGGATATCTCCGTCGTTTTTCTATTTCTTCAAAACTCGTGGCTCCGCCACCGTTTTTGGAGCAAGGATACCTGCGCGCGCCTCGCAAATGCAAGCGCTTCCTCGGCTTTGCTTGTTATCACCTGCCTGCTCAAACAACATAGAACGTAATGCTCCGTCGTTTTTTGTTTCTTTGAAACACGTGGCTTTGCCACCGTTTTTGGAGCAAGGATACCTGCGCGCGCCTCACAAATGCAAGCGCTTCCTCGGCTTTGCTTGTTATCACCTGCCTGCTCAAACAACATAAAACGGAAAAATCCGTCGTTTTTTGTTTTCAAAATATAAAGTTTCATATTTTTATCGCGCCGTAAAATGTGGTGGCTTCGGCGCCCTTTCGGGACGCGGCTTCGAGGACCGATTGAATTTCATTTATCGACACGTCCGGGAAATCAGTTTTGTCAAGCCCCGCAAGCATAGTCCCCATATACGCGTCGCCGGCACCGGTGGTGTCAACCGCCGAAACGGGAACGGCTTCGACAAAGCCGAGCTCGCCGCCGAACGAATATGCGCTGCCCTTTTTGCCCAAGGTTACAACCACCAGTCTGTCCTTTTGGGAAAGTGCTTTCAGTGCGCCCGAAACGTCGGCCGCTTTTGTGTAGGCCAAAATTTCATCTTCCGAAAATTTCAAAACGTCTGCCGATTCCACGACGTTTTTGCAAACCTCTTTCGAGGCTTCGAACGAAGGATACAGATCGTCACGGAAATTGTAGTCGAAAGACAGGATTTTGTGTTTTTCTTTTGAAGAAGCGACGAAATCGGCGGCAAACTTCCTGCCTTCAATCTCTGTGAGCATAAGACTGCCCAAGTGCGCAATTTTGCATTTTTCGAATGCGCACATGTTTATTTTTTGCACGGAAAGCTTAAATTCGGCCGTGTCGTCGCGCAAAAATCGGAAATTTCGCTCGCCGCCGGCGGAGAGCGAAACAAGCGCAACCGTGGTTCGATGACCTTTCAAAACGTCCACCGAGAGCCGAACTTTCGTTTTTGACGCATCGGCCAGAACCTTTTTTCCGACGTCGTCGCCACCGACTGCGCCGTAGAAAACCGTTTTTGCGCCGCCGTCTGCCGCCCAAGCGGCAGCGTTGAACGGCGCGCCACCCACTTTTGTGGTGCAATCGTTGCCGAAAACGAATCTGTCGGCCAGAATTTCACCGGCAATATAAATCATTTGTTTCTCCCTAAAAACATTTTATCGTCATAAATCGACGTATAAACACTTTTTTACGTCAGATTTGACGCTTGCTGTTTTCGCCGGTGGACATATCGATCGTCCACTCGATTCTCTTTCCGTCCTCACTGTAAACCACAACCGCAACGTCGTCGCCTACGTAGTCGACAGAAACGTCCGTTCTGTCTTTTTCGGCGTAGGTGTTCAAAAGACTTTTTATTTGATTTTCGTCGTATTCGGCAACCGAATCGCTGGTGAAAAGCACACTTCCGAACATGCTGCAAACCTCTGCCAGAAGTTGTTTCTGCTGTTCGGTGTATTTGAGGCGCTTTGCTTTTTCGCCGCCGATAGGAGCGCGCTTGGTGTTTCTGAAGAAGAACACGTCGGGATCGTTCAAAAATACCCGATGATTCAGACAACGCCTGAACATGGTGTTTTTGAGCGCGGTTTTGGTGCTGATGATTTCACGATTGGTGAAGTGCACATAGAACCTGTCCTTAAACTGAATTTCGGCGTCGGAGCCGATTCGGCACATGTCCACTTTTCCAAATGACGGGCCAAGCGGAACTCCGCAACCCAAAATCAGCTTATCGCCCACGCACTCCCTCAAAAAGTCCATGGCCTCGCACATAAGCTGGCCGTGCGTTTTGTTGTTTCTGGCCATACGCGCCGCGGAATACAAAAAGTCAAGCTTCACCATGTCGAAGCCCCATTCGTTGAGTATGACGTCGAAGAAATGACGGATATATGCCCTGCACTCTTCGTTTTCGATGTCCAGGGCGTACGCGCCGCCCCAGCCGACGCAAGTCAGAATAGGTTTGCCATTGTCGCCCTTGATGAGCCAGTCGGGATGGGTTTTTGCTACGACGGAATTTTTCTGCGCGTTCAGAGGAGCCAGCCAGATGCCCGCTTTGTAGCCTTTTTGATGAATTGCGCCCGCAACCGCTTTCATTCCGGAAGGGAACTTGACCTTGTCAACCGACAGCCAGTCGCCAACGGCCGTCTGATAGCCGTCGTCTATCTGGAAAACGTCCACCTTTTCTTTTACTGCGTCGAAAGCCTCGAGATCCCTCATAACGATTTTTTCGGTGATTTTGTTGTAATAGTTGTACCAAGTGGTGTAACCGCACATCCTTTGCATTTTCGGCGGCGTTATACCCATTTTTTCAAAATATGTGTCAAAAACACGGTCATAAGTGTCAGAAATGCGGATAATATCAAACAAAACGTAGCTTTCGGACACGGTTTTGCCCTCTACGTCCTTTTCGACGACGAGGCTGTTTTCGTTCAGATTGTAGTTTATGACGGTGTAGCCTTCTCTTTCTGACAAGCTGCCCACAAAATCGACCTGCGAGCCGTTGCGGACGTAGCCGAAGGTGTA
Organism: Faecalibacterium sp. CAG:1138; assembly: GCA_000434675.1. Classification (GTDB taxonomy): domain Bacteria; phylum Bacillota; class Clostridia; order Christensenellales; family CAG-917; genus CAG-1138. The sequence goes on along the minus strand of HF988646.1, from coordinate 18,521 downwards.
GCCGTGAAAACGATTGGCGAGGTTAGGATAATCCTTTATGTGATAGTCGCCGCTTATAGTGGTGTATTTGCGGGCGATTTTCCATTTGCCGATGCCCGGAAGCCCGACAAGCTTTTCGCCCTTAAGGTATTCCCTGCTTTCCGACCAGCTCTGATAGCCGTTGACGAAAACACGGCAATCGTCCTGATAGTTATATTTGCATTTGATTTCCGCCCAAACAAGCTCCAAAGGTTTCTTTGGAAGCAAGGTAATTTTGAGGCGCACGCCGTCGTCGAAAATCGAAACGTCGAAATCGTCCGGATTTTCGGATGAAATTTTGCCGACCGAGCCGACGTTATAATATAGCTTGAATTTATAGTTAGACAGCATAGGTCCCCTCCGTATGTGTTTCTATAATAAGTTTAATATATTTTTCCGCGTGTGTAAAGTATGTTATCTGAAAAAACAGCTGTATCTGACGAATTCTTTGCCCGAGCTTCCGAATCCGCTGCCCGGAGTTACGATTTCGTGCTTTTGGCTCAGGCAATAATCGAAATAGCTTTCGTCGGTAAACCCGCTTGGGCATTTCACCCAAAGATACGGCGCGCTGCCGAAAACCTGCAAGCCTTCTTCTATAAGTCGGTTTTTCAGTGCTTCGGCGTTGCGCTTATAGTGGTTTATATAGACGGAAGCTTCCGACAAGCCTTCCTCGGAAAGCGCCGCCACCGCACCTGCCTGTGCCAGAACGGAGGCTCCGTTGAACCTTGCCGCCTGTCTGCGCCGCCAGAACTTGTTGAGTCTGACGCCCGACGTTTCGAGCTCATCGGGAACGACGCTCCATCCGCATCTGAGGCCCGTAAAGCCGTGCGATTTGCTGAGGCTTGAAATTTCGATTGCAACTTCTTTTGCACCGTCGATTTCGTAGATGCTTTTAGGGAAACCGTCGGGCGAAAATTCGGCATAAGCCGCGTCGAAAAGAATAACCGCGCCGACTTTTTTTGCATATCTCACCCATTTTTCGAGCCCCGCATAATCATACGTCGCACCCGTGGGATTTGACGGCGAGCATAAAAAAATCACGTCGGCGGAAAAATCCGGAGGCTCCGGCAAAAACCGATTTTCGGGAGTCGCCGAAACGGTTTGTACGGCTAAGCCGCGAATGGTGGCCGCATCGACGTAGGCGGGATAAACGGGATCGGAAACCAGCACGACGGAACTTGTCGAAAACAGCTCCAGAAGTCCGCCTATGTCGCTTTTTGCACCGTCGGAAACGAAAATTTCGTTTTCGGAAACGGAAACTTTTCGGCGGTTTTTGTAGAAATTCGAAACGGCGGCTTTCAGCGCTTTTATGCCGCCTTCGTCCTGATAACCCAAAAATCCGTCGTCGGTGCCAAGACCGGCCGCAGCATTTTCAAGCGCGGTTACGACGGTTTTCGACAGCGGAAAACAAACGTCGCCTATGCCGTACGAGGTAAGGTTTACATCGGGATTTTGCTCCTTAAATTCTTTAACTTTCTGCGCAACCTCCGAAAAGACGTAGTTTGCCCTTAAATCGAAAAAATTGTTATTTATCATAGACGACCTCCGCATACGCCGTTCCTTCGAAAACGTCCTCGGCCTCGCCCGTCAGAAAGAAACGCCCGCCGTCTTCTTCCACCTGCAATTTGCCGCCTTTCATATAGACGTCGACGGTTTTTGAAAAAAGCAGATTTCGGCGCCTGAGCGCGGCGACGGCCGCAGTTGCCCCCGTGCCGCAAGCGAGCGTTTCGCCTGTTCCACGCTCAAAAACGCGCACTTTAACTGCAGATTCTGACAATATCTCGCAAACTTCGACGTTTACGTCACCTTGGAAAAAGCCGCTTGACAAGATAGCCTTTTTCATTTTCGAAAGGTCAAGGCCGGCCACCGAGTTGACGGTGGTAACCGCATGGAAATTGCCCGTCGAAACCGCCGAGAAAATGCGTTTTCTGCCGCGATTAGTAAACGGGATTTCCGTGCAATCGCCCTTAAAGTTTACGGGCAAGTCCGCTCCCGAAAAACTTACGTGTCCCATATCCACTTTCGCAACGAACGGATCTCTCTTCAAAATACGAACCTCTTTGGGGCCGCTTTTTGTGTCTATAACGGCCAAATCGCCCGTTATTCGGCCGTTTTCCGACAAAATTTTGGCAACCGCGCGTATGGCGTTCCCGCACATATTTCCCTCTGTTCCGTCGGCGTTGAACATAACCATTTTGCCGTCGAACGTCGGGCTGTCCTCGACGAAAACCACTCCGTCGCCGCCCACTCCGAAATGTCTGTCGGACAAAATTTTTGCAAGCTCCGATTTGTTAAGAATTCGTCTGTCGAAATTTGATATATAAACGTAGTCGTTTCCTGCCGCCTGAATTTTTCTGAATCTTATCTGCATAAGCACCTCCCGCATAATTTATTCGCCGGCAGGCGCGATTAGACCACGAAAAAGCGACACCGAAACGGTGTCGCAGTCTTTATTCGGTTCGTTATTTTTCGATGTATGCGTCTCTTTCCGCGCCGACGGATACGTATCTGATGTTGCAGCCGACGGATTTTTCGATGAAAGTAACGTAGTCCTGCGCTTCTTTCGGAAGATCCTCGAATTTTCTGACGGAGGAAATGTCGGATTTCCAACCCTTGAGATATTCGAATACGGGTTTTGCGACGGTAAGGTCTTCGCCGAACGGGAACTCGGAAACCAGGGTGCCGTTTACGTCGTAGGCGACGCAGACAGGAATTTCGTCAAACACGGACAGAACGTCCAGTTTCGTCAAAGCGATTTCGTCTGCGCCCTGCATTCTGCAACCGTATCTGGAAGCAACGACGTCGAAGCCGCCGACTCTTCTAGGTCTGCCGGTTGCCGCGCCGTATTCGCCGCCCGCTTCCCTGAGTTCGTGCGCAAATTCGCCGAAAGCCTCGACCGTGTAAGGACCTTCGCCCACGCAGCTGCTGTAAGCCTTCATGATGCCCACGACTTTGTCGAGCTTCAAATTCGGAACGCCTGCGCCGACAGGCGCGTATGCCGCAACGGTGTTGGAGCTGGAGGTGTACGGATTGATGCCGAAATCAATGTCCCTGAGCGCGCCGAGCTGCGCTTCGAACATAATGTTTTTGCCGGCCTTTGCGGCGTCGTTCAGATAGCTGCCCACGTCCGAGACGTAGTCCAGAAATTCTCCGCCGAATTTTTTGAGCCACGCGACCATTTCGTCCGCGCTGACGGCGTCGGCTTTGTAGGCGTCTCTGATGAAGAGGTTTTTCCAGTCAACGATTTCTTTAACCCGTCTTTCCAGAAATTCAGGATACCTCAAATCGCCCATTCTGATGACTTTTTTCAAGTATTTGTCGCCGTAAACCGGAGCTATACCGCGTTTGGTGCTGCCGTATTTTGCGTCGCCCAGACGATCTTCCTCCAAGCAGTCCTGCAAAACGTGATAAGGCATGCAGATGACGGCTCTTTCGCTGATTTTCAGGTTGTCGGGAGTGATGCTGACGCCCGCCGCCCTGAGCCTGCCGACCTCTTTTGAGAGGTGCTCGAGGTCTATGACCATGCCGTTGCCCATAACGTTGACGACCTCCGGACGAAGTATGCCGCTAGGCAATAAATTCAAAACGAATTTCCCAAGGTGGTTGACCACGGTGTGGCCGGCGTTGTTGCCGCCCTGATACCTGCAAACGACGTCATAATCCGAGCTGAGCAAATCGACCATGCGGCCTTTGCCTTCATCGCCCCAGTTGATACCGACGATACTTGTTAACATATTTTATCCTCCGAAACTTTTTGAGCTTGCGCCCATTTACGGAAAATATTATATATATTTTTCGTCGCTCAGTCAACCGATTGAAATTGCAGGCAGGAAATAAGGCAAAATAAAATTGTAGTTGCAATATTTTGCAGAGTTTGATATAATGGTAGCTAACGAACAAGGAGGATACCGCATGCAATTTGTCATAAAACAACGAATGCTCGCCATTCGCGACAGCTTCTTTATCACCGACGTTTCCGGAAACAGAGTTCTGGAAGTTAAGGGATCTCTCGTCAAAATTCCGAAACGCTTTGCGATAAAAGACGTCAACGGAAACGATCTTCTGATTGTCAGGCACAAACTTTGGCACTTCTTTGCTCACTACGACGTCGAAACTCCGGAAGGCGACGTGATTGCGAAAGTCAACGCCAAGTTCAGTCTGATCAAGCCGAAATTCAACATACAAACCGTAGAATTCGGAAACCTTTCGATCGACGGCAGCCTTTTCTCATACAGCTATCGCCTGCTTGCCGAAGACGGAACGGTCGTTGCCCAGACTAACAAAAAAGTGCTGGCAATAAGGGACGCTTACGTGCTGGACGTTCAGGATCCGAAAACGGCGCTTCTTTCGGTGGCGCTCGCAATCGTTTTCGACGAATGCAATCACGGGAAAAAACGAAACAGTTTCTGGAGCTGAAGGCTCCATAACGGGAGGTAACTTAAAAATGGCAAAATACGCGATACAAGCCTCAAATCTTACCAAGGTTTATAAGGACAAGGCCGTTGTCAAAAACGTCAGCCTTGCCATAAAAGAAGGTGAAATTTACGGCTTCATCGGCAAAAACGGCGCGGGCAAAACCACCGTAATGCGCCTTATCGGAGGCCTCGCCGCACCCGATTCCGGCGAAATTGCGATTTTCGGAAGTAGCGGTAAAAAAGAACTTGTGAATGCCAGAAAGAACATGGGATGCCTGATAGAATCGCCGTCTTTCTACGGCAATATGACCGCTCTTGAAAACATGGAAATCAGAAGGCTTCAACTCGGACTGGAGCCGAAAGAGCTTTCCGAAGACGCGCTCATAAAAGTGGGCCTCGATCCGAAAGATCATAAAAAAGTAAAGAACTTTTCTCTCGGCATGAAGCAGCGCCTCGGCATCGCCGTGGCTCTTATCGGCGAACCGAAGCTTCTGATGCTCGACGAGCCGATAAACGGTCTGGACCCTGCGGGAATCGTGGAAATAAGAGATCTTTTGCTCGAGCTTAACCGCAGAGGCGTGACTGTATTTATAAGCAGCCACATTTTAGGCGAGCTGACCAAGCTTGCCGGGGTTTACGGCGTCATCGCAAACGGCAAAATGGTGGATCAGTTCACCGTTTCGCAGCTTCAGACTCGCCTGACCAAAGCCGTCAAAATCGGCTGCGCCGACAGCTTGGGCGTGATACGCGTGCTCGAAAACGTGCTTGGCACTAAAAATTATAAAATGACAAACGGCTATGTTTATCTTTACGATTTCACCGATAACGTCCCGTTTGTGATGAAATCGTTGGTGGACAACAACGTCATTCCGACGGAACTGTCGCTTACGGAGGACGATCCGGAAAGCTACTTCCTGAAGCTTATGGAAGGAGGCGAAAAATGAAAAATTTGTTACGTGCCGACTTTTACAAACTATACCGGCAAAAAACCTTTAAGGTTTGCCTCATAATCCTTGCCATTGCGACTCTTCTGACCGTGGTTACAATGAAAATACCGGTGGGAGAAGATTCGGACGGAGGCAAAGTTTTCCTCGGCGACAGCTTCGACATTTCGACGGCAAAAGACGTTGCGCTGAGCGTCGACCTCACCATTTATCTTGCGATATGGGTGGCGCTGATGTTCGCTTCCGAATTCCAGAACGGAGCGCTGAGAAACGCCGTGTCCTCGGGCGCAAGCCGCACGCAGCTTTATCTTTCCAAAAGCATCGTGATTTCGGCGGCGATTTTCGGCACAATTCTGCTGATGATGGTGTTCAAGCTTCTTCTTGGTCTTATATGCTTCGGGACGTACGGCGGCAGCGGCGCGGTGGAAATATGGTATTTCCTGCGCGCGTGGCTGATGAACGGCTTGCTTACGACGGCGCTTGCACAATGCTATATGTTCGTCGCAACCTTCATCCGCGGGACGGGCGGAACGTTGATATTCTGTCTGGTGGTCGTCGATCTCGTCGTGTCGGGGCTGGGTTCGCTTCTATCCCTCGGTTCTTTGAAGGAAAGCACCGAATGGCTGTCCAAAATCAGCCCTTATCTGCTAACTGCCGCGCAGTCCACGGTTGCTGCAGGCATCGGCCCTTCCACAAAAGAATGGTGGCTGTATCTTTTGACGGGCGTGTTTTGCGTGGGGCTTTTCGCCGACCTCGGCATATTTATGATCAACAAAAAAGATCTGAAATAGGCAAAATAAAAAAGAAAAAGCGGGAGATGCCTTCCGCTTTTTTTTATCGTTTTTCACCAGTCTTCTTTTATGTGAAGCTTGACGTCGTCGTAATAATCCTTGTAGTTGCTTTTGAATTTGTCCGCTTTTTTCATCAGCGATTCCGATTTGTATAAATCGTCGTCGTCGCGGGCGGTGTCGCCGTTTTCGCCGCGTTTCAGCTTGGCGATGAGGCGTTGTTTTTCTTTTTCGTCCATTTATTCTCGATCCTCCCTGACGATTTTTTTCGGCGGCGTGCCGAAGTATTCGAACAACCGGCATTCCAGTCCGCCGTTATAGAGTTTGCGTGTTTTGTCAGCGCGCTTTCCGAAGGCTCTTTCAAAATTTCCGTATGCGGTTATGGCGTAAAGGCTCCATTCGTCCAGCGAAAAGAACAGTTTTCCGAAATCCTTATATAACGCCGCGACTTCGTTTTCCGTCATAAGTCGTTCGCCGTACGGCGGATTTGCCACCATCACTCCATGCGAAAACCTTGAGGAAATGTTGCGCATGTCTTCGGTTTGAAAATGCACGTATTTGTCCACGCCGGCAAGCTTGGCGTGTCTGACGGCGAGCTTCAGGGCCTTGCCGTCGATGTCGAAACCGCTGATTCTGAGGTCGGTTTCGTCTTTGACCTTTGCTTGCGCCTCCTCTTTTGCCGCGGAAAGCACCTTCGGCGCGTTCGGCCACGTGTCGAAAAGAAATTCTCTTTTCAGCCCGGGAGCCGTGTCGTTGGCGATGAGGGCGGCTTCGATGGGTATGGTGCCGCTGCCCGTAAACGGATCGACCAGCACGCGGTTTTTGTTCCAGTAGCTCAGCATCAATATCGCCGCGGCCAAGGTTTCCCTTATCGGCGCCTCGCCCGTTTCCATTCGGTAGCCGCGCTTGTGAAGCCCTGCTCCGCTGGTGTCCAGACTGACCGTGCAAACGTCCCTGAAAAAATTCATGTTTATTCTGTAGTCCGCGCCCGTTTCCGAAATCGAAGAAAAGCCTTTTTGCTTAAGCCTTTCGCAAACAGCTTTTTTGGTTATGCTCTGGATTGCGGACAACGCGAAGAGTTTTGACGCCGCGCTTTTTGCGTTGACGGTTATTTTCCCGCAGGGTTCGATGACGTTTTCCCATGCTATCGTTTTGACGCAGTCGAAAAGTTCGTCGAAAGTGGTGGCGGAAAACGTCCCGAGATTTACGTACACTCTGTCCGCGGTACGCAGATTGACGTTGCACTTCGCCACGTCCGAAAAATCGCCCGAAAAGCAAATTCGGCCGTTCACCGCCGCGGAAGGAAGGTAGCCCAAGTCCTGAAGCTCCCTTTTTGTTACCGCCTCGACGCCGCTTGCGGCAGTCACGGACAGACTTAAATTTTTGTCGTAAAATATGCTCACTTTCAACCCCAGGTCTTCGGATTTTTGTTTTCGTAGGTGACGAACCTGATGGTGTAGCCGCTTTCCGTGGCCACGTCGCCGCTGTCGGAGGAGACGAAGAAGTTTTCGTCCTCGTCGAGATTTGGGAAAAACACTTCCGCGTCGCCGTCTGCTTTGACCTTGGTTACCAGAACGCTGTCGCAATACGGAAGCAGAAGATTATAGACGCTTCCGCCGCCGATGACGTACACGTCGCTTTGGTTTTCGCCCGAAAGCGCGGTTTTTAGTTCCTCAAAATTTTTCACGGAGACTATGCCCTCAAGATTTTTCGGATTTCCGAGAACGACGTTTTTGCGATTTTTAAGCGGCTTTCCGTTTGGGAAAGATTCCAGCGTCTTTCTGCCCATGACGACGGTTTTCCCGAGGGTTTGTTGCCTGAAAAAGCGCATATCCTCTGCAATTTGAAACAATAAACCGTTGTTTTTGCCGATTCCCCATTTTTTGTCTACTGCAACTATCGCTTTCATATCGTCTCCTTTTTTTATATTTTAGCACACATTTCGAATCAAAGTCAATTATAGTTTCGCCCACAGCGGTATATTTTGAAATTTTATATTGACTTTGGCGTCTCAGGTCTGTTACAATGAAGGTATTATACGCAACTTAGGGAGGAGGCTTATGGAAGAAAATCTGCAAAACAAAAAATACCTTACCGTTAAGGAACTTATTTTTTACTCTTTGGGGCTGTTCGGCCTGCAAGCAATCATTTTCTACATCAACAGTTATCAGGTAGAATTCTACAGCGGCTCCGGCATGATCGAAGCGTCCAAAATGGTTATCGTAACCTTTATCATTCTGGCCGCAAAACTCGTCAGCGCCGTTTTCGATCCGCTTATCGGCAACCTTATCGACAGCAAAAAAGGCGGAAAACACGGCAAACTTAAGCCGTTTATCGTCATTTCCACCATTCCTTTGTCCATTCTGACGGTTCTCATTTTCTGCAAAGTCAACCTCACGGGGTTTGCTCTTTACGCCTACATATTCGTCACCACCACTTTGTGGTCGGTCGCCATGACTTTGGGCGACGTGCCGTCGCAAGGTATGTCGGCGGTCATCACCCCGAATCCGACGGAAAGAAACAATCTTATCGGTTTTTCCGGCACCCTCAAATCTATCGGTCAGGCGGCGCCGTACGTCGTGGTTCCGGCGGTGTGCCTGTGCGTGCCGGGCGGCGCGGGAATTGAAGGCACCATTTCCACAACCGAATACCTTTGGTGCGCAATCGTCATCAGCGTTCTGGGAAGCTTGATGTTTCTGGGCATTTTCTTCTTCAACAAGGAACGCGTGCCGTACGAAGCCGAGCGAGTCAGCCTCAAGGATATGTTCGGCATCATCAAAAACAACAAATATCTGCTTCTGGTGGTCGCAAGCTATTTTCTGGGCTTTGCCCGTCAGGGCGCAATGGCCATTCAGGCGCAAACGGCAAACGCTATTCTCGGCGGCGCAAACAAAATCATAATTCTCGGCATTTCCACGGCGGTCGGAACCGTCATATCTATGGCGGTTACGCCGATTCTCATCAAAAAATTCGACGAGAAAAAAGTGTTCATCGCAATGAGCATTTACGGCGGCGTAAGCTCGGTGCTTGCGTATCTCGTTGCCGTCTGGACAAACTTCAACCTCATCGCCCTCATCGCAACGCTGTTTTTGATGGGGCTTCAGTTCGGCGCGGTGAACATTATGCCGATGATTATGGTGGCCGACTCCGTCGACTACTACGAGTGGAAAACGGGCAAAAGAACCGAGGGCGTTGCCTACGCCGTACTCAGCCTTTGCATCAAGGTTACCTTGGCGCTCGGCGCGGCGGTATGCCTTGCATGGGTGTTTGCGGATTTCACGGGATATCAGGCAAATATGACGGAATTTTCCGATAGCGTCAAAAAAGGAGTGTTCTTCTCCTACACGGTCATTCCGGGCATCACCAGCGCGCTTGCCGCAATCCCTATCTTCTTCTACGACCTCGTCGGCGACAAGAAAAAACAAATTTCCGCCGATCTTGCCGCCCGTCGCGGCGTTGTGGAATAAATAGCCAAATAACAAAAAACGCAATGAAAATTGCGTTTTTTTGTTGCATTTATTCTATTTTGATTTTCAGCGACAGCCCCGGCCTGCAAACCTTTATGACTCCCGAAAATTTTTCCTCGAGCGCCACCGCAACGTACGGCATCGCCGAACTCGGGAGGTTTTCGGGAAAACCCGTCTGCTCGATTTCGGAAATGACGAATTCCGCCTCGAACGGAGCCTTTTCTGCCGTGCCTTTTAGCTTCACGGTTTTTGATTCGTACTTCTCCCACGGCCGGACTTGGATTTTTCTGCTGTACAAAACCGTGCCGTCCGAAAGATTGAAGCTGTAGCTTTTGACAAACGCGCTCGCGCTGTCCGTTATGACGGCCTCCAGCCTTTCGGCGCTGTTTTTCGCCGCTTTCAAAAAGCCGTCCAGCACAGATCTGACGTCTTTCGTCGCGTCGGAGCAGGTATAATTGCGGTCGCGCTCTGCTGACTCGTCGCCAAGGTCCGCCGCCGCGGCAGAGGCTATCCTCTCTTTGTCTTTTTCCGAAATGCGGCCTTCCATGAAAAGTTTTTCCGCCGCTTCGTTTGCTTTTTCGATATAATCTTCATTCATACCATTATGCTATGCAATGCGGCGGTTTTTATACCAAAAAACCTCCCGCTGTGCGGAAGGCTTCGATAAAACGGTTATTTGTTTTTTTTCATGTCCCTTACCCACTTTTCTTCGCCGGTAACCGGATCGATGATGAGGGTTTTGTCGAGCTGGGCGGCAAGGTCGGCCTTTACGCTGTCAACGTATTCACGCCTGAGCTTTGCCTGTTCGGCCTTTTCCTCTTCGGTGAGGCCTTCGGTTTTTTGTTTTTTTGCCAAGAAATTGATCCTTTCAATGTTCACCATATTCTTTATCCTCCGTGATTGTGTTCTCCGCTTCTGCCGCTTCGTCAGGTTCGTTAGGCGGTGCGACGGAAACGTCGCCTTCCGCGTCCTCCGAAGCCTTTTTGGTGATGTTGAACTTCGACTGAAGCGCGGCAAGACGCTGCTTTAAGTTGTTGTTGTAGTTTCTGGTTTTGATGCTGCTGTATATAACCATGCCGAAATTTATGGCAGTGCCGATGACGATATAGACGTAATAGGTTATCGCGCGCCAGAACATAACTGCCCAGAAGAAGTTGCCGCTTCCGAGTTCGTCGCCGAATATTCCGTAGAAATAGGCTTCCGCGCCGCCCGCGGAACCCGGGGTCGGAACGTAAGATGCGGCGTTCATTGCGTACATACCTTTGACGATTGTCTGCCACATATCGCACTCGACGCCGAACGCCCTTATGACGAAGTACGGAACCGCCACCAAAGCAAGAACCTCCGTAAGCGCCAGAACCGCAATAATTAAGCTGAGGCCGATATGCTTGAACAAGAAACGAAGCGTGCCGATGAACTCGTCCACCATCTTCAGAATTTTGTCCAGAGTGGCGTCGTAATCCTTGACAATGCGCAATTTATGCCCGACTTTCACAACCCATTTGGTTATTGCCAAAGCCCACGATTTTTTGATTATGAAGAGCGCCACTATCGCCGGCATCGACAAATTAAAAAACACTCCGACGTAGGCCGCGATTTTGATGCCGCCCGCCGTGTTGGTTGACGTGAAAATATAGCAAGCGACTATGGCAACGTTGGAAACGAGAAGCTTGACGACGTGGTGAATGACCGGCATCGAACAAGCGGTTGACGTGCTTAAGCCCGACTTTGCCATGTAGTACATCTGAAACGGTTGTCCGCCCATGCTGAACGGAGTTATGTTGTCGTAATACTTGCCGATAATCGTGGTTTTCACCGCCAGCCACGGCCTGAAGCCCTGCCCCGAAACACGCATCATCAAAACGTAGCACAGCGCTTCCGCGCCGACCATAACCACGAACAGCAGGCATGCGGCGACCGCGTACTGCCAGCCGTATCTGGCGTTCAGAATGGTTTCTTTAAGGTTCGGAATGCTGCCCGAATTGTGTTTCTCGGCCAAAAGGATAAACACCACAATCAGCACGTTAAACGCCAAAAACGCAATTTTAACCCCCAAATTTTGCTTTTTGGGAGCCATTTTCTCCAAATCTTCGACGGTTTCTTCGCCTCCTGCCAGATCGGAGAAATCCACGCTTTCGGTGAGTTTCAGACTTTTTAGTTTTTTCTTTTCTTTATCCATACAAAACAATGTCGTGTTCGCCGAGGCTGTCGGCGATTGCGGTAACTTCGTTTTGGAGATATTCCGCAATCTTCACACTCTGCGCGCGCATAGGCTCGTCAGGGTTGTAGGTTATAGGTTCGCCGACAACGAATTTTTTGAGGCTCTGACAGCAATAAACGGGATAGAATTTCAAAAGCTTGCCCGTTTGTTTGAAGTAGGTCTGAGCCACGAAGGTGAAGCCTCTGTTGAACTCGTAGACGTATTTGGACACCTGATTTTCCGTCCTTTCCGGAAAAACCATGCTGCACTTGCCGGCATTTAAGGTGTCCACAAATTCGGTGAAGGTGTATTTGACGCGGGTGTCGTGGAACACCGGAATGGCCTCGATGCTCTTGAACGTCCATACCACAAGCGGCATGATAAGCGCGGCAACGCCCTTCAGAATAGGATTGCGGTCCTTAAGGACCTTTTTCATCATATGATTCCAGCAATCCTTTAAGTACATAAAGTAGAAATTGGCCCAAAGCCTCACGTTTTTATAGTAAAGCAAAATGGCAACCGGCGCGTAGATTTTGGTGTGATTGCACACGAACAGACACGGCTCCGACGGAATTTCCGTTTTCCAGACCACTTCGGGTTTCCTTACGAAAATCCTTACCACGGCCTTGGCAAAGCCCAGCCACAGGTGCGGCCTTTTGCCGTGATTCACGGGGACGTATTTGTTGTTGAAAATCTCCTCACCGGAAGTATAATGAGTGTCCAAAACCACTTTTTCCTTGTTTTTTTTGCTCATAGTTATTTCCTTTTTTGGGGGTATTTATTCGATTGTTATGCCTTTTGCCTGACGCATCTGGGCAAGTTCGGCGGTTATGCGTTTTTTCTTTTCGCCGGAAATGTCGTAGAAGAACACAGGTATCGCGCAAACGAGCATGGAAAGTCCCGGAACTATGGACACCAGCGAGAACATGCCTACCCTTTGAATATGCGACAAATCGGTGACCAGTTTCACTGCGCCGTTTGCCATCGTATCCTTCGGATCAAGGCCAATGATGATGTACATGATGATGACGAAGCCCGTTGCGAGCGCGTTGGAAAGCTTGTTGACGAAGGTCTGGCACGCGCTGCCCAAAGCGTTGTCGCGGTAGCCGGTTTTCCATTCGAGATAGTCCAGACAGTCGCCCACCATTGCGTAAGAGGTTACGTTCAGAACGCCTAGCGGCACGCATTGAACGAGAATGAACGGTATGCAGAAGAAGAACAGCAACCTTACGTCTTTCACGATGCTGATGACGCCGAGAACGGTGGTGATCAAACTTGCGCCGAAGCCCGCAAGGCATGCGAACACGACGATGGTTTTGTAGTCGTATTTTTTGTAGAGACGCGGAAGAAGCAGCATGGTGCCGAACATACCCACCGCCGAGCAACCCGTCAGAACGAGGTTAACCAGGCTTATGCTGGAGCTGACGGCCGCGTTAATTTCGTCCGGAGTCAGACCTTCGGTGCTTTTTCCGATATAGAACGCGTATCTTGCAACGTGCACGGAAGCCGCGCCCATAAGATATCTGCCGCTTGCCAGAATGCCCATCGTAACCACGAGCATCAGCGGCCTGCATTGCAGCAAACGCTTGAGAACGCTCGGTTCGTTAGGATCCTTTTTCTCTTTCGGCATATTCGGGATGAGCACCCTTTCCTTGACGGCGAAGCAGCTTATCATATAAAGCGCAAGTCCCAAAATGGAAACGAACGAAACGATGATAAGATATTTCGTGCCGTCGCTCTTTATTCCGAGCTTGCCGGCAAAACCGAAAAGAATCGTGAAGAGAACGGTCGGGATTGCCGAGCCGATGCTGTTTATCGTTCTGGACAGACTGAAAAGCTGGCCTCTTTCGTCCGGATTCGGCGTCATAACGTTAGGCAGGCTCCAGAACGGAACGTCGCCGACGGTGTAGGCCATATCCCACAAAACGTAAGTTACGGTCGCATAGACCATTGCTCCGACGGCTACCTCCGGATGCGCCTTTATGTCAAGCGCCCCGCCCCAGTCGAAGAACATCAAAAAGGTCAGCACCGCCATAGGCAAAGCCGAGAACGCAACGTACGGTTTGAATTTGCCCCATTTGGTGGTGTGGCGGTCGACGATGCTTCCGACGATAGGATCGTTGACCGCATCCCAGAACCTGGACACGAACGTCAGAATCAGCACGAACGGAAGACCGAGATGCAAAACCTGCAAATAGAAGTCGGTGATGTATCCCGACATTATGGCGTACATCATGCCTTGGCCGAGCGCCGCGACGGAATAGAGCCATATCTCTTTTTTGCCTAAGTATTTTTTGTTTTCATCCATAAAAATGCCTCTTAAAGACCCGATGGCCTGCGGAAAAAAAAGTTATTTGACTGCTTTATATTTATTGTATAACAAAAATATAACGTGCAATCTTTTTCATTTTACTACATACGGCTTCTTTTGTCAACCATATAAAAACCGCCCCCGTTCAAAGGGCGGTTTCGGGCCTGCGGCCGCGAAAAAAGCAAAAAAAATCGCCTTAACAGGCGATTTTGGCGTTATCTAAATGCAAGCACCGCCGCCGCAACCAGCGTCAGCACGTTCAAAACGGCGAGGGCGGGCAAGCCGTACCTGAAATACGGGTGATTGGTTTTGTGGCGATATTTTTGCATGCCGATCGTGGTCCCCACTCCGCCCATAAAAAACGCAATGAGAAACAAAGTGGCCTCTTTCGTGCGCCATTTGCCCTTTTTTGCCTTCTCCTTGTCAGACTTCATGGCAAAAATCCCGACGAACGTCATCACGACGAACAGCGCCGTAAGCGCGATAAACACCATCGTTTCCGCGGTTATTTGCCCCGCGGCGACAGCTAAGATTCCTCCCATAACGACACCCCCCTTTTCCTTTACAATTCAATTATAACAAACCCTGCCGCGTTTTTCAACGGTTTGAAAAATTTTTTACGGGACATACTATAGTTAAATCAAAATAAAGGAGAGTTTATGAACAACAAAAAAAATCCGTTCGCGGAACAACCTATTTCGTCCGACGGCACCTATTTCAGCCTGTCCGACATGTATCCAAAAGCCTATAACAAACACGAAACGACGCCTTTCACGAAAATCAGAATCATTCTCGCAAACGGCGCGGAATTCGAAGCCCAGTGGTTTTTGCATAATTTCGCGCGCCATTGCGCCGACAACGACATTCGCCGCAAAATCGCCGAAGTCAGAAAGAGCGAACAGCAACAGCAAAAACGCATTTCCTGCTTAAAACCTATAAGCGAAACCGTTCTGGAAACCACCATCGGTTACGAGCAGCTTGCCGTCGAGCTTACCGCCGTTTTCGCGCGCCGAGAAGCCAACCCTTACGTCAAGCAAGCCTTGGACTTTGCGCTTCTGGAGGACTTCGATCACCTCTATCGTTACGCCGATCTTCTGAACCTTGAGCACGGCATCGAAGCCAAAAAGCTGGTGGGCGGACTTACCGAAATTATGCCGGGCAGGCCTACGATTGCGGAACATCGCTTCCCGTGGGACGACGTGAAAAGAAAAACCGATTACGGCTCGGCAAACCCGCTGACGAGGCTCGACTCCTCCATCATCGTGGCCGCCGAACAGCAAACCATGAACTACTATATGAATCAGGCAGGCTTCTACACCAGCGACCTCGGCCGAAAACTTTACGCCGAAATCGCCATGATCGAGGAACAGCACGTTACGCAATACGAAAGTCTGATGGATCCGACAACGTCCTGGCTTGAATGCTGGCTGATGCACGAATACACCGAATGTTACCTTTATTATTCGTTATTTATGGATGAAACCGATCCTTACGTCAAATCGATGTGGGGACGCCACTACGAAATCGAGGTAAATCACTTGCACGTTGCGGCGCAGGCTTTGAAGGACTACGAGAGAAAGGAAGCCGCGGAAGTTATCCCCGATCAGGTGTTTCCGGAACTTATTTCCTTTGAAAAGAGCGACAACGTTTCCTATATCCGCGAGGTGCTTAAGCAAAGCTATCTGCAAGGAAAAGGCGAAGACTGGGTGAACGTAAACGAATTGCCGTCCGACGCAAAATTCTTCGATATGCAACGCATCATGATCTCCGACGTTGAAAAGGTGCCGTCGCACGATGTCATCGAAAAGCACATCAAAGCGGAAGGAAAAGACTATCGCTTCCAAACCGCGCCGCACCCTATAAAATCGCTGGACGACGTCAAACGCGACAACGTTTCCGTCGCAAGGAAAAAAGAAGCCGTAGCTTCCAGATAAACTGCCACGAAAAAATCAAAAATGCGGAAGAAATCTTCCGCATTTTTTCGTGTCCGTTTCGTTTATTTAAGGTTCCAAGCCGCGTCGAACGCCGCGCCGGTTGCGTCTGCGATTCGGCCGATTTTTTTGTTTGTGATCATAAGTTCTCTCCTCTCGTGTCGTTTTTGGAATCAGTATTTCCTTCCTCGGCAAACGAAGTTTCGTCCGCAGGCTTAGGTTTTTTTCTGAAAAGCGGCTTTTTGCCGAGATTGCAGCTTAAAACGATGATTGCCTGAACGGGGATCATAATGATGAAAATCAGCCACTTGTTGGCAATTTTAACCGACAGAAACGTGCTTAAGGCAAGCGACCACACGAACCCCGAAACGGTGAACATGATATCTGTCGCGCGCCCCCAAACGCCTGAAAAACAAATTGCCACCACCATGGAAACGGGAACGGCATAGATAAATGCGAGCCAGTTGTTCTTTTTGATGCCCTTCATTTCCATTGCGGAAAAGACAAGCGTCGCAATCATCCAGACCACGAGAACGGAAATGGCGCTGATAATAAATTTCCTTTTTCTGTTAAAATAGGGCTGCTTTTCGGCAGGCTGCTCTTCCGGCTGCTCGGAAACTTGTTCGCTTTCGTCGGAAATAAGCCTTTCGACGCTGACGCCGAAAATGTCCGCCGTCTTTTTGAGAACGAAAATATCCGGAACACCGTCGCCGCGTTCCCATTTGGAAACGGCTTTGTCGCTGTAATTTAGAAGCTCGGCAAGCTGCGACTGAGTAAGCCCCGCTTTTTTTCGATAAGCCGACAGATTTTTGGCTATTGTGTTTTTCAAAATTTCGTTTTGATTATCCATTATGAACCTCAAATTTGCTGACGTATTTTTCAAAAATAATAAATGCAAATAAATTTTAACATAAATATATGTTATAGGCAACCTTTTTCGGCCGAATTTTGCCATTCTACCGAGAGTAGAGTTCGATTTTTGTCGTTTCTACGGCGCATAAAAAACCATAGAACGTGAAACGACACAGTAGGTTGATTTTTTCGCCCTTGGTTCTTTATCATAAATTTGTAACAAAAAATCAGAGGTGCAATATGAATTATAAAATCGTAACCGACTCGTCCTCGAACCTTACGGACGAACTTATCGAACGCTTCGACCTGACGGTCGTCCCTCTTATGGTGATAACCGAAACCGGCGAATATCCAAGCTACGTCAAAGGTCAGAAAACCGACCTCAAACCTTTTTACGACAAACTCCGCGCTCACGAAAAAATCAGCACGTCGTGCGCAAACGCCGACGCTTTTCGCGAGAGTTTTGAACAAATCTTACAAAGCGGCAACGACGTTTTGTGCGTTGCTTTTTCAAGCGGACTCAGCGCGACGTATAACGCCGCCAAAATGGCTGCCGACGAACTTTCGGAAAAATATCCTTCCAGAACGATCCGAGTCGTCGACAGCTTGTCCGCGGCTCTCGGCGAAGGCCTTCTCGTCTATCACGCCTGCGAGCTCAAGGAACAAGGCAAATCGCTTACGGAAGTGGCCGACTGGCTTGAGGAAAACAAGCTAAAATGCTGCCACTGGTTCACGGTGGACGATCTGTATCACCTTTTCAAGGGCGGCAGGGTGAAAGCCAGCGGATATCTTCTGGCCATGGCGCTCAGCGTCAAACCTATGATGCACATGGACGATAGCGGGCACCTCGTGCCGGTGGGCAAGGTTATCGGCAGAAAGAAATCCATTCTGACGCTTGCCGAGCAAATCGCCACAAGCATAGTGAATCCTGAGGAGCAAGTGATATTCATTTCCCACGGCGACTGCGTGGAGGAAGCGGAATTTCTGGCAAAGAAGATAAAGGAGAAAGTCCGAGTCAAGGACGTCGTTATAAACATGCTCGAACCCGTTATCGGCGCGCACAGCGGCCCGGGAACGATGGCGGTGTTCTGCCTCGGCGAACACAGATAACGCAAACGCCCTGAAAATCGGCGCAAAAAAACCTCTCTTTCGGGAGAGGTTTTTTGTTGCGATTAAATCAGGTTGTGGAATAGGATATTCTTTCCGCAGAGGCCGAACCGGTTATTTCGGGGCCGTTGATAAGCGTAGGATAGTTCTGCTGCGAATAGCCGTCCTGCCAGTTGCCGCCGTCTTCATAGACGTAAACGACGTAGTAAAACATATCGTAGTTTTCAACGGTCGGCGAACTTTTTGCCGCTTTGAAAACTATGTGCACGCTGTATTTGCCGTAAACGGCCTTTTCGGAAGCCTCGTCGGCGCCGAATATTTTGGTGTTGCCGTTGGTGAGCACCTTCTTCCCCGTTATACGTCCCGTCCCCGTGCCGAGGCCGCCCGTGCCGCCCACGTTTATGGCGGTAACCTTCTCAAGCTTCTGATTGACGAAATCAATGGTTAGTTTGGCAACCTCCTCTTTGGTTATGAGGTCGCGCCCCTTG
>HF988645.1:125682-127602 GCA_000434675.1 Faecalibacterium sp. CAG:1138 | reverse complement strand
TGGACGGCGGCGTGGCCTCATTTTTCTATCAGACATAGTGCTTGTTCCCTTTAAGCAAAACGCAAGCGTTTTGTTGGTTTTAATCAAAACTCTCCTTCCGTCGCACTTGTGCGACACCTCCCTCACAGAGGGAGGCAAGGTGAGGAAGGGTTCCTCGCCCGACAACATGCTTGCGTTTTGTCGGTTTGCCCCTTCACCGCTAGGCGGAGCTTCCCCTTGAGGGGAAGCCTTTGCTGCAAGAAAGATGGCGAAAAATTCCAAATTTTTTTGGGGCGGGGTAGGTGAAAGCTATTGACATAAAATTGTTTGTTGTTGTATAATTGACGTATGATGGAGTATTATGAAGAAATATTGGCATATATTTTACTAATATTCTTGAAGCACGCGCATACACGAGGCGAAAGCCTTAGGGGAGGATAAGTATGAAAATATCAAAACGCATGAGTGGCTTGTTGAAGTTGTCGGTCGTCATGGTGGCGGCGCTTTTGTGCGTCAGCCTGGCGGTGGCATCTTTTGCAGGTTCTGCCGTGGCCAATGCGGAATCGTTGACGATTTCTCAAGGTTCTACGGCGACTCTCGACAAGACGGGCAAAATCATGAGCCTCAGGTTCACGTCCGCCGCCGACTGGAAAAGCGGTTACGAAGTCAAGTACGACAGCAACTTGTCCGCTTTGACGACCATTTTTGACGGTACTCAAAAAGGTTCTTCCGTGACGAGTTACGGCGACGACGGTTCGATGCATTTCGTGCATAAGAACAAAGCGGGAAGCACGAGGACTATGATTATAACCTACATGCAGCTCGACACTTATTTGCAGCAGCTTGCGGCTTTGGGAGCCTTGAACGTTCAGGCGAAAATGACTTCTGCAAACAGCGACGTCGGGAGCATAACTCTGAAAGCGTATTTCGAGTCCGACACGCCTACTGCGGCGGCTATCGATTCCACCAATGACGACTCGCAGGGGAACCTTGGCACAATAAGGGATAACGAGGATTACGTTTTTGCCGCCACCAGCAAAGCGGGGCAGAATCTTTCTGCAACGGGAACTTCGTTTGCGACGCACGCCGTTCCGTCCACCGCAAAATATATGCTTTTGGTTATTCAGACCAAACGCAGCTATGCGGCAAACTTGAAAGACGGCCCTGCGGATTTCTCGGACATATCCGTCAAGTTCAGCGTGGACGCCTCTAAGCTTGCCGGCAACGTTACATATATGGAACAGACCGTTCCGGGCAACACCTTTGCAAACGTTACCTCTATTTCCGTGAACGCTAAGGGCGCAAACACTCCTTACGGCCTCACGGCTCCGGACACCAAAACCGAAATCGGAGCAGGGTTCTACACCGTCAGCGGCACGACGGCGGCAATGCCCGATTTGCTGTTTGAAGGCAAAACCTCCAAAGGCGTGGAAGTGAAGGGCGCAATGCTTTGCCCGACGGGTATGGGCAGCGTGGTTTCGGGCGGAACCGTGACCGAAAAAATCACCTTCGCATTTGATGGCGGCGCGGAAAAAACGCTTGCCGAAGCAATTTCGGAAGGCTACGTTTCGTCAAACTCCGCAAACACCTGGGGCGATTACGCCACCACGGTTAACTTCAACTGGACGTTTTCGAAAAACACCAACGTCGTCGTCAGGTTCTACAACCTCAAGGGCGACGCTTTGACGTGGAATATCACCCTTACCGGCATCGACACCGACGCTCCGCAAACACCGGTGTTTGCGGCAAACGCTTCCGATTGGTACACTTCCGATCAGGCGATCGACCTTTTCGACGTTTCTTCCTCCTCTGCCGAAAAGGGCGTTACTTATCTTTATCAATACGCATACAGCGCGGCTTCTTTCGAGGCGATTGACGAAAGCACTCTCACCTTGAAACGTAGCAGCAGGACCACCACCGAAGTTAAGGCCGAAAATCTGA
>HF988645.1:93714-125636 GCA_000434675.1 Faecalibacterium sp. CAG:1138 | reverse complement strand
CTTTCCCTAAAGGAAGCGGCTACTACAGGGTCAAGGCCGTGGCGGTTGACGGCGCAGGCAACTGCAGCGCGGAAACCCCGGTGTATAATCTGAAACTGGATAAAGACGTCCCTGTGGCAAACATCAAAGTTACCACTTCCGACGGCGCAAACTATCCTGACGGCGAATGGGTGAACAAAGACGTTTCGATAACCTTCGTCAGACTTCGTCAGACCGTCAGCGGCACCACGTTTATGTACTCCGTGGACGGCGGCGCAACCTGGGACGCGGCAAACACCGTGACCGAAGGCGACGTTCTTGCCGTTACCGTTCCGAGCGGCAGCTACAAGAGCTTCGAATACAAATTCAAAGCCGTCAAAGGCACCGGCGAAGAAGTGGAAGTGGGCGACGAGCTTTACCGAATCAACGTGGACAAAAAGATCCCTGAGCTTCCGACCATCACCGCTTTTGACGATTATCTCGTTTCCAAAGGCTTCAACTGGCTGACGGACGGCTGGACTATGCCGGTTAGCTTCGACTACTCGGACGAAGGCCTCGGCCTCGGCGACGGCGTTATGCTTTACTACACCGTAACCGAGCGCGGCGGCACCTTGATAGGATCGGAGGAATACGCTCTCAATCCTACCGACAACCGCGTCGTTTTCGACTTCTCGGGAAGCACGATGGGCGGCACTCGTAAAATCACTCTTTACGTCGTCGATCAGGCGGGCAACAGAAGCGCAAGCGACCTCGTTATCGAATTTTTGGCCGACGCCAACGTTTACACAATCGGCGCTGAAGCGGAAATGAACGCTCTCACCGGTGAAAACGGCGGCAGAATCGTTACCGATAAGGCCGACAGAAAATACAGAAGAAACGACGTCGTTTCCGGCAGAATCGTCGCCGACGCAGGCTACAGATTTTTTGCCGAAGACTTCGATTACGTTTACGGCGGCAAAACCGTTTCGCTCACCGCGGACGGAGAATTCACCGTCGATCTCTTTAAGGAAGACGTGACGGCCGACCCGTCGGAAATCTCTTTTGCGGCTTCCTTCAGACTGCTGGTTACTCCTGTTGCGGAAAATGCTAGCCTCGTCTATAACGGCGCGGCGCAGGTTCCCGTTCTTAAGGACGCCGGCGGCAGAGCGATAGACGACTTGTACGCCTACGCCGCAAACGACCTTTCGTCCGTTTCCGGCCTGAACACGGGCGACTATTCGTTCACCTTAACTTACAAAAACAACAAAGACGTTTTCTTCACGGACACCGAAATCGCTTTCTCCGTGGTCCCTGCCGCGCTTACCGTTATCCCGGGCGGCGGACAATGGAAGACTTACGGCGAAGCCGATCCTTCCGCGCTTACTTTTGACGTCGAGGGCCTTGTCGGAAGCGACGTTCTTGACGCTTCCTCCGTCCTTTTGAGAGCAAGCGGCGAAAACGTGGGCTTCTACGCATACGACGTTTCGGGCATTTTGGTAACCGACGGCAACGGCGGCAAAAACTACGTCGTGACTCTTGCCGATCAGGCGGCGGAATTTGAAATCGTCAAACGCGAAATCACGTTGAAGCCTGAAACGTACTCCGTGACCTATTCGGCCGAAACCTTGTACGTTTCCGCGGTTCTTGCCGGCGGCAGCATGGCGGCAGGCGACGACGTAAGCGGACTTAACGTCAAATTCCTCATCGGCGAAAACGCAGGCGAATATCTGCCTGTTCCCGTTACCAAATCCGGCGACAGCACCGACGTTGCGGGAGCTTTGGAAAACGCAAACTACCTGATTTCCTTCGACGTAAGCAAGAAGGTCGTTATAACCCCGAGAACGGTCAACTTCACGGTTGAAAACGTGAAAGTCAAATACGGCGACGCCGAAGCCAAACCGACGGTTTCCGCTTCCGACGCGCTCATCACCGAAAAAGACTACGTCGTTTCCGTTATCGAAAGAGAAGTGGGCACGGACGTCGGGCAGTACTCCTACGTTAAGGCGGAAATCGAAATTCTGAGCGCAAACTTCGTGCTCGGCACCGTTGACGTCGTGTCCGGAAAATACGAAATCGAAAAGAAAGACCTCGTCGTTAAGGTCGAAAACGAAGCTCGCTACGGCGACGACTTCACCGCAATCCTTACGTTCGAAGGCCTCGTTTCGGGTGAAACAATTCCTGAAGAATACGCTTCCTACCACGCAGGCGTTCTTACGGCTGTCGGCATAGTCGACGTTCTGACCGACGAATTCGCGGCGAACGTTTCGGCTGCGCTTTCCAACTACAACGTCGATCTTTCGGCGGCAAAGAAAATAACCGTTCTTCCGAGACGCGTTACCGCGAAAATCGGCAGAAACGTGCTTGTGGAAGAACTGACCGGAAATCCTGTTACTTCCGATCCTGCAAGCATAGGCCTCACTTTTGAAAACCTCGTGGAGGGCGGCCCTGAAACGTCGGCGGTTACTTTGACTTACAAAGACGAAACCGGCGCAACGGTTACTCCTGGCGGCGAAGGCTTCTTCAAGGTCATCGTTTCGGGACTTCCTGCGGAATACGAGCTTATCGGCGAAATCACTTTGGTTATCGGCAAAGGCAAAATCGTTGAAATAAGCCTTAAGACGAGCGGCAAAATCTACGACGGCAAAGCCGTGGACGTTGCTTCCGTTCTCGCTTTGACGGCTGACGGCGCCGAATTTGCGGCGGCGGACGGAGAAGTTACCGTTTCCCTTGTCGGCGCAACCGAAATCAGAAACAGCGGCTCCTACGTCGTGTCCGTCATCGTTAAGCGCGCGGCAACCGAAACCGAACCTGCATATTTCGGCTCGGCAGAATTGACTTACGTCGTCGAAAAAGCAAAAGTCGTTCTCACGGTCGCGGGAGCGAACAGAGTGTACGGCGACAACGTACCTGCCGTTTTGGATTACACCGTAAGCGGCCTTGCGGAAGGTCATAACCTCGCCGCAGAACTGGCGGGCTTCGACGAAGTGAATGCGGGCAGCTACGTTATAAGCGTCGTTTCGGCTGTGGCAACCGACGAAAACGGCGGTGACGTAAGCGCAAACTACGACGTTTCGCTCCAAAACGCCGAATACGTTGTGAAAAAAGCAGTCCTTAACGTCAAATTTGCTTCCGGCAAAGCGGAATACGGCGCGCTCAGACCTGCCGTTTCCTTCACCTTCGACGGTTTCAGAAACGGCGACGACGTTTCGTCCGTAACCGTGGGCACCGCCACCGTGAAGTCCGACCTTGCCATTTTGGTTCCGGGCGTTTACACCGAAGTCGAAACCAAAGGGTTTGCGGCCGAAAACTACGAAATCGTTTTCGTTACGGAAGGCTTTGAATTCGTCGTCGGAAGAAAGGTTGTTAAAATCACTTCCCAAGACGCATACGCATACGAAAAAGTTTACGACGGCACCGACGCCGCAGAAGGCGGCATCGACGTTTCTCCGTACGTTGTGGGCACGGACGACGTGAGCGTTTCGGCAAGCGTTCGTTTCGACAGCGTTAACAGCGGTTCGAGAAAAGTTTTGTTCGAAAACATCAAACTCGTCGGAGCAAACGCCGATTACTACGAATTGATTTCCGATTCCGTCATCACCTTGGACGGAGTGGTTATCTCCAAATACGTCTGGACCGTCAACGCGTCCACGTTTGACGTTCAGATTGCGGGCAAAGTTTACGACGGCACCGACGCTATCCCAGCCGGCTCAATCACCGGCGCGGAAGCGGGCATACCTGACCTCTTTAAGAAAAGCGGCGTGAAAATCACCGTTACCGGCGTTTACGACAATAAGAACGCAGGCACCGATCGCACGGCGGTTCTCACCGTTTCCGTGGCCCTTGAAAACTGGGCGCTGAACGTCGACTTCGTGGAAGACGGCACCGTCGAAAGACTTACTTCCGACAAAAACAAAGTTACCTTCAGATTTACGAAAAGCGGCCTCGAAATCACCAAACGCGAACTGGTTCTGAAATCCGTCAAAGCCAACGATATGGTGTTCAGCGGCAAGAGCGCTCTGGACTATCTGAAATTCAGCTATACCTTCGAAGAGAACAAGGGCATCGCTTCCGGCGACATCGTGTTCCTGGACGTTTCGGGCGTTTTGGACGACGTCAACGTCGGCCTCAGAACCGCAACCTACACTGTGAACGGTTTGAGAACCGCGGGCAGCTGGGCAAACTACGTTCTGAACATCGAAGACAACGCGGCATTTTTGGACACCGAGCTTTCCAACGAAATTAACGTGACTCCGCTCGAACTTATTTTGGGCGTCAAGCTCGAAGAAGGCAGAATTTACACCGGCGCCGACGACAACACCATCGGCATCGAAAGCGCGTCGCTCTCCTGGGGCGCAGACGGCGGCACGGGCATCAACCTTAACGACGCGTTCATCTGGAACAGGGAAGTCGTGGCAATGTTTGCGGACGGAACGGGCAACGTTCTTCTGGACAACCGCGGCAATCCTGCACAAAAGAGAGTCGTCATTTCAGGCATCGCTCTTACGCAGACCGACGCCGTGGCGGCGGATTCCGTGCTTTCCGCGGATCCGAAATACGACGTTTCCAACTACGTAATTTTGGGGGTTTCGGGCGGCGTTTACTACACCGAAGCGCTCATTTCTCCTAAGAATATCAGCATCGAAAGCGGCAAAATCGTTCTGAACGACAAGTTCTACGACAAAACCACCGACGGCTCCATCAGCTTCCAGCCGAACGCAATCGAAGGCATAGTCGAAAGCGACAAGGGACTTGTGGAACCTAAATCCGTTGTCAAATGGAACGGCACCGAAGCAGGCGAGAACACCGCCTACGTCGATATCATAGGCCTCGTCGGCGAGAGAGCTGCCAACTACGTTTTGTCCGAAACCATTTCGGGTATGATTATGTCCGGCAACATCAAACCTGCCGAAGTCAGAATCGACGAAGTGGTCTTTGAAGACAAGAACTACGACGGAACCACCTCCGCAACTTTTGCCAGAGCTTCCATAAGCGGCGTTTACGACGGCGACAGAGTGGAACTCGAGGTTTACGACTACGCGTTCGTATCGTCCGACGTGGCGTACGTTTCGGAAGGCGTTTATAACAAAATCAAAGTCATCGGCAAAGCAAGGCTCAAGGACGGCAGCAACCGCAACTACAGCCTCTACGACGGCGGCGTCGAAGCGGATTTCGTTACCGTTGAAGAAAGCGCGACCATTTATCCTTACGTTCTGTCTTTCGGCAGAAAGGATATCAAAATCGATCCTATCGTTTACGAGCTTTCCTTCCTCGACCTCGATCCGTCCCAACCGATGGATATCGACAAAAACAACTACAGAATCAGCTACGAAACCTTGCCTGGCGGCGAAAAGATCGAAATTCGCTTCCTGTCGGCAAGATATATGTCCGTGGCAGTCGGCAGCAGCATCAGCTGCGAATTCGTCGTCGAAGGCATCTACAGCGACAACAGAATCAACCGCAACTACGTTCTGAACGGTTCAAACGTCATCACCTGCGGCGCAAGGATCAGACCTGCAGAAGTGGAAATCGCGGTGGCAGGCACCGGCTATGAAGTGGAATACGGCAGCGTGTTCGACGTGTCCAAGGTCGGCATCGACTACACCGTCAACGGCGTAAGACTTGCTTCGACTTCCGCGGAATACAGAAAGATTGCGGATATTGCGAAAACCATCGTCGTTTGCGAACAAAACGCAAAAACTCAGGTCGGTTCCGCTTCCATAACGCTGAGCTTTTCCGCGTCGTCGAGCTTCGATTTCTCCACCAAGCCGGGCTCCGTCAGGATAACTCCTGCAAAACTTTACGTCAGCACCACCGACGTCCACGTCATTGCGGGCAACGAAGTTATTCTGAACGAAATCGTTTACTCTGGTTTCAAAAACGGCGACAATCAGAGCGTTCTGAAACAGACTCCGCGCCTCAGCACCGAAGCAAATCGTTTCAGCGCGGTCGGCGAATACGCCATCGTCATTTTCGGTGGCGAAGCAACCAACTATGAGTTCGAATACGACACCGCCGCAAAAGTTATCGTTTCGCAGAGCCAGGTTGAGGGCAGCAGATGGAAAGACGCCACCGAAGAAAACGGCAAATACGTCAAGACCGCAAAATACAACTACGGTATGGCGGTCAGCATGGAGGTTATCACCACCAACGTTGACTATAAGGTCAGCTACTTCGTCTATAGAAACGACGCTTACGGCGCCGACGGAGAAGAAGCGCTTGCCGCCGCAACGGAAGTGGGCACCTACTACATCAAGGCCGTCGTCAGCCACGAAGGCAGCAAGAGTCAGGAACTCTACGGCATTTTGTATATCACGAAGGCCGACCTCAACGTCGAAGTTTACGGCTACGACAGCGTAACCTACGACGGCAGACCTCATTCGGTTTCCGGCAGAGTGAACGGAGTGCAGGGCCTTGAAGTTACCGTGTGGTATCTCGACAAATCCAACGCCAACGCTCGTCCTACGAAAGACGCTCCGACAAACGCGGGCACCTATTCGGTCTGGGCAGAGTTCGACGGCTCCGCAAACAACAACTACAACACCGCAAAGAGCGTTGAACGCACCTTCGTCATCAACAAGGCAACCGTCAGCGTTACGGTGGAAAAGGATCAGTTCATCTTTGACGGCAACGCAAAACAGATCGTTTACTCGGTCGCCAACAAGGACATTTTGTCCGAACAGGGCGTTTACGTTGCAGTCAGATATTTCTACGGCGCAAACGACAGCCAAATTGTTTACGATCCGGAATATCCGGACGCGGCAAATTCGGGCGAAGCTCCGTACGAGGTCGGTTCTTACGTCTATGAAATCACGCTGGTGGGCGGAAAAGAAGGCAACTACGTCGTCAAACGCACCACGGGTGTGGGCCTCACGGGCACGCTTATCATCGGACAATCGTCCGTAACCGGCGGCAGCATCAACAAGATCACGGTAACTCCGAAATCCGAAGGCACGCCAACTATTATACCTGT
This sequence comes from Faecalibacterium sp. CAG:1138, assembly GCA_000434675.1. Taxonomy (GTDB): domain Bacteria; phylum Bacillota; class Clostridia; order Christensenellales; family CAG-917; genus CAG-1138. The sequence goes on along the minus strand of HF988645.1, from coordinate 118,708 downwards.
GGACACCGAGCTTACCTACGTGCATTACGCGTCCTTGGAAGAAGCGGAAAAATCCGCCGGCGCGACCAACATCTGGAAAGCCATGTCCGAAGGCAACGTGCTTTCTGCGGACGAAAGCCTCATCTTCCTCACAAAACTGGCAGTTATCAACAACGGAGTGGAGAGCAATGCGTTCAGCGGCCCTGTTACCGTCAAATTGCAACTCCCGGCAGGCATTGCGGGAAGCAACGTCAAACTGGCGAGAGTTAACTCCTCGGGCGAAATCATAGGCTACGTAAATTGCACCTTCGAGGGCGACAGCGTCGTTTTCGAAACGCAGGACCTCGGCTACTATGCTTTCGTAAAAGAAGCCATTCTGAACAAGACGGTCATCTATATTCTGCTGGGCGTGCTCGGATTCCTGCTGGCGGCGGGCGTCATGGTCATCTCCCTCAAGAAAGCGGCGCAGTACAGAAACATGAAAGCCATCGTCGACGCCAAGACAGATATCGACAGATAATATATTATAAAGATTGCTTTATTAAATATATTAAACAAATAACAATGATTCCGCCCGCCTGCGGGCAGGCGGACAAACGAAAAAACGATTCGGAATTTCCGAGTTATTATAGGTGAAGCGGCTTGCCGCTTCAAATGGAGGAAAACCTATGAATGCATCAACAAAAACCAGAAAAACCGCAAGAGCGTTGCTGACTGTTATGGCGGCAATAATTGCATGCGTGTTTTGCGTGAGTCTGGCGGTTCCGCAGACGACTGCGCGCGCCGCGGCGAGAAGTAGCTACGCGCTTCCGTCCGCAGGGCTTCCGACGGGCGTCCCTGACGTCATCGACGGCAAGGCCGGCTATCTTTATACGTTTACGTTGCCGGCAGGTTTTTACAACACCTACGGCTACGGGCTTTACAGCGGAACTTTGGCAGATTCCGGCGGTAAAAATCCAACCATAGATATTCAGTCCGACTACTTTCGCATAGGCACCGGCTCCGGTGATTTTGCGGCAGGAGTGACGGCCACCATCTACGGATATATGACGCTTCCGAAAGAACTTAGGGGCATCAGAAACGCTTCGGTGCAGGCGAGATTCTCGTACGACTATGAGGTTTCGAGCGAAAAAACCAAGAATGCGGGCATGCGCGTTACGATGGGCAGCTATGCTATTGCTCCGGACGATTCGGCCGCGGCACCTGCAAAGGGCGCTAACGCAAAAAGGATAATGGGCACCGGCGACGGCACGACAAATTCCGGTTCCGAAACCACCGATTGGACCAACGTGAATACGTCGTTTGACTATCTTGTCATCAACATGGAAGTCAGCGGTTTCGAAAACATCGAAGAAGGCACCATTTTCAAAAAGAAAAAATGCCAGACCAGCTTCAAAGCCAAAAACTTCGTGGTGGAACTTTTCGTCGTCAACGACGGCAACGCGCCTACCATAACTCCGTGGTATCCTACGTATAGTCTCAACGCTTCCGGCGCATACGTCAGGGCGGCAGACGGCGTAAACTTCGTTCCTTACGTCGAAGGTATGGTCGGCAATAGATACGACGTCGATTATTCCTCGATGCAACCTGTGGTTGAAGAATATTTCAATTCCTCCAACGGCTTTTCCGGAAATGCTTACGTTTACTCTGCAAACTATCAGGGCAACGTCGGCAGAGTGCTTTGCCATGACTACACGGCAAGCTCCAAGGACGACGGAAAAACCAACATGTTCCTCTCCCAACAGCAAAAGGAAACCAAAACCGTAAGCTTCATAGTTTACGACTATTTCAGCGGCGTCAAATCGCTCAGCGTGACGGTCGGAGGCAACACCTACACCATTTACGTTGACGAAGAAAACAGCTTCAGCTGGGGCGACGTCGAAGCGACTTCGTTTGCTTATCTCGACGCGTCCAGGTCGGGCGAGCTTTACAGAGGTATTTCCGTCAAAATGACCGTTTCGGAAGCAGGGAACTATCAGGTTTCCGTGTCCGACTACGGCGATTTGGAATCGTTCGTGTACGTCAACGTCGGCGGCATGGACGTTGACGCTCCGGAAATCCCGAACATGGTCATCGAAAACGCCGTTTACAACGCAAAAACCGGCAACACCTACGCGCAGAACGTGGGCGACCGTATCCGCGTTTTGTGGCAGCTTACCGAAGACGAAGAAGCGGGACAAACCGAAGTTACCTATTCCTACAAAATCGAACGTAAGGAAGGCGAAACGTGGACCGAAATTCTTGCGCTTACCGAAATCGATTCCAGCAAATACATATCCGTCAAAGGCGGCATCAACCGCTATTTCGATATGGCGGGCATCACCAACGGCACCTATCGCGTTACCGTAAGCTGCGTTGACGGGGCAGGAAACGTCGGCGTTTACAACGACGGTTTTTCCGACTACACCGAACGCACCTTCGAATTTACTGCGGACAACGTGGTGCCGAGCCTTGACATAACTCTGACCGTCGGTTCGTCGGCATATCTCGGCGAATGGGTGAAAGGCAAGACCGTGAGAGTTAAATACAGCTTTTCTTCCTCCAACATCTCCGGACTTACCTATTACTATCGCATCGGCGCAAGCGGCGACGAAGCTTCGCTTTCCGCCGACAGCAAAACCTTCACCGACGATATGGACGACACCGTCTATTTCTGGGCGGTTTCCGGCGCAGGCCTCAGAAGCAACGTCATTTCTCACGTTATCAGAATAGACAGCACGGCCCCTGAATTTCCTCCGATTGCCGGCGGACTTCTGAGCTACGCCTCCTTAACGGAATTTTCCGACGGAAGCGCGCCTATCGTCCGTTCCGACGCAAAGGTGTACGCTTATCCGTGGGGAGTGGTCCCTTATATGAGCATCGAAGGCGCCGACGCTTCAAGCGCGTACGTTTTCGAATATAAGTATTACTACAAAGTTTTCGCCGAAATCGGCGGAACCTGGAACGGCGGCGGCGCGGTTCACAGCGTGAACTACAACGACGGCACGACGTTCGTGATGGATCTCTTTGACGACGGCGTAACCGGCGCAAGGGCATATGGCAAAAAACGCGTGCAAATGTGGGTTACCGACCAAGCGGGCAACTCTTCGGGATACGTTTACTACACCATCGAAGTCAGGCAGCCTGAAATCGTCGTTTCGTTTGAAAAAACCGACGTTAACGCCGACAAATTCTACGACGGCACCTCGAAGGTTGCGGAAGGCTACGTAAAAGCCACCGTCAGACCTGAAGGCATGAGCTTGGACGAATACATGCAAATTTCCGAAGCAGGATTTGCGGCGGACGAAACTTTCGCCATAAACTTCAGGTACTTCTTCGACGACGTGAACGCGGCCGAAAACGTGCAGATCGTCATTTCCGGCGTAACCGTGCAATCGGGTTGCAACAAGTATATTGATTTCTATAAGCTCGTCGATGCGGACGGCAACGAAATTCTTTCCTCCACCGAGTTCAGGCCGGCAGGCTTTGCGGCAAATATCGGCGCCGCAAGACTTACCGTCGAAGGCTTCAAATTCCGTGACAGAGAATACGACGGCACCGCAAACGCCATCGTCGAATCGAAAGGCACCGTCGCCAGCCTCGACAGCACCCTCGACCCATCGGTCGTGGCCAAGCTGACCTACACTTACGACGCAGAAAGCGCAGTTTATGCCGACAAAAACGTCGGATTAAAGCACGTTTTGTTGACGGGGCTCGTTCTTGGCGTTGTGGATCCTGCGGACAGCGCAATGCTTTCCAACTTCACGTTTGAAGATTCGTTGGAAGTGGTCGGACAAATTGCGGCCAAAAAATTGACGCTTGCCGATTTCTATCTCGCGGGCACAACCAAAATTTACGATGGAACCAACAACGTCAACGCAAGCGACGTCGTTCTTAATCTGAAAGCGGGAGTCGTGGACGGCGAAGAAGTCGAAATCGACTACACCGCGCTTCTCAGAAACGCCAACGTTATCTACAACGACGAAGGCGCAATCACTGCCAACACTCTGACCGTCAGCGTAAAAGGTTTGAAGGGCGCAGACGCGGCGAACTATTCGCTTGCCGCCGAAACCAAAACCTTCGAATACACCGTCGAACCGAAAACCGTTTCCGTCAGAAGCATTGCAATCGGTTCCAAAACCTACGACGGTACCGACAGACTCGTCGATGAAAAAGGCAACAGACTTTCCGTCACGACGGAAATCGACGGCCTCGTTACCAACCTTGACAAAATCAACATCACCCTGACGTATGACATCAGCTTGTCGAAGTTCGCAAGCTCCGACGTGGGCACGTGGGATATCGAAATTTTCGGTATCAAGCTTGCCACCAGGGCTTCCGCAACCTCCACGGGCAACTACGTTCTGAAAGAGAGCGACGACACCTACAACACCACTGCGATTATTCTGCCGAGAGAGCTCGGCGTCAGAGCCACCGCTTCCGCAAGGGCCTACAACGGAACTTCCATGGCGGAAAATCCTACTATAACCTACACCAACGTGGTTGCGGGCGAAAATATCTTCGTCGGCAAACCGGCAAGCGCTTTCACCAACCTCGTGTCGGCGAGGACGGCTTCCGGCGCCATCGTTGACCTTTACAGGGTAGGTTACAGCTCTCCTGCGGCGGCTGTTTCCAGCTACGTTTCGTTCGTGTTCGGCGGCTATAAGCACGTCAGCGAATGCACGGACGCCGCGGATATGGTGGCTAAACGCTACAACGTAACCTTTGCCGAAGACGCAAACGGCGATTATCTTTTCGACGACGCCACCGGCCATTACAGACTTATCACGGCGGGCGAAACCCCTGCGGTTCGTTACAGCGTGGAAAACGTGCAGAGAACGGACACTTTGGCAACCGATTCCTACGTCGTCTGGCACATGATCTATAACGCCGACGGCACCGAAAACAAAAACTACTGCTTCTCGCAAGACGGAGGAAGAGTTATCGGCGTATCCGCGCCTGCCGCTATCGAAAGAGCGGAAGCCGTTGCGGAAATGACCGGCTTCTACACCTATGACGAAAACGGCCTTCCTTATATGAAGGACGACGGCGTAGAAAAGGATTATATCAAAAAGCTTTACTACGGCGGCAAAACCGCGGTTCTCGAAAGCGGCAAGGAAGTTAAAGTCAACAGATTCGGCTACGACGTGATTTACTATTGCGACAACATGGTTATCGACGGAGTTTTGCAGCCTAGAGTTGTCATCGACACCGAAACTCATCCGTCGCTCAACCCTGCAACCGTCGTGGAACCTCGCTACGACACCGCTTCCGTCGGCAAAGCGCAAATCGGCATGAAGAACGCGGTCGTGAACAACTTCGATTTCATTTCCTACAAGGGAGTGGAATTCGACGTTCTGCCTGCGCCGCTCACCGTGAGCATCGCAAACGCCGGCGCGAAATATAAGGACAGAATCAGACTCGGCGACATTTCGATCAAGATTCAGGGCTTGCAGAACAACCAGAAGATTTCTTCGCTTCTCGGCAAAAACCCTATGGCTTCGCTCGTCGTTGACGGCGTGATCAGGGAAGGCGAAAACGGCATCCTCGACGCGGAAATCGCTCCGGGCAAATACGCAATCGTCGTTAAACTCGTCGCGGAAGAAGGCTTCAGCATCCAAAACTACACCGTCAAAGCCTCCGACGGCTACACGGTGGAAACGGTTTCGGGCGGATTTATCGTTACGAAAGCGGACGGCTTCACCGTTACCAAGAACGTTTACAGAAACTACGAATTCACCGAAAAGAGCAGCTATACCTACAAGGGCAGCACCGAATTTTTGCCGCTCCGTCTTACGTCGCTCCCTGACGGCGTTACCACCGACGACCTCAAGATCTACGTTTACACCGGCGACGGCGTCAACTGGAAGCTTGCGGACGCTTACGGCTACAAATATTCCTACGATTTTGCAAACGGAGTCTGGACGGAAAAATCCACCTACGGCACCGACGGAAAAGGCGTAAAGAACGCGGGAACCTACAAAATCGTTTACGAACTCACCGGCATGGCCAACTACGAAGACATCACGCTCACCGGTTATCTGACGATCAACAAGAAACAGGTCGAAATCAAACTTCCTATTTCGACTTACGAAAAGGTTTACGACGGACAAAGCGTGAATCTGTGGAATCTCAAAACCATCGACGCTTCCGACCTCGTTATAAGAGTCAACGGCGTTTTGATGGGCGAGGGCAACACCCAGTACAGCAAAGACGCAAAATTCAAGGAACTCATTTCGCAATCTCAGGTTAAGAACGCGGGCGTTTACTACTGCCGCCTCTACTACGCCGGAGACGAAAACGTCAACTACGCCTACAGCGAAACCCTGATCATCACCATCAGGAAGAAATCGGTAAGCATCACGGTTGGCGAAACCAAGTTCAACTACTACGACTACTTCACCGAAGACGGCGAACCTGTCGGCATCTACGACGAAGACGAGGAATACCTCGGCGACGCCAAGTTCGAGGGCGTAACTTTCGAATTCGCGGAAGGCACCGACGAAAAAGTCATCGCGGCTTTGAAGAACAAAATCAAAGTGTACTACCTCGAACAAATCATAAAAGGCAGCAAACCTACCAACGAATGGCGACTTATCGACTGGTCCACGGACGCAAATCAGGAAAGAGTCAAAAACAGCCAGCAGGCAGGCGAGCAGTCCAGCTGGAACTATCGTATCGTTTGCGAAGACGATAACTATCAGATTTTCTCCGCGGGCGGGCTCACGGGATATATGGAAATCGGCGTCAAAACCGTTTTCAGCACCGACGAGGACGGAAACGCTCAGGATAACTACTACTACTTCGTCAAGATGGAAAACAACAAGGGCGTCAGCAAGTCCTCCAGACTTACGTTCTCGACCGTCAAAAGACTGACTCCGAGCGACGTTGTGGATCCGGACGACTACGACCTCGAAAATCCTGAGGATCTTGCGGTTTACGAGCAAGCTGTCGAAGAATACGAAAACAGCTTCAACGTGTGGTACAACCTCCTGAACAGACCTTTGAACAACAACAAAGAGTCCTTGGGCATCAACAAGAAAGGCTCCGTAACAGCAATGACCGTGTTCACGGTAAACTTCTTCAACAACGGCACCGAAGTAAGAAAGCTGGAAGAAGTTTCCCCGGTGAGCGTGTCGTTTGCGGCGTTTGACTGGAACGTGAAGGATCCGACTTTGACTGTCGTCGATTACGACTACACGGCTGACGGAAAGATCGGTTCGAGCAAGAACGTAAGCGAAAAATTCAGCAAGCTCAAACTCGTCAGAATAAGCGGCGGTCTGGTTACGGAATTGCCGTATGAGCTTACTTACGACGATGTCAGCGAAACTTACGTCATGACCTTCAGCACCGACATTCTGGGCGACGATTGCTTCTACGCTCTGGTTGCGGGCAGTTCGTCCACGATGACGGAAGGCACGAGATATATCGTCGTTGCAGTTGCGTGCGCGGTCGGCGGATTTGCTATCATTCTGGCAGTGGTGCTTATCGTTTCCGCAAAGGCCAAAGCGAAAGCCGTGGCAGCCCTCGGACGTCCGATAGACGCAAAAGGCCAGAAGAAAGCTGAAAAAGCAAAGAAGAAAGAGGAAAAGAAAGCGGCAAAAGAAGACGATTCTTCCGACGCCGACGAAAAGGAAGAGCAGACAGAAGGCGAAAAGGCCGAGGAAAAGACCGAAGTTAAACCTTCCGAAAAACCTCAGACCGAACCGACTGCTCAGGCTTCCGATAAGACGCAGGCCCCGACAGCGGTAAAACCACAAACAGCCCCTGCGGCGAAACCTCAAGCGGCACCTGCGGCAAAACCACAAGCGGCACCTGCGGCAAAACCACAAGCGGCACCTGCGGCAAAACCACAAGCGGCACCTGCGGCAAAACCACAAGCGGCACCTGCGGCAAAACCACAAGCGGCACCTGCGGCAAAACCACAAGCGGCACCTGCGGCAAAACCACAAGCGGCACCTGCGGCAAAGCCTCAAGCGGCCCCTGCGGCGAAACCTCAAGCGGCTCCTGCGGCAAAACCGCAAGCAGCACCTACGGCAAAGCCTGCGGCTCCGCAAAAACCTCAACCGCCAAAACCGGAGGAGAAAAAATAACGAATTAAGCTAGAAGAGACGGCGAATTTCGCCGCCTCTTTTGCATTTTTCGGATGTTTGGAAAAAAATTCAGGCAAAATCTTAAAACGACCTTAAATTGTGTTTACAAATTTTTTTGCTTATGTTATAGTGGAAACAATAAATAATCTTTAAGTTGGTACAGAGATGCCGGCAAGATGCGAAATACGCTTTTATCTTCACAAAGGTGAAGTTTAGTCTTGCTGCATAAATCGGCAAGATTTTTTTATGCAAAGGGGTTGAAAATGGAATTTAAGTCCGAAATCATGAACGAAGAAGCCGTTTACAGGGCTTTGAGAAGAATATCGCACGAAATCGTCGAAAGATGCGGAGGAGTGAACAATCTGGTTCTGGTGGGCATAAAAAGCCGTGGAATCCCGCTTGCCGAAAAGCTTAAGCAGCTGATTTTCGCTTTTGAAAGCGTGGACGTGCCGCTCGGGCAACTCGACATCAGCCTCTATCGCGACGATCTGACGGAAATAGCCGACCTTCCGACGGTGAAGAAAACCGACATCGGTGTGGACGTGAAAGGGAAAACCGTGGTGCTGGTGGACGACGTGCTGTTTACGGGAAGGACCGTTCGCGCCGCCATTGACGCCGTGTTCGACCAAGGCCGCCCAGAAGCCATTCAGCTGGCCGTTTTGGTGGACAGGGGACACAGAGAGCTTCCGATAAGGGCGGATTACGTCGGCAAAAACATTCCGACCGCTCGCACGGAAATGGTGAAAGTCAACCTGCCGCCGTACGACGAGGACGTTTCCGTGGCGCTCTATAACGTTTGAAATCAAAAAATTTTTATACAAAGGAGATCACACTATGAAGCTCATTTACGACGTTGAAGACAAACCTAAGTTTTCAAAACTTTTGGTGTTCGCGCTCCAGCAAGTGCTTGCAATCATGGCCGCAACCATAGCGGTGCCGACCATCATCGGACTGCCTACGCAGATTCCGGCGGCAATCCTCGGCGCGGGCGTCGGAACCATCGTCTACCTTCTTTTCACCAAATTCAAAAGCCCTGTTTTTTTGGGAAGCTCGTTTGCATTTCTCAGCTCGCTGGGCGTAGCAATCGCCTTCGGTTATCTGGGCATCATAGTCGGCGCGGTGTTTGCGGGACTCGTGTACGTCGTAATCGCGCTCGTCGTGAGGTTTGCAGGCACCAAATGGGTGTCCAAGCTCATGCCTCCGGTGGTTATAGGGCCGACCGTCGCGCTTATCGGTCTGTCACTTGCGGGAAGCGCAATGGGTGACATCGTCAAAGCCTCCGGCGCAAGCGTAAACGGCGGCTACAACCTTGTGGCGCTCCTTTGCGGACTTATCACTTTCTTCACCATCGTTCTTTGCTCTACTCAGAAAAAACGCAAGATGATGCAGCTTATCCCGTTCATCATCGGCATCGGCGCAGGCTACGTTTCTGCGGCAATATTCTCGGCGTTCGGCTACGCTTTCGACGTCGAATATCTGAAAATAATCAACTTTTCTCCTATCGTAAACAACTTCGTGACCGAAAGCGGTTCGTTCGTCGGCTTCAAAGCATTTTTGAACTATCCTGATTTCGCCCTCATCGAAGCTATCAAAGAGCTTGCCACGGGCAACGTCTCCGACGCTATCAAGGCTGTTAACGAAAACGCAACCACGCTTACCGGAGCAGGCGTTGCGGAAATCGCACTGGCGTTTATCCCTGTCGCTCTCGTAGTGTTCGCAGAGCATATCGCCGACCATAAAAACCTCGGCTCCATCATCGAAAGAGATCTCGTCGAAGGCGAACCGGGCCTTGAAAAAACACTTCTCGGCGACGGCGTCGGAAGCATCGCGGGCACCATCTTCGGTATCTGCCCTAACACCACTTACGGCGAAAGCGTCGGCTGCGTGGCAATCACCAAAAACGCGTCGGTCAGAACCATTTTCACCGCTGCAATCATGTGCATAATTCTCAGTTTCTTAAGCCCTGTTATGGCGCTTTTACAAACCATACCTAGCTGCGTCATGGGCGGCGTGTGCCTTACCCTGTACGGCTTCATTGCGGTAAGCGGCCTCAAAATGTTCAAAGACATCGACCTTGGAGAAAACAAAAACCTGTTTGTTGTCAGTGTAATTCTCATTGCCGGTATCGGCGGACTTTCCTTGCAAATCCCATACCATCTGCTTGGTTCGGACGTCGTTACCGAAGTGTTCGTGAACGGAGTTCTGAACGAAAAGCTTTCCTCCACGGTTTCTGCCGGAACGGTTGACAAAGCAATCACCGTAACTTCCATTGCGACGGCGCTTATTCTCGGCATCGTAACCTACGCCGTCATCGGCAAGATGGAAAAGAAACATCAGGCAGAGGAGAACGAACCTGAAAGCCTTATTGCGGGCGCGGTTGCTCCGGAAGCCAACTTCGAAATCGGCGCGGAAAAACAAGATGACTAATTAAAAGCCGATGTATAATTAAAACAGGCAAACCGTTCGGTTTGCCTGTTTTTGTTTGAAAACTGATTTTAACGTGAATTTTGAGTGCGTGAACTCTATTTTGTGCCGAATATTCTGTCGCCCGCGTCGCCGAGGCCCGGAACGATGTAGCCTTTTTCGTTCAGGCATTCGTCCAGCGCCGCGCAAAAAACAGGCACGTCCGGATGCTTGTCCGTGAAAGCCTTCACGCCTTCGGGAGCCGCTATCATGCACATAAAGCGGATTTTTTGGCAGCCTTTTTCTTTCAGCAGATTGACGGCGTCGATTGCGCTTCCGCCGGTGGCCAGCATCGGATCGACCAAGATGACTTCGCGATCCTTTATGTCGAGAGGAAGTTTGCAGAAGTAAACGTGCGGCTCCAGAGTGGTTTCGTCACGATACATACCGATGAAGCCTTGCTTTGCCGTAGGGAACAAGTCCAGAACTCCGTTCACCATGCCGAGGCCTGCCCTCAAAATAGGCACGACTGCCACGTCGCTTGTGAGCATGCGGCAAGTGGTGGTTGCAATTGGGGTTTTTACGGTAACTTCGTGGGTAGGAAGCTCCCTGCAAACTTCGTAGGTCATCAGCATACCGATTTCCTCGACGAGTTCGCGGAACTGTTTGCTGGTTGTGGTTTCGTCTCGCAAAATTGCCAGTTTGTGGGAAATGAGCGGGTGATCGAAAATTGTAACGTTTTTCTGCATAGATACACCTCTTTTATTAAATTTTTTACCTTTATATTTTAGCATTTTTCGCCGTCGTTGGCAATCGAAAAAACCGTTCTCGCCGCAATAATACGAAAAATAAACTTATTTTGAAAAAAGTGCAAACGATGCGGCAAAAATCAGCCGCGCGCGGTAAAAAAAATGGCAAAAACCGAAAATCCGTCGCGCTATGTAGTTGCAAAAATCGGAGGATTTGTGGTAAAATATTCTTGTACGTATAAATATAATATATTTATTCAGAAAATATTTTGGGGAGTTTCAGCAATTATGGAAGAGATCAAAAGGTTTTTTATCAACTTCAAAACCAACATCATCGACGAATATCCGCTTTACACCATTCTGGTTGCCGCGGCGATAGTTCTGCTTATCGTGGGGATCGTGGTTGCCGTTACGGTTTCCAAAAAGAAAAAGAAAGCAAAGAGCGCCGAAAACGCAGAGAATATAGTGGTCGCTCCTGAAATCAAGGAAGAAGAGCAAATCGTTCCACCGTCTGCTCCTGCGGAAGAAATCGTTTCCGACTCCGCGCCCGTTGCAGAGAAAGAAACCGATCGGGAAAGAATCGAAGAAAAACCGGTTATAAACCTTGCAAAAGAGGACGTGGGCCGTACATCTTCGGACGACGAATGGAAACCTGCAAGCCTCACCGCAAAAAGAGAACCGAAAAAAGAAGCTCCGGTAAAAGCGGAAGAGACCGAAAAGAAGGAAGAGGAATACGATCCGTTCCAAAAGGCTGTGATTACCGCGCCTAAAAAATCGGCAAAACCGAAGGCGGAGCCTGAAAAGGTAGAGAAGGAAGAAGCTACGGTCGCGCCTAAAGCCGCGCCGAAGGCAACCAAGAAAGCCGCCGCGCCTAAAGCCGAAAAAGCGACTTCTGCGGAAGAAAAATCGGCTCTGGTGGAAGAGCCTGTCAAAAAACCGGTTCAGAAAGACATCGACATGAACGAAACCGCAGCCACCGTTATGGGCAAAAAGGTGGTTGGCAAATACGTAATCGACGCAAACGAGGATTTCTATCAGTTCTCCTTGTACGCAAACAACGGACAGCTTCTTTACGAAAGCCGCGAATACGCCACCCTCGCCACCTGCAAGAGCGGCATCGAAACCTTCAAAAAGAACGTTGCCGAATGCGACTATCGCATTGCGCAGGATAAGAACGGAAACTGGAAATACATCTTCAGAAAAGGCAACAGCATCTATATCGGCGAATCCTACAGCACCGAGCAATCGGCCGAAAACAGCGCCGAATCCACCAAGCGTTTCGCAGGCATCAGCGAATTGCAGGAAAAATAACCAAAGAAAAAGTTTTTTAAAACAATAAATAATTTTAAAAAGGGGATTTACAACTATGGCAGAAATCAAAGGCAAATACACAATCGAATGTGTTTACGGTGATTTGTATCAATTTTCGCTCTTTGCGAACAACGGACAGCTTCTTTATGAAAGCCGCGAATATGCAACTCTCGCAAGCTGCAAAAGTGGTATCGAAACCTTCAAAAAGAACGTTCAGGACGAAAAAACCAAAACTCGTATCGACGTAGACAAAAACAAGAACTATAAGTTCATCATCAAAAACGGCAACAGCATCTACGTAGGCGAATCCTATAAAACCAAAACTGCCGCCGAAAACAGCGCCGAATCCGTTAAAAGATTTGCGCTTATCAGCGATATTATAGTGAAGTAGCAACAAGTTTTCTGCAGAGGGGAAAGGGACGGAATTCCGTCCCTTTTATTTTTTATAAAACAAAAAACGCTCGCAAAGGCGAGCGTTTTCGTTTTGGTTGGTCCTAATTATTTCATAGCTTCTTCGACGGAAACCGCAAGCGAAACGGTTGCGCCGACCATAGGGTTGTTGCCCATACCGATGAGGCCCATCATTTCGACGTGTGCAGGAACGGAGGAGCTGCCCGCGAATTGCGCGTCGCTGTGCATTCTGCCCATGGTGTCGGTCATACCGTAGCTGGAAGGACCTGCCGCCATATTGTCCGGGTGAAGGGTTCTGCCCGTGCCGCCGCCGGAAGCAACGGAGAAATATTTTTTGCCGTTTTCGACGCACCATTTTTTGTAGGTGCCTGCAACCGGGTGTTGGAAACGAGTAGGGTTGGTGGAGTTGCCGGTGATGGAAACGTCAACGCCTTCGCGTCTCATGATTGCAACGCCTTCGTTTACGTCGTCTGCGCCGTAGCAACGAACTTTGGCTCTGTCGCCGGAGGAATAAGCCGTTTCTTTTACGACGGTCAGTTCGTCGGTGTACTGATTGTATTTGGTTTGAACGTAGGTGAAACCGTTAATGCGGCTGATGATGAAGGCGGCGTCTTTTCCGAGACCGTTGAGGATAACTCTCAAAGGCTCTTTTCTGACTCTGTTAGCCTTCAAAGCGATGCCGATTGCGCCTTCTGCGGCGGCGAAGCTTTCGTGGCCTGCGAGGAAAGCGAAGCACTTGGTTTCTTCTCTCAAAAGCATTGCGCCGAGATTGCCGTGGCCGAGGCCGACTTTTCTGGTGTCTGCGACGGAACCAGGGATGCAGAAGCTTTGCAGACCTTCACCGATTGCTTCGGCGGCGTCTGCGGCCTTTTTGCAGCCTTTTTTGATGGCGATTGCCGCGCCTACGGTGTAAGCCCAAACGGCGTTTTCAAACGCGATAGGCTGAACGCCCTTAACGATGGCTTCGACGTCGATGCCTTTGTCGAGGCAAATTTGACGAGCATCTTCGAGGTCCTTGATGCCGTATTTGGCGAGAACCGGGGTGATTTGATTTATTCTTCTTTCGTAACTTTCAAACGTAACGCTCATGGTTTATGCCTCCTTCGTTATTCCTGACGTGGGTCGATGTATTTGACTGCGCCGTCTTCGGCTTTGAATCTGCCGTAGGAGCCGGACGCTTTTTCGTATGCTTCGTTAGGGGTGAGACCTTTTTTAACAAAGTCCATCATCTTGCCGAGAGATACGAAGCTGTAGCCGATGATCTGATCGTCTTTGTCCAAAGCGATTTTGGTGACGTAACCTTCGGCCATTTCCAGATAACGCGGGCCTTTGGTTCTGGTGGAGTACATGGTGCCGACTTGGCTGCGGAGGCCTTTTCCGAGGTCTTCGAGGCCGGCGCCTACTGCGAGGCCGTCTTCACTGAAAGCGGACTGGCTGCGTCCGTAAACGATTTGCAAAAACAGTTCGCGCATAGCGGTGTTTATAGCGTCGCAAACGAGGTCGGTGTTGAGAGCTTCCAAAATGGTTTTGCCGGTCAGGATTTCTGCCGCCATAGCCGCAGAGTGAGTCATACCGCTGCAACCGATGGTTTCGACCAAAGCTTCTTCGATGACGCCGTTTTTGACGTTAAGGCTCAGTTTGCAAGCGCCTTGTTGCGGTGCGCACCAACCTACACCGTGGGTGAACCCGCTGATGTCGGCGATTTCTTTGGCCTGAACCCATTTTGCCTCCTCCGGAATCGGAGCCGGACCGTGGTTAGGGCCTTTCTGCACGCAGTACATTTCGTTAACTTCTTTCGAGTAAGTCATTATGATATTCCTCCGTAGAAATAAATTTTAACTTTTGACATAAAAATTATAGCACACATTTTTCAAAAAGTAAAAAAGTTTTGTGTGAATAAATTTATTTATGCCATATATTTTGCCGAATATGGTTGAAATATGCGTCCTTTGGTGGTATAATAAGCACATCTAAACGGCCAAAAGGCCGAAATTTCAAGTAATGAGGTAAAATGATGGAAAACGTATTGGACGTTTTGAAAGCAAGAGGTTTCGTCAAACAGACCGTATTTGAGGACGACCTCAGAAAACTTTTGGAAACCGAAAGCGTGCCGTTCTACATCGGCTTCGATCCGACGGCGGACAGTTTGCACGTCGGACATTTCGTCGCGCTTATGGGCATGAGCTGGCTGCAACGCTACGGACATAAGCCTATCGTGCTTCTCGGCGGCGGAACCGGCCTTGTGGGTGATCCTTCGGGAAGAACCGACATGCGCACGCTTATGAGCAAAGAACAGACCATGCACAACTGCGAATGCTTCAAAAAACAAATGTCGAGATTCTTCAGCTTCGAAGGCGAAAACGCTGCCATTATGGTGAACAACGCCGACTGGCTGACCGACCTTAACTATATCGACTTTTTGCGCGAAATCGGGGTTTATTTCAGCGTAAATCGTATGTTAACCGCCGAATGTTACAAACAACGCCTTGAAAAAGGCCTCAGCTTTTTGGAGTTTAACTACATGCTTATGCAGGGTTACGACTTCTATAGGCTGTACAAAGATTACGGCTGCAAGCTTGAGTGCGGCGGCGACGATCAGTGGAGCAACATGCTTGCGGGCGCAGACCTTATAAGAAGAAAAGAAGGTCAGCCTGCGTTTGCAATGACTTTCAGTCTGCTCACCACCTCCGACGGCAAAAAGATGGGCAAAACCCAGAAAGGCGCAGTCTGGATCGACGAAGCAAAAACCAGTCCGTACGAATTTTATCAATACTGGAGAAATATCGACGACAGCGACGTGGAAAAGTGCATGAAGCTTCTTACGTTCATGGACCTTTCGGAAATCGAAGCGCTTTGCCGCTATAAAGACGAAAGAATGAACGTCGCAAAAGCTCGCCTTGCTTACGAAGTCACCAAGCTCGTGCACGGCGAAGAAAAAGCAAAAGCGGCCGAAGCTCAAACGCAGGGCGCGTTCGGCGGCGGCGACACCCTTCCTACCAAAGAAGTTGAAAACGTCCGTTCGGTCATCGACGCAATGATAGCTGCCGGCGTTGCTCCGTCAAGAAGCGAAGCGAGAAGGCTTATCGAGGGCGGCGGCATAAAAGTGGACGACGACAAAGTGGACGACGTCAACAAACTGCTCACCGACAGCCAGCTTGCAAACGGCTTCGTTCTGCACAAAGGAAAGAAAGTTCACCTTAAAGTGGTGGTCAAATAATGAAGGAATATTTGTCCGTTAAGGAGCGGACGGAAAACGAATACGTCGTGCAGAGAAGCGTGTTTATCGCAACCGTTGCGCCCGTTTCCGACGCTGAAGAAGCGGACAGAATCGTCAAAGAGATTTGCGCAAGATATCCCGACGCCACCCATAACTGCTACGCCTACGTTGCCGACGATCTCGGAAACGTGATGAAGTTTTCCGACGACGGCGAGCCTCAGGGCACTGCCGGCCAACCGATGCTCGAGGTGCTCCGAAAGCAAGGGCTGCGGCACGTTCTGGCAGTCGTCACGCGTTATTTCGGCGGAGTGAAGCTTGGAGCGGGCGGCCTTGTCGGCGCATATACCAAAAGCGTTACCGACGCCCTTAAAAAAGCGGAAATCGTGAAATACAAGCCAAGCGTAACCTTTTTCGTCGAAACAGATTATGCGTGCTTAAAGGGACTTAAGAGGGAAATCGCTTCCCTTTCGGAAGTGCGGGAGTATCCAACGGAGTTTTCGGGAAACGTGCTGTTGAAGTTTTCCGTTCCGACGGAAACGGAGGCGGACGTCAGAAAAACGATTTCCGAAGCCACTTTGGGATCCGCAAAAGTGTCCGTGTCGGACGAAACGCAGATATGTTACCAAATTAAGTAAAAAACAAAGCCGACCTTTCGGGGCGGCTTTGTTTTTTGCATTATAACCAAAATTTTGACAGTTATATCGTTATTTTTGACAGCATTTGCAAACCGAGCCGCCATTTCGGCTATTTGTTTTTGCAGGTTGTTGACAAAGGCGCGGGCAAGATGTTAAAATATATTATGTATATTTATGTTTTTTCATAAATATAAAAGCGCACGCACGCGCTCAGTTCAAAAATACTTAAGGGGTATATATATGAAAAACAAAGCGTTCAGAATTCTTTTGCTTGTTGTGCTTGCGGTGTTTGCCGCGGCAAGCTTAACCGCTTGCAGCGCAGTCAAGGATTTGGTAAACGAAATGACCGGCAAAAACGACATCGTTTCCGTTTCGTACATAAAATCCGTGAACGGCATCGAAGCGCAGTACAAGGCGGGCGCGGTTATCGATTACGACAACGCTTCCGTAACCGTAGTCTATACAAACGGCGAAGAGAAAACCGTCAAGCTGAGTCAGACCTCGTTTGACAAAATCGACACTTCGACTTTGGGCGACAAGGAGCTTAAGGTCGTTTACAAAGGTGCGATCTTCCGGATGACGGTGAAAATTTACGTCGACGTTACCGTTACCAAGCTTTCCACGCCTGTGGGGCTTAAGGTTGACGGAAACAAACTCACCTGGAACGCAGTCAAAAACGCTTCTTCCTACAAGGTTTACATCAACGACCGCGAATACGAAAGCAACACCAACAGCTTCGTTTTCACGTCGCAGGGCAGCGGAACCATAACATTTGCGGTTATGGCGGTATCAAACAGCCCGGAATTCGAAAACAGCGACGTAAGCAGCGAGCTTAAGGTGGAAAACATGGTTCAGCTTGCGGCCCCTACCGAAGTCAAAATCGACAAAACGGTTTTGAGCTGGAACTACGAAGGGCAGACCTCCGACATATATTTCGTCGTCAGACAGGACGGCGGCGTTGCGGTTGAAAAAACCACCGAAACCAAAATAGATCTTCTTTCCTTAAACCTCGGCGCTTCCGACAAGCCGTACGTTTTCAGCGTTTACGCATGCAGCACCGATTCCAAAAAAATGCAATCGGAAACCGCAGGCAACGCAGGCTTCAAGGTAACTAGGCTTTCGGGGCCGAAGGGCGTTGCTTTGTCGGGCAAAATCCTTACTTGGGAGAGAGATGCCAAAGCGGTTAAATATCGCATCACCGTCGGTGAAAACGAATCCGACGCTGCAAACAACGTCGAAGTCGGCGCGGCTTCCACGTCTTTCAACATCACGAATTATTTCGGCGAAGCATGGTTCAGCGGTCCTGCTCGCGACAGAGTGGGCAGCTATTCGTTTAAGGTCAAGGCTCTGGGCTACACGGCCGAAAACGCCGCTTCTCTCGAAAAAGTTTCGGGCGAAGGCTACGAATACGAATGGCTTCTCGATTCCGTCGCTTCCGAATCGGTCAACTACAAAGTCGTGCAGCTTGCAACCCCTTACGGGCTGTACGTCGAGGACGGAGTGCTTCGTTGGTCGGGCGACGTCAACGCGGCTTCCTACAAAGTTTTCATAACTCCGGAAGGCGGCAGAACCAGCTCTCCTTCGACAACCGAAACCTTCCTTGACTTGTCCGAATACGCCAAAACGAGCAATCGTTATGAAATTCACGTCGTGGCAACCGGCGCAAAAGAAGGCTTGAACGTTTCCGAGGTCATCGACAGCGATCAGTCCGAAAGCATCGAATACGTCTATCGCACTCCGCTTGCTTCTCCGACGCTCACGCTCAGCGGAAACACCCTTACCTGGAACACCGTCGAAAATGCGGGCAGCTATCTTTTGTGCACCCAGTTCGGCGCAACGGGCAAGGCCCTCAACACCACCAGAAAAACGCTTAACGCCGACTTTTTGGCAAGTCTCGGCTACGGCTCGTTTGACTTCTACGTCATCGCTTTGCCGAAGAGCGGCAGTCTTTATACCTACAGCCAAAAGTCCAACGAGGTGAATTACGTCAATTCCAAAACTCTTGACGTGCCGGTCGTTACCGCTTCGGGCACCGTTATCAGCTGGCCGAAAGTGACCGACGCCGAATTCTACACTCTCACCGTCAACGGACAAAAAGTGGATGGCGGCGCACTCGTCGAGATCAAAAATCATACTATCGTCGTCAGAGGAGAAAGCTACGATACGTCCGTGCTCGGCGCGGGCAGCTTCACCGTAACCGTCAAGGCCGAAAACAACGATCGCGTGGTTTATAAACCAAGCGCAAATTCCGCGGAAGTCACCGTGAAATCGGTCAGCAAACTGAAAACGCCTGCTTCCGTCAACGTGAACTCGGACGGAAACATCGAATACAGCCTCGTTACCTCGGCAGAAAAATACAAGATCGAAATCTACGATCCGGACAGCATCAAATTGTTCGAATGCTTCAATCTGAACGTTTCGGGCGCAAACGGACTCTATGATTTTGCGGACTTTTTGGCCGAAAACGAAATGAGCGCAGGCATTTATCGTATAGACATCAGCGCATACGCCTCGGATGAAGTGGCGGAATTTATCGTTTCGTCCGACGTCAGGAACTTCAATCTCCGCGTAACCGCGCTTTCTTCCGCCACCGTTACCGTCGGCACCAGAATAGGCGCCTACGGCGACACCGACTTCGGCAGAGAGGTCAAGTGGTCCTCCGTCAGAAACGCTTTGGGCTACAACGTTTACGTTGACGGCCAGAAAGTGAACACCGACGTCGTAACGGGCACTTCGTTCACCTTGAGCGAATCCGCCAACCTTGCGGCAGGCTCCACGCACGAAATCTCCGTGGTTGCTTTGGGCAACGGCAAAAACCTTGTGGACGGCGAAGCTTCGTCCGTCAGCATCACTTTGCCGTCGGTTCTCCCTATCGACGAAAACGGCAACGTTTCCGTGGCTCCGTCTAACGTCAGGATCGAGGGCGGTATGCTCAGATGGGATTGCGTGGACGAAAACGGCGTTGCTTTTGCCGATTCATACACCCTTGACATCGAGTATCTCGTCGAAGGTAGCGGTATGCAAAAAGAGACCGTTGAAGTTTTCACCGACAGCTACACCGAATTCGTAACCGGCAGAACCTACACCGTGAAAGTGGCCGCAAACGTCAAATTCAGCGACGGCGAAAAAACCGTTTACACATCGGATTATTCCGAAGCACGTCACTTCAAACTCAAGTCGGCCATCAACGCGGCGTTTGCCGACGACGTGATCAGCTGGCTTGGCAGTGCGGGCACCGAATATAAGATTTATTTCGGCGACGTTGTTTTCAGCTACGTTGCGGCGGCAAACGGTACGCAGACCTTCGACGTCAAAAAGGCCGTTCAGACGCTCGACGCAGGCGTTTACGAACTCAGAATCGCAGAAGTGTCAACGTCTACGGGGCTTATCGAGGACAACGTTTACAATCGCTTCAGCGTCATAACAGTTCTGGAAACCCCGGTCGTTCGTTCCTCCGGCAACAGAATTTCGTGGGACGCCGTTTTAAGCGCTGAAAAATACCTCGTTACCGTTGACGGTCAGACTTTCGAAACCGGCAACACCTATATCGACGCGGTTATCCTTCCTGAGGGAGCAAGTGTTGTCAGGGTTCAGGCCGTCAGCACTCAAAACAGAGTTTATGATTCCAAAGTCTTTGAAAAAGTATTTGAAAAACTGGTCGCTCCTGAAATTTCGAACGACGAAAGCACCATAAGCTGGGTTATGGAAGACGGCATCACCTATCGCGTTTACGACGTCGAAAAGAACTCTGCCATTCTGGTGGACAAAAATTCCGCTTCGTCCGGAAACTTCCGAAACGACAACGGCGTTGCGTACATAAGCGGCATCGCCGACCTCAGCAGCATCGAAATTTCCGCAACCAAACAGGGCGTTCTGAACGCAAACACCTGGTCCTATCCTAAGGCGGACGAAAAGGCCGCTTCCTTCGGCATCGAATACGGCGCAGGCACCATCGGCGTTCCGTACATCATCGGAACCAAAGACGCTTTGGCGGCGCTTGCAAACTTTGAAAACACCTATTTCAAAGTTACGGCCGATCTGGATCTCGGCGAAATCACGCCGTACGAACTCGGTCGCGGCAACGTGGTCGATTTCAGAAACCACACCGTCAAATATAAAATCTACGCCAGGGCGGAAAGGAGCCGCAAAGTCGGTTTGTTCGCTTCCAACCTCGGCACGATAAAAAATCTTAAGGTCGAAGCAGATATCGAGCTTGTAAACGTAAGCGTCGCAACGTACGGCAGCATCGTTTCGGGCGGCGTTGCGGCAGTCAACGACGGCGTCATCGAAAACGTTTACGTTTCCGGCCTCGTCGAAGGCACTTCTTACGTCGGCGGCGTTGCGGGAAGAAACAACGGCACCGTCAGAAACGCAATCGTCGAAGCAAGCGTTTCGGCAAAAGCAGTGGGGCTTTCCGCGCAGAGCCTTGTGGGCGGCGTCGTCGGCTATAACGTGAACGGCACGGTCGAAGGCTGCAGTTCCAACGAAAAAGATATTCTTAAATATCTTACTCAAAACTACAAAAACACGACGTTTAACTTAGAACTAGTGCAGGTAAAAGCGCAAAACTCCGATGCGGGCGTGATTATCGGCGGCATTATCGGTATGAGCGAAGGCGCGGGCAGCGTCATTTCCGACAGCTACAGCTACAGCAACGTTTGCGGCGTCAGCGTGAAAGGTCACGTTTACGCGGCAGGCCTTGTCGGTTGGATAAAGGACGGAGCAAAAGTTTCCGATTGTCTGGCAATGGGCGATGCGGTGGCGCGCTCCGACTCCGGCAACGTGTACGCGGCAGGGTTTGTAGCGGCTTCCAAGGCCGATTATCGCTTCTGCTACTCGATGGGTATGCCGATTGCGGAAACCACTTCCGGCACCACGGTGAACGTCGGCGGATTTATCGCAAGGCGTATCGGCGGCAGCGATCCGGAATATTGCTACTACAACGTCGACACTTCGGGCGTGGAACCGACTTCCGTCTATGACAGAATGCTCGCCACAACCACCATCGAATTTAAGTATATGACCTCTTTCGGCGTGGAAAACGACAAATGGTTGTTCTTCTATAACTATGAAAACAGACCTATTTTCTTCCCGCATCTCGTGAGCGAAAGATGGCTCGTTTCTTACGACGAAACTACGGGCGAATCCACTTACACGGCGGACGTCAACACCGGACTCGGCACAATTCAGAATCCGATCCCTCTCTCCCGAGACAATGCGCTCAAATATCTGATGTTCGAGCAGAATTCCGACCTCGTGTTCCTTATGAAATCCGACCTTGACTTCTCGGGGACAGAATACGTGCAAATCCCGACTTTCACCGCAAACGTATGGGGCGAAGGGCACAAAATCAAGGGCATCACTTTGTCCGGCGGCACCGAACTCGGGTTCATCAAACGCAACTACGGAAACTTCTACGGCGTAACCGTCAGTGACTTCGACTTGTCCTCTTCGACTCGAGACGGCATCGTTAAAGCGGGCGCGTTTGCCGCTTACAACGCAGGTATATTGGTTGACTGCAAGGTGGAAAACGGCAGAATCAGCGTTATCGCATTAACCGACAGCGCATATGTCGGCGCATACGCGGGCGTCAACTCCGGCATTATCTGGAGCAACGAAGAAAATGCTTCGCTCGTCAAATCCGACCACACCACGTTTACGGCAACTGTCGGGGCGGACGTCGAGCTTATCGGTCAGAGCAAGTTCGGCAAAAACACCGTTATAGGCGCGGTTATCGGACTAAATGACGGTGGCTATGTAAAGTGGGTTGACGCAAAAGCAAGCGTCAGACCTGTCGGCACCAACTTCTTCAAAGGCGGTATCTGCGGGCAAAACGTCCAGCCTACAGACGAAGTCGGCACCAATATCGACAACATCATAGATTGCTTCTATTCCGAACAGGAAACGATGTGCGACGAAACCAACAACCTTTGGGGTACGGCGTACTAAAAAATCAAATTGCCCCCGTTTTTCGGGGGCAAAAAATTGTATATATGATAAAAAACATCTATCCAATTTCAAACACCAAACTGAAAATGCTGGTGGTTTTTGACGACGGACGGACGATTGCAGTCGTGAAAAGCGCGCTTAAGGAATACAACGTCAAGGAAGGGGACAACCTATCCTTTGAAAAGGTTTCGGAAATCGCAGGAGAAGGAGAGGCGCACGAAGCTTTCTTAAAAGCCGCGGACGCGCTCGGCAGGTCGCCTAAATCCGAAAAAGAAATCCGCACCGCTTTGAAAGACAAAGGCTATTCGAAAGCCGCGGCCGACGTTGCCGTCGAAAAACTTACGGGCTACGGCTATTTGTCCGACGAGGACTACGCAAAAACCTATATAGAGCATTATTCCAAAAAGTGGGGCAGAAAAAAACTCGTTTACGAGCTCGTTCAGACCAAAGGCTTGCCGTCGGACGTTGCAAGCGAAATAGTTTACGGCGCGCTTTCCGACGAAGACGAGCTTCGGCTTGCGCTTGAGCTTGCGGGAAAGTTTCTGAAAAAAAAGGACGGCAAAGATAATCTCAAACAAAAATGTCTGGCGTTTCTGGCGTCGAGAGGTATTGACTTTCAGACGGCCCTTAAGGCCACCGAAACGCTTATAAAGGAAGAAGACGACTATGCTTGACAAATTCAAAATCGGCCACGCCGACAACGACAACACGGGAGTTACCGTCATACTTTCGGAGGGCGGCGCAACGGGCGGCGTTCACGTTATGGGCGGCGCTCCCGCAACCAGAGAAACCGATCTTCTAAAAAGCGGCACCACCGTGCAAAAAATCAATGCGGTGGTGCTTGCGGGCGGTTCGGCATACGGGCTTGAGGCGGCGTCCGGCGTCATGGAATATCTGAGGGAAAAAGGCTTCGGCTACGATGCGGGCGGATATATCGTGCCTATAGTAACCGGCGCCTGCATTTACGATCTTGAGAAGGGCGACTTCGATTATCCCAAAAAAGAAATGGGCTATGAGGCTTGCCGACTGGCAAAAGAAAACAACTTTTTCTCCGGCTCCTTCGGCGGCGGCAAGTGCGCCACCGTCGGCAAAATTTTGGGCATGAAATGCGCAGAAAACGGAGGAGTGGGCGTCGCGTTCACTAAAACGGGCGGCGCGGAAATGGCCGTTATAACGGTTGTGAACGCCTTGGGCGACGTCGTGGACAAAAACGGCGACGTCATCGCGGGAGCAAAGGTTATGGGGCTTCACATAGGGGCCAAAAAAGCCATTGAAACGAGAGGCAAAATCCAAAATCTTACGGCCAAAAACACCACGATAAGCTGTATTCTCACCAACGCCAAGCTTACAAAAACCGAAGTGAACAGGCTTTGCGAAATCGCGCACGACGGCTATGCCATGGCAATATCTCCGGTGCACACCATGTACGACGGCGACGCAATTTTCGGTATGGCGTCGGGCGAGGTCGAGGCGGACTTTTTCAGCATGTGCGTTGCCGCGCCGGGACTTGTGGCGGAGGCCATAAGAAACGCCGTGAAAAAGGACAAAAAGAAGAAAAACGAAGAAAGCCTTTAAGGGGCTTTCTTTTCAAAAAAACCGCTTTTAACAACGAAGAATCAAGGATAAAATATGGATAAGATAAAAAACCTCGTTGATCCCGAGCTTAAAAAGTATTGCCGACATCTGCCGTTTTCAAAGTTTATTCTGCGTGCCACAAGGCTGCCGTTGAAAATTTTGTACGCCACTGTTTCCGACAAAAACGTGGACGTGAAATCGGTTAGAATGGGCGAGGGGCTGACGGCCGACGTCTTCACTTCAAGAGTTATGCCGGAAAACAAGCCTACTGTTTTGTTTATGCACGGCGGAGGGTTTGGCTACGACGCTGCGCCGCAACACAAAAGAATGGCGTTCGGCTTGGCAAAGAACGGCTACACCGTCGTTCTGCCGCACTACAGACTTTTGCCGAACAACAAATATCCCGCGGCAAAAGAGGACGCGCTTGCGGCATACGCTTGGACACTTGGAAATTTGTCCGACCACGTTGCGGTTATGGGCGACAGCGCGGGCGGCACTCTTGCGGCCTACGTCGCTTTGTGCGCCGAGCAGCGCGGATTGAAACTGCCTTGCTGTCAGCTGCTGTTCTATCCGTTGACAGACTCGTCGATGAGCAGCGAATCCATGAAAAAGTACGAAAAAGCGCCCCTTTGGTGCGCCGCGAACAACAGAAAATTGCTTGAAATGTACGGCGCGGCAGGGGCGGCGGCGGGA
>HF988645.1:69512-93624 GCA_000434675.1 Faecalibacterium sp. CAG:1138 | reverse complement strand
GCGGCCGAACACGACTGTCTGTCCGATGAAGGCGCGGCGTTTTCCGATAGGCTGAAAGAAGCGGGCGGCGAAACGGTACTGGTCAGAACCAAAGGAACCATGCACGGCTACGCCGGCGCGCAAAACAGCAGACTTTTGAAAGAGCTTCAACGAAGCCGTCTGGAGTTTTTGTCGAAATTTGAAAAATAGAAGCCGCAGTTCGGCTTCTATTCGAAAAATCCCAACGAAATGAGCAGTCCGTCGTTCACCTTGTCCATGACGGACGAGGGCAGTTCGCCGATTTTTTCTTTAAGTCGGCGTTTGTCGATGGTTCGTATTTGTTCCAAAAGTATGACGGAATTTTTGGGCAGCCCCGACGTTTCCGCCGCGGGCAAAGCTATATGCGTCGGCAAGCGGGTTTTATGTAGCTGACTTGTTACGGCCGCAACGATGACGGTGGGGGAGTATTTGTTGCCGATGTCGTTCTGGACGACGAGAATGGGGCGCACTCCGCCTTGTTCGCTTCCGACCACGGGGGAGAGGTCGGCATAATATATTTCGCCTCTTTTCACAACGATGTTTTCCATACTGAAAATATACCCCGAAAACTGAAAAATTAAACCTATTTCAAAATATGTTTTGCGGCAGGGTTTTGTCCCAAAGCCATCAAGAAGCCAAAAAACGAAAACAAAGGAGAAACGATATGTGCAATTTCAGATACGTTTTGTTCGATCTTGACGGCACGATCTCGGACACGTCCGAGGGCATATATAACTGCGTATATTATGTTGCAGACAAGCTTGGGTTCGAGCGGCCGAGAGAAGAAGACATGCCGAAGTTTATCGGTCCGCCGCTTCACGAAAGCCTGGTCAGATATTCGCCGGGCGTTACAAAAGAGAACGTGGAAGACGTTGTGGAGCTTTATAGGCAGCGTTATTTTTCGGTCGGCGTGAAAGAATGCAAGCTATACGACGGAATGTACGATCTTTTTAAGCATTTGCACGAAAACGGCGTTAAAATTGCGCTTGCCACCGCTAAACCCGAGGTTGCGGCGATTGATTGCTTAGAGTATCTGGGAGTTTTGAAGTTTTTCGATTTCACTGCGGGACTTAAAAGAAAAGACGAAACGAAAACCGAAATCGTCAAAAGGGCGTTAGACGGTTTAAAAAATCCCGACAAAGCAAAAACGCTTATGGTGGGTGATCGCGACTACGACGCCATCGGCGCCAAAGAAAACGGCATCAAGTGCGCGGGCGTGAAATTCGGTTTCGGAACGGAAGAGGAGTTTACGAAAAACGGCGCGATTGCCTACGTCAACGACGCTTCGGAGCTTGAAAAACTTATTTTGGGATAACAAAAATCCGAACGGATTCCGTTCGGATTTTAATTTTCAAAAAACTGTGCATCTTCCGTCGACAATCCCCACCGAAGCGGTATTGCGGCAGGTGGCTCCGTTAAAGCTACCTCGTGGCACATGTCCGGGACTGCTTATGGCTGCTGCGGTCAAGCCCTGACCAGGTTCACAGTTAGACATTGCACGAGACCTTAACATCGACGCTCCTTGGCGCAATCGGCCAACCATAGGAAAGGCCTCGGGAAGCATTCGACTCTGCGTATAGCGGGTTTCAGATACAGGGCACCGCTAATTCCCCGTCTAGCACAGCAAAATAGATTATAGCATAGCAAACGCTTTAAGTCAACGATTTTGGACGATTTATCCTTTATCCTTCCGTGACGCCGTTGTAGCTTTTGAAGAAGTCGTAGGTCGGGGAAGTGTGATAGCTTAGTGAGGTTTTGACCGCGCCCCACTTGGCGGCGATTTCCTCGTAAGAGTCGCTTTCGATATTTACCTTTTCCGGCGTGCCGTTGTAAAGCCCCCAGGCGCTGGTTTCGGCAACCACCTTATACGTCCAGACGGTGTAGCCTATTCCGTTTTCGAGGTAGGAATCTATGGCGTATTTCCATGCGTCGTAGTTGTCGAAAAGGGTGAATTCGCCGATAAATTTAGGAACGGAATATTTGAGGTTTTTGTAGTCGCGGATTTTTTTGTCGACGAAATCCTTTTGGTAAGAAAAATCGTTGATATCGTGGTTTTCGTCGCCCCAGCCGTAGTTGTGGTATTCGTACATAACGTTTTCCCATTCGTAATCGGCAGGGTCAGGCAGACAATATGCTTCCCAAACCGCTTCCATGATGATTATATGGCGGTCGTCCATTTCGCGAATGGCCTTGTAGCAGTCGTTGTAGAAAGCGAATTGCGGGTTCGGCATGGAAATGAGAAGCTTGCCTTCCGGTTCGTTGAGCAGGTCGTAGCCGAGAACGGTGTTGCTGTCCTTGAAGTGATCGGCCACCATGCTCCACAAATAGACCATATCGTCCCAGTTGGTTTTGTCGTCGAAAAGCTCCACCTGCGAAGTGTCGCCGCTGTGATCGCGGCCGTTCTGACTGCCTTTTGCGCCGTGCAGGTCCAAAATGACGTAGAGTCCGTTTTTGCGACATTCTTCCACCGCAAAATCCAACCTGTCGAAAACGGTGTAATCCTCTTGTTCGTCCTGAAGATTCCAGAAAGTGAAAGGTATGCGCACGCAGTTGAAGCCGAGGTTTTTGATGTTGACGAAATCTTCGGCAACGATGAAGTTGTCCTCGTATATCTTGAAGAGTTCCTTCATTTTCGCTTTGCCGAAACGCTCGGTGAGAACGCTGTATGCGGTTTTCTGATCCTTCGCGTCGGTCGGGCACATCCAGCTTTCCTGAACCAGCCAGCCGCCGAGGTTCACGCCCTTGATGACGACCACGTTTCCGTCTTCGTCCACAAGGTCGTTGCCGCTTGCTTTAAGAAGAGGCAGGGTTTCCGCCTTGCTGTCGTCCGGCGACGGATTGTCGGGATTATCGCCGCAGCCGGCGAATGCCGCCGTAAGCGAAAAAATCAAAATTGCGGTAAGGAGCAAAGAAAAAAGTTTTTTCATAATTTTCCCCTAAAAAGTTTTCTGCCTTAATTTTATCACTTTCGTTCGTCCTTTGTCAACGGTATAAAAAAACCGCTTTCGAAAAAGCGGTTAGTTTGTCAGTTTACGCTGTACAAAAGATCGGTGTAGGTCGGAAGCGGCCAGTGTTTTTTGGCGGTAAGCTCTTCCATAAGATCGACGTCGCTTCGCAGAAGTTGCATAGCGGGAATAACGTCGTCGCGATAGCAATTTGCCGCGATTTCGCCTTCGCCAAGGCTCCTTGCCTTAAGGAGCGCGGCGGTCAGATTTTCCGAATGCCTGCCCGCGGCAGAAAGCAGAGCGGACAATTTTTTGACAAGCTCGGTTTCGGTGGAAACGTCGGCGTCGATGCCCGCCGATTTGATTGCGAGAGCAGTTTCGGAAAGCTCTTTGACGTAGCCGATTACGGCAGGGAAGATGACTTTTCTGACCATGTCCAGCATGGTGAGCGCTTCGATGGAAAGAGTTTTGGCGTAGCTTTCAAACAGAATTTCCTGCCTGCTTTCCACTTCTTCTTTGGTGAAAACCCCGTGCTTTTCAAACAGCGCGACGTTTTTGTCCGAGGAGAGAAGCGCAAGCGCGTCGGGAGTGGTTTTGAGGTTCAACAGGCCCCTTGCCGCAGCTTCCTGCACCCATTCTTCCGAGTAGTTGTTGCCGTTGAAAACGATGCGTTTGTGCTCGGAAATAACGCGTCTTATGAGGGCGCTCAGAGCAGCTTTGAAGTCGGCTGCTTTTTCCAGTTCGTCGGCAAAGTCCGAAAGCTCTTCGGCCACTACGGTGTTCAGCATAATGTTAGGCCCCGCAACGCTGAAAGTGCTGCCCAACATACGGAACTCAAACTTGTTCCCCGTAAAAGCAAACGGAGAAGTGCGGTTTCTGTCGGTCGTGTCCTTCGGAAGCGGAGGCAAAACGTCCACTCCGACGTTGACGTTGACCTTTTTGTGCCCGATATAAATGGAGCCTGTTTCGACAGCTTTCAGCACTTCCGTCAGCTCGTCGCCCAGAAACATCGAAACGATTGCCGGAGGCGCTTCGTTTGCGCCAAGGCGGTGGTCGTTCGAAGCGGAAGCAACGGAGATTCTGAGAAGATCCTGATATTCGTCCACGCCCTTTATGACGGCACACAAAAACAGCAGAAATTGAGCGTTGTCGTAAGGGTTGCTGCCCGGCTCCAAAAGATTGACTCCGGTGTCGGTGCAGATGGACCAGTTGTTATGCTTGCCGCTGCCGTTGACGCCCTCAAAAGGCTTTTCGTGAAGCAGACATATGAGGCCGTGTTTGGTGGCAACCTTCTTCATAACCTCCATCATAATCTGATTCTGGTCGGTGGCAATGTTGGTGGTGGAAAAAACGGGCGCAAGCTCGTGCTGAGCCGGAGCAACCTCGTTATGTTCGGTTTTGGCGTAAACGCCGAGCTTCCACAGTTCAGCGTCAAGCTCTGCCATAAACGCCCTTACGCGCGGTTTTATCGCGCCGAAGTAGTGGTCGCCCAGTTCCTGACCTTTAGGCGGTTTCGCACCGAAAAGAGTGCGTCCGGTGAGGACTATGTCCTCGCGTTTTTCGCCGGTCGTTTTGTCGATAAGAAAATATTCCTGCTCGGCGCCGACGGTGGTGTCCACGCGTTTGACGTCGGTTTTTCCGAACAGCCTCAAGATGCGGAGCGCCTGAACGCTTAAGGCTTTCATGCTCTTAAGAAGCGGAGTTTTTTTGTCCAAAGCCTGGCCGTTGTAGCTGCAGAACGCCGTCGGAATACACAAGGTGTTGTCTTTTATGAAAGCGTAGCTGGTCGGATCCCAAGCGGTGTAGCCTCTTGCTTCAAACGTCGCGCGAAGGCCGCCGGAAGGGAAGCTGGACGCGTCAGGTTCGCCCTTAATCAGATTTTTGCCGGAAAAATCCATGATTACTTTTCCGTTTTTGACATCCAGAAAACTGTCGTGTTTTTCCGCCGTGATGCCCGTCATCGGCTGGAACCAGTGCGTGAAATGCGTGGCGCCTTTTTCAAGTGCCCAGTCCTTCATGGCGGAGGCTATAACGTCCGCAAGCTCGAGCGGGAGAGGCAGGTCGCCTGCTATGCATTGTCGGAATTCGGAGTAGCGGTCGGCCCCTATGCGGGCCTTCATTTCTTCGTCGTTGAATACCATATTGCCGAAATCTTTCAATGCGTCAATCATCTTGGCGTCCTCCCGAAAAATAATTATGCGCGTATTATACTTTATGCAAAAAACCTTGTCAACGAAATGAAAAAATTTTTTTCATTTTGCGCGAAAAAAATCGGTTTTTGAAATTTCGTGCAAAACCGCGAAAAATCCGGGTATCGGTTGAAAACGCAACCCGGCTATGTTACAATGATTTCAGGAGGTGAATTTTATGAACGGAAAAAGAATTGCGGCAATTTTTGCACTGGCACTTTTGTGCGTATCGCTGACAGGTTGTTTCAAGTCGGAAACACGTCTTTTTCAGGAAGGAAAGTACGTTGCGGACATAACCGAACCGTTTTTCATAAACGACGAAGTCGAGTTCACAAAAAAGATAGAGGATATGTACGTCGAGCTTCACGAAATCGACTCCGAAACCTACGAGGCAAGTCAGCACAAAAACGTAGTAAAAAACAGAGTGAACAAAAAAGTTTTTGCAATCGGCGTTTACGTTAAGTTTGAGGGAGAAGAGCATTTCACGCGTATCGAGCTTACCGAACAGCGCCGAAAAACTGAAGCTCCTAATGTATATCATTTTGATATGTTATACGTGGATGACGGTAAAAATTATATCATATACACGAGACTGGATTTTAAACTTAACAGCTCGGAGACAGAAAAGAGTCAGTTGGCAGATGAAATTCAGATTACAATGAGTGATATAAAACTATATGGCAAAATAGTTTCTACAAAATCTTACAGGTTAAACTTTGAATCAGACCGAATTAAAAAGATAGAAGATTAACGATATTATAGCTACCAAAAAAAAAAGATAAACAAAATTATACCCCCCGCCGAAACGGCGGTTTTTTTTGCCACTAAAACGCTTGACAACGGCTAAGAGAGGGTGTAAAATGTTGTCAAAGTAGAAAAAGTTATACTTTTACCACAAGGAGGCATTTATGAAATTTCCTGAAAATATGTTTATGGCAGTGCTCAAAATAGGCGAAAAGGGGCAAATCGTCATTCCGAAACAGGCGAGAGATATGTTCGATCTCGCCCCGGGCGACAACGTTTTGCTGCTTGCCGACAAAGAAAGAGGAATCGCCATTGTCAACAACGATCACTACAAAACCTTTGCCGAAGCCATTTTCTCGGTGCAAAATCAACCGGAGGAAAAGTGATGGCAAACGATATCGTTTTGAAAAACGTCACCAAGCGTTACAAAAACACGGTGGCCGTGGACAATTTGTCGCTTGAGATAAAGGGCGGCGAATTCGTGTCGCTTCTGGGCGTCAACGGCGCGGGCAAGACGACCACGATAAAGATGTTAAGCTGTCTGACGGCGCCCGACGAAGGGGAGGCGTTTTTGGGCGGACACAGCGTCAGAACCGAAGCTTCTGAAGTCAAAAAAATCATCGGCGTTTCGCCGCAGGAAACGGCCGTCGCTCCGCTTCTTACCGTCAGAGAAAACGTGGAATTTATCGCCGGAATATACGGTTTTTCCAAGGAGAAAATCAAGGAAAAAACCGAAGAAACGCTTTTCTCGTTCGGGCTTACGGAAGAGGCCGACAAAAAAGCAAAAAATTTGTCCGGCGGAATGATGCGCAGGCTCAGCATAGCTTTGGCGCTCGTTTCGGAGCCGGAAATTCTGTTTTTGGACGAGCCGACCTTGGGGCTTGACGTCATAGCGCGAAGGGAGCTTTGGAAAAAGATTTCCGCGCTTAAGGGCAAGATAACCGTCGTGCTCACCACGCACTATCTGGAGGAGGCGGAAGCGCTTTCCGACCGCATTGCCGTTATGAAAAAAGGCAAGCTTCTGACAGTCGGAACGGCAGATGAAATAGTGGCCGAAACCGGCGAAAAGAACTTCGAGGACGCCTTCGTCGCCCTTACTTCCGGAGGTAGCTTATGAGAATGCTCGTTTTTGCAAAAAGGAACGTTAAGGAAATCGTTCGCGATCCGTTAACCCTGTTTTTCGGCATTGCTTTTCCGAGCATACTGCTGCTTCTGTTGACTATTATTCAGCATAACGTGCCTGCGGAAGCCTCGCCGTTTCCGGCAGAAAGGCTGACGCCGTCCATAACCATTTTCGGGTTGTCGTTCATAACGCTGTTTTCCGCGCTTATCGTTTCAAAGGACAGATCCGGTTCGCTGTTGCAGCGGTTGCTTTCGTCGCCGATGACCGCTTCCGACTTTCTGGGCGGCTACGCTTTGCCGCTCGTCCCGTTGGTTTTGGCGCAGGGAATCGTTTGCTACGCTCTCGGCATGGCGCTCGGTTTCAAAGCGTCCGTTAATGTGCTGACGGGCATATTGATGCTTTTGCCTTGCTCGACGGTTTTTGCGGGAATGGGATTGCTGTTCGGCTCGATTCTCACGGACAAACAAGTAGGCGGCATTTGCGGCGCGCTCATAACCAACCTCACCGCGTGGCTGTCGGGGACGTTCTTCAGTCTGGACCTCGTCGGAAAAGCTTTCAAAACCGTGGCCTACGCTTTGCCTTTTGCTCACTCGGTTGACCTTTGCGTTGCCGCGGCAAACGGAAACTATGCGGATATGTTTCCGCACCTTTGGGTTGTTTTAGCCTACGGAGCGGCGCTTTGCACGGCCGCAGTCATAGTTTTCAAAAAGAAAATGAAATAACCTACATTCGTTTTTCGAAGCCGAAGGTTCGCCTTTGGCTTTTGTATGCGAAAACCCGACTTTTTGCCGCGGCTTCAAAAAAAAGATTTCGACAAAAAATCTTTAAGGGGACGAAAATGGTTGACAACTTCAAAATGTTAAAATATAATAGACAAGTAATTTGCTGATATAGCTCAGTCGGTAGAGCGCATCCTTGGTAAGGATGAGGTCACCAGTTCAAATCTGGTTATCAGCTCCACGCAGAACGACGTCCATACAGGACGTCGTTTTTTTGCGCTTTGATATAGATAAAGCGCAAACTGGTTGCTATGCAACCTCTGCGTGGGCTGTCATCTGCGCACGCCTCCTGAAAGGCCTTCAGCTTTTCGTCGGCTTTGCTTGTTGTCAGCGATACGGCACCGTATCAGCGGCCTTGCCGCTTTGCAAATTGCAAATTTGCAGCGGTTCGTCCGTCACGCATCAAAAAAAGACGAGAAACATCTCGTCTTTTTTTTGTATGTGTGGGACTAAATCTCGTTTTTAGGGTATGTGTGTGGGACTAAAAGTACTTTTTTACCATATAAATTTATGTTCTTGCTTTTGCTTTTTAAATATTTCTACCAAACCTTCATTTATAGAATTTAACAAGGAAATGGTTTCTTCTAGCTCATTAAAATAAAATTTTGGATTAGTTTCTAGATAGTTTTTTTGCAAGTCTTCTTTAAAAAGCCTATGCACAATAAAATTGCGTTTTTCAATAGCCTTTGACAAAAGTTCTTCACTTTCTTTAGTGAAAAATTTAATTTCTTTTGCCCTCCTAAAATTACCACCAAAAGTTCTTTTAGACAATTCTTTATACCAATTATTTGCTCGTTCAACAAACTCATTGTATTCGAATACAAACATTGAGTCTGTACTTTCAAACTCTCGCAATATTTCATCAAAGGCAAGAATGTTTGCCAAATTATATTCTAGCATTTGAGAAAGGTTGACTATAAAACCAACCTTTTCCCACAACAATATTAAATCTCGCTTATTCGCTCTTTTCATTGCCTTACGCCATTATCAAAATTATACTTTCTTATAGCCAACTTCAAAATTATATTTTTTTGTTTTCAAATTAGCTTCTAAAGACCTAATTTTCTCTTTTATTTGGCTTATTTTTCCTGGAATTAATTGTAATTTCCTTTTCAATTCCGACAAGGAATTCTTCAATTCTTGTTGTTGTCTAATAGTGATATCTAAACTTTTAAGTTGTGTTTCAACCATTTTAATTTCATCGTTGATTTTTTGTACTGTTAAAGGATTTTGTAACTCTTCTAATTCATGATACAAGGTTTTAATTTCATTTTCTGTATCGCGTATCCAAGTAGCATCTTCATAATATTTATTTGCCTTTTTAGTAGAAAAAAATTCAAAGTGCCCACAATCTAGACACAAATAAACATCAACATCATTCGAAACGGATGCACCACCATCACCATAACTTTCCATCGGAAAAGAAGTTTTAACCAAATTTTCATTCCCACAAAAAGTACATTTCATTCACCAAAATCCTCCAATTTTTATATTTGCAAATTTATTATACCATATATTTCAAAAAAATCAATCTCTTTTGCAGTATGTGAACAATTTATATAAGTTCAAATCCCTCTAGGGCGTAGTTTTACCGCACATTGACTTAAAGTGTGTGGGACAAAATCTGTCGTGATGATTTTCTAAAAAAACACATTAAAAAAGACTTATAAAAGCGTAAAAATGCTATTATAGGTCTTAATTTTTGCTTTAAATACCAAGTTTTAGCGTGAAAACATAAAAAATATAGGTCTATAAGCAAAATACTTATAGACCCATACAAGTGGTGCCGCTGATCGGACTCGAACCGATACGGTGTCGCCACCGAGGGATTTTAAGTCCCTTGCGTCTGCCATTCCGCCACAGCGGCATAGGAAGTTTGTCTGCCGTATTTTTCGTCAGACAACGAAAATGATTGTAGCACGACGGACTGTTTTTGTCAACAATTATCGTTTGACTTTTCGGGCGCTTTGTTATTTCTTCTTTTTTCTCAGGTCTTCGACGGTGACAGCGGAAATCTCTTTCAAAAAATCCGCGTCGTCCAGATTGTCCACAAGATATATCATTTTAGCGCCCTCGTACAGCAAAGCTTCCGAAAACCCGTAGCGCGCGTTGCCGGCGGTCTTTTTAAGCAAAAACCGATTGTCGAAAATGCCGGCGTAGTAACCGCCTTCGGAATAAACCAGCCACTCGCCCATCATAGGTTTTGCCGTAACCGACGGAACCGACCTCAATGCTTCCGGCACAAAATCTTTATATTCTTTCGTAGTTGCCATAAAAACCTCCTGCATTTTTATTATTATACCGCTTTTTCCGAAGATACGCAACAAAGTTTCGCCCAAACCGGTTGCAAAACCGACCGCTTGGGGGTATAATTAGGTATCAAAAAAGAAAATGAGGTTTTTTATGAAGAACTATGCTTTCATAAACGCAAACGTTATCACGGAAAACGCCTCGGATGACGTTCTGAAAAACGCAACCGTCGTCGTGAAGGACGGCAAAATCGCCGCCGTAGGAACGAGCGTACCTGTCCCCGAAGGTACCAAAACCATCGACCTTAAGGGCAAATATCTTATGCCGGGCCTTATCAACCTGCATGTTCACCTTCCGGGCTCCGGCATGCCGAAGGACACCAAAAAACAAAACAAAAAAACCGTCCGCAAGCTTATGAGCAATCCGCTCACTAAATATATCGTCTATAAGCTTTGCGCGTCCTACGCAAAAGTCGACCTTATGTCGGGCGTAACCACCATTCGAACCGTCGGCGGTCTGGACGACATCGACAGCAAAATCCGCGACGCATCCGAAAAAGGCAAGCTTGCAGCTCCGCGCGTCATAGCGTCCAACATGGCCGTGTCCGTCGAGGGCGGCCACATGGCGGGGCTTCTCGCATACGAGGCCAAGGATCCCGAAGACGGCAGAAATTACGTCAGAAAGATTGCCCGAACCAAACCCGACCTTATTAAGCTTATGATAACCGGCGGCGTTCTGGACGCCGAAAAAGAGGGCGAACCCGGCGTTTTGAGAATGAGTCCCGAAATCGTTGCCGCCTGCTGCGACGAAGCGCACAAGCTCGGTTTCAAGGTGGCGGCGCACGTCGAAAGCCCTCTGGGCGTGAAGGTTGCTCTTAAAGGCGGCGTGGACACCATCGAACACGGCGCTGCTTTGGACGACGAGGACGTCGAACTTTTCAAAGCGCATAAAGCGGCGCACGTTCTGACGATATCCCCTACCGTCCCTCTCTGTATGTTCGAACCGGAAGTTTCGGGAGGCACCGAGCTTCACCGCAAAAACGGACTCGTCGTTTTTGAAGGCATGCTTGACTGCGCCAAAAAATGCCTCTCGGCAGGAGTGCCCGTCGGCCTCGGCACCGACACCGCTTGCCCGTTCGTCACGCATTACGATATGTGGCGAGAATTAGGCTATTTCGTCAAATATTTAGGAGTTTCAAACGATTTCGCCTTAAAAACCGCAACGATCGGCAACGCAAAGATTGCGGGCATCGACAACATAACCGGCAGCGTCGAAGTCGGAAAATCGGCAGACTTTTTGATCGTGGCCGAAAATCCGCTGGAAGATATTTCTGCCCTGCGCCGCCCCGAAACCGTCGTTTTGAGAGGCAAAATTTACCGCAAACCGAAAGTCAAAAAATTCGAATACGTCGAAAACGAACTCGACAAACATCTTTGAAAAAAGGCTCCGCCAAAGCGGAGCTTTTTCGTTCGTAACCAGACGCATAAAAACAGCGGTCCGTAAAACTAACAGACCGCTGTTTTTTGGAGGCACCACCCAGACTTGAACTGGGGGTCAAGGCTTTGCAGGCCCGTGCCTTACCACTTGGCTATGGTGCCGTAAAAAAAGAAATCGCTTTAACACTGGAGCGGGAGACGGGATTCGGACCCGCGACTTCCACCTTGGCAAGGTGGCATTCTACCACTGAATCACTCCCGCATATTGGTGCACCATCAGGGACTCGAACCCGGGACCCACTGATTAAGAGTCAGTTGCTCTACCAACTGAGCTAATGGTGCACGATTTGGTGCGACTGAAGGGACTTGAACCCCCACATCGTCGATACCAGATCCTAAGTCTGGCGC
This sequence comes from Faecalibacterium sp. CAG:1138, assembly GCA_000434675.1. Classification (GTDB taxonomy): domain Bacteria; phylum Bacillota; class Clostridia; order Christensenellales; family CAG-917; genus CAG-1138. The sequence continues at coordinate 81,732 of HF988645.1, read as the reverse complement.
GTCTGCCAGTTCCGCCACAGTCGCATAGTCTGCGCTTTCCGGCCCGGGGTAGGCCTCTCAGATGTTTCGGGCAAGCCCGAAAAAAATAAAAAGTATTGGTGCTCCATCGGGGATTCGAACCCCGGACACCTTGATTAAAAGTCAAGTGCTCTACCGACTGAGCTAATGGGGCATATTGGTGTTGTTACAAACTTATCTATATTGGCTGGGGTAGCAAGATTTGAACTTACGAATGCCAGAGTCAAAGTCTGGTGCCTTACCGCTTGGCGATACCCCAACGACGGCTTGCAAAGTAGTGGGGTGAATAGTGGGAGTCGAACCCACGACCTCCAGGGCCACAACCTGGCGCTCTAACCAACTGAGCTATATCCACCACATGGCGAGCCTGAAGGGATTCGAACCCCCGACAAACGGCTTAGAAGGCCGTTGCTCTATCCGACTGAGCTACAGACCCACGTCGTAACTTTGCAGTAGTTTTGGAGCGGGTGATGGGAATCGGACCCACGCGGCCAGCTTGGAAGGCTGGAATTCTACCATTGAACTACACCCGCATTTGTAACAACGCGAGATTTATTATATGGTATTTGCCCATTATTGTCAACTGTTTTGCCGCGTATTTCGGCAGATTTTTCAAAAGATTTTTACAAATTTCGCAAAAATTTTGGAGCCGTCGATCACCACGTAAGCGTAACCGTTTTCTCCCATAAAGCCGTGTCCGAGCGAACCGACGCCGAGCAGAGTAACACCGCCGTTTTCCGTCAGGTCGTAGGCGTGGGTATGCCCGTAAAGAACGAGATTGCAGTCAAGCTCCTTTGCTCGGTAGAATAATTCCAGAAGATCGGATTTCACGCGGTAATTGTGCCCGTGAGTTACCAGAACGCGAACCCCTTCGATCTCGAACGTCGTTTCTTCGGGAATGCTTCTGACGCGGCCGTCGCAGTTGCCCGTAACCTCCACGAATCTGTCGCCGAGGGAAGAGAAAAAGGCCCTGTCCGAAAGCGGTCCGTCGCCGCAGAACACCACTTTGTCCGATTCGGCCATTATCGCTTTCAGTCGTTCGGGAACCGGCGCGCCGTGAGTGTCGGAAAAACAAAACAGCGTTTTCACAGCGATTGCTCCAAAGCGGCCAAAAGATTTTTTGCCGCGCGGCCTCGATGGCTCACGCCGTTTTTTTCTTCGGGAGTGGCTTCGGCAAAGGTTTTGCCGAGATCTTTGGACAGAAAAATGCTGTCGTAGCCAAACCCTCCGTTCCCGCGTTCCTCCGAAACGATGGTGCCGTAGGTTTTTCCTTCGGCGGTTATATAATGCCCGTCGGGATAATAGAGCACCAAAACGCAGGAGAAATAGGCAGTTTTGTCCAAATTTTCAAGTTTTTCGATAAGTTTTTTCCGATTTTTTGCATCGTCGTGATCGCCTGCGTAGCGCGCCGACCTGATGCCCGGTTCGTTTTTCAAGGCCACGGCGATAAGCCCCGTGTCGTCCGAAAGCACCGGAACCCCCAGAGCTTCGGAAACCGTTTTGGCCTTTATCAAAGCGTTTTCGAAAAGCGTTTCGCCGGTTTCTTCGACGTCGCCCGAAAAGCCCGCGTCGGTCATGGAAACGATATTTTGAAATCTGTCCGCAAAAATCTTTTGAAATTCCTCGATTTTGTGCTTGTTTGCGCTTGCGATTACTATGTCCATAAATCTACCTTATACAGTTGATATAAAAGAGTATAACCGAATTTAATGCGATTGTAAAGCGGATATTTCGGAGTTTTTTTTGAGAGCGGCGTTATTTCAGGTTGCTAAATCGTCAAAAATTTGCTACAATTTTGCCGGAGGCATTATATGAAGTTGTTATCGTTCGACATAGAAAGCTGCACCGGCAGCCACAACGACGCCAGTTTGTGCAGTTTCGGCTACGTTACGGCCGACGAATTTTTGAATATCAATGAGCAGGAGGATCTGTTGTGCAACCCTAAACCCGCGCATTTCAGGCTTCGCCCTTATTCGAAAAAGCGTCAGACCGAGGGTATAACCTTGGCTTACAGCGAAAAGGTTTTTCGCCGTCAGCCGAAATTCCCGGGAATTTATCCTAAGATTAAGGGTCTTTTTGACGAGGCGGACGTCGCGGTCGGTTTTTCAATAGAAAACGACGTGCAATTTTTGAACAACGCTTGCGTCGAATACGGCCTGCCTCCCGTTTCCTATAAGTTTCTGGACGTAAGACAGATAGTTGAGCTTTTGTACGGAACCAAATACGGTTGCGGCCTCAAAACCATTGCCGAAAATCTTGAAATAGCGGGCGATTCGCACCGCTCGGACGAGGACGCCCGCGTAACGCTGGAAATTTTGCGGTTCGTTTTGAAGGATCAAAGCATGACGCTTTCGGAATTCGTTTCGGCATACGGCATAAAATTCGGGCAGGTGAACGCGGAAGGCTATTCGAACATGGTTTCGGAGAAAGGCTTGAAGGCGCAGCTCGACGAAGGCCGCCTCACCCGAAGACAAAAGAACGGCGTCTTTGAAGAATACGTCAAAAGAGTTTGCAGAAACCTCGTTCCCGTTTCCGAAAAAATGAAGGGGCAAAGAATTTCGTTCAGCGACAAATTCGTTCGCGACTGTCCGGACGAAGCGAGAAGCTTCGTTAAAGCGGTTTATCTTTCGGGAGGGAAGTTCGACCTGTCCGGCGAACGCGCAAACCTTTACGTTCGGGTGTCTTCTTACGACGACTCCGAAAAAATTCAGAAACTTAAAACCGACTATCCGAAAATGAAATTCTGCACCTACGGCGAGGCAAAAAACGAAGTAGGCCCGTTTGAAACGGAAGATTTTTCGTCGTTCGACCTGAAAGCTCTCGTGAGGGTTGCTTCGCGGCCTAACCGCTTGAAATAGGCAAAAACTTTGAAAAACGGCTTAAAAGTATTCTAAAAAACGCCGTAAATTATAACTTATACAAAAGCTCCCCGTTTTGGCGGGAGCTTTTTTGCAGACTGCGTTTTAGAATAATCGTGTTTTGGCGACATATAATAGTTGTATGTGGCAAAAGACTGTTTACGTTGATAAAAAATACCGTCCGTACGTAAAAAATCTGTCCTCAGCGTTTGAGGAAACGGAGAACCTGACCGTGGCGGAAAGCGAAACGAAAAGCGGCACGAGGTTTTCGCTGGCGGCGTCGGACGAGTCGGGAAACGCAGTAAAAAGGAAGGTTGACGACGAAATATGTAACTTTTTGCTGGAAAGCGTTAAGTTCGATTTTCTGACGGAAAAATCCGGTTGTCTCGCTTCGACGCCGTCCGAGGCGGCGGTGGTTGCCGCGATGCTTTATTTCGACGTTTCGGGCGAACCTCCGGCGGTTAAAAGCGTCATCGAAAATCTGGATACGGTGTCGGTGGACGGCGTTTTCAATTTTGCTCTCGGAGCTTTGAAAAACAACTGGGAAGAAATCGTTTCGCTGTCAAAAAACATTTTGTCGGTGTCGGCGGATCCGTCGGATTTGCTGTCGGTGGCGGGTTTCATTTCGGCAAGCGGCGAGGAGGGCGGCGCAAGCTTGTTGGTTTACGACATCGGAAGCAAAAATTATCTTAAAAATCTGACGCTCAAAAGCGACGTCAAGGTTCCTATGCTGTACGAGGACGAGGAGCTGAACCTCGTTACCGCCGTGGTAAAGCAGCACCCTAATCGCATTATTTTGGAAAGTAACAATCTGTCTGCCGCCGCAAAGTCTGCCTTAAAAAGCCTTGCCGCAACCAAAAAGGCGTAGCGGAGGTCGTCGGTGGTTATCATCGTTTCGTCGATTGTAACTGCTTGCTATAACAAAAATAAATCAAATAAAAATATTCCTTGCTCCCATTCGGTTGACAAAAGTCGTTTGCGTTTATATAATGGGTTTACATTTTATCACGTACGACAAATCCGTGTGCGCTGTCGTGTTGCGCACATAGAAAGGAGCGAGTATGATTTTGACTTTTCCGGGTGGTCTTGTTTCCGAAGCGGAAAACGGCCTCAAAATTTCAGACGTTTTCAAAAACTATTTGCCATCGGCATATAAAACCGCCATTGCCGCCAGAGTTGACGGCAAGATAGCGGAGCTTTCCGACGTTCTGATGTCGGACTGTTATTTGGCGCCGATAACGTTTTCGGACGAGGACGGAAAAAACATCTATCGTCATACCTGCGCTCACGTTCTTGCGATGGCGGTGAAGCACATTTACCCGACCGTCAAGCTTGCCTTGGGGCCTGCCATAGAGAACGGATTTTATTACGATTTCGAATTCAAAACGCCTATTTCCCGCGAGGATTTTCAGAAAATCGAGGCGGAAATGCGCAAAATCATAAAAGCTAATCTGCCTATAACCAAAAAGGCCGTTCCCAAAAAGGAAGCTCTGGCGGTTATGAAAAGCTTTGACGAGGACTATAAGGTTCAGATTATCGAAAGCATGCCCAAAAACGAGAGGGCGGTGCTTTACAGACAAGGCGATTTCACTGAGCTTTGCAAAGGTCCGCACCTCGTTTCTACGGGAAAAATCAAAGCCTTCAAGCTTACGGGGCTTGCGGGAGCCTACTGGCAAGGCAACGAAAACAACAAGATGCTCACCCGAATTTACGGAACGGCGTTCGATAAAAAATCGGAGCTTGACGCCTATCTTGCCCGCCTCGAGGAGGCCAAAAAGCGCGATCACAACAAGCTTGGGCGAGAACTGGGCTACTTTATGACCGACGCGGGCATCGGACAGGGACTGCCTATTCTTCTTCCGAAGGGTGCGAAAGTTATGCAGATATTGCAGCGCTACGTCGAAGACACCGAAGAAAAACAAGGTTATCGTCTGACCAAAACCCCGTATATGGCAAAACCCGAATTTTACAAAGCGGGCGGCTACGACGGCTATTGCAAGGACAGCTTCTTTTCGGTTAAGGGCGCAAAAGGCGAGGACGAAGCGTTTTTCCTCAGACCTATGACTTGCCCGTTCCAGTACGCCATTTTCAATAACGGTCTTAAATCGTACAGAGATTTGCCGGCGAAATACGCCGAAACCTCCACTCTTTTCAGGGACGAGGACAGCGGTGAAATGCACGGACTTATACGGCTTCGTCAATTCACCATATCCGAGGGGCACATAATTTGCGCTCCGTCCGACGTGGAAATAGAATTCGGAAAAGCGCTGTCTATGGCGGTGGATATGCTGAAAGCCGTGGGACTTGAAGACGACGTTACCTATCGGTTTGCAAGGCGCGGAACCGCCTCGAAGGATAAGTATGCGGGAACCGACAAACAGTGGGCGGCGGCGGAAAAGGAAATGAAACGCATTTTGGACGACTTCGGCGTGGTTTACTCGGAAACCTACGGAGAAGCCGCGTTTTACGGGCCGAAGCTTGACGTTCAGATGAAAAACGTTCACGGAAAAGAGGACACGCTCGTAACCATTCAGCTGGATATGTGCCTTGCGGAGCGTTTCGACATGAGCTACGTTACCGAGAGCGGCGAAAAGGCAAGGCCGTACATAATTCACCGAACCTCGATGGGCTGCTACGAAAGAATGCTTGCCATGCTCATCGAAAAATACGCCGGAGCGATGCCTGTCTGGCTTTCGCCGACGCAGGTGAGGGTGCTCAGCCTTACCGACAGAACAGGAGTTGCGGCGGCGGAAATCGCCGAAAAGCTGACGAATATGGGATTTCGGGCAGAAGCCGACCTCAGAAGCGAAAAGCTGGGCTACAAAATCCGTTCGGCGGGAGTGGAGAAAATCCCTTACGTTCTGGTTATCGGCGACAAGGAAGCGGAGCGCGGAACGGTTTCCGTCAGAAGCAGATACGACGAGGTGCCAAAGGAAATGACCTTCGAGGATTTCGCCACCAAGCTTTATTATGACGTTAAAAATAAGGTTATAAGGGAAAAATAATATAACAAATGGGATTTTTGCCGCAAAATCCCGTCAAAAACCGTTGACAAAATTTTTCGGTTTTGCTATTATATAAGCGCAAACAAGCAGAACTCCGTTCTCACCGCCGCCAATGGCAGGTCGGTTGCCGCACTAAATAAGACTGATTTGGTTTGTTTATTGCCGACGGAGTTTATGCCGTCGGCAAATTTTTTTCGGAGGGAAACTACCATTAAAGAGCTTCAAATCAACGAACAGATCAGGGACAGAGAACTTCGCGTTATCTCCGCAAACGGCGATCAGCTGGGCATTTTGAGCGCGCAGGAAGCCAACAGAATGGCTGAAGAACAAGGTTTGGATCTGGTCAAAATTTCTCCTACGGCCGTTCCGCCGGTGTGCAAAATCATGGACTACGGCAAGTTTAAGTACGAGCAGACCAAGCGCGAAAAAGACGCAAAGAAAAATCAGAAAATCGTTGAACTGAAAGAGGTTTGGTTGTCGGCCACCATAGACGTGGGCGATCTCAACATCAAGGCCAAGCAGGCAATAAAGTTCGTGCAGAACGGCGACAAGGTCCGCGTTTCCATCAGACTTAAAGGCCGTCAGCAGGCTTATCCGGAAATCGCAATGGGGATTATGCACGACTTTTTCGAGATCGTTCGTCCGTACGCGGTGAAGGAAAAGGAACCTAAACTCGAGGGGCGCACCATAGCGATGAACATCGCGCCTATCCCTCAGAAAAACAAATAACAATCAGCAACGCAAAGTCGCGGCTCGCCGCAAAATATAACTTAAAATAACTTACTTGGAGGAAATACAAATGCCTAAAATGAAATCCAAGAGCGCAGCCAAAAAACGCTTCACTCTTACTCCATCCGGCAAAATCAAACGTTCCAAAATGGGTAAAAACCACATTTTGACCAAAAAAAGCACCAAACGTAAACGTGGCCTTCGTCAAGGCGGCTATGTAGATCATTCTCAAGAAAAGTCCGTAAGGACCTTGATTCAATAGTACGGAGGTAGAGTAATATGAGAATTAAACGTGGCGTAAACGCCGTTAAAAAACGCAGAAAAATTTTGAAACAAGCCAAAGGATACTTCGGCGGAAAGAGCAAGCTCTATCGCGTTGCTCGCCAAGCCGTTATGAAGTCCCAACAATACGCTTACGTCGGACGCAAACAAAAGAAACGCGAATTCCGTCAACTTTGGATTGCTCGTATCAACGCCGCCGCCAGAGTCAACGGCCTCAGCTACAGCGTTCTGATGCACGGTCTGAAACTTGCAGACGTCAACCTCAACAGAAAAGTTCTGGCTGACATCGCTGTCAACGACTCTGTCGCATTCGCAGCTCTTTGCGAAACCGCAAAGGCCGCTTTGGCGAAATAGAAACGTAATAATGCCTTCGTTTTCGGAGGCATTTTTAGATATGGAATTCATCGAATCAGCGTCCAATCCGAAAATCAAACTGGTCAGAAAGCTTTCCGACAAAAAGTTCAGGAAAGAAGAAGGGCTGTTTGTCGCGGAAGGCGTCAACATCTTAAAGGATATGCCGAAAAGCGCGCAGGTTACGGGTTTTTTCGTCGAAAAAAGCAAGGCGGAAGAGCTTAGGTACGTTTACGAGCGTTTCGACGCGCCCGTTTACGCAGTGACGGAGAGCGTGTTCAAAACGCTTTCGGACACGGTTACGCCGTCGGGTATTCTGGCCACGGTAAAAATGCCGGAAAACGCTTCCGAAAAGCGAGGCAACGCTGTGGTTCTGGACGGGGTTTCCGATCCCGGGAACCTCGGCACCATAATGCGGAGCGCGGCGGCGTTCGGATTTTGCACTCTATATCTCGTGGGGTGTGCCGATCCTTACGACAACAAGGCCGTCAGATCCAGCATGGGCGGTGTGTTCAGGCTTTCGATTTTGAAAAAAACCGCCGGCGAGATGAAGGAAGTTCTGAAAAATTACTATACGGTTGCGCTCGATATGGGCGGCGAACCTCTCAGGAAAATCGATACCGACAAAAATATTGCCGTCATCGCAGGCAACGAAGCGCACGGCGTTTCGGACGAAATGATCGGCTTGTCCGACGTCGTTATGTCCATGAAAATGGTTAACGATATGGAATCGCTGAACGTTGCGGTCGCTTGCGGCGTGGCAATGTACAATTTAGCAGTTTTGTAAAGGAGATTAAATATGAGCGGTCATAGCAAATGGCACAATATACAGGCAAAAAAAGGCAAATCCGACGCGGCAAGATCCAACATCTTCACCAAAATCGGCCGCGAAATCGCGGTTGCCGTGAAAGCTGGCGGAGCAGATCCTAACTCCAACGCCAAACTCAGGGACGTCATCTCGAAGGCAAAAGCAAACAATATGCCTAACGACAACATCACTCGTTCCATCAAAAAGGCTTCGGGCGAACTCGGCGCTGTCAACTACGAAGAAATCGTTTACGAAGGCTACGGTCCGGAAGGCGTTGCGGTTATCGTCGAATGTCTGACCGACAATGTAAACCGCACGGCGGGCGACGTAAGACACCTTTTCGATCGCAACGGCGGAGCAATGGGCAAAACCGGTTGCGTGTCCTATATGTTCAGCAAGAAAGGCGTCATCATCGTTGACAAAGACACCATCGGCGAAGACGAACTTATGGACATCGCTTTGGACGCTGGCGCGGAAGATATGCTCACCGAAGACGATTGCTACGAAATCTACACCGTTCCTTCGGATCTCGGCACTGTCAGGGAAGCTCTGGAAGCAAAGGGCGTTCAAATCGTATCTGCCGACGTGGATATGATTCCGGACAACGAAGTTACCCCTACGGCTCATGCCGATACCGTCAGAAAACTTATCGACAAACTCGAAGAACTGGACGACGTGCAAAACGTTTTCCACAATGCGATTTTGCCGGAAGACGACGAAGAAGAATAATAACTATACCATGCGGCTCAGCTATATTGCTGCGCCGCTTTTTTGTTTAAGCTAATAATTTATAATTATGCATTTTCCCTTGCAAACGGGGAGTGCGAGATAGACTTACTTGTCATTCGGGCGAGGGACACCCTCGCACTCCCTTTTTGCTTAAAAACATAACAAATAAGCAAAGCTTAACGCATATAAAATTTTACCTTAAAATAAATCCGACAAAAATTGTAGGAATTATTTATTTTTTCTTGACAAATAATAACGGTGTGTGGTATGATATAGCCGACTAAAAAAGTAGGGATTAAAAATGCGTATATCGACAAAATCACGCTACGGCCTCAGGGCATGTCAGGTGCTTGCGGAAGAGTACGATCCGTCCGATCCGCAAAAACCGATTGCAACGCCTACCATCGCCGAAAGGACCGCCGTCACTGAAAGCTATCTGGAACAAATAATAATTCTTTTGAAGCGCGCGGGCATCGTGGAGAGCGTCAGAGGAGCGACGGGAGGTTACTACCTCACCAGAAATCCGAAGGACATTTCGCTGGGCGAAATATTGCGGGCTTTGGAGGACGGACTGGAAATCGTCAAGTGCATTTCGGCGCCGTGTGAGGATTCGGCAATATGCAAAACCCGCGGCGTTTGGACAAAAATTTACAATTCGATAAACAACGTTTTGAACTCGTTTTCATTGCAGGATATGCTGGACGAGAATATAGAGGAGCAGATATGAGAGTTTATTTAGACCATTCGGCGACGACGTACGTCGATCCGAAAGTTCTTGAAAAGATGCTGCCTTATTTCACGGAGAAATTCGGAAATGCAAACAGTCAGCACGGAGTCGGGCGCGAAGCGGCCGTTGCGGTGGATAAGGCCAGAGGTCAGGTTGCCGCGGCCATAAACGCCAAACCAAACGAAATTTATTTCACTTCCGGCGGCTCGGAAGCGGACGACTGGGTTTTGCAGGGCGTTTGCGAAGCAAATGCGGCAAAGGGCAACGAAATCATCATTTCGTCAATCGAGCACAGCGCCATGATGACCACGGCTAAGTGGCTTGAAAAACACGGCGTGAAAGTTACCTATCTCAACGTGGATAAAGGCGGTTTCGTCGATTTGGAGCAGTTGGAAAACGCAATAACCGACAAAACCATTCTCGTTTCCGTGATGCTTGCAAACAACGAAATCGGCACCATCGAACCTATAAAAGACGTTGTCAGAATAGCCAAAAAACACGGCGTTTTGGTTCATACCGACGCAGTGCAGGCCGTTGGCAGCATACCGGTGGACGTGAAAGATCTGGGCGTTGACTTTTTGAGTATGAGTGCACACAAGTTCTACGGACCTAAGGGCGTCGGCGCGCTTTACATCAAAAACGGCGTCAAAATCGGCAAACTTCTGCACGGCGGCGAACAGGAACGCAGCATGAGGGCGGGCACCACCAACCTCGCGTCGGTCGTCGGCATGGGCGAAGCAATCGAACTTGCGGTCAAAGACATGGGCGAAAACGCAAAAAAAATCACCGAGCTCAGAAATTACTTTATCGACGGAGTTCTTTCGCGCATACCTTACGTCCGCTTGAACGGCGACAGAGAAAAACGCTTGCCTTGCAACGCAAACTTCAGCTTCGAATATATCGAAGGCGAAAGCATTTTGTTCAGCTTGGATTTGGCCGGCGTCGAAGCGTCATCCGGCTCTGCGTGCTCAAGTGGTTCGCTGGAGCCGTCGCACACGCTTCTGGCCATCGGCGTGCCTGTCGAAATCGCTCACGGAAGCATTCGCTTCAGCCTCGGCAAGGATAACACCAAGGAACAAATCGACTACACTCTGGACGTTTTGGTCGAAGTCGTTGAAAGACTCAGAAAAATGTCCCCGCTTTATAACGTAAATAAGGAGAATTAGTATGTATAGCGAAAAAGTAATGGAAACGTTCAAAAATCCGCAAAACGTAGGCGAAGTCGAAAACTACAACGCCATCGGCACGGTCGGCAACGCCACCTGCGGAGACATCATGCAAATCACTTTGCGAATCGAAGACGATATTATAAAAGACGCAAAATTCAAAACCTTCGGCTGCGCGGCGGCCATCGCTTCTTCGTCCGTTGCAACTACCATGGTTATCGGCAAAACTCTGGACGAAGCCTTGCAGCTTAAAAACAAGGACGTAATCGAAAGCCTCGAAGGTCTGCCTCCTCAAAAAATTCATTGCAGCGTGCTTGCGGAAGAAGCAATAAAGGCCGCAATCGACGACTACAGAAAACGTCAGGCAGAACAAAAATAAAATAAGACGATAATTCATTCAACTTTGTAAAAAGCGGCAGAACGAAAAAAACGTTCCGCCGCTTTTGTAAAATTTGGAAAAAATTCGCAGAATATAATTTGTGGTTTTTGACAGACTAAATTCGGGAGGTGGAAAAGATGACTAAATTCAAAACAGGGCTGCTCATCGGCGCAATCGGCGCCTGCATTCTTTTGAAACAGGATTCTGTCAAATCGGTTTTGAAAAAGATGAAGAAATGACGCGGGAACTTCCCGAAAACAAAGCGGCGAGAAATCGCCGCCATTTTTTTTGAAAGGTACGGATATCGTTGCAAAAAGCAAGAAAATTATGTATAATTGTTCTATACAAATTTTTGGGCGCATTTCGCCCGCGGAGAAAAAATGCAAGATCAATCGAAAATTCGCAATTTCTGTATCGTTGCCCACATAGATCACGGCAAGTCAACCCTTGCCGACAGGCTCATCGAAATGACGGACACCGTGTCCAAAAGGGATATGAGCGAGCAGCTTCTGGACAATATGGAGATAGAGAAAGAGCGCGGCATAACCATAAAGCTTCAGACGTGCAGGCTTATTTACAACTATAAGGGGGAGGAATACACTCTGAACCTTATCGACACGCCGGGACACGTTGACTTTACCTACGAAGTGTCCAGAAGTCTGAAGGCATGCGAGGGCGCGATACTTATCGTGGACGCAACGCAGGGCGTTGAGGCGCAGACGCTGACAAACGTCTATCTTGCCATCGACAACGACCTGGAGGTTTTGCCGGTTATAAACAAAATAGATCTTCCGTCGGCAGATCCCGAGGAAGCTAAGAGGGAAATCGAGGACGTTATAGGCCTTGACGCCGAAAACGCGCCGCTCATTTCCGCAAAAGAAGGCACCAACATCACCGAGGTTCTGGACAAAATAGTGGAGATGCTGCCGCCGCCAAACGGCGACGAGAACAAGCCTTTGAAAGCACTTATCTTCGACAGCTTCTACGACAACTATAAGGGCGCGATTTCAATGGTCAGGGTGTTTGACGGAAGCGTGAAAGCGGGCGACAAAATCATGATGATGAGCTCGGGCAAAGTTTTTGACGTGACGGAAGTGGGGGTTTTTAACCCTAAATCGATGCCTGTAAGGTCGCTTTCGGCCGGCGACGTCGGGTACATTGCCGCCAG
>HF988645.1:0-69461 GCA_000434675.1 Faecalibacterium sp. CAG:1138 | reverse complement strand
CGCAGTCGGCGATACCATAACCCTTTCCGAGGGCGGCGCAACCGAACCTATGCCTGGCTTCAAGCACGTTACGCCGATGGTTTACGCGGGCATTTATCCTGCCGACGGCGCGCGCTACGGCGAGCTTAAGGACGCGCTTGACAAACTAGGGCTTAACGACGCAAGCCTGCAATTCGAACCGGAGGTTTCAACCGCTTTGGGCTTTGGATTCAGGTGCGGGTTTTTGGGGCTTCTGCACATGGAAATCATCGAGGAAAGGTTGGAGAGAGAGTTCGATCTCGACCTCGTTACGACGGCTCCGAGCGTAAAATATCGGGTTACGAAGACGAACGGCGAAGTTATGATCGTTTCAAATCCGACGCATTTGCCGCCAGCCGCTGAAATAGATTTTATGGAAGAGCCTATGGTTAAGGCGGAAATTTACACGCCGCCTCAATACGTCGGCTCGATAATGGAGCTTTGTCAGGATAAGCGCGGTGAGTACAGGGATTTGGTTTATCTCGAAGCAAACCGCTGCAAGGTCATCTATCACATGCCGCTGAACGAAATCATTTACGACTTTTTCGACAGCCTTAAGAGCCGAACCCGCGGCTACGCGAGCCTCGATTATGAAATTTTGGGCTATGAAAAGAGCGATTTGGTGAAACTCGACATGCTGCTTAACGGCGACGTGTGCGACGCGCTCAGCATAATCGTTCATAAGGACAAGGCCTACGCAAGGGGCCGCCAGATTGCGGAGCGACTGAAAGAAGTCATACCTCGCCAGATGTTTGAAATTCCGGTGCAGGCGGCAATCGGCGGCAAAGTCATTGCTCGCGAAACCGTCAAAGCGCTCAGAAAAGACGTTTTGGCCAAGTGCTACGGCGGCGACATAACCCGTAAGAAAAAGCTTCTCGAAAAGCAGAAGGAAGGCAAAAAGCGTATGCGTCAGGTGGGAACGGTGCAGGTGCCGTCCGAAGCCTTTATGAGCATACTGAAAATCGACAATGACTGAAAAAGCAAAGCAACTTTATATTCACGTTCCGTTTTGCAAGCGCAAATGCAATTATTGCGACTTTTGTTCGTTTCCTACGTCGAACGAGCAAAAAGCCGCCTATGTGAAAGCGCTTGAAAAGGAAATATCGCTCGTTGGGTACGACGGGCGAATTTCAACTTGTTTTATAGGCGGGGGAACGCCGAGTCTGCTGTCGCCGAAAGAGCTTTCGGACGTAGTTTCCGCTTGCCGAAAAAAATTTGATTTTTCACCCGAAGAGTTCACCGTCGAAGCAAACCCCGAAAGCTTGACGAAAGATTTTTTGCTTGCGGCAAAGGACGTGGGAGTAAACAGAATAAGTTTGGGCGTTCAAAGCTTTTCGGACGATAATCTGAAACTTATGGGCAGGTTGCATGATTCCGGGCAGGCAATTTCCGCCGTAAAGCTTGCCAAAAGCGTTTTCGAAAACGTGTCGGCAGACCTCATTTTGGGCTTTCCGAACACCGACGAAAAGCAGGCCGAAAGCTCGGTTAAGCGTTTGTCGGAGCTTGGAGTTACGCACGTCAGCGCCTACGGATTGCAACTCGAGGAGGGCACAAAACTTTTCGAAATGGTGAAAAACGGACTGGTTTTGCCCGATGACGACCGAATTTCCGACATATACGATTGCATTTCTGACACACTTGAAAAATTTGGTTATCATCGCTACGAAATTTCGAATTTTGCAAAAAGCGGTTTCGAATGCAAGCATAACCTCGGCTACTGGCAACAAAATGAATACGTCGGGGTGGGGCTTTCGGCGCACGGATTCGAGGACGGCGTAAGATATTTCAACACGTCGGATCTTAAAACATATTTCCGGACTCTCGGCGAAAACAAGCTGCCGACCGAGGGGAAAACCGCTTTGTCGCCGTCCGACGCCGAGTTCGAGGCTATTATGCTTGCCCTAAGAACCACGGACGGGCTTGACGCTCGGGCGTTCGAAGATAAATATAACTGCAACTTTTTAGAGAAATATAATATACCTATAAAAAAGACGGAGGCGTTTACGGAGTTTTCGGGCGGAAGATTTCGGCTGAAAAAGGAAGGCTTTTACGTTTCCAACCAAATTTTGCTTGAATTTATGCCTGATTAACTTGCCAAAAGTGGCAAGTTTTTCTTTTGTAAAAAAAAATTGGAAAAAATATGAAAAAATTTAGCACTCACCACTTGACAACTGCTAAAATCGGTATTATACTGAATTAGCAATCAAAGATGTTGAGTGCTAAAACGTATGGAGGCAGGTTATGGAAGAGCTGTCGAAAAGAAAACAGAAAATCCTCAGAGCTTTGGTAGACGAATTCGTTTCCACGGCAGAGCCTGTCAGCTCCGGCGACATAAAAGCAAAATATATGCCCGAAGTTTCCAGCGCAACCATCAGAAACGATCTGGCCGCATTGGAAAAAATGGGTTATCTCGAGCAGCCGCACACGTCTTCGGGGAGAGTGCCTCTTCCTCAGGCGTACAAGCTTTACGTGGAAAACATCATTCCCGATTGCGTTCTTACGCCGGCCGAGATAAAATATATCCGCTCCAGCTTCGACAAAAAGGTCGACAAGGTTGAGGACATTATCAAGCAGACGGCGAAGGTTCTGGCGGACGTAACGAATTACACCTCGGTTATCGTGGTGAAGAACTTCAAAGAAGTTCTGGTTAAGGAAATCAAGCTCGTGCCTATCGGCGACGACACCGCGCTGGTTATCGTCATCACCGACAACGGAGTGCTTAAAGACAAAACCATCGACATTCCGAAAAACATTCGCACGGACGTGATCGAAAGCGCAAACAGACTGGTGAACAAAATGTTCGGCGGAAAAACTGTTGAAGAGATTCTGGAGCCGTACGACATCGTTGACGCCGAAATGGAAAGATTCAGGTCGCTGTTCGAGGAAATCGTCGAAATCATCGCAGGTTACAACGAGGAAGGCACCGACAAGGTCTATATGGAAGGCGCGCTGAAGATGCTGGACTATCCTGAATACAACAACATCGACGACGCCAGAAAGTTTTTGTCGGTCATCGGCGAGCACGAACAGGTAGCGTCGCTTCTGGATTCGGGCGAAGGCATCGAGTTCTCCGTGAAAATCGGCAAAGAGGAAAGCGGCGGACTTGACAAATGCGCTATCGTTACGGCAAAATACGTCGTCAACGGCAAGGAGATCGGTCAGGCGGGCGTCATCGGGCCTGAAAGAATGAACTACAACAAAGTTATATCGGTGCTCAACTATCTGAGCAAAGCCTTCGACAAAGTTATCGACGGCAAAAAAGAGGAGTAACATGGCAAAAAAAATCAAATACGAAAAAATCAATCCTAAACCGCCGCTGAGGGAAGACGCCGCGGTCGAAGAAGCGCAGGAAGCTTTGGAAAATCCGGAGGAAACCGCCGCTTCCGAAACGACAAGCGAACCGTCTCCTTTGGAGGAAGCTTTGAAGCAGGCCGCCGAATATAAGGACATGGCGCTTCGTCAGAGGGCGGAATTCGAAAACTACAGAAAGAACAATCAAAACCTTTCTAAAGAGGTTCGCGAAAGAACCATCGTCGACGTTCTGGAGAGCATTTTGCCGGTTCTCGACAGCTTCGACAGAGCCGAGCAGGCAATCACCGACGAAAACACTTTGACGGGTTTAAGCATAATAAAAGAACAGTTTAAGCTGGTTCTTGCAAAATACAACGTAACCGAAATCGACGCCGCAGGCAAGGACTTCGATCCGAATTTCCACAACTGCATCATGCAGGTCGAAAAAGAGGACATGACCGGAAAAGTGGTGTACGAAATTCAGAAAGGTTACATGCTCGGGGACAAAGTTCTCCGCCACAGCGTGGTCGCGGTGGGAAAATAAAACAGAAATAATTCGGAAATAAAGGAGATTTAACTATGAGTAAAATTATCGGTATAGACTTAGGAACAACCAACAGCTGTGTGGCAGTTATGGAAGGCGGCGAAGCAACCGTTATCCCTAACGCCGAAGGTATGCGTACAACCCCGTCCGTCGTGGGCTTTTCCAAAGACGGCGAAAGGCTTGTGGGCGAAATCGCAAAACGTCAGGCAGTTGCTAACCCTGACAGAACCATTTCCAGCATAAAGAGAAAAATGGGTTCGGATTACACGGTTTCCGTGGACGGCAAAAACTACACCCCGCAGGAAATTTCCGCAATGATCCTCACTAAACTTAAAAACGACGCCGAAAAATATCTCGGTCAAAAAGTTACGCAGGCAGTTATCACCGTTCCTGCATACTTCACCGACAGTCAGCGTCAGGCAACCAAGGACGCAGGCAAAATCGCAGGTCTGGAAGTTATGCGTATCATCAACGAACCTACCGCGGCGGCTCTTGCGTACGGCTTGGATAAAGACGAAAACAAAAACCAGAAAGTTCTCATTTTCGACCTTGGCGGCGGCACGTTCGACGTAAGCGTGCTGGAACTTGGCGACGGCGTGTTCGAAGTTCTGGCAACCAGCGGCAACAACCACCTTGGCGGCGACGACTTCGACAAACGTATCATGGACTACGTTGTGGCCGAATTCAAGAAGACCGAAGGCATCGACCTCTCGGGAGACAAGATGGCTATGCAGCGTATCAAAGAAGCTTCCGAAAAAGCCAAAATCGACCTTTCCGGCGTAACCAAAACCAAAATCAGCCTGCCGTTTATCACCATCGGCGCCGACGGCCCTAAACACCTGGACGTCGACCTCACGAAAGCAAAATTCGACAGCCTGACATCCGACCTCGTCGAAATGACCATGGGTCCTACCAAACAAGCTTTGAAGGACGCAGGCCTTTCCGTCGGAGACATCGCAAAGGTTATTCTTGTCGGCGGCAGCACCCGTATTCCGGCAGTCGTCGAAGCAGTCAAAAACTTCACCGGCAAAGAACCGTTTAAGGGCATCAACCCTGACGAATGCGTCGCAATCGGCGCGGCAATTCAGGGCGGCGTTCTGGCAGGCGACGTGAAAGACGTTCTGCTTCTGGACGTAACTCCGCTTTCTTTGGGTATCGAAACGCTGGGCGGCATCTTCACCAGACTTATCGACAGAAACACCACCATTCCTACGTCCAAATCGCAGATCTTCTCGACGGCCGCGGACAATCAGACTTCCGTTGACGTTCACGTTCTGCAGGGCGAAAGAGAATTTGCAAAAGACAACAAGACTTTGGGACGTTTCGAACTTGTGGGCATTGCTCCGGCACCGAGGGGCGTACCTCAGATCGAAGTTACCTTCGACATCGACGCCAACGGCATCGTAAGCGTAAAGGCAATGGATAAGGGCACCAACAAGAGCCAGTCCATCACCATTTCCGCTTCCTCCAACCTCACCGAAGAAGAAATCAACAAGAAGGTTGCCGAAGCCGAAAAATACGAAGCCGAAGACAAAGCAAGAAAAGAGAAGGTCGAAGCCAAAAACAGCGGAGAACAACTTATCTTCGCCATCGAAAAAGCCGTCAAAGACGCAGGCGACAAATTGTCCGACGAAGACAAAGAAACCGTAACCAAGGCTTGCGAAACCGCAAAAGCCGACCTCGAAAAAGCCGACGATATGGACGCAATCAAGAAGGTTATGGAAGAACTGAGCAAGGTTTCCGACCCTGTCATGACCAAGCTTTATCAGGCAAACGCCGCCGAAAACCCTCAGGGAACCGAAGGCACGGACGGTCCGGTTGCAGGAGATCCTGACGACATCAAATAAAAACAAATAGCAAATAGCAAAATTCAGGCTGCTCTCACCCCCGGAATGAGGGTGAGATTAGCCATATTATAAGGATAATTATGGCAAACTATTACGAAACCTTAGGCGTCGACAAATCGGCGACGAAAGATCAACTTAAAACGGCATACAGGAACCTTGCGAAAAAATATCATCCGGATATGTACAGCACGGCTTCCGAGGAAGAGAAGAAAAAGGCCGAGGAAAAGTTTAAGGAAATCAATCACGCATACGAAGTGCTCTCCGACGACGACAAACGCGCGGCTTACGACACCTACGGAAACGAAAACGGTCCGATGGGCGGCGGCGCGGGAGGCACGGGCGGCTTCCACTGGTCAACGTCGGGCGAAGGCTTCGATATGGACGACATTTTCAGCACCATCTTTTCGGGCTTCACGGGAGGCGCGGGAAGAAGGAGCGCAAGGGCCAACCGAGCCATTCGCGGCGAGGACATCGTGGTCGAACTGAACATCACCTTCGAGGAAGCGGCTTTCGGCTGCGAAAAAGAAGTCAAAATCAAACGCACCGAAAATTGCAAGACCTGCGGCGGCACTGGCGCAAAGGACGCAAACTCCGTCAAAACCTGCACGAAGTGCGGCGGCAAAGGCGTGGTGAACGTTACGCAACGTACCGTTTTCGGGCAGGTTTCCACTCAGACCGTATGTCCGGATTGCAGGGGTAAGGGCAAGATTATAACCGACAAATGCACGGCTTGCGGCGGCAAAGGCAAAGTGGAGCAGGTGCGCACGGTGAAGGTCAACGTCCCTGCGGGCATTGCCGACGGACAGCAGATGAGCTACTACAACGAAGGCGAAGCCGGCACCAACGGCGGCGAAAACGGCAGCCTGATCGTCGTGGTTAGAGTGAAAAAGCACAAATTGTTCGAAAGAAGGGACTACAACCTCTACGTCAACGTGCCTATCACTTTCACCGAAGCGGTTCTGGGCGGCGAAATCGACGTTCCGACCTTGAACGGTCCGATAAAATACGAAATTCCGGAAGGCACTCAGACGGGCACCGTGTTCCGCATAAAGAACAAGGGCGTCAAATACCTCAGGAAAGAAGTTTACGGCGACCTCTACATAACCGTTGTGGTGGAAACCCCTAAAAAACTTTCCCGCGAGCAGAAAAAAGCGCTGGAAGCCTTGGCAAAAACCTTCGATCAGAAGCAATATCAGAAGATAAAAGAATACAAGGATAACCTGAAATAATGGAAAACGTTAAAAACGCAAAATGGTATGAGATATCCGTCACCACCACGCACGAAGCTGCGGACTTGGTGGCGGACCTCTTTTTCGATTTGGGAGGAGAGGGAGTAAGCATCAGAGACAAAAGCGACGTCGAGGAGCTTTACCGCTCGTCGGTCATCTGGGATTATATCGACAAAAAGGCTCTCGACGGCTACGACGACAGAGTGTACGTCAAATTTATGGTGCCGGAGAGCGAGCTGAAAACCAAACTGAAAGAAGTTGAGGAAGGGCTTGCGGTTCTTAAGTCCCGTTCGCCGTTTCCTGTGGGCGCGGCGGAAATCATCGCAAATCCGGTGGATGACGCCGACTGGCGCAACGAGTGGAAAAAATATTACAAACCTATCGTAACGAAATCTGTAACCGTCGTTCCGAAGTGGATAAACTATCCTAAAGCCGAAGGCGAAAAACTGCTGTATATAAATCCCGGCATGGCATTCGGAACCGGCGAACACGAAACCACGCACATGTGTTTGGATCTTTTGGCCGAATGTGCGCCGCAAGGGAAAACCGTCATCGACGTGGGCACGGGCAGCGGCATTTTGGGCATAGCGGCGGTGCTTCTCGGAGCAGAGCGCGCGTATATGTGCGACATCGACGCCGACGCCGTTCTGACCGCAAAAGAGAACGCCGAGCTTAACGGCGTTTCGGAAAAATGCGACGTAGAATGCGCCGACCTTTTGACGAAAACCGATTTCGAGGCCGACGTGGTGCTTGCCAACATAACCGCCGACGTTTTGATCAAGCTTTCCAAAGACATCAAAAAGTATGTCAAAGACAACGGCTATCTCGTCGTTTCCGGCATAATCAACGAAAGAGTTGCGGAAGTCGCCATGGCCTTCAAGGCCGCGGGCTTTATGCAAATCAAGGCCGTTAACATGGGCGAGTGGAACGCATTTTTATTCAAAGACTGATGGAATTACGCAGATTTTTTGTAAAAAACAGCGATTTTGACGAAAATATTGTAACGGTTTCGGGTGCGGAATTCGTGCATGCCGTCAAAGTTCTTCGTTACAAAGTCGGCTACAAAATCATTTTGTCAACCGGCGACGGATGGGACTATATGGCGGAAATTACGGACGTCGGCAAAGATTATTTCAAGGCGAAAATCACCTCGAAAACCCCGAACAAAGGCATGCCGACGCACCGCGTAACCCTTTGTCAGGCTTCGCTTAAGGGCGGCAAAAACGACTTCGTCGCGCAAAAAGCCGTGGAACTGGGGGCGTCAGAAATAGTGTTTTTCGATTCGGAAAACGTAACGGAAAAACGCGTACAGAAGGATCGGCTGGACAAAATCGCTCTGGAGGCTGCAAAGCAGTGCCACAGGGCGGCCAAACCCGAAATAAAGGTTTCGGACTTTTCAAAAATTCTGGAGCTTTCGAAGACGGCTCCGACCATTGCGGCCTACGAGGACGAGGAAGAATTTTCGCTCTCCGTCGCGCTCGAAAAGCTTAGGGATCAAAAAGAAATAATTCTCGTCGTCGGAAGCGAAGGCGGATTTACGAAAAAAGAAGCGGAAGCGCTTAAGGACGCGGGAGCCGTTCTGGTCAGTTTGGGCAAGCGCATACTTCGCGCCGAAACCGCCGCAGTGTCGCTTCTTGCGATAACAATGTACGAACTTGGAGAAATGAACGCATGAAAGTCGTCGTTTTCAATCTCGGATGCAAGGTGAATCAATACGAAAGCGATTCGCTCGTCGCGAGGTTCAAAGAACAGGGATATGAGGTTTCCGAACGTTTGGAACCTGCCGACGTTTACGTCATAAACACCTGCGCCGTAACCATGGAGGCGGAAAAAAAGAGCCGTCAGGCGGTTGCGAGGGTAAAAAAATGCAATCCGGACGCAAAAATTTTCGTCATAGGCTGCGCAAGTCAGAACAACCTCGGCCAGTTTGAAAAGGACGGCGTCGTTTACGCTTCGGGAAACGCCGACAAGCTTGCCGTGGCCGATCTTCCGGAATGCGGCGTGACGGAGAAGGAGCTTCCTGAAACCTACGAGGAACTGGGCGGCATGGAAAGCCCGAGAACCAGAAGCTACATCAAAATTCAGGACGGGTGCAACAATTTCTGCACGTATTGCCTGATTCCTTACGTCAGGGGGCGGAGCAGGTCGAGAAGTTTGGACGCGGCCGCCGCGGAAATAAGGAAAACCGCAAAAATTTCCAAGGAACTCGTGCTTACGGGCATAAATCTTTCGGCCTACGGCAAAGATAACGGGGCAACGCTTACCGCACTCATAAACGAAATTTCGGACGTTGACGTCAGAATTCGTCTGGGTTCGCTGGAAGCGGGGGTAATCACCGACGAACTGTTGACCGCGCTGTCGAAGCTCAAAAAATTCTGCCCACAGTTTCACCTCAGCCTGCAATCGGGAAACGACGAGGTTCTGAAAAAAATGAATCGCCGTTATACCTCGGACGAATTTCTTGAAAAAACCGAACTCATAAGAAAGTATTTCCCGGACGCGGCTCTGACGACCGACGTCATCACGGCTTTTCCGACCGAAACCGAAAAGCAGCATAAGAGCACGGTTGAATTTATAAAGAAAGTTGCATTTGCGGATATTCACGTTTTCCGCTACAGCAAACGCGCGGGCACCGTTGCGGCAAAATGGCCGCTCGTGCCGTCGTCCGTTGCGGAAGGCAGGGAAAAAGAACTGCTGGAACTTAAAAAACAGCTTAAAACCGCCTATTCGGAAAAGTTTTTGGGACGAGAAACCGAAGTGCTTTTCGAAGACGAAGAAGACGGCTACAGCGTGGGCTACACCAGACACTACGTCAAAGTCTATAAAGAGGGCGCGCTTCACGACGAAATAGTAAACGTCGTTCCTACCGAAATTTTCAGGGACGGCCTAAAATAAAGGAGAAAAAATATGTGCATATTCTGTAAAATAGCGGCGGGCGAAATTCCGTCGGAAAAAGTTTTGGAAACAAACGATTGCGTCGTCATCAAGGATCTCAATCCCCAAGCGCCGGTGCATCTTCTGCTTATCCCTAAAAAACACTTTAAGGACCTTGCCGACATGACCGAGGAAGACGCCGTTACTCTCGGCAAATCTCTTAAAACGGTTGCCGACAGGGCGGACGAATTAGGACTTAAAAACGGGTTCAGAGTAGTGTCAAACAAGGGCGAAGACGGCTGTCAGAGCGTACAGCATCTGCATTTCCATATCCTCGGCGGCAAAAAACTGTCGGAAAAAATGTGCTGAGGCGGATTTGACGGTGAAAATCGCTTGACAAAAATTTTGAAATAAATATAATAAATGTATAAAATCTTCGAAAAAAGGCGGTGAGAATGAATGTCTACTATCAAAGTCGGTGAAAACGAATCTTTGGACAGCGCTATCCGTCGCTTTAAGAGGAAATGCGCTCGTGATGGTATCATCGGTGATTTGCGCAAACGCGAAGCTTACGAAAAACCAAGCGTTAAACGCAAAAAGAAAGCCGAAGCTGCACGCAAACGCGCTTATAAGGCTTAGAAATTGTATGTGCCACTCGATCAGGGTGGCACATTTTTTTGAGGAAGAACCATGCCGACGTACGTTGAAATCGAAAAAGGTCTGGACGAAATGTTTCCGGACGCGAAATGCGAGATAAATCATCAAAACGCTTTCCAACTGCTGGTGGGCGTGATTTTGTCGGCGCAGTGCACGGACAAGCGAGTGAATATGATAACTCCTGCGCTTTTTGAAAAGTTTCCGGAAGCGGAGGACTTTGCTCGTCTTAACCCCGAGGAGCTGGAGCCGTACATATATTCTGCGGGTTTTTACAAAAATAAATCTAAAAGCATCGTCGCCGCGGCAAAGAGCATAGTCGAAAACTACGGCGGCAACGTGCCCGAAACGGTTGGCGAGCTTAAAAAACTTCCGGGAGTGGGGCAGAAGACGGCAAACGTCGTCTATTCGGTCGCTTTCGGCGGAAACGCCATTGCCGTGGACACGCACGTTTTCAGAGTGTCCGGAAGGCTCGGCATAGCAAACGGCAAAACTCCCGAAAAAACCGAATTGCAGCTAAGGGAATTTTTCCCCGAAAAGGACTGGGGCAAAATTCATCATCAGCTTATATTTTTGGGAAGATACCGTTGCAAAAGTCAAAAACCCGACTGCGAAAATTGCGCGCTTTCGGGCGTTTGCAAATATTACGAAGAAAACAAGAGGTAAAATATGTTTTTGGACAAAGTTACGATTAGCGTCAAGGCCGGCAACGGCGGCGACGGAGTGGTCAGTTTTCACCGCGAAAAATTCGTTCAGGCCGGCGGGCCTGACGGCGGCGACGGCGGAAACGGCGGCAACATAGTTTTTTTGGCGGACAGAGGGCTGAACACTCTCATCGATTTTAAGTTCAAAAAACATTTCCGCGCCGAGGACGGTTCGGCCGGAGCCGGCAAAAACTGCTCGGGAAAAAGCGGGCAGGACCTCGTGATAAAGGTTCCCGTAGGCACGGTGATTAAGGACGCGGAAACGGGAAGCGTTGTGGCCGACTTCGTCAAAGACGGACAAAGGAAGGTGCTTCTTCGCGGCGGCCGCGGCGGAAAGGGCAACGCAAGGTTCGCAACGCCTACTCGCCGTACCCCGAGTTTTTCCCAGCGCGGCAACAAAACCGAGGAACACAAAATAATTCTGGAGCTTAAAACCATTGCGGACGTAGGCCTCGTGGGGTTCCCGAACGTCGGAAAATCCACGCTTCTTTCGGTGCTGACTTCTGCTAAACCGAAAATCGCGAACTATCATTTCACCACGTTGTCGCCAAACCTCGGTGTGGTTAAATATTACGACAACAGCTTCGTCATCGCAGACATTCCGGGCCTTATCGAGGGCGCGGCCGAAGGCGCAGGCCTCGGACACGACTTTTTAAGACACATCGAACGCGTCAGACTTATCGTTCACGTCGTGGACATAAGCGGGGTGGAGGACAGGGATCCCGTTTCGGACTTTGAAAAAATCAACGCCGAATTGGACGCCTACTCCATAAAGCTTGCGGGACTTAAACAAATCGTGGTTGCCAACAAATGCGACCTTTTGGGCGACCTTGCGGACGAAGCCGTAGACGATTTTGAAAAACGAACGGGCATAAGACCTCTTAAGATGTCCGCAATCATGCAGGACGGCATCAAGGTGCTTCTGGACGAAATCTGGAACACGCTTAAAGACATTCCGGAAAGCGAACCGTTTGAGGTTGACGAGGACTTTCAGTTTGAAATCGTGGACAACCAAAGCTACGAAATCGACCGCATGGACGACGGCACGTTCGTGGTATCCGGCGGATTTATAGATATGCTGTCCAAAAACGTCGTCATATCCGACGTTGACAGCAACCGTTACTTCCAGAAAAAACTTATCGAGCGCGGCATAATCGACGACCTCAGAAGGCGCGGAGCAAAAGAGGGCGACACCGTCGAAATCGGCGACATCGAATTTGAATTTGTTGATTAGGAGAAAACAATGCTAAATAGCAAACAGAGAACGATATTGAAAGCAAAAGCAAGCGTTTTGGATCCGGTGTTTCAAATCGGCAAAAACGGCATAACCGACACCGTTTTAGAGGAAATCGACAACGCGCTTCGCGCAAGGGAACTTATCAAAGTCAAGGTTCTGAAAAATTGCGACTACACCGCACGCGACATCATCGGGGCAGTTGCCGAGGAAGTCGGCGCGGAACCCGTGCAGGCAATAGGCAACATGATCGTGCTTTATCGCGTCAGCGACAAGACCGGCATCAAACACGTTTTATAAAACGAAGCCTCCGAGCGATCGGAGGCTGTTTTTTCGTTATAAAAGGAAAAACTATTCTGAAAAATGCCGTTTTTCAGAACACTTTACCGTCTAAGCGCGCAAATCAGCGCCATCGCGAGCGAAAAAGTGCCGACGACGATGTAGTAGGTTTTTGCCGGCGACACCAGACTTATGAGCGTCAGCATAAGTCCCGTAACCAGATAGTAGCGTATGTTCTGTTTTTGAAACACCAGCTCCAAAACGTCCGAAAGCGAAAACTTTTCGGGCTTTTTTTCAAACGTAAGCTCGGGAAGCAGAGAGGCTTTCAGAAGCTTTTTGTAGATGTCGCGGCTTTTTTCGAAGCTTATTTTTACGCCCAGACTTCCCGACAGCTTAACCGCGCCGCGGTCGGCGCTTTTGCAGAGAACGACGATTTTTTCAAATCCTTTTTCTCTGGCAAGCCTGAAAGCCTGACAGACGTCCTCGACGGAGCATGCAAAAAATTTGTAGGCCGAAAAATACAACGTGTCGCCCGAGGCGAAGCACTTGCCGTCGTAGGTTTCGGAAGCAGACGGAAAAAGCTGTTTGTAAATTTTCAAAGCGTATCCGCTTCCCAAAACCGCCATCTGAAATTCCAGCTTTTCGCGCTTGTATTTGGTTTTGGACGAAGCCCTTTTGGCAATTTCCGAAATTATGACGAATAGCACGAACCCCGTCGCCGTAAAAAGCAACGCGCTGATAAATTCGTCGAAAAGATAGACGCTCCACACGAACAGCAATCCGAGCACCGACAGGCGCAACGCTAAATAATCTATAACCTTACTCATAACCTAAATTGTTGCCACGGCAAATCTTTTTATACGGTTTTTGCGTTTTGTTTTTGAAACTGTTGAAAAGTTTTTCCAAACGTGCTAAACTATAGCCATGAAAACGATTGTATTCGGCGGGGCGTTCGACCCCGTCCATTCCGAACATATTTCGCTGGCCGCTGCCGCAGTAAAGGAGCTCGGGGCCGAAAAACTTGTTCTCGTTCCGACGTTTTCGCCGGGGCATAAATCGAATGCGGAGGCAAGCTTTTCGGACAGGGTGGAAATGCTTAAGCTGGCGTTTTCGGATTTTCCCGTTCAAACGGAAATTTCCGACGTCGAACGCATAAGCGGCAAAACCAACTACACGTTTGAAATTTTGCCGCTCATCGAAAAAAAGTACGGCGAAGCGTTCTATCTCGTGGGCGGCGACAGTCTGGAGCATTTTTCCACGTGGCGCCATCCCGAAAAGATTCTGGAGCTGACGACGCTGGTTGCCGACCAAAGAGAAGGCTTTGAAAATTCCGAAAAGTCGGCCGCGGAAATTTTTGAAAGGTACGGAAAAAAGGTTATCCTTTTGGATCACGTAGGAAAACGCATTTCGTCGGGGGAGATAAAAGCGGAGCTTTACTTTTCCGAAAAACCCGAGGGAGTACCCGTTGCGGTGTACGACTATATCCGAAAAAACAAGCTTTACTCCCGCTACGAAGCCTTCATCGAAAAGCTGAAAGGTTATCTGACGGACAAAAGGTTTTTGCACACGAAGTGCGTTACGTGCTGCGCCATAGCCTTAAATTCCCGCCACAATCTGAAGCTGGACTATGACAAGGTGTTCGTGGCCGCCGCGCTTCACGACGTCGGCAAATACATTAAGGGCGACGAAAACAGCTGTCCGAAAGACGCTTTGGGTTCGCCGGTGGAGCATCAATTCGTGGGCGCGTACGTTGCCGAGCACGATTTCGGCATAACAGATCCCGAAATATTGTCCGCCATAGCCTGCCACACCACGGGGAAGGAAAATATGAGCCTTTTGGACAAGCTCGTTTATGCCGCGGACGTAGTCAGCTACGAGCGTAACTACGAAGGCGTCCTCGAGCTTCGCGCCGCCATTTTCGACGACTTCGAAAAAGGTTTCAGAAAAATTTTATACGAAAACTATTTGCACGTTGCAAAAAGCGGCGATCCCGTTTATCCGCTGACGACAAAAGCCGTGCGCTATTATGAGGAGAATTAACTATGGAAACAAAAGAACTCACCCAAAAAATTTGCGAAATTCTTGATTTCAAAAAAGCCGAAGACATCACCGTTATGGACGTTGCGGAGCTTACCGTCATCGCCGAAAACTTCGTGGTGGCAACCGGTCTTAACACGCAGCACGTCAATTCGCTTGCCGAAAATCTGGAGGACGAGCTCGCCAAAATCGGCGTCGAACCGATCCGCACAGAGGGCATGAGAGAAGGCCGCTGGGCCGTTTTGGACTACGGCTCGGTTATCGTGCATATCTTCAACGACGAAACGAGGCTTTTGTATTCTTTGGACAAGCTTTGGGGCAGAGCCGACAACGTTACCAAGTTCGGCAGAGAATAATTAAAACGAAATAACTCAAAATAAGGGCATGGAAAAAGCGGTAATTTTTGCGGTCCTTATTTGTTTTTTATTCGGAAACACAGTTTCGGAAGTGGTTTTCGAAACCGAAAGCTACATTGTGGTGGCGGTTTCGGCGAGAGACGTTTTCACCTTGTCCGAATGGCGCGAGATGAAGGCCGAAATTGAAAGCAAATATCAAAAGCGTTATCCCGAAAAGCAAATCGTGGTAACCCGCGACGCCACCGTGTACTACGGCTTAAGGCGCGCGCTTGAGGAAAACGATCGGGCTTCGGCGCAATTTTTTGCCGATAAAGCGTTAAATGCGGCCTAAACCGTTGCAAACGGCAAAACTCGGTGATATAATAAATTAAAGCAAAATACTTCGGGGGCAAGGTGAAATTCCTTACCGGTGGTGAAAGTCCACGAGCGCAAGCCGAGCAGGCGAAATTCCTGCACCGACGGTACAGTCCGGATTGAAGAAGTTTCAACGCCCGCATTTTTTGCGGGCTAAATTTTTTTCGAAGTCGTTTTGTTAATTTCTTTTCGGAGATTAACTATGAAAACTCTTTCCACAAAAAAGCTTTGCGGCATAGCCGTTCTGACGGCGATGAGCATAGTGCTCGTCAGCCTTATTCATTTTCCGCTTCTGCCGGCGGTTCCGTTTCTGGAGTACGACGCGGCGGACGTACCGATTATAATCGCGGCGTTTTTATACGGCGTGCCGTCGGCGCTTATCATGACTGTTGCGGGCAGTTTGCTTCAGGCGTTTGCGCTTGGGGGTAACGGCGTTATCGGCTTCGTGATGCACGTTTTGTCGACGGGCGGATTCATGGTCATCGTCGGTCTGTTTTACAAGAGGAAAAGAACCTTAAAGTCGGCTCTTACCGGCATGGGCACGGGCATACTTTTCTGGATAGTCGAAATGACGCTCTGGAACGTCCTCATAACCCCGCTTTACATGAAAGTGCCGAGGGAGGTAATCGTCAAGGACTTTTTGGGTTATATCGCGCTGTTCAACCTCATTAAGCCTACGATAAACTGCGCGCTCACGTTGCTTCTTTACAAAAACACGCACAGGCTGTTCGACAAGGTATGGGCGGAAAGCCACAAGGAAAAAGGCGGCAAAGATATGAAACTGCAATCTGCACCCGAAACCGAACAAGAGGAAAAATCCGAAATTAACCCTATCCCGAAGGTCTTTTTGTCGAAGAGCGTGGAAGATACCTACAAGCTTGCCGAAACGGTTGCGAAAAACCTTACGGCGGGCGAAGTCGTTTTGCTGGACGGAGATCTGGGCGCCGGGAAAACCACTTTCACAAAAGGTCTTTTCAAAGCCTTGGGCGTTACGGAAACGGTTACCAGTCCGACTTTCACAATTATGAACGAATATCGGGGCGACCGCTTCAAGCTGTATCATTTCGATATGTACCGCATAGAGTCCGAAGAGGAACTGTCGGAGCTGGGTTTCGAGGAGCAGCTGTTTTCGGACGGTGTCAGCGTGATAGAATGGAACAAGATTTCCGATTTGCCTGAAAAAAGATTATACGTTTCGGTTAAAGCCGTGTCCGACACGGAAAGGGAGTTTGAGATAAATGAAAGCACTGATATTTGACAGCACCTCCGAAGATTTGCTCGTTATGCTTATTTCGGGCGAGAAAACCGACTATATTATATCGTCGGGGGATAAGCGTTCGCACAATTCCAAAATTCTGGAGCTTGCCGACGAGCTTTTGGAGCGTAACAACCTTACGGTCTCAGACATAGAATATGTAAGTTCGGTAACGGGGCCGGGAAGCTTCACGGGGATAAGGATAGGCGTTTCCACCGCAAACGCGCTTTCTTACGGAGGCGGAGCCGAGCTTGTGGACGTGAACGCCTTCGAGGCTATGGCTTACGGGAAAAAGGACGCTCTTTGTCTTATTGACGCTTTGCACGGCAACTATTATTTCGCAAAAGTTACGGGCGGCGTTATCT
The DNA here is from genome assembly GCA_000434675.1 of Faecalibacterium sp. CAG:1138. Taxonomy (GTDB): domain Bacteria; phylum Bacillota; class Clostridia; order Christensenellales; family CAG-917; genus CAG-1138. Next base: position 52,420 of record HF988645.1, on the reverse strand, counting down.
CGGAAACCGGGTATATGGAAAAAGTGCAGGCGGACGAGGATAAATCGGAAAAGGTTTTCAGAACCGTGGACCGCACTTACGCCTCGAAACTGGCGGCGGTTATAAAGGATAAAGCCGAAAAAAATCAGACCGCCAAAAAGCTGATGCCGCTGTACCTGAGGAAATCTCAGGCGGAAAGGGAGGCCGAAGAACGTGGTAACTTATAAGTTCGGGCTGGACAGGGCGGAAGTCGACGGCGTGTACGAAACCGAAAAGCTGTGCTTTCCCGAAGATCCGTGGCCGAGGTCGGCGTTTTCGGACGACGCGGACAATCCGCTTGTTTCCTACGTCCTCGCAAAAGACGGGGATAAGGTCGTCGGCTACGTCGCGATTTACGTCATATTCGAGGCGGCGGACATCTCAAACGTTGCCGTCAGACCGGAATACCGCAGGCAGGGGATTGCAAGAAAGCTTCTGAACGTTGTGCTTTCGGCGGCAAAAGAGCGCGGCGTTATGCTGGTTTCCCTCGAGGTACGCGAAAACAACGACGCGGCAATAAGGCTTTACGAAAGCCTGGGCTTCAAATACGTCGCTACCAGAAAAAAGTATTATCAGAACACCTATGACGCTTTGATATATCAACTGCAATTTTAGGAGGCGCAACATTTTAAGCTACGTTCAGGTCGGCGACGGCCAAAAAACAATAGTATATTTACACGGCTGGGGCAGTGACGCCTCGGCCTTTTTATTTGTCGCAAACAAGATGAGGGGCTATCGCAACGTTCTGGTCGATCTTTACGGCTTCGGCTCCTCGCCGCATCCGGACTGTCCGCTGACCGTCGGCGACTACGCCCGAGGGGTTATGGAGCTTATGTCGGCCTTGGGCATAAAAAAAGCGGTTATCGTCGGACATTCTTTCGGCGGGCGCGTGGCCATAGAGATTGCGGCAAAGCACGGCGAGGTCGTTTCGCAGCTCGTGCTGGTGGATTCGGCGGGCGTCAGGCCGAGGAGAGGACCGAGATATTATCTTAAGGTGCTCTCTGCGAAAATAATGAAAAAATTCGGGCGAGAGGCAAAGGGCAGCAAGGACTATCAGGCGCTTTCCGGCCCTATGAAAAAGACCTTCGTCAACGTCGTAAACTACGATCAGACGCCGCTTCTTAAGCACGTTTCGGCTTCGACGGCCATATTCTGGGGTAAAAAAGACGACGTAACCAAGCCGTATATGGCCAGAACGCTCAAGCGGAAAATAAAGCGGTCGGCGCTCTTTTGGCTGGAGGACGCGGGGCATTTCAGCTTTGTGGAGCAGAGCGCGAAATTTTTGCCCGTGTTCAAGGCTTTCGTGGGAGGATGATGGAAAAATATCTGTTCGTGATTTTGACGGTCGCGGCGTCGGTGTATGCGGCGACGGCGCCGGCGTACGCCGCGCAGATTGCGGGCTACAAGCCGTACGGTTTTTTGAAGACCAACAAAAAAGCGCGCGATTTTGTGGTGAAATATTATGCGATTTTGACGATTTTTTGCCTGATATTGCTGATTTTACCGCATTTTTTGACCGCTGTCGTTTTGACGTTCGCCGCATTTTTCGCCGCTTTGGCGCTGAAAAATAGGGCGAAGTTTTTGAAATCTTTCCGTTTTACCAAGCGTGGGACGAGGCTGATGATCACCGAAGCGGTTATAGCCGCGGCGGAGGGCGCTTTGTTTTTCGTCGCACTCGGCGACGCGTTTTATGCGGCCGCGGTTGCGCTTCCCCTCATGTCGCTCCCGAATTTGATGCTGGCGCTTTTGCTGACGGCGCCGCTTGAATCGGCGGTTAAAAAATCGTTCGTAAAAAAAACCGCAAAGATAATAAAGGAGTCGGGCGCCGTGGTGGTCGGCGTGACGGGCAGCTACGCAAAATCCTCGGTGAAAAGCTATCTTGCAAAAATCCTTTCGGAAAAATACAGAACGTACGAAACCGTCGGAAATTTCAACACTCCGATGGGGCTTTCGCTGTCGGTGAAAAATATGCCGCAGGATACCGAAATTTTCGTGGTGGAAATGGGCGCGAGAAAAACGGGTGATATAGAGGAAATGTGCCGCATAGCGCGGCCGAAGCACGGAGTTATAACTGGCATTGCGCCGCAGCATCTGGAAACTTTTTTGTCGCTTGAAAATATAATGAACGAAAAAGGCGCGCTGGCACGCTGTGTTCCTCGCGGCGGAAAAATCGTGTCGAGAGATCTGGACGATTTGAGCGTAGACGCCGAAGTTTCGGTTTTTAATAGGGATTTTTTTGTTACGGACGTCATTCTGACCGAAAACGGAACGACCTTCACTCTTGACGTCGGCGGTAAAAAATTGCAGCTCCAAACGCCGCTTCTCGGGCGGCATAACGCCGAAAACGTCGCGCTTGCGGCGGTAATGGCATTAAATCTCGGCGTAAGCGAAGGGCAGGTTGCGGCGGCCGTAAAAAAACTCGAGCCGCTTCCGCACCGTCTGTCGGTGGAAAAACGAGGCGGCATCACCGTCATCGACGACAGTTACAACGCAAACCCCAAGGGCGTGCGCGCGGCGTTGGAGGTCCTTAAAATGTTCGGCGGCAGAAAGGTGGCGGTAACCCCCGGCCTCGTGGAGCTTGGCAAAAAGGAAGAAGAGGAGAACGTTGATTTCGGAAAGCTTCTGGCGCACGCGGCGGACGTCGTGATTCTGACCGGCGGCAGGACGTCGGACTTCGTCGAAAAGGGACTTATGGCCGAAAACTTCAAAAGCTATTTTCGATTTAACGGACTGTCGGAGGCGGAAAAGGCGTTTTTTAGCGTTTTGAAAACGGGGGACGTCGTGCTTTTTTCAAACGACCTTCCCGACAACTACGATTAAGAGGTGGTTTATGGAAAATCTTGTTATAATTTTCGGGGGAAATTCGCCCGAAAGCGACGTCAGCGTCATCACGGCAATGCAGGCCGCGGCGGCAGCGGACAAAGGAAAATATAAGCTTTATCCCGTGTATTATTCGGGGGATAGATTCTATTTGGGAAGAACGTTCGAAGTGTCGGAATATGCGGATTTCGACCGAAAAAACGCAAAAATCGTCACTTTTTCCGACGGGAATATGATAATTTGCAAAAACGCGCTCTCCAAAAAAACCGTGAAGGTTCATTGCGTTTTGAATTGTTGCCACGGCGGCGACGGCGAAAACGGGAATCTGGCGGGTTATTTTGAAACGACGCTCGTTCCGTACACTTCGGCAAAGCCGCTTGCGGCCGCCGTTTCGATGGATAAATATCTTTCGAAAATCGTGTTTTCGGGGTTGGGGCTCGACGTCGTTCCCGCAGTTCTTGCGACCGAAAAAAATTTTTCCGAAAAGCTTTGTGAGGCAGAAGAGAAAATCGGCTATCCGCTTATCGTAAAGCCGGTGGATCTCGGCAGCAGCATCGGCGTGAAAATAGCAAAGGACGAAAAACAGGCGGGCGAGGCCGCAAAAGTCGCTTTTGTGTTTTCCGAAAAGGTGCTTTTGGAAAAGTGTCTGGAAAATTTTACGGAGCTTAACGTTGCGGCGATGAGAACGATTAACGGAAGCGTTGCGGTCAGTCCCGTGGAAAGGCCGGTTTTTAAGGGCGAAATATTCGACTTTGCCGACAAATATCTTGCGGGCGAAAAGGGCGGTCTGGAGGAAGCGGGGCGCGAATTTCCTGCGAAAATACCTGAAGCCGTCGCCGAAAAAGCGCAGAATATTGCAAAAAAGATATACGAAGAACTGGAATTTTCGGGACCTGTCAGAATTGATTTTATGCTGTCGGGCGGCACGCTTTACGTCGGGGAAGTCAACAGCGTCCCGGGAAGCTTGTCGGCGTATTTACTGGAAGCTGCGGACATTTCGTTTGAAAAGCTGGTGGACGAAGCCGTACTTTTTGCGAGGGCGGAATTTGAGCGAAAAAAAGGATTGCAAAAAAGCTTTGAAAGCGCAATCCTTAAGGGGTTCGATATAAAAAAATAACGGTCAGTCTTTTTTGAAAGGCAGAAAATCGTCGTCCTCGTGCAGGTTTCCCGCGATGTCGTCGCCGGAGAGCAGAATGGCCTTTTTCACGGTGTTGTAGCCGTACTTTTCGCGTATGTCGTCGATGGTTTTAAGGAGATTGTCGCGTTTTTTGTCGGCTTTTTCGTCGTCGAAAAGGGTAATCTGCATACTTTCCCCTATAGGGGAAAGTTTTGACGTATAGACGGAAATGGTCCTTGCGGGAATTTTGAAATTGTAGTTTGCTTCGATGATTTTAAGGGCGGCTTTGGCAATTTCGCCCGAGTCGTGAGTGGGGACGGGAAGCGTGCACTGACGGGTGAACGACTGCATGTTTGCCTGCCTTATCCCGACGGAAACGCAGCCTGCGTCGAGGCCGTATTTCCTGAGCCTCGTGGCCACCATTTCGGAAAGCGCGAAAACGATGGCTTTCGCTTCCGAGATATTTTTAACGTCGCGGGAGGCGGTGGTGCCGTGCCCGACGCTTTTCGGGACGCGGACTTCGTCGGCGCGTTTGACTTCTTCATCGTCTGTGCCGTTTGCGCTGCCTGCCATTTTGTCCCCAACGATGCCGAAATGCGCGCGCAGAAGAGAGCGGTCGGCATTTGCCAGTTCGCCTATGGTGTGGATATTGAGCAAGGCGAGCTTTTCGGCCACGCGTCTGCCGACGTAAAGCATTTCGGAAGCGGGGAGCTTCCATATTTTTTCCTTGAAATTTTCGGGAGATATAACGGTTACGGCGTCCGGCTTTTTCATGTCGGAGCCGAGCTTGGCAAAAACTTTGGTGAAACTTACGCCCACGGATATGGTGAGGCCTATTTCGTTTTTGACGGCTTCTTTAATTTCGTAAGCGATTTTTTCGGGACTGCCGAAAAGACGGGTGCTTCCCGTGACGTCAAGCCAACATTCGTCGATGCCGAAGGATTCGATGCGGTCGGTGTAACGCGCGTAAATTTCACGCACTTTTTTGGAATAATAAGCGTATTTGTCGTATTGCGGGGCGACGAGCACCAGATCGGGACACTTTTTCTGCGCCTGCCATATCGCTTCGCCCGTCTGAACGCCCTTCAGTTTGGCGGGCATGGATTTGGCCAGAACTATGCCGTGCCTTTTTTTCGGGTCGCCGCACACCGCCACGGGCTTGCCCGCAAGCGACGGATCCAGCAAAACGGCAACGGACGCGTAAAAATTGTTCAGATCGCAGTGAAGAACGTGTTTCGGCACGGAATTTGTCTCCTTGAAAATTGTATAATAAAATTATACAATATCCGAACGAAAATTGCAACAACCTATTGCATATTTCGCGTCTTTGTGGTACAATATAACCTAGAAAAGTATAAAGAGGTGCTTATGGGCTATTTTGATTTGCCGAGATTTTGCGACGTATGCGGAGCGCATCCCGCGTCGGTGAAGCGTTACGTCGTTTTCGAAGACGGGCGTATCGCCGAGCTTGCCGTATGCGCGTATTGCGCCATGTCCGACAGAAATCTTCTGACCGCAGACGAGCTTGAGGCGATTTTGCCGCAGGAGGATTGCTGTCCTACGTGCCACACGCCGCTCTCGAAAATTCAAAAATCGCTTTACGTCGGTTGCGCGGATTGCTACGATCATTTCAGGGCGCAGATTCTGAAAAACGTCGTGGAGTGTCAGGGGCGCCGCAAGCATATAGGAAAACGTCCGGGAGGTAAGCGCAATGGATAGCAAATATCTTATAACTTCCTCGAGGGTGCGCCTCGCAAGGAACGTGAGGGGCCTGCCGTTTCCCGAAAAGCTTTACGGAGAGGGCGTTTACAACGTCATTTTGAAGGGCGCAACGGAAGCTGCGGACTTCGAGTACGATTTCTACAACATGGGGCAGCTCAGCGAGCTCGAGCGCAACGCTTTGGTTGAAAAACACCTCATAAGCCGAGGGCTGGTCGCGCGCGATCAGATCGGCGCGGTTATAATCAAAAAAGACGGCCGCGTTTCCGTTATGGTCAACGAAGAAGACCATATCAGGGCGCAATGCATTGCGGAGGGGTTGAACCTCGAATATTGTTACGACGTCATAAACGCCTACGACGACAGGCTTTCGGAGCGGTTGGACATTGCCTACGACAGCGAATTCGGCTATCTGACGAGCTGCATAACGAACCTCGGCACGGGCATGCGCGCAAGCTGTATGATGTTTTTGCCGGCGCTAACCTTGGCGGGCCAGATGAAGCACGTCGCAAGGCTTCTTGGGCAGAAGGGGTTGACGATAAGGGGCGTTTACGGCGAGGGCAGCGACGCGGAAGGCAGGTTGTACCAAATTTCCAACAGCTGTTCGCTGGGCGTAACCGAAGGGCAGATTCTGTCGGGGGTTAAGGACGCTGTTCTGAAAATCGCCGAGGACGAGGCAGAGTGCAGATACAGGATTTTCGAGGCGGAAGGCCCGTATAATTTCGAAGACAAAGTTTTCAGGGCGTACGGCGTGCTGACTTCGGCGCGAGTTCTGACCAGCAAGGAATTTATGGACCACATGGCCACCGTGAAAATGGGTATTTCGCTCGGGGTTATGCCGATTACGGCAACCGAAAAGCTGGACGGCCTTATTCTGAACGCGCAGCCTGCAAACCTGTGTCTTATGGAGGGCGGAAGGGAGCTTTCCGCTTACGAACGTGACGTAGCGAGGGCAAAATTTGTCCGCGAAACGCTGGAAAAATTGAAATAAACGTTTTGTTTTGCACTTTTTTTGCGAAATATAGTCTTAGGAGAACGATATGCCAAAATTCAGTATAAACGTAGAAAAAGCGCTGGTCGCGGCCGAAAAATTTGCCGCGGAAACCGGCGGAATAGTCGGCACGGAGCATATTCTTTTGGGCTTGTACGCCGTGAAAGACGGCATTGCTTCGGTGCTTATGCAAAAGTTCGGAGTAACCGAAAATATGATTTTGCAACATCTGGAACATTATTCTTCGCCGACCGTCGGCTACAGCCCAAAATCGAAAAACGCAATTCAGATGGCGTTTGCCGTCGGCGCGGAAACGGGCAAGGAATACGTGGGCACAGAGCATTTGCTTCTGGCCATTTTGAGCAACACGAAAAGCCTTGCGGTCGAATACCTTATGGAAGCGGGCGTGGACGTCAGGGCGCTTGCGGTGGCAACGTCGCAGGCCGTTTACAGACCTAACGCGAACAAACGCCCCGATCAGGGGACTCGCACTTTCAAAATAGAATTCGGACCTATGGACAACATGAGGGCGCCGGGCTCTGTCGGAAGAAGCGAGAGCGAAGGACCGAACGTCAAAGTGGTTTCGGGCAGCGAAGCCGTGCTCGGCGAGCTTGCAAAATTCGGCACGGACCTCACGTTTAAGGCAAAACAAGGGAAACTCGATCCCGTCATCGGCCGCAGCAAGGAAATCGAACGCGTCATTCAGATACTTTGCCGCCGAACCAAAAATAATCCCGTGCTTATCGGCGAACCGGGCGTAGGCAAGTCCGCAATAGCCGAAGGCTTGGCTCAAAAAATCACGGAGGACAAGGTTCCGGAGGTTCTGAAGGGCAAAATCGTTTTCAGTCTGGACCTTGCGTCGGTGGTTGCCGGCACGAAATACAGAGGCGAGTTCGAAGAACGCTTCAAAAACGCGCTTGACGGCATCAAACGCGCAGGGAACATCATTCTTTTTATCGACGAAATTCACACTTTGGTGAACGCAGGCGGCGCGGAAGGCGCAATAGACGCGGGCAACATCTTAAAGCCTATGCTTGCGCGCGGTGAAATTCAGACTATCGGCGCAACCACTTTGGAAGAATACCGCAAGTATATCGAAAAAGACGCCGCGCTCGAAAGAAGGTTCCAGCCTATAATCGTCGATCAGCCGTCCGTGGAGGACACCGTCGAAATTCTTAAGGGGCTCAGGGACAAATACGAAGCGCATCACAACGTCAAAATCACCGACGAAGCCATAATCGCCGCGGCAAACCTTTCGGACAGATACATTTCCGACAGGTTCCAGCCGGACAAATCCATCGACCTTATAGACGAGGCCGCAAGCCGCAAACGCATTTTTGCATTCAGTCTGCCGACCGACGTGAAAGAGCTGGGCGAAAAAATCAAACAGCTCGAGGCGGATAAGGAAGAAGCGTCTCTTGCCGAAAACTATCTTAAGGCCAACGAAATCAAAACCGAACTCGACAAGCTCAAAAAGCTTTACGAGGAAGGCAAAAACAGCTACGACAAAACCAAAGAAAACGCAAATCTGTCGATAGGCGAGGAGGATATTGCCGAAATCGTTTCCAACTGGACGGGCGTGCCTCTAACCAAAATCACCGAAACCGAAAGCAACAAGCTTTTGCACCTCGAGGACACCTTGAAGTCGAGGGTTATCGGGCAGGACAACGCCGTTTCCGCAGTCGCCAGAGCAATCAAGAGGGCGAGAGCGGGGCTTAAGGATCCGAAACGTCCGATCGGAAGCTTCATCTTTTTGGGGCCTACGGGCGTGGGTAAAACCGAACTTTCAAAGGCGCTTGCCGAGGCAATGTTCGGCGACGAAAACCTTATGATAAGGGTTGATATGTCCGAATATATGGACAAGGCCAACGTTTCGAAAATGATAGGCTCGGCTCCTGGCTACGTCGGCTACGACGAAGGCGGTCAGCTCACCGAAAGAGTCAGAAGAAAACCGTATTCCGTCATTTTGTTCGACGAAATAGAAAAGGCTCACCCGGACGTTTTCAACATCATGCTTCAGATTCTCGAGGACGGCAGACTTACGGACAGCCACGGCAGAACGGTTTCCTTCAAAAACACCATAATCATCATGACGTCCAACATCGGTTCGTCGGAAATCGTCAGCATGCCGAAGGTCGGTTTCGGAAGTCTGGACGACGAGGACAGCTACGACGACATGAAGGAAAAGCAGATGAACGCCCTGAGGCGCACGCTTAAACCGGAATTTATCAACCGTATCGACGAAGTGGTCATCTTCAGAAGTTTGGACAAGGCCGATATGCACAGGATCTGCAATCTTATGCTTGCGTCCACCGCAAAACGCCTTAAGGATATGAACATCACCGTTTCCGTCAGCGACGCCGCAAAAGACTTGCTTGTCGAAAAAGGTTACGACAGTCAGTACGGAGCAAGGCCGCTCAGGCGCACCATTCAGAAGATGCTGGAAGACAAGCTCAGTGAAGAAATTTTGTCCGGAAACTTGAAAGTCGGCGGAAAAATCAAAGTGGACGCCGACGGCGACAAGCTTTCGTTTACGGAAGAAAATTAGTTTATCACGTGGGAGAAGAGTTATGAAACGCGTAAAATTTGCAGAAAAAGTCAAAAAGTATTCCGACTCGGGCATGGCGAAAATCGCTTTGTGCATAGTCGGGATAGCGGCCGCGTACGCCTTAACTCTTATCCCCGACAGCGAAAACGCTTTTTGGGCGAGCATACTTGATTTCGTGCGCGACAAAGTGTCGGTGTCCGTGTTTATCGGCGTTGCCTTTGCGGTTTTTGCCTCGAAGATTGCAACCATGAGGGAGCGGCGCACCGAAGAAAGCCTTAAAACCGAAGCAGATCAGCAAAAAATCATTCATAAGTACAAAAATCATAAGGTCAAAACCGATTATGACGGCGGAAACTTTTTCGATTACGACGGTGTGTTTATGACTTTGCATTCTTTGGCAAAAGAGGGCGCAGAAAAGGACCTTGCCCCGCAAAGCGCGACGTCTATTCCGCCGAATATGAGAACGAAAAGCGTGATATAGATCGTTTTTTGAACGGCGACAACAATAGCAGCAAGCCTTATCTTGTCATTGCAAGCCTGAACGTTTACGCAAACAGAGCGTTCAACACAAAGCTTACGATCGCCGACAACGTAAACGAAGCTTTCAAATTGCCCGATTTTATAATTCAGAACAGCAGGGCGCTTCTCGACGCGCACAAGCACTCCAAAAAAACCAACACCGCAACTATTCGCTTAGACGACTTCGAGCGGGTTGACGCTTCCACGATAAAAATACATACCAAGCGCACCATGTATTATCACATGCTGCTCACCAATCGCTGTATGGACTACAAGCTCACCGACGGCATGACTCTTAGGGACCTTTACGAGTGCAACGAGAGCATTTCGCCTATAAACAAATCGGAACTCGGCAACCAGATCGGCATAAACGGGCTTGTTATAACCAAAGACGGCTATCTTCTGATTGAAAGAAGAGGCCTCGACAAAACAACGTGGAAGGATAAGTTTGCCCAGCCTATTTCCTTGGCTTTGAAGGAAAAGGATTTGTTTTATCGGGACGAAAAGCCCGAAGAGATCACGGACGCCACCGTTGAAGACAGGTTCTGCAAGGTCGTCAGGGACACGCTGAAGAACAATTTCGGCCTCAGGGAGGGCGAGGACTACGACGAATTGCGCTTTTCCGAAAACTTTATGGGCTTTGCTCGCGATCTGCTTGAGGGCGGAAAGCCGAATTTCTATTTTTACGTCGTGGTGAACTATACCGCCCGTGAATTTACCGAAAAACTTCAAAAATACGCCGCACTCACCATTTGGCAGGCGAACGAAATCAACAAGACTTTGCCTGAAGGCAACAAAATCAAACCTTTGAGAACGGAAAAACTGCAAAACGTTTATTATCTTGTTCCGTGGTCGCAGGCAAAGGTGAATTTCTACTACGAAATGAACCTCGAAGAGGGCGGTGGAACTCTCGTTCCGAAAAGGCAGTTTGCGCCGCGCTTCGAGGAATCGAAAGATAATCCAGAAGCCGTTTGCAGCCTTCAAAAATCCGTCAAAAAGCAATGCGGACAAGCTTTGCTGGCTTGTTTGTCCTACGCGGAAATATTGAATCTGAAAGAAAAACTGAACTTCTGAAATCTTGCGCAGCGGAAGCCCCGCCGCGCATTTTTATACCCGGGTACAAATTAAAAATTTTTCCGAGTTTTAATGGATTTTTAAGCCTTGTTATGATATAATAAAACTAGACAGAGGGCGAAGCCCTTTGATAAAGATAAAGGGAGGCAACAATATGAAAATCGAAATCATCGGGACCAACTACACACCGACTCAGACTCTCAAGAACCTTATCGAGAAAAAAGCCGAAAAGCTGGAATGCTTCTTCAAGGACGACACCACCGCAAAGTTCGTCTGCAGCCAGTCCGGCGCAAAAGAGCGTTACACTCTTGAGGCAACCATCTGGTTTAACGGCGACCTCATTCGCGTGGAGGAGGTCAGCGACAATATGTACGACAACGCATACGCCATTTTCCCTAAAATCGAGCGTATGGTGAGGAAATATCGCACCAAACTCAACAAGAAACTTAAAGAAACCGCTTTCGACGGCGCGTTTATGGAAGAGGATATTTCCCAACGCAAACCTGAAGTCGTCAAAGTCAAACAGTTCGGTCTTAAGGGGCTCACGAAAGAGGAGGCTATGGCAGACCTCGAAATGAGCGGCCACGATTTCTATCTGTATCTGAACGTCGACACCGGCATGGTGAACTGCGTATATCGCCGTCACGACGGCAACGTCGGCATCATCGAATGCGTCTATTAACGAATTTTCAAAAGGGCTTCTTTGGAAGCCCTTTTTTATGTCCGAAAGCGTTTGAAAACAGGCGGACACAATGAAACTTGAATTATGGCTCTTTTGCTTGCAAAAATCGGGGTTATATTGTATAATCAATATACGAAACGGCGAGAAGAATCCGCAGTATTATAAATTTCCGCCTGTTTCAGAATACTTTTGACCAAAAAGAGGAGTTTTTTATGGCTTACAACAAAACCGAAAATCGTATCAGATTCGATTTTAACAATATGATGGCAAAAACCGTCGGAGAAAAAGGCTTCACCGATCGCGAGCTCAATCGTTACGCCGGCAAGGCAATGTGGGCGTTCGATTACGTTTCCAGAAATCGCGGCAGAGATATGATGGGGTGGAGCGAGCTTCCGTACAATCAGGCGGACGTTGTGGACGACATCCTTGCCGCAGCAAAGGAAATCAGGGACAATTTCGACTTTTTCGTCGTTCTCGGCATCGGCGGCAGCGCTCTCGGCCCTATCGCAACCTTCACCGCGCTCAATCATTTGCATTACAACGACCTTCCTAAATACAAAAGAAAGGCCCCTAAATTCTACGTTGAAGACAACATCGATCCTGAACGCATGAGCGCGCTTCTGGACGTTATCGACGTCGAAAAAACCATGTTCAACGTCATCACCAAATCGGGCTCGACGTCCGAAACGATGAGTCAGTATCTCATTATCACCGATATCCTGAAGAAAAAACTCGGCGCCGACTGGACCAAACACGTCATCGCCACCACCTCCGCAAACAGCGGCAACCTCATCAAAATCGCAAAAGCCGAAGGCCTCAAAACCTTCTTTATTCCTGACGGAGTTGGCGGCAGATTCAGCGAACTGTGCCCTGTGGGACTGCTGCCGGCGGCCGTAACCAGAATCGATATAAAGGGACTTCTCGAGGGCGCGGCGTATATGGATAAGCTTTGCGGCAGAGACAATCCTGCAAAGAATCCTGCGCTTATGTCCGCAATGCTTCAGTGCATGGCAATGGAAAAGGGCTGCAACATTCACGTTATGATGCCGTATTCCGACGGTCTCAAGTATTTTGCCGACTGGTACGCTCAGCTTTGGGCGGAAAGCCTGGGCAAAGCCACCGATTTTACCGGCAAAAAGGTTTATGCCGGTCAAACCCCTGTCAAATCCTTGGGCGTAACCGATCAGCACAGCCAGGTTCAGCTTTACACCGAAGGTCCGTTCGACAAGGTCGTAACCTTCATCGAGGTCAGAAACTTTAGATCCGAAGTGGTTATCCCTGAAGGCGCAGAGGAGTATCCTAACGTAAATTTCCTTTGCGGACACACCTTGAACGAGCTTATTTCCACCGAAAAACGCGCCACCGAATACGCGCTCACCAAAGCCGGCAGGTTGAACAGCACCATCGTGCTTCCGGAAATCAACGCTTTCACTCTCGGCGAGCTTATGATGTTCTTCCAGCTTCAGACTGCTTATGCAGGCGCTATCCTCAACGTCAACACCTTCAATCAACCGGGCGTCGAGGAAGGCAAAAACGCCACCTACGCGTTGTTTGGCAGAGCGGGATACGAAGACAAGAAGAAGGAGCTTGACTGCGCTCCTCAAAAAGCCGACAAATATATCATCTAAGGTGAAATCATGAATAACAGCAGCAATTTTTACGCGCTTTTAAACAGAATGAAGTATATTGAGCGGTGGAGCCTTATGCGCAACTCCGTGCCGGACAATCTTATCGAGCACAGCTATCAGGTTGCGTATATCACTCAGGCGCTTTGCCTCATCAAAAACAAGCTTTACGGCGGAAACGTCAACGTTGAAAAAGCCGTATCCATCGCTATGTTCCACGACGCAAGCGAGGTCATAACCGGCGATATGCCTACGCCGATCAAGTATAATAATCCTAAAATCGAGCATGCCTATAAGGAGATGGAAGCTCTTGCCGAAAGCAAGCTTTTGGAGATGCTTCCGGAATTTTTGAGGGATTATTATGCGGAACTTATTTCTCCCGACACTTCGACGGAGGAATATAAACTCGTCAAATACGCCGACAAGCTCGCCGCTTATCTCAAGTGCGAGGAAGAAACCAACGCAGGGAACAAGGAATACTCCGTGGCGCGCGACACCACCTTTGCGACGCTTTGCGTTCTGGGCGCGCCGGAAGTGAAATATTTTTTGGATAATTTCACCGGCGGTTTCTTCAAGCCGTTGGACGTTTTGAAATAACTTCGAACAGGAGGAATTATGAAAAAGACCAAACTTTTGGGGCTTGTAACCATCGTGGCGATCATCGTTTTCACGATCGGCGCAATTCTGGTAGGACAGGCCGAAGCGAACAAACAGTCGGACCCTAAGGATCCGAGAGGTATAAAAGTTTTGGAAAGCCAAAGCTATTTCGAAACTTCGGAAGGTGGCTCTTTAAGTTTTTCGGACGCAGACGCCGAGGACGTAAAAAATCCGGCCACGTCGAGAACCGACAAAAAGTTCAGCTATTCCGATTCTGCGGCGACTTACACCGGCACCGCTCACTACGATCTCAAAACCAAAACTCTGACCTTCAAAACCCTGACCGCAACTTCCGTCGAGGACGGCTCGCCTGTGGCGTTGCGTTCCTTCACGGGTTCGCTTAACGGCACGACGTTCACTTTTGAAGGAAACAGCTACACCTTGTCTTATAGCGCCGACGAACTTTATAAGTATCCTGGCGAACAGCTCGGCGAGGGAATAGGCAACATTTTCAATTTCTTGTTCATCGTAATCGCTGCCGTGTATTACGGCATCAACCTTCTGATTTTTGCCGCCGACTATGCCGCAACGATGAAAGGCAAGTTTGCCGTAAACTACGCGGTTCTGGTTCTTGCAATTTTAACGGCGGTAGTTGAACTCTATTTTGCGATAGCGTTCTCCAGCTTGGCGTGGGCGATGTTCCTGCCGATAAACGCTTTGCAAATTGTGTTCTTCTTCGTTGCGAAAAAAGAAATAAGCGGCGCGAACGCAAATTCCGTTCAAATCGGTTGACAAACCGCTTTTGACGGTTTAATATAAAATCAGCCTTTAAGGCCAAAAAAATATGTTTATCGGGGTGCCGCTTGCGGCTGAGATTATACCCATTGAACCTGTCGGGTTAGGACCTGCGTAGGGAGTTAGCGTGTAATTTTGAATGCCCCGTGTTTTGCGGGGCATTTTTTTGCTTGAGGTTTGTTCGATAAACAGAAGGAGAACAAATGAAATTTACAACAATTCTGAAAGAACCGTTCACGTCGCTTGACGTTGCGGATCAGCTCAGCGTAACGGCGTTCTATTTTGCCATTGCGGCTGTGGTCGTTATGGCGGCGCTCTGGGCGATTCTGAAAAAATTCAGTCCCGAAAAGTTGCCTGCATACGTCAAAAACGTCAAACACTTCACCTTTGGCGCGGCTTCGTTTTTTGCAGTTTCCATGTTTACACTGAAGGTTGCGGCAGACGTTAGCAGCGGAGAATTCAAAAAAGCCGTTTTCTGGTCGATTTTTGAGATTATAGCTACGGCCGCGCTTTTGCTTTTGGCGGGATTCGTCGTCAAGGCCGCAAAGCCCGACTTTTTCAGGACGTACAAATTTATCGCGGCAGGCGTTATGCTCGTGTCGCTTGTTGTCGCAGCCGTCGTTCTGGCTCTATACTACAAGGATGTTAAGGGCAAGTATCCCGGCTCGTCGCAGGCGGGGCTTTATATCAGCGCGGTTGCGCTTGTCGCATTGCTGGTTCTGGCCTCTTTGTTTATCGGAAAAAAGAAGAGTCCTTTCACCACTCGCGACATGGCCTATGCTGCGGTTTCCGTCGCGCTTGCTTACGCGCTTTCGTACGTTAAGTTTTTAAAGATGCCGCAGGGCGGCTCGGTAACCCTCGCTTCTATGCTTCCGATTCTGCTTTTTGCATATATCTTCGGCATAAGAAAAGGTATTATAGTAGGTGTCGTGTACGGCGTTTTGCAAGCGGTGCAGGATCCATTTATAATTCACCCGGCGCAATTTTTGATCGATTATCCGCTTGCTTTCGGTATGCTCGGATTTGCGGGGATCTTTAAGGAAATCAATGTCATCAAAAAACCGGTGCTGTCGTTTATGGCGGGCGCGGGAATTGCCATAACTCTCAGATACGTTTCGCACTTATTGACAGGTATTTTTGCGTTTGCGAGTTACGCCCAGCCGGGATATACTGCGGTAACGTGGGGTTTGGTATACAACCTCTTTACGTTTTTGGACGGAGCAATCGCGCTGGCAGTGGCGTTCGTGCTGTTTAAGAGCAAGAGCTTTATGAAGCTCATATATGAAAAATCGGCGACAGAGAATATCGCTGACTGAAAACTATTTGTTGTAAGTTATGAGAAGGAGCATGCCGCTCGAAACCTCGAAAGAAATTTCGGTTGCGGTTGCCACGTTTGAAAGTCCGCGGCTTGTGCCGGCAGAAAGCGTCAGGTCGGAAAGAGGGTAGTAAAGTCCCTTGCTGCTACGGACGGTCGCGTCACCGAAAAACGGGAACAGCGAAATTTTTTGCCCCGGTCGCGCGCTTTCGGAAACTTTACCTTCCACAAGTCTGATTGTGAAATCGGCGGCCGTTATGCGGGCGCCGATTTTTATGTCGCGCGCATATTTCAAAAGCCCCACGTTTCCGAGCACGTGTCCCAGATCTCCGCCCGTTGCGGCATAGATATTCACTTGGTCGTAGCCCGCCTGTTTTGCGTACGAAACGGCAAGCTGGCCGTCTGTTTCGTCCTTTTCTTTCGGAAAAACGACGTAGTTTATGCCCTCGGGTTTGTTTTCGAGGCTGTCGAAATCGCCGACGCAGGCAACGGGTTTTCTGTTTTTCAAAAGTTTAAGGCCGCCGTCGGCCGCAATAACGTCGGTTTCGACGATTTCGGAGTCGAGGCACGGACCGTTTAGAAGTATAGCTGCGGTTTTCATATTTTTAGGATATAACCGAAAACGGTTTTTGTCAACGGCTCGGGCAAAATTTTGCGGGTTGCATTTTGAAAAGCTATATGGTATAATATATATGGCAAAGAAAAAAGCAACCTTAATTTATGGAGGCGAAATATGAAATTATCGAAAAAAATGACTTCCGTCGTTCTTTTGACGGTTCTTGTGGCGTCGCTTGCGGTGCTGTTTACGGGCTGTTATAGAGTCAATCCCGCGGCGGCAGAAGACGTCTACGGCACTTACGAGCTGACGACTTACACCAGAACTTACCCCGTAAAAGAGGGCGAAGATGAGGCGGAAAAAATAGATTTTCTCAAGGATTACGGCGCCAAAAGTTATCTCGTCGTAAAAGACGACGGCTACGGTTATTATTTCTACGCCGACAAAGAAACCGAGCTTTACGGCAAAGAGGTTAAAATCACTCTCGAAGAGAGCACCGACGAAGAAAAAGCGGGGCTTATCGCTTACGTCAAATACGACTTTGACGGCGAGCACGGCGACAGGCTCGGCGTAAACCAAAAGAACTTCGGCAAAATCGTTCTGAATTATACCGGCAAGCCTACCGGCTTCAGATTCGCGAAGGAAAACGATCGCATCGTCACGAAAAAAGACTACAGCGAAACCGTCAAATACACCAAAGTCAGCAATAAAACCGATTTCACCACCGTCAGAAAAAAGCTGAATATCGTACCGCCTATGACCAAGTACGAAATGAATCCTTACGACGGCAAGCTGCTTGAACTGCGAGTGGGGGACTTTGAAAGAAAGGACTGCCCGCTGGTGTACTTTGCCTGCCGCTTCGACGCCAAAAACATGCTGGCCGAGGTTTGGTACGGCCTTAAAGGCGAAGGCGCGGAAGTTGTGGACAAACACGAAACCGGTGCAAGGGCGGAAGCTATAAGAAACGACGTGGACTATATGATAGGCCTTAAAATCGGTGGCTACAGCTTCGTCAAAAATTTCACGCTTATGGAACTTGTTATCGGTGAAAACACCTACGGCCACGTTGACGTTACGGAGTACGATTCCGAGATTTTAAGCGAATATATTACGTCCGAAAAAGAGTATTACGGCGCAGTTATGTCCGCCGAAAATAAAGAATGAAACTTGAGGTAAAAAAACTTAATCTTAAATATCCGTCGGGCGAAAAAGCACTGTCCGACGTAAGTTTGGAAACGGACGGGGTTATTGCCGTCGTTGGCGCCGAAAAAAGCGGCAAAACGTCGCTTTTAAGGTGCATAGCCGGCCTCGAAAGCTTTTCCGGCGAAGTGCTACTAAGCGGAGAAAAGTTGCAGAATATCCCCGCCGAATGCAGGGACATTCAGCTTTTTTTCGAAAATTTCAGCGTTTTTGAAAACAAAACCGTCTTTTCAAACCTTGCTTATCCGCTGAAAATTCGGGGCGAAAAGTTTTCGGAAATCAAACCGAAAGTGGACTCGGTGGCGCTTGACTTCGGGCTTTACGACGTTCTGGAGTTTAAGGCGAAACGCCTCACGGAGGACCAAAAGCGCACGGTTGCGCTTGCAAGGCTGTTTTTGAGGGACGCAAAATTTACGCTTCTGGACGATCCTACGGCGGGCTTTTCGAAAAAAGCGTCGGGCGAAGCTTTTTTGCGCATGAAAAAGGCCGCGCTTAAAAAAAGCGGCGTCGTCGTTTACGCCACCCAAAATATCGGGGAAGCGTTTGAAATTGCAAACGAGGCGGTGTTTCTGAACTTTGGACAGGTCAAGCAGACGGGGAGCATGGAGGATATGTATTATCGGCCGAATTTCGTGGTTGTTGCCGAGGCTTTCGGCGATTACAACAAGGTCGAAGCCACGCTTTGCGCAGATGGCGGCAAGCTTTTCGTTACGCTTTTCGGCAAAAATATTACGCTTGCAAAAACGCCTGAAGATTTGCTGTCCGAGGACTATATCGGCAAAAAAGTTATCGTCGGTTTCAGATATTCGGGCGTTAAAATCGTGTCTTCTTCTGCGACGGAAAACGGCGGAAATACCTATCGTTTTTCCGAATTTTCGTCAAAAAGTGGCAAATATATCGGAAAAATCGAAACGGAACTTGGAGACGTTTTTGTCGAAACCGACGAAAAATTTGGGGGCGAATTTACGCTTTCGGTGGAAAGCGCGGGCATAAATTTGTTCGACGTATTAAGCGAAGGAAGCCTTACGATTTCTTGACAGCCGGCCGCAAACGGCGTATAATAAAAACACAATATGATCCTGAATCGATGATTTTTTCGGAGAGTAAGCGTCAAAAACCTCAAGGCAAAATTACGTTTTGTCCTATCGTGGTTTTTCGCGACCCTCCGTGGGTCGCTTTTTTTGGATAAAAGGAGATAATATGAAAAGAATCGGAGTTGTCGGCATCGTCATCGAGGGAAACCGCGACGTTGCCATGGAAGTGCAAAAAATATTGTCGGAAAACGGCGATATAATTTTGGGAAGAATGGGAATCCCCGACAGGGAGGACAACATAAGCGCAATCAGCCTTATCGTGAAAGGCGAAAGCGAAAGAATAAGTGCTCTTACCGGAAAGCTCGGCAGGCTCGAGCGCGTCAACGTAAAATCCGCTTTGACAAGCGTTGAAATAGAATAAATTTTGAGGTGAATATATGAACGAAAAAACAAAATTCGTTGCAAGAACAGGCGTGCTTATTGCGCTTGCGGCAGTGTTTCAGATAGTTTTCAGCCTGATTCCGCTGTCTCCGATTCTGAAAACCGCGCTGCTCGGCGCGATGGTGAACCTGGTGCTGTACGTCGCGGTCGTGTCTGTGGGACCGATTTCCGCGGTGGCCATTTCCTTTATAACGCCGCTGGTTGCGTTTTTGACGGGCAAGCTTCCGCTTGCGGTGCTGATACCGTTCGTCGGCCTCGGCAATGCGGTCATGGTGCTTTCGTACTGGCTGGTCAGAAGAAACGGCAGGGAAGCTTTGGACTATTTCGGTCTCGGGCTTTCTGCGGTTCTTAAATTCGGAATTATGCAGTTTATGGTATCGGTTATCGTGCCGCATCTTCCGGGCATCAAACCGCCTATGATAAAGAGTCTGTCGCTCACCTGGAGCTATCCGCAATTTATTGCGGCGGCCGCGGGCGCAGTGCTGTCGGTTTTCGTGGTGAAAGCGTTGTCGAATACGGGAATACTCGTTTCGAGAAAGGCCGCGCCGAAAAATCAGACCGTCGAAAAATAAAGCTCAACCACAAAAGCGAAAGCGAATTTGCCGCTTTCGCTTTTTATTTTTCAAAAACCGCCAAAAAGTTTGACAATCCGTAAAATTAAATATATCATATTTTATATCATAGTGTGGGAGTGTGCGGTTTTGATTATTTTGGGCATTGATCCGGGGTTCGGCATCGTCGGTTACGGCGTGATAAAAGCCGAACACGGCAACTACGAGGTTCTGGACTACGGCGTCATCGAGACGCCCAAAAACGAGCGTTTGCCCGTCAGGCTTGCAATGATCGAGAGCTGCACCAAGCAGCTTCTCGCGCGATATAATCCCGACGAAATCGCCGTGGAAGAGCTGTTCTTTACAAAAAACATCACCACCGGCATTGCGGTTGCCGAGGCAAGAGGAGTGATATTGCTTACTTGCATAAAGCACACGGGCAAGCTTTACGAATACACGCCTATGCAGATCAAACAGGCCATAACCGGCTACGGCAACGCCGAAAAAAGGCAGGTTCAGGCAATGGTTAAAATGCTGTTGAAGCTTGACAAAATTCCGAAACCGGACGACGCTGCGGACGCGCTTGCGGCGGCTCTCACCCACGCGCAGACCAACCGTCTTTCCGATTTGTTCCACATTTAGGAGAAATTATGTACGCATACATCATAGGAAAAGTTACATACGCAAGCCTCGGCGCCGTCGTTTTGGAGAATAACGGCATCGGCTATCAGATTTTTTGTTCCGCAAAAACCGTTGCGGCTATTTCCGGCGCAAAAGAAGCAAAGCTGCACACCTATCTCCATGTCAAGGAGGACGCTTTCGTTTTGTACGGCTTTTTGACCGAGGAAGAAAGGGCGATTTTTATGAAGCTTATTTCGATAAGCGGAATAGGTCCGAAAATGAGCTTACAGATTCTGTCGGGCATGGACGAAAAAACGTTGGCGATAAGCATAGTTACCGGCGACAGCAAGGCGCTTTCCAAGATTAAAGGCGTGGGCAAAAAGACCGCCGAACGCATCATTCTGGAGCTTAGGGAGAGCATCAACGCCGAACAGACCGAGGCCATGGAAGCGGAAGGCAAGTCCGTAGACAGCGGAAGATGCGAACCGCTTTCCGAGGTGGAAAAGGACACCATTTCGTTGCTTCAGTCGCTCGGAGTGCCAAAGGCAAAGGCCGAAAAAGCGGTTGCGACGGCAATCAAGGAAGCTTCGTCACTGGAGGACGTCGCCAGACTTGCTCTTAAAAACTTATAAAAATCGGGGATTATTATGGAATTCGGTAAATTTGAATTTGATCTTGACGAATTCAGGACGGACAGCTCGGAGCGACTTACCGGGGCGCAGAAAAACAATCAGGACGCCTACGAAAACAAGCTTCGCCCGACCAGTATGTCCGAATACGTCGGTCAGGAAAAGGTCAAAAGCAATCTCGCAGTTTATATACAGGCGGCAAAAAGCAGAAAAGAGCCGCTCGATCACGTTTTGCTTTACGGCCCTCCGGGCCTGGGCAAAACCACGCTTTCCTATATCATCGCGTCCGAAATGGGCAGTCAGATCAGGGTAACTTCGGGCCCTGCCATCGAGCATGCGGGCGACCTTGCCAGCATTCTGACGAATTTGTCGGAGGGCGACATTTTGTTTATCGACGAAATTCATCGCTTAAACCGCAACATCGAAGAAATTTTGTATCCCGCAATGGAGGATTACGCCCTGGATTTCGTCATCGGAAAAGGCCCGTCGGCAAGAAGCGTCAGGCTGACGTTGAACAAATTCACTCTTATCGGCGCAACCACCAAGGCAGGTATGCTTTCGTCGCCGCTCAGGGATCGTTTCGGCGTTATGTGCAAGCTCGAAATGTACACGACGGAGGAAATTTCGTCCATCGTGAAGCGCAGCGCAAACATTCTCAATTTGCCGATTTCCGTAGAAGCGGCAGCGGAAATAGCAAAACGCAGCAGAGGCACGCCGCGTATCGCAAACAGACTTCTGAAGCGCGTTCGCGACTTTGCGGAGGTTGCGGGGCAAAATGCCATCGACGTGAAAGTTGCCCAAAACGCTCTGACGCTTATGGACGTGGACGAACTTGGGCTTGACGCGACGGACAGGCTTATCCTCGGCACCATGATCGACAAATTCGGCGGAGGCCCTGTCGGGCTTGATACTTTGGCGTCTGCGTCGGGGGAAGAAGCGGGAACGATTGAGGATTTATACGAACCGTACCTTATGCAGCTCGGCTTCGTTATGCGCGGGCCGAGGGGCAGGGTTTGTACGGAGCTTGCGTACAGACATCTCGGCAAGGAACATCTTTTGCCGGAAGGCGGAACAAATGAAAAGAAGTGATTTTTACTACGATTTGCCGGAAGAACTTATTGCTCAGCATCCGGCCGAGCCGCGCGACAGCAGCAGGCTTTTGGTTCTTGACGCCGAATCGGGCGAGATAGAACACACCGTTTTCAGAGAAATCGGCAAATTTTTGAAAAAGGGCGACCTTCTGGTCGTCAACAACACGAAGGTTATTCCCGCAAGGCTATACGGATATAAAGAAGGGCGCAAGGTGCCCGAGGGCGAAAAGTCCGTGCCGCCGACGAGGTTTGAATTTTTGCTTTTGAAGCGCCTGAGTTACACCGATTGGGAGTGCATCGCAAGGCCTGCCAAAAAAGTTACGGTCGGCTCGAAATTCACTTTCGGCGAAGGGCTGTGCTGCACGGTGAAGGCCATAGGCGAAAGCGGAATAAGGATAGTCGGCTTCGAGTTCGAGGGAGTGTTCGAGGACGTACTTGAGCGCGTCGGCAACGTGCCGCTACCGCCTTATATAACCGAAAAACTTGAGGACAAAAACCGTTATCAGACCGTTTACGCCAAAACCGACGGAAGCGCGGCCGCGCCGACGGCGGGGCTTCATTTCACCACGAGGCTTATAGACGAGCTTAAGGCAAACGGCGTGGAATTTGTCGAAGTTTTGCTTCACGTCGGCCTCGGAACCTTCAGACCGGTCAAGGAAGACGACGTTCTGGACCACAAAATGCACTCGGAATATTACGAAATCAGCTCGGAGGCCGCGGAAATCATAAACCGCGCGAACGCCGAGGGCAGGCGAATCATTGCCGTGGGCACCACCAGCGGCAGAGTGCTTGAAACGGTTGCCGACGAAAACGGATTCGTCAGACCGTGCCACGGAGAAACGGAGATTTTTATTTATCCCGGATACAAGTTCAAAATTCTTGACGGAATGATAACCAATTTCCACCTTCCGGAAAGCACGCTGATAATGTACGTTTCCGCGTTCTGCGGCAGAGAACAGACGCTTAAAATGTACGAAACGGCAGTGAAAGAAAAATATCGCTTTTTCAGCTTCGGCGACGCCACCTTCCTCTACAACGGCGGTCGCGGCAGAAAATAAACAGGAGAATTATGTTCAAATACGAAATTTTGCACGAATGTAAGCAGTCCGGCGCGAGAATAGGCCGACTCACCACGCCGCACGGCGTCATCGAAACGCCCGTGTTTATGCCGGTCGGCACGATGGCTACCGTCAAATCGCTTTCGCCTGAGGAAGTCGAGGGGCTGGGCAGTCAGATTATCCTTTCAAACACCTATCACCTTTATCTGAGACCCGGCCACGAGATTATCAGACAGGCCGGCGGCCTTCACAAATTTATGAACTGGCACAAGCCTATCCTCACCGACAGCGGCGGTTTTCAGATTTTCAGCTTGTCCTCCATGCGCAAAATCACCGAAGAAGGCGCTACTTTTTCCAGCTTTATCGACGGAAGCAAGCATTTTATCGGGCCCGAAGAGAGCATGGAAATCCAAAAAGCGCTTGGCAGCGACATCGTGATGGCCTTCGATCAATGCACGTCGGCGGACACCGACTATAACGGCGCCAAAAAAGCCATGGAGCTTACTTTGCGCTGGCTCGACAGATGCAGCAAGGTGGATTTCGAGGGCAAACAAATGCTTTTCCCGATCGTGCAGGGAAATATGTACGAAGATCTGAGGCTCGAAAGCCTCAGAAGAACTATACCTTACGCAAAATGCGGCCTTGCGATCGGCGGTTTGTCGGTCGGCGAACCGAAAGAGGTTATGTATCGCATGCTTGACGTTATGAAGCCTTACTATCCGAGAGAGATGCCTCGTTACCTTATGGGCGTCGGCAGCGCGGATTGCTTCGTGGAGGGCATTGCGAGGGGCATTGACATGATGGACTGCGTTCTTCCTACCCGCATTGCCAGAAACGGAACGGCAATGACGATGAAAGGTGAGATAACGATAAGAAATGCAAAATATAAAGACGATTTCACTCCGGTTGAGGAAGGGTGCGATTGCTACTGCTGCAAAAACTACACCCGCGCATACGTCCGTCACCTCATAAACACCGACGAAATTTTCGGCGGCAGGCTTTTGAGCGTGCACAACATTCGCTTTTTGCATCGTTTGACCGACAGAATCAAGGACGCGATCAGAAACGACAGGCTTCTCGATTTCAGGGACGAATTTATGGCGGAGTATTCTCCGAAAATCAAATAATGCAAAAATTTACGGCAAAGTGTTATGAAAAACGCCGTAAATTAGAATAAAACGACTATGGATACCGAAAACGTCAGAAAATCGCCATATCACGGAGCGTGGGTTATCGTTCTGCTTCAAGTGGGAGTACCCACGGCGGTTTTCGCGCTCCTTTACGCGGCGATGAACTCGAAAGTCGTCGGGCGAAGCGGCGAAGAAGCTTACGTTTCGGCGGTGTTTTTCTCGGGGCTCGTGGGGGTGCTTTTCGAAGCGATGCTCCTTATCTCGGGTGTGTTTTCCGACAGCTTCGAAGCGGTGAAAACGCGGGTTAAGGACTTTGCGTCGGACGTGGGCATAAGCGTCAGAATGGCCTTTTCGGGCTACGCCGAAAGCATGAAATCCGACGGCGTGGTTTTCCTTATCTATTCTTCGCTTGCCGCAGCCACTTGCGGGTGGCTTATATACGGCGCGAAAATTTGCGTTGCTTTTTTGTCGGCAAACGGCGGAATTTAACGCTCATTTAACCTTTTTAGGATAGATTTTAGACATATTCGTTATTTTTGCTTGCTAAAACGGCAAAATTAAGGTATTATAAGAAAAAAATGTATTTTTAAGGAGTAATAAATATGCTTTTCAACCTTCTCACGCTCGCAGCCGAAGAAAACGCCAAAAATCCTTCCTTCATGGACAAATACGGCATGATTCTGGTGCTCGGAGTTTTCTTTGTTATTATGATCGTTATGACCATTCTTCCTCAAAAGAAACGTCAAAAACAAATGCAGGACATGATGTCCAACCTCGTGGTCGGCGCCAAAGTTATGACCATCGGCAGAATGATCGGCAAAGTCGTTTCCATTGACGGCGAGAACAACCAGATCGTTCTTAACGTCGGCAGCATCGACAGCCCGACGTACATCACCGTTGACAGAAACGCAGTCGGCTACGTCATGGATTCCCCGGCAAAAGCGGCTGCAGAAACCGCAGTCGAAGCTCCGAAAGAGGATGCTCCTGCCGAAGAAAAGAAAGACGACGATCTGAAAATCTAACGACAAAAATCGAAGCCACCGGAATTTCGGTGGCTTTTTTATGCCCGATTTCGCTTGTTTATTCGGAAAAATCATAATTGTCCTTTCTGAAAAATAGTATTTAGGAGGAGGAAATTATGGAAAGAAAAAATTTTACCGACATTCTTATTGCAACTTTTTTTGCCGTTCTGATTTCGCTGGTACTAGTGGTGGCGTTCGGCTTGGTGGCAAAGGCCGCCGACCTTTCGGACACGGCTTTGAAAATCGGCGTAATAGTCATAAAACTTTTGTCGCTGACGCTTGGACTGTTTTTTGGGGTGAAGCGAACGGAGAAGGGGCTATTAAAAGGACTTTCGACGGCGATACTTTATTCTGCGGTCTGCTATCTCACTTTCTTTTTCGCAAACGGAAAAAGTTTTTCGGGAGTAACCGTGTTTGACGTGGTGGTGCCGATAGTGGCGTCTATGGCGCTCGGGGCTTTCGTGGTGAACCTTAAGGGGCGAGCCTGACTGCAAATTTCAAAAAAGCAAAGGCCAAAACAACGATATTTGACAATTCTTGGGTTATTTCGGAAATTGTAAGTCAAAAATATTTGACTAATAGAAATATAAAAAGTATAATATTTATGTTATTTTTTAGATAACATAGCAACCCAGGGAGGCAAATATTTTGAATAAAACAAAATCGATTGTTACTTACGTCCTGGTCGGTCTGTTCATCGTTTTGATGGCAGTGCTGAGTTTTGTTGAGTTTCCGATAGGCGATTACGACTATCACGGATATGCCAACACCATAAAACTCGGTCTGGATCTTTCCGGCGGCGTAAGCGCAGTTTTTGACGTAACCGACACCGACGTGTCCAAGAGCGAACTGGAAGTTCGTATTCAGGGCGCAGTGAACCGTTTGTCCAGCATGCTGGTTTCCAAAGGCTACACCGAAGCCAAGGTTTCTTACGACATGAGCGGCACTTATCCGCAAATCAGAGTCGAAGTTCCTGACGTTGACGATCCTGAAAGCATGTTCGACCTTATCAACCGTCCTGCAAGCTTGCAGTTCGTCGATTCTTCCGACAACACCAAAGTTTTGCTCGAAGGCAGAGATTGCATCGAAACCGCATACGTCGGCTACAATCAGCAACTTTCCGGCAATCAATATTACGTCGGTCTGAAGATGAACGAAAAGGGCACCAAGATCTGGGAACAGGTTACTTCCGATCTTACCGCAAACGGCACCAAAACCGGCACATTCACCGTTCTCATCAACGGCGAAGTCTACATGGAAAAGGTTCAGGTTTCCGAAGTTATTTCCACCGGCAGCGGCATGCTGACACAGGGCGGAAATAGCGGTTATACCTATGACAAAGCCAACGAAATGGCGTCCTCCATTCAGGCAGGCGCATTCGGCGTAACCCTTCACCTGGCAGAAAGCCGCGTTCTCGGCCCGGTTCTCGGTGAAAACGCCATCAAAAACGGCCTCATCGCAGGCGCAATCGGCCTCGGTATTATCATTGCGTTCATGTGCATTTACTATCGCAAGATGGGCATCATGGCAAGCTTGGCTCTTATGGTTTACACCGTTTTGGTGGTTTTCCTTTGCAGCGTATTGCCGTGGGTGCAGCTCACCTTGGAAGGTATCGCGGGTATTATCCTCGGTATCGGTATGGCAGTTGACGCAAACGTCGTTATTTTCGAACGTTCCAAAGACGAATATGCGCAGGGCAAAACCCTCATCAACGCTTTGGACATCGGTTTCAAACGCGGCCGCACCGCGGTTATCGATGCCAACGTAACCACCATCATCGGCGCTTTGGTGCTGTATTTCGTGGGCGGTTCCAGCATTCAGGGCTTTGCAATCACCTTGCTTATCTCCATCGTGGTTTCCATGTTTACGGCTCTCGTCGTGACCAGATTCCTCATCAAAGCGGCTTTGCCTTACGACAGCATGGACGGCGAAGGCTACGGACTCAAAAGAGGGGAGGTGCTGTAAATGAAAGACTTCAAACAGAAAATGGTCGATTTCGACATCGTCGGCAAACATAAAATCTGGTACCTTATTCCGGTTATCGTTCTTTTGACGGCAGCCATCGTTTTCAGCGTGTTCGCATATCGTGGAGGCAGCGCTGCTTCCGGCATGAACATCGGCATCGATTTCACCGGCGGCACTCTTATCACCGTAACCTTGGGCGAGGGCGCGGAAGGCGCAGAATACGCCAAAAACGTTCACATTCTCAAAGAGATTTTGGAAAAACACGGCTGTGAACTCGGACAGGATCAAAAATCCAGCGGCTCGGACAGAGAAAAATCCAGCATCGACATTCGTTTCCGCAACCCTATCGACGGAACCGAAACCAACAGCGAAGGCCAGACCATCAACGAACTCGTTGACGCCATCAAGGCCGACATCGCGGCTGCTTTTTCCACCGCCACCGACGTTAAGGATCCTAACGATCCGAACTTTATCACCAGCACCACCATCGGCAAAACCGCCAGCGCAAAACTTTTGAAGAGCGCGCTCCTTGCGTCTCTCCTCAGCATTTTGCTCATTTTGGTTTACATCGTCATTCGTTTCGAACTGTGGAGCGGCGTAGTTGCGGTTCTCACCATGCTGCACGACGTTCTGATCATGGTCGCTCTGACCGTCATCTTCCGTATTCAGGTTAACACCAGTTTCGTTGCCGCAGTCGTCACAATTATCGCTTATTCCATCAACAACACCATCGTCGTGTTTGATCGTATTCGCGAAAACACCAGAACCTATGACGACAAAAACCGCATTCCGTATGCAGACATCGCAAACAAGGCTGTCGCAAACACCTTCACCAGAACGCTTCTGACCTCGCTGACCACCTTTATCACCGTGTTCTTCCTGGCTGTTTTGGGTGTTGCCACCATGAGAGAATTCACCATTCCTATCATGTTCGGTCTTATCGCAGGTATGTTCAGTTGCGTGTTCCTTGCAGGTTCCAGCTGGGCTCTTATCAACGAGTCCCTCAAGACCAGAAGGCTTAAAGCTAAACAAAGTTTCAAACGTAAATAACATATTTGCGAAAGTTCAATCGTTTCCGAGGAGACGAAGAATTACGCAACAAACATGCTGCCCGGCAACTTTGTTGGGCAGCTTTTTTCTTAAAGAAATCGTTACGCAGAGGCAAAAATTATGGCAGTAAAATTCATCAAGAGAGCCGAAGTGGAGCGTGCGGAAATCGAAAATCTTCAAAAAAGCGCGGGCGTTTGCTCTGAAATCGCCGAGCTTTTATGCGAAAGAGGTGTGAATACACCCGAAAAAGTGCAAAAATTTTTCTATCCCAAACTTCACGACATGCAGTCGCCGTTTGAAATCAACGGCGTCCGCGAAGCCGTGGAAAGAATAAATCGGGCAAGAGAAAACAACGATCGTATTCTCATTTACGGCGACTACGATTGCGACGGCATTTGCTCGGTTGCAATGTTTTTGAAGTTTTTTGCCGCAACCAACGATTTCGTCAGCTTTTATATCCCTAACCGCAACGAGGAGGGTTACGGAATATCGGTTTCGGCGCTTGAAGCGCAGATAAAAAGTTTCGCGCCCGATCTCGTCATAAGCGTCGATTGCGGAATAACGGCGGTTAAGGAAGTCGAATACGTCAAATCGAAGGGTATCGACGTCATCATCACCGACCACCACGAACCGCAAAACGAAATCCCGGACACAATCGTTGTGGATCCGAAAACGCAGGAAGGGATTTTCAGGGACTATTGCGGCGCTGGCGTCTCGTTCAAAATCATCGAAGCCGCTGCAGGAATCGCCGAAGCCATGCGCTACATAGGCATTGCCGCCACCGCCACCATCGCCGACATCGTTCCTCTCGTTTCCGACAACAGAGTTATAGTTCATTACGGCTTGGAGGCTATAAATAAGCCGGACGCCGACATCGTTTATCGCGTGTGGAAAAAGGCGCTTAATCTTCAGGAAGTGAAGGCGGCCGACGTTATGTTTCAAGTTGCGCCGAGGCTGAACGCCGCGGGGCGCATAGACGACGCGTCGAAGGTCATAGGTATGTACCTCACCGAAAGTCCGACGGAAATAATGAGAATGTTCGAGGAGCTTACCTCCGACAACAACGAGCGTAAAGCCATCTGCGACAAAATGATCGTCGAGGCGAGAGAAAAGCTTTTGTCCTACGACCTTACCAAAAATCGAATTATCGTCCTTAAAGACAAAGGCTGGAACGCCGGCACGGTAGGCATTGCCGCCGCTAAAATCGCGGAAGAGTTTTCTCGGCCGACCATTTTGCTTGCGGAAAAGGAGGACGGAGCGCTCAGGGGCTCGGCAAGGAGCATTCCGGGGCTGAATTTGTTTGAGTGCTTGTCGCATTTCACCAAATATTTTCAGAGCTTCGGTGGGCACGTTTCGGCAGTTGGTCTTTCGCTTATGACCGAAGATTTTGACAATTTTGTGGAGGAAGTCAACGAATTTGCGCTGAAAAATTATGAAAACGGTCTGTTTTTGCCGAAAATTTTGTACGACGTGGAGATTTCGGAAGATAGGCTAACTTTAGATTTTGCCGAAAGTCTGACGCTGTTTGAGCCGACCGGTTACGGCAACAGTCAACCGGTGTTCAAGCTTAAGGATAAAAACCGCCTGTTTTTCAAAAGCATTTCCACCACCAACCACATAAAAGCGGAAAGCGGCAGTTTCGAACTCGTCGGTTTTAATATGGGGAAACGCCTCGGTTTATACACCGGCGGCACCGAAACCACGTTCACGGCTTCCGTGAAGGAATTCAGGGGCAGAAGATACGTCGGCGGAATTATCAAGGCCGATATACTTGGCGACGAAATTTCGTACAACAAAGAAAACCTTGCCTATCTTATGCTCATGCAAACGGCGCACGGCGAAAATACGCCGCCGAAAGAATTTTTGCCTTTTGACGAAAAAAAGTTTAAGCCGCGCGATTCGGTTTTCGGCAACGCGTTTATATGTACGTCTGTCGAAACCTTCGAAAAAGCAGTGAAAATTGCGGACGAAAAAGGTTTTCCGATCACCAAAAACATCAGGTGGACGTCGGTCAAAAATCCGTACAACCGCATCGTTCTTCTTCCTGACGACGATTTTCCGTTCGATTACTACGACAATATCGTTTTTCTGGACAAACCGTCGTCGACGGGGTACGCGGCGTATCTGATGAATAAGTTCCCGCGGGCCGAGTTCTATCTTTACGAAAACGCAAAAGAAACGGAAATTGCCGATTTGCCGAACGTTTCGGACGCGGATCTTCGATTTATCTACGTGAAAATCAAAGATTATCTTTGCTATCACAAGGAGCGCAACGTTTTCGATTTATATTTTGCGCTTAAGTCTTACAATTTCAAATATTCGCCGATGGCTGCGTACCTTGCGTTCAGCGTGTTCAAAGAGCTGGGGCTTTTGACCGCCGACGAAGACGGACTTCTGAAAATCGGCGGCAATAAATGCAATCTTTCGGACAGCTACATATATAGAAAATATATTAAACACACATAAAACAAATTAAGTCTTATGGAACAAATCGACAAACTTATTGAAAAAGTGAAAGCAAACTACACGGCAGAGAGCGCGGAAAGGATACTTTCCGCATTGTCCTATGCCGAAAAAATGCACGACGGGCAGTTCAGAAAATCCGGAGAACCGTATATAATTCACCCGTGCGCCGTGGCGGAAATTCTCATCGATTTGGGCTTCGACGAAGCCACCATAATGGCCGCGCTTTTGCATGACGTCATTGAGGACACTCCCGCAACCGATGACGACATAAAGAAAAATTTCGGCGACGAAGTGCTTTATCTCGTCGAGGGCGTTACGAAGCTTGACAAGCTCAAGTTCGAAAACGTCGAGGAGGAGCAGGCGGAGAACCTCAGAAAAATGTTTTTTGCCATGGCAAAAGACTATCGTGTCATCATCATAAAGCTGGCAGACAGACTGCACAACATGAGAAGTTTGTCCGCGCTTCCGCCGCATCGTCAGCAATCCATAGCTTCCGAAACCTTGGAAATTTACGCAAAAATGGCGGGCCGCCTCGGTCTCAGCCTTATAAAAAGCGAACTCGAAGACCTTTGTATGCGCTATCTTTATCCGGACGACTACTACGAGCTGGCGCACATGGTGAAATCAAAGCTTGCCGAAAGGCAGGAATACGTTTCGCTCGTTTGCGAAATTATCAGAAAACAGCTTGACGAACTGGGGATAAAAGGCGAAGTTTTTGGCAGACCGAAGCATCTTTACAGCATCTGGCGCAAAATGAAAACGCAAGGCAAAACCTTCGATCAAATTTACGATCTGACCGCAGTCAGGGTTATCGTGCCGACCGTCAAGGATTGCTACACGGTTCTCGGCACGATTCACACGCTCTGGAAACCTATCCCGGGCAGATTCAAGGATTACATTGCCATGCCGAAGCCGAACAATTATCAATCGCTTCACACCACGGTTATCACCAACTACAAGGAGCCTGCCGAAATTCAGATTCGCACCTACGAGATGCACAAGGTGGCGGAATACGGCATCGCGGCGCACTGGAAATATAAAGAGAAAGGAAAAAACACCAACAAATTCGATCCGTCCCTGAACTGGATGCAGGACATCGTTGACGCCGACGCCGACGCAAAGGACAACAAAGAGTTTCTAAACAGCGTCAAAACCAACATTCTGGACGACGAAATTTTCGTGTTCACCCCAAAAGGTAAGGTAGTCAGCCTGCCGGTCGGGAGCACGCCTATAGATTTTGCGTACGCAGTCCACAGCGAAGTGGGCAACAAATGCACGGGCGCAAAAGTCAATATGAAAATGGTCCCTCTGACCACGGCCCTAAAAAACGGCGACATTGTGGAAATAATCACCTCGAACGCTTCGCACGGTCCGAGCAGGGACTGGCTGAAAATTGTCAAATCTGCGGGCGCGCGCAATAAAATCCGTCAATTTTTGAAGCGCGAGATGAAGGAAGAAAACATCAAGCGCGGCAAAGACATGCTGGAGCACGAGGCCAAACGCCGCGGCTACAATCTGTCGGAACTTATGAGCGATCAGTGGCTCAGCTACGTCATGAACCGCTATTCCATTTCGTCGCTTGACGATTTGTACGCTTCGGTCGGCTACGGCGGGTTGAACACGAATCAGATTCTCATCAAACTGATTGACTTTTTCAAAAAGGACCTTCTTACCAAAAATCCGGTGGTGGACATCAAAGGCGAAACTCCTTCGCCGGTTCGCCGCAGAAACAACGACGGCGTAATCATAAAAGGTTACGACGACTTCGTGGTCAGACTTTCGCATTGCTGCAATCCTGTGCCGGGCGACAAAATCATCGGCTACATCAGCCGCGGTCGCGGCGTCAGCGTACATTGCGTGGATTGCCCGAACGTCAAGAACATGGAAAAAGAACGCCTTATCGAGGCCAAGTGGGACGACGTTATAGGCAACAAATTCGTGGCGACGATAAACATTCTGGCCGACAACAAGGGCGGTATTCTGGCGGAAATCACAAACACGATTGCGCAGATGAAAATTCAGATCACCGCCGCGTTTGCAAAACTCGACAAAGAAATGGGAGCAATCATAAACGTTTCCATGGAAATCTCCTCAACGACTCAGCTTGAGGAAGTTATCAACAAACTGATGAAAATCAAAGGCGTGCACGACGTCCACAGATGATGAAAAGCGTAGTTCAGGTTGTAAAAAACGCAAGTATAGTTATAGACGGAGCTTATGGCGGAAGCATAGAGCGGGGGCTTGTCGTTCTCGTGGCGTACAGAAACGAGGATACCGACGAAACAATCGGATATTTGACGGACAAAATTTTGAATCTGCGAGTCTTTCCTGACGAGAACGGCAAACTGAATTTGTCGGTCAAGGACGTTAAGGGCAGCGTGATGCTCGTTTCCAACTTCACGCTTTACGGCGACGCGGCAAAGGGCAGGCGGCCGAGCTACACTTTGTCCGCAAAACCCGAAATTTCAAAGCCGCTGTTTTTGAAAACGAAAGCCTTGTTTGAAAAGGAAATAACCACGGTTTCCGGGAATTTCGGTTCGGACATGCAGATTTCGCTTGTGAACGACGGCCCGATAACCTTGACTTTGGAGGCATAAATGAAAGTTTACACCATAGTTTGCCCGCCGTTATCCAGCAACACCTACGTCGTGGCGAACGACGACGGAAGGGCTTTGGTCATTGACGCTGCCTGCAAAATGGAAGATTTGCAGAAAATCGCAACGTCGAAAAAGCTGAAAATCGAGGCCATGCTTATGACTCACGGCCACTTCGATCATGCTGCTTTGGGAAGCAAGCTGAAAGATGCGGGCATACCGACTTATATTCACAAAAATGACGCAGACAAGCTGACTTCCTTCAAAAATATGGCGGTTTTCATGGGTTATCACTTCAACAAATTTTCCGCCGACCACCTTTTGTCGGGCGGCGACGTGCTGGAGATTGCTGGATTTAAGATCGAAGTTATCTTCACCCCGGGCCACAGCGAAGGGGGAGTTTGCTATCGCATCGAAAACAGCCTTTTCACAGGCGACACGATATTTGGTATGGGCTATGGCAGAACCGATTTTATGGACGGCAGTTTTTCCGCTTTGAAGGAAAGCGCCAAAAAAATTTTTGCAATTCCCGAAAACCTCACGGTTTATCCGGGGCACGGCAAATCGTCCACTCTGGACTTTGAAAGGGCAAACAACCCCATAAATTTTGACGACTGATGATTACTTTTCGTTTTGAAACCGACAGCGTATTTGAAAGCGACCTCATGGACGAAGTGAGGGCGTTTTTTCCGTACGTCAAAAAGGACGACGAGGCGGAAAAGACATTAAGGGTTTCGTGCGACGACTCCGGCGGCGTTTTTACGGTGAAAATATCCGGCGATTTCGGCGAAAAAAGCGCGCAGGCGGATATAAAACCCGAATGGAACGACCTTGAAAAGAAGAGGGAAACCAAGCGTTTTGCCAAGGTTTTTTTGTATGATTTTCTCAAAAATCTGACTGGCGTAAGCCTGCCATACGGCAGCCTGACGGGCATAAGACCGACCAAGCTTTTCAGAGATCTGGAGGACAGAGGGGAGGACGCAGAGCGTCTTTTTCTGGACGTTTTCGAGTGCTCCAAAGCAAAAACCGAACACGTAAAACAGATTGTCAAAAACCAAAAACCGCTGCTGAAAGTGGGCGAAAACGAGGTGGATTTTTTCGTCAACATTCCGTTTTGCCCGACGAGATGCGCCTATTGCAGCTTCGTTTCTGTCGCCATCGACAAACTGAAAAAATATCTGCCTGACTATGTAAAATTCCTGAAAAACGAGATAAGTATTCTGAAAAACGTGCTTTTTGAGAATAATTTGACCGTCAGAGCCGTTTATTTCGGCGGAGGAACGCCGACTTCGCTCCCTGCGGACATGCTTGCAAGCGTTTTGACGGAGATCGATTTTCCGTTTAAGGAGTTCACCGTCGAGGCGGGACGGCCGGACACCGTAACGAAAGAAAAACTGGACGTTCTGAAAAACGCGGGAGTAACCAGAATCAGCATCAATCCTCAAACCTTTTGGGACAAGACCTTGCGCCTTATCGGGCGCGACCACACGGTTGAGGATTTTTACCGCGCGGTGGAGCTTGCGAAGGACTACGATTTCGACGTCAACTTCGACCTTATCGCAATGCTTCCCTCAGAAACTTTCGAAGACTTCAAATTCAGCGTTGACAGCGCGGTGAAATTGTCGCCCGAAAACATCACGGTGCACACTTTGAGCCTGAAGAGAGGAAGCGAGCTTACGCTTTCCGGCCACGACAACACCGACAATTTGCTTGCAAACCAAATGGTTTCTTACGCCGACGCCGAACTGAAAAAGCACGGATATCTGCCGTACTATATGTATCGCCAGAAACACGTTTCGGGAAATCTGGAAAACACGGGCTACGCGAAAGAAGGCAAAATCTGCATATACAACGTGGACATAATGGAAGAATCGACGTCCATTCTCGCCGCAGGCGCGGGCAGCATTTCCAAAAGGGTTTTTCCAAAGGAAGGCAGGATAGAGCGGCAGGCGGATTTCAAGGCCGTGAAGGAATACGTCGAACGGTTTGAAGAAGTTAAAACCAGAACGGAAAATTTTTGGAAATAATTTTCAAAACCGCTGAAAATTTGTTTACATAATTCTTTATTTATGGTAAGATATTTTCGTACCTTTGGCAAGGTTTGACTGAAACTCCGAAGTCTTACGTTGCTTTCGGTAAATCATTTATCCAACGAAGGAGGCTAAACAATGGATAAACTTCAAAAACAACAAATTATCAAAGATTTTCAAAGAAGCGAAAACGACACCGGTTCGCCGGAAGTTCAGGTTGCGCTTTTGACCGCTCGCATCGCTGAGCTCAACGCTCACCTTGCAGTTCACAAAAAAGATCATCACAGCCGCAGAGGCCTTTTGCAAATGGTCGGCGCTCGCCGCAGCTTGTTGGCATATCTGAAGCAAGAAGATATCGAAAGATATCGTGCTTTGATCGAAAAATTGGGTCTGAGAAAATAGTCCGTTTTATGGGGATGCTTTCGGCATCCCCATTTTTCGTAAAAAAACCCTAAAAAAAAGAAAAATTTTGTCGCATTCGGGATTTGGGTGCGACGTTGGAGGAAACATGGAAAGAAAAATTTTTAAGAACATCATCGGCGGCCGTGAAGTTACGGTCGAAGTAGGCGCGTATTGCGGTCAGGCAAACGGAAGCTGCTTGGTTCGTTGCGGCGACACTGCGGTTTTGACCAACGTGACGATGGCTAAAACCAAACGCGAAGGCGTTGACTTTTTCCCTTTGGGAGTTGACTACGTTGAAAAAATGTACGCAGTCGGCAAAATCCCCGGCGGTTACACCAAACGCGAAGGCAGAGCAAGCGACAAAGCTATTCTCACCAGCCGTCTTATCGACAGACCTATCCGTCCGCTTTTTCCGAAGGGATTTTATAACGACGTAGCGGTTGTTTGCACTCCGCTTTCCGTTGACAACAACATTCCGCCTGAGGTTTACGCTATGCTCGGCAGCAGCATCGCTCTGTCCATAAGCGATATTCCGTTCGCAGGCCCTACCGGCAGCGTTATCGTCGGTTACGTTGACGGCAAATACGTCATCAACCCTGACAGCGAACAACGTGAAAGAAGCTTGCTGCATCTTTCGCTCTCCGGCACCAAGCAAGCCATTTTGATGGTTGAAGCAGGCGCAAAAATCATTTCCGAAAAAGAAATGCTGGACGCAATCCTGTTCGGTCACGAAGAAATCAAACGTATCGTTGCATGGATCGAAGAAATCGCCGCAGAAGTCGGCAAACCTAAAAAAGACATCACCATCGAACACGCTTCTCCTGAACTCGAGGCAGACGTCCGCGCTTGGGGCAGCGAAAAGATGGACTACGTTCTGGACACTTTCGACAGAACCGAAAGAGAGAAACGCGACGACGCCTTGAACGCTGAAGCCGCCGAATACTTTGCGGAAAAATATCCTGACGACCTCAAATTCGTCGGCGAAGTTCTGTACGCAATGAAGAAAGAAAAAGTCCGCGCCAAAATCATCAACGACGGCGTTCGTCCTGACGGCAGAAGCCTCACCGAAATTCGTCCTATCTGGTGCGAACACGGCATTTTGCCGAGAGTTCACGGCAGTGCGATCTTCACTCGCGGACAGACTCAGGCTCTCACCACTTGCACCTTGGGCAGCCTCAGCGAAGTTCAGAAGCTCGACGGCATCGAAGAAGACAACTTCAAACGCTATATGCATCAATACAACATGCCTCCTTATTCCACCGGCGAAGCAAAGGGCATGAAAGGTCCGGGCAGACGTGAAATCGGTCACGGCGCACTCGCTGAA
This sequence comes from Faecalibacterium sp. CAG:1138, assembly GCA_000434675.1. Classification (GTDB taxonomy): domain Bacteria; phylum Bacillota; class Clostridia; order Christensenellales; family CAG-917; genus CAG-1138. Next base: position 15,436 of record HF988645.1, on the reverse strand, counting down.
AGAAGCCTCGAACCGGTTCTTCCTTCGGAAGCCGAATTCCCGTATGCAATCCGCACCGTATCCGACATTCTGTCCTCCAACGGCAGCACTTCTCAGGCATCCGTTTGCGGCAGCACCATGGCTCTTATGGACGCAGGCGTTCCTATCAAAGCTCCTGTGGCGGGCATCGCTATGGGCCTTATTAAGGACGAAGAACACGGCAAAGTCGCCATCATGAGCGATATTCAGGGCCTTGAAGACTTCCTCGGCGATATGGACTTCAAAGTCGCAGGTACCAAGGACGGCATCACCGCAATCCAGATGGATATCAAAATCAAAGGTATCGACGAAGAAATTCTGCACACCGCTTTGGAACAAGCTCGTCAGGGCAGATTGCATATCCTCGGCAAAATGGCCGAATGCATCCCTGAACCTAACAAAGAGCTGTCCCGTTACGCTCCGAAGATCCTGAGCTTCCAGATTGATCCTGACAAGATCGGCGACGTCATCGGCAAGAGCGGCAAGACCATCAACGGCATCATCGATCAGACCGGCGTTAAAATCGACGTCAACGACGAAGGTATGATTTTCGTCAGCAACGAAGACATCAACGCTTGCGAAAAAGCCAAGAAGATCATTCTTAACATCGTCCACGATCCTGAAGTCGGCGACGTTTACCAAGGCGAAGTCGTCAGAATCATGCAATTCGGAGCATTCGTAAATCTGGCTCCGGGTAAAGACGGCCTCGTTCACATCAGCAAGCTCGCCAAAGAGCGCGTCGAAAAGGTTGAAGACGTCGTTAACATCGGCGACATGGTTGAAGTTGAAGTCATCAAAGTGTCCGACAAGGGCGTTGACCTTAAACTCGTCAAGAAACTGTAAACAGTCAAAATTTATGCCTCGGCAATCGGCCGAGGCTTTTTTTTGTGGCCGAAACTGTGATAATTTTGCTTGTCAAAGAATAAAATTTTGTATGAAAAAATTCAGAAACATAACGGCAAACATCGTGATAGCTTTGACATTATTCGCGCTTCTGGCGGTAACGACGGGATCTGGAAGAGGAATCAGCGTGTTCGGCGAAAAGCCGTCGCCGATATATTCGGGCGACAAAACGGGCGACAAAATAAGCCTTATGATAAACGTTTATTGGGGGACGGAATACGTTCTCCCTATGGCCGAGCTTATGGAAAAATACGGTTTCAGATGCACGTTTTTTGTGGGCGGAAGCTGGGCCGACGACAACGTGGGGCTGGTTCGGACGCTTTCGGAAAGAGGGTTCGAAATAGGCAATCACGGCTATTTTCACAAAGATCACAGCAAGCTTACTTATGACCAAAATTTTGACGAAATCGTGATGAATCAGCGTTTAATTGACGAAATCGTGGGTTATAAGGGCAATTATTTGTTCGCTCCGCCGTCGGGCGCGTTTAACGACGACACGCTTGCGTTCTGTCGGAAAAACGGCTTCACAACCGTTATGTGGACGCGGGATACAATCGACTGGCGCGACAAGGATCCGGATCTGGTGTATCGCCGCGCGGTGAAGAATATGGCGGCAGGAGATCTCGTTCTGATGCACCCGACGGCGCACACTTTAAGCGCCCTGCCTAAAATTTTGGCGGAAGTTGCGGCAAAGGGCATGCGAGTTGTCACCGTAAGTGAAAATTTGGGACTATAACGGGACGCCAAAAGGTTTACATAAGGCGAATTTGATGATATAATTATTGTTAAATTCGGAGATAAATCAGATATGAAAAAACTTTACAAATTCAAAAACGGTCTTAAATTGGTTTACGAGCGTCTTCCGTACGTTCGTTCGGTGGCGGTCGGCGTGTTCGTGAACACCGGTTCCGGAAACGAAACCGCCGAAAATAACGGCATTTCGCACTTCATCGAGCACATGCTTTTCAAGGGAACGGCCACAAAATCGGCCTTCGAAATTGCCGAAAGCATGGAAAAAATCGGCGCCGACATCAACGCCTACACCTCAAAAACCAACACTTGTTTTTACACGGTTTCCATCGACGAAGACTTTGAAAAGTGCGCGGAGCTGCTGTCGGACATGTATTTCAATTCGGTTTTTTCAGAGGAAGAAATGGCCAGAGAAAAGGGCGTCGTTCTTGAAGAAATCGACATGAACGAGGACGATCCGTCCGACGTTGCGGCGGAAATCGCGGCGGCAAAATGGTTTGAAACCAACAGTCTTTCGAGGCCGATTCTGGGCGGAAAAAACAACGTTAAATCCATTTCGAGAGAACAGATTTTTGAGTATATGAACGACTTTTACACCGCCGACAACACCACCGTCAGCGTGTGCGGCAACCTTCCGTGGAAGGCTGTTTACGATACGATAAAAAAAGATTTTTCGGACAAATTTTCCAAAAAAACGAAAAAAATCGTCAAAATCGAACAATCCGTCGGCACGGTTGCGCAAGTTACCAAATTCAAAAAAACCGAACAGGGAAACGTGCTTATCGTATTTAAGGGACTTAAAGAATACGATCCCGACACCGTTGCGCTTCAGATACTCAGCAGCGTTTTCGGCGGCACAATGAGCGGCAGACTTTTCCAGGAAGTCAGGGAAAAACTGGGGCTTGCTTATTCGGTCTATAGTTATCCGTCGGCGTACACCGAGGAGGGGTGCTATTCCGTCTATATCGGAACGAACTCCGACAATCTGGATAAGGCGGTCGGCGCGGTCAGACGGGAAATCGACAAGCTTAAAGCGGAGGGCATAACCGAAGCCGAATTTTCGAAGGGCAAAGCGCAGCTTAAGTCGGCCTTCGTTTTCGGGCAGGAGTCGTCGTCCACGCTTATGCGCCTTAACGGACGTTACGCAATGGGTACGGGGACGCTTTTCGACGCCGAAAAACGCATGAACGAAATCGACGCCGTAACCTTGGACGACGTAAAGCGCGTCATCGAAAGAGTGTTCGATTTTTCGCGCGTGGTCATAAGCTACGTCGGCCCTAAAACCGAAGTGGATTTGACCAAGCACTTTGCGCCCCGAGATTAGGCGGCACAATTTTTGAAAATTCCTATTAAAACTGTTGAAAACCTTATATAATTGTGTTATAATGACTATATATTGTGTGTGCGCATACGCATTTATAGACATTTTGCACTATATATAAGGTTTTTTTGTTACGGTGCGAGTGTATATCGGAGGAAGTTTTGAGTTACGACGACAGATATTATTCTGACAAAAGATATCATAGTCCCGACGGAAACGGTTTCAACCGTATTGCCGGCGGGCTTTTGGTGGTTATAATTTGCACTCTTTCGGCGTTGTGCCTTTTCGGCCTTTTCGGAGGAGTGGGGAAGCTTGCCGCCGACTTTTTGGTGGGGACCTTGGGGCTCGTCGCTTACGCGTACGCTATCTGCGGCGCGATTTTGGGCGTTATGATCCTCGTCGGGAAAACCGTCAGCCTTCCTGCGGCAAAAATTCTGAAGTACTTTTTGCTGTTCGTTCTCGGAGTGCTGACTTTGCACGTCCTGACCAGCAGAACCGCGCTTCTTTCCAGCAATAACTACGGCGAATATCTGAAAAATTGCTACAATTCCACCACGGCGGGCGGCCTTGTCAGCGGAGTGTTTTTGTATCCGGTGATGAAGATCGTGGGCATCACGGCCAGCTTGCTCATTTTTATGTTGCTGTTTTTCACGGTGGTGTTTTTAAGCTTCTATCCGCTTTTGAAACGCGAACCGGCCTACAAAACCAAAACCACAAAAATCGACAACAAAAAAGCTTCCAAGGGTTCCGCAAAGGTCGTAACCTTCACCGATGACGGCGTGAAAGAAGAGGTTGTGGACCTCGGAAGCGGCAGGAGTATGTTTATGGGAAAACTTAACGATACCGACGATTTCGGCGAAAAGAAACAGAAAAAATCCAAACAGGATTTGCAGATAGACTTATTGTATCCGAAGGACGTGAACGCTCCGTTCGGCAGCGAAGGCTCCGAACCGCAGGAAGCGGCTCCCGTTTTCGAGGACGAAGAAACCGCCAAAAAGCGTCGCAGTAAGGAAAAACTTTTCGGCGGCAAACGCACCACCGAAGATAAAAACGGCAAAAAACCCGAATATTCTGCTTACAGCAAAGGCTTCATTTCCGAAGAAGCCATGGCCGCAAAAGCCGAGGAAGACAGAAAATATCAGGAAAAACTTGCCGAGCTTTACAGCAGCATAGCAGGCGGCGTCCGCTCGAATCGCTTGGGCGACAGCCCTGTTTTGCCGCGCGGCGGACAAAGCGTTTACGATCGTTTCGGCATAAGCCGCAACGAAGACGAGCAGAACGAAGAATTTAAGGATAGATATTACGATATCCTAAACAGCGAACTCACCGAAAAGGATATTTTCGGAAGCGGCAAAAACAAAAAGGCCGCGCCTAAAGCTTCCGAACCTGTTCCCGCGCCTAAAGCGGAAGAGAAAAAGGAAGAGCCAAAGGCCTCCAAAGAGGAGCTTTACGCAAACGGCAACTTTATGCACGTAAAGGAAAACGAGCTGCCAAAAGCCATTCAGAACATTTTAGACGGCCCGCTCGGCGCCGAAACCAACCTCGGCAAAAAGGTGGTTCCGTCCGACTACGCCGAAACAAACAGCAAGGTTTCCCTAAACGCCGAAACCTTCGAGCAGCCGACGGTCTTTGACAGTCAGGTCAAAAAGCCGGAACCGGAAGTTAAAAACGAAGTCAAGCCGGAGCCAAAGCCTGCCGCGCCGGAAATTAAGGCGGAAGAGCCGAAGGAAGAAAAGAAATCCGCTCGCGGATCCATTTTCTCTCTGTTTGGGGAGGACAGGGACTACAACCCGAAGCCTGTCGAATTTGCCGCAAAGGAAGACAAAAAACCTCAACCTAAACCGGAAGTTAAGGAGGAAGTTAAGCCGGAACCGGCAAAGGAAACCCCTAAGGAAGAAAAGAAATCCGCTCGCGGATCTATTTTCTCGCTGTTCGGGGAAGACAGAGATTACACCCCTAAACCTGTCGAAACCGTCAAAGCGGACGAGCCAAAACCGGCTCCGAAATCCGAATACGTCAGAAAAGAGCCGGAAATCAAGAGGGAAGAGTCGAACCCTAATTTGTCGAAAACTTCCGCAACAACCGACTTTCTGGAAGACGTCAAACCTATAAAAATCGACGAACGCAAGCCTGCCGACCGGCCTAAACTTTCGGGCGAGCAGATAACCATCGAGCAGACTATGGCTGAGAAAAAGGTTCTGAGGCCGTACAAAGCTCCTCCGATTGATCTTTTGAGCAAGGAAACCGCCACGGATCTTCCGCAGGAAGACTTTTCCGAGCTTAAAGCGAAACTGGAGGACAAGTTTGCGCAATTCAAAATTTACGCCACCGTCGAAAACCTCACGCAGGGCCCGACCTTCAGCAGGTTCGAAATGAAACTTCCCGACGGCGTCAGAGTCAGCAAAGTCAAAGAGCTCGAAGAAGACATCGGCATGGCTCTCGGCGGACTGAAAGTCCGTATCGAAGCTCCGATTCCGGGCAAAGCGCTTTTCGGCGTAGAAGTTCCGAACACTCACAGAAGAACCGTCAAACTTCGCACGATGCTTGACGATCCGAGCTTCAACAACACCAAGGACATGCTTACCTTCGTCGTAGGCGTGGACATCGAAAACAAGGTCCATTGCGCAGACCTTGCCACCATGCCGCACCTTTTGGTCGCAGGCTCGACGGGCAGCGGTAAATCCGTCGCAATCAACGGATTGCTGCTTTCCTTACTTTACAAATATTCGCCTGAGGACGTAAGGCTTATCCTCATCGATCCGAAGAAAGTGGAATTTTCCATTTATCAGGGCATTCCGCACCTTCTCATAAAGGAAATCGTTACCACGGCGGACAAGGCCGTCAACGCATTGAACTGGGCAATCAGCGAAATGTACAGAAGGCTCGATATGTTCAAAGAGTTCGACGTAAGAAACATCGCGGGTTACAATCAGAAGGCCGCAATGAGCGACAATATGACCAAAATTCCGCAAATCGTCATCGTGGTCGACGAAATGGCCGAGCTTATGCGTATGAAAAAACGCGAAGTGGAAGACTGCATCCAAAGTCTTTCCGCAGTGGCAAGGGCCGCGGGTATCCACCTCGTCATCGCAACGCAACGTCCGTCGGTTGATGTTATCACGGGCGTTATCAAATCCAACTTGCCGGCGCGTATGGCGCTCAGCGTTTCGCAGGGCGTTGACAGCCGCACCATAATCGACCGTCAGGGCGCCGAAAAACTTCTGGGACGAGGCGACATGCTGTTCCAGACGCAGTCCGATCCGGATCCGGTGCGTTTGCAGGGTTGCTTTACGTCCGACGAGGAAGTGGCAAACATCATAAGCTTCATAAAAGCAAACAACGACACCGATTTCGACAAAGTCATCGAAGACGAAATCAACTTCGACAAAGAGGCGGCCGCCGAGCAGCTGGAAGCGCAAAACGCTTCGCCGCTTGACGAAAAGGCCGACGATCCTATGTTCAAGGAAGCGTTGAAGTTCGTTATTCAGGCACAACAGGCCACCATTTCCAAGCTTCAGAGGAAGATGGGGCTCGGCTTCGGCAGAGCGGCCAAGATTATAGATATGATGGAAGACAGAGGATATATAACCGCGCAACCGCCGGGAAACAAACCTCGGGAAGTCCTCATCACTATGGAGGAATACAACCAGATCTACGGCGAGGAATAATCGTCGCAACACCACAAAAAACTTATCAGAGGAAATCACTATGGAAAACAAGCGAAATCTGAAAGTCGGAGCCATATCTTTGGGATGCGACAAAAACAGAGTCGACACCGAAAATATGCTTTTCTATGTGAAACAGGCGGGCTACTCCCTGACAAGCGACGTCAAGGAAGCCGACGTTATCGTCATCAACACGTGCGCGTTTATCGAAAGCGCGCAGAAAGAGAGCATCGACACCATTTTGGAAATGGCGGAGCTTAAAAAACAACGTCCGGTGAAAATCATAGTAACCGGCTGCATGCCTCAACGCTTCAAGGAAGAGTTTGCCAAAAACCTTCCGGAAGTGGACGGCTTTTTGGGCTTCAAGAACTATCAGCAGATTGCCGAAGTCATTCAAAAAGTCGTTTCGGGCGAGAGAGTTGGGCCGCTTCTCACTTGCACGGACGTGCCTACCACCAACAGAATTCTGACCACCGATTATCACACGGCGTATCTGAAAATTGCCGAAGGTTGCGACAATCATTGCACCTATTGTGCTATTCCGCAAATCAGGGGTAAATATCAAAGCCGCACGCTTATGAGCCTGGTGGACGAAGCCAAAATGCTTATCGATAATTACGGCGTGAAGGAAATCAACCTCGTCGCGCAGGATACCACGCGTTACGGCATCGACATTTACGGCAAGTACGCGCTTCCGACGCTTCTGGAGCAGCTGCAAAAACTCGACGTGGAATGGATAAGAATTTTGTATTGCTATCCGGAGCTTTTGTCCGACGACATCATCAAGATCGTTGCCGAAGACAACAAGGTTTGCAGGTATCTCGATATTCCGCTTCAGCACGTTGACGACAAAATTCTGAAGCTTATGGGGCGCAGAACCACCGAAACGCAGATAAATAGTCTTTTGGAGCGCATCAGACTGGCCAACGAGGACATCGCTATAAGAAGCACGTTCATCACCGGCTTCCCGACGGAAACCGAAGAACAGCATCTCAAGCTTTATAACTTCATTGCCGATGCAAGGCTCAATTACGCAGGCTTCTTTGCTTACAGCAAAGAGGAAGGCACTCCGGCCGCAAAAATGAGAGGTCAGATAATTAAAAGCATCAAGCGTCAGCGCCAAAAAGAATTGCAGGAGCTTCAAAGCGCAATCGTGCAGGAGAATCAACGCAACCTCGAGGGCAGCGAGCAGAAGGTGCTTTACGAAGGCATAGACTACGACAAGCAAATGTTCGTCGGCCGCACGGAATTCAACGCTCCCGACGTCGATACGAAGGTTTACTTCAAGTCGCAAACGCCTGTCGAAGCGGGCAATTTCTATAAAGTAAAAATCAAAAAGGTTCGAAAACTCGACCTTGTGGGAGTGGTAGTCAATGACAACGGCGACTAAAATCACGCTATCGAGGATAGCGTTCATACCTGTTGTGGTTGCGGTGTACCTGCTGAATTTTCCGGGGCATCGCATGCTTGCGGGCGTGCTGTTTGCAATAGCGGCGCTGTCGGACCTTATCGACGGCTACGTCGCAAGAAAATATAATCAGGTTTCCGACCTCGGGAAGTTTTTGGATCCTATTGCGGACAAAATGCTCGTGGTTGTGTTCATGTTCCTGTTCGTGGCAGACAACCTTATATTCAATCCGTGGGGCGCAATCGTGTGCGGAGTGGTGCTGTCGAGAGAATTTATGATAAGCGCGTTCCGTATGCAGGCCGCCGTCAAAAAAATTGTCATTCCGGCGGACGTTTGGGGCAAACTTAAGACCGATTTTCAGGACGTCGGCTCGGCAGTTATCATCTTTGCGTCGGATCCGATTTTCCTGTCGCACGGCGACGCGGTGGCAACGGTGGGCAAAGTGCTGATGTATATAGGCCTCGTGGCGTTTTTCATCGGCGCGGCACTTGCGGTTTACAGCGGAGTGAACTACATAGTCAAAAACAAAAACGTGTTCACACAAAAAGAGGAAGCGTAAATGCGAACGTTGAAATTTTTCGACGCAACGGAAGCGGAGCTTGCGGCCGCGGGACTAGGCAATGGCGAAAACCTCGAAATAGTTCAAAACGGCCTCGATTTTGCGGTAAGTATTATGAATTTCGGCGAAAACGATAATAGTTTGCCGTCCACCGAGAAGCTTAAAGCGGTTTTTGGAAACAGATTTTATTCCGCTTGCGGCAAAACCTTGCCTGAAGCCGTCTTTGAAAAACTTAAAGGCACAAGCGTTCGCCTTGCCACGGCGGAAAGCCTGACGGGCGGCATGGTTGCGGCCGAAATGGTTTCGGTCCCGGGCGTTTCGGAGTTCTTTTTCGAGGGAGTCGTGGCCTACGACAATTTGGCAAAGGAGCAAAGGCTTTTCGTAAAACGCGATACGCTTGAAAAATTCGGCGCAGTAAGCCGCGAAACGGCGGAGGAAATGGCGCTCGGCCTCATAAAAAGCGGGGACACCTTGGCAGTTTCCACAACGGGGATTGCGGGGCCGTCCGGCGGAAGCAAGGAAAAGCCCGTCGGCACGGTTTGGTTCGGCCTTGCGGACGACAAAGGCGTTCTGCACTCGGAAAAACGCGTTTTCGATGGCGACAGAACGAAAATCAGGATAGCCGCAACGCAGTTTGCGCTTCACGTTTTATACAGATATCTTTGCGGAGAATTCCGCTTAAAATAAACAATCTAAGGAAAATTATACTATGGCAGACAAAGAAAAATCCAAAAGTTTAGAGCAAGCTTTGGCTCAAATCGAAAAACAGTTCGGAAAAGGCGCCATCATGAAAATGGGCGAAACCGAACATCAAAGCATCGAAGTTATCCCGACGGGCTGCCTGACGCTTGACGTAGCGCTCGGCATCGGCGGCATACCTCGCGGCCGTATCATCGAAATCTACGGACCTGAATCCAGCGGCAAAACCACGCTTTCGTTGCACATTCTGGCAGAAGCTCAAAAGCTCGGCGGCACCTGCGCTTTTATCGACGCAGAGCACGCTCTCGATCCGAGCTATGCGGCAAACCTCGGCGTGAATCTCGAAGAACTCTACATATCTCAGCCTGACAACGGCGAACAGGCAATGGAAATAGCGGCCACTTTGGTTGCTTCCGGAAGTATCGACCTTATCGTCGTCGACAGCGTTGCGGCGCTCACTCCGCAAGCCGAAATCGACGGAGAAATGGGCGACAGCCACATGGGCCTTCAGGCAAGGCTTATGAGTCAGGCGCTTCGCAAGCTCACCGCAGTCTGCGGCAAAAGCAAGTGCAGCATCATTTTCATCAACCAACTTCGCGACAAAATCGGCGTAGTTTACGGCAATCCCGAAACCACCACCGGCGGCAAGGCTTTGAAATTCTATTCCTCCGTCAGAATGGACGTCAGAAAAACCGAACCTATCAAAGACGGCGCGGACATCATCGGCAGTCGCACCAAAGTCAAAATCGTCAAAAACAAGGTGGCTCCGCCTTTCAAAACGGCAGAGTTCGACATCATTTTCGGAAAAGGCATTTCCAACGTCGGTTGTATTTTGGACATCGCGGTTCAGTTTGGCCTTATCGTCAAATCGGGCAGCTGGTTCAGCTATAACGACGAAAAAATCGGTCAGGGCCGCGACAAAGCTTTGGAATTTTTGAAGGCAAATCCGGACATCGCCGAAACTCTCGAAAAACAAATTAAAGAAAAACTTATGGCATAATCGCCGATTTTTCAAAAAATACACCATCAGGGGAATTAAAGTCGTGTATGCAAAAATCCAATTCCGTTGCATGCGCCAAGCGGCTTTATAAATATATAGGAGGATAATCCACAATGACAAGCAATTTGATTGTAACGCTTGCCGCTTCCGCGTGGGCCCTTGTCGGCGTCGGCGTCGGGGCACTGGCGGTCGGTGCAGCCGTCGCGCTGGTCATCTACCGCGCTTACGCCAAAAACAAAGTCGGTCTCGCGAAACAAGAAGCAGCAAGAATTACCGAGGAAGCTCAACTTGAAGCCAAAACCCTCAGAAAAGAGGCTCTCATCGAGGCCAAAGAAGAGCAACACAGATTGCGCACCGAATTCGAACAAGAATCGAAAGAAAGAAAAGCTGAATTTCAACGCACCGAGCAGCGCCTTCTTCAAAAGGAAAACTTTTTGGACAAAAAAGACGACGCTCTCGACAAAAAACAGGATCAACTGGACAATCAGAAACGTATTCTGGAAGCAAAGAACAAGGAACTCGAACTTTTTGAAGAAAATTTGAAAACGGCAAATCAGCGCATCGAACTGGAACTTGAAAGAGTTGCCGGCCTCTCCAAAGACGAGGCAAAACAAAACCTTTACGATTCGCTCATCGACGGCGTGAAAAAAGACGCCGCGCAAGAAGCGAAAAACATTGAGAAAGAAGCAAAAGAAAACGCAGAAAAACTGGCCAAAAACATCATCAGCCTTGCTATTCAGCGTTGCGCGGCGGATCACGCCACCGAAACTACGGTGTCCGTGGTTGCGCTTCCTAACGACGAAATGAAAGGCAGAATCATCGGCCGCGTCGGCAGAAACATCAGAGCTTTGGAAAGCGCCACCGGCGTTGACGTCATCATCGACGACACTCCGGACGTCGTAACCTTGTCGGGCTTCGATCCGATAAGAAGAGAAGTCGCAAGACTCACCCTCGAAAAGCTTATCGCCGACGGCAGAATTCACCCGGCTCGCATCGAAGAGATGGTTGACAAGGTGAAAAAAGAGGTCGAACAATCCATCAAAGAAGCCGGCGAAAACGCAGTGTTCGAATGTAACGTTTACGGCGTGCATCCGGAACTCGTCAAAATTTTGGGCAGGCTCAAATACCGCACCAGCTACGGTCAGAACTGCCTCAAACACAGCATGGAAGTCAGTTACCTTGCGGGTATGATGGCCGCAGAACTGGGCGCAGACGTCAAAATCGCAAAACGCGCGGGACTTCTGCACGACATCGGCAAAGCCGTCGATCACGAGGTTGAAGGCACGCACATTCAAATCGGCGTGGACCTTGCCAAAAAGTACAAGGAATCCAAGGAAGTTATTCACGCAATAGCCGCTCACCACAACGATATCGAACCGCAAACCGTCGAGGCCGTTCTCGTTCAGGCGGCAGACGCAATTTCGTCCGCAAGACCGGGAGCAAGGCGCGAGAGCTTGGAAAACTACGTCAAACGTATCGAAAAACTCGAAACTCTGGCAGGTTCGTTTGCAGGCGTCGAACAGTCTTACGCCATTCAGGCAGGCCGCGAAATCAGAGTTATGGTTAAACCTGAAGTCGTCGACGACGCGGCAACGGTGTTCCTTGCAAAGGAAATCGCAAACAAACTGGAAACCGAACTCGAATATCCGGGCCAGATCAAAGTAAACGTAATAAGAGAAGTCCGAAGCGTTGAAATTGCAAAATAATGGAAAAAACCACCTGAAAAGGTGGTTTTTTTGTAACGAAAAACACCGCGCAAAGAGCGGTGTTTTTGAGTGTTTAAGATTCAATTATACAAAATTATACGACGTAAAGCGATGCGTCTTCAGGCGTCAGCGGGCCGCTGAAATAGAAGCCCTGAACGAGGTTGAAACCGAGGTTGCGGCTGTTGTCGAGCTGTTCGTCGTTTTCCACGCGCTCTGCGATGACGTTGACGTCGATGCTTCTGACGAGGTTGATTGTGCCGACCAAAAGGGTGTAGCCTCTGTCGCTCGTGAAGCTCATATCCAGCAGTCTTCTGTCAAACTTTATGCTGCTGCAGTTGACCTTTGCCAGACAATGTATGCTGGTGTTGTTGCTTTTGCCGTAGTTGTCGATGGTTACGCTGATGCCGCTGTCGGCGAGAGAGTTGGCAATTTCCGAGAAAAATTCGATATCGGAAAGCAGAACGTCTTCCGAAATTTCCACTGTCATAACGTCAGGAGTCAGACCGTATTCCGAAAGCGTGCGCAGAATGTTTTCCACACAGCCGTATTCGCGCAGAGAATCCGCCGAAAGGTTTATGGAAACCGACGGAACGTGCGAACCGCCCAAAAAATACTGGGAAATGTCTTTGCAGACCTTGTTCAGAACGTATTTGTCGATGCGACTGATGATGCCGGCGCGTTCGGCCTCCGGAATAAAATCCCCCGGATATTTCATCGAACCGTCGGGCATACGCCACCTGACCAAAGCTTCGAACTGTTCGGCGCCGCCGGAAGTCAAGCTGAAAATCGGCTGATAATAGATGACGAATTCGCCTCTTTGAAGTCCGTTCATGATGGACGCGACAATCGGATTTTGCACGGGAGCGACGGGAGCCGCAGGCGTAGGTTGGGTATGCGAGCCGTAGCCGCCGCCTATGGTAACCTTCGGCGCGGTTTCGGACGAATGATTTTTGTCGTTTCTTTTGTTTTTGTCAAATAACATATAAAACTCCCTGAATTTACCTAATATACATTATAAACAAAAACGGACGACATTTCAAGTGTTTGACGAATATTGTTTCAGTTTTTAAGGTTTTCCCTCAGCTTTTCGATTATGCGCGATTCCAGCCTCGAAATCTGCACTTGCGAAACGCCGAGCTCTGCGGCCACTTCCGCTTGAGTTTTGTCCCTGAAATAGCGGAGATAGACGATTTTCTGTTCCCTCGGCGCAAGGCGCGATATAAGATCTGCCAGAACCAGCTTGTCCAGATTGTCGCCCTCGTTGTCGTAGCTGAGTTTTTCAATGAGGCTTAAGCTGTCGTCGCCCTTGGTGTCGAAAAGCGAAACGGGGCATTTGCTGCTGTCTAGGGCGTAGGCGATGTCTTCCGGTTCGATGTTTAAGGCCTCGGCAATTTCGCCGGCGGTCGGCGCGCGCTTGTTTTCTTCCGAAAATTCCGCCGAAAACTTGTTTATTCGGTAGGCGGTTTGTTTGAGCGCTCTCGACACTTTCAGCATACCGTCGTCGCGGAGATAGCGTTTGATTTCGCCGACGATCATCGGCACGGCGTAGGTGGAAAACTTCACCTCGAACGACGAATTGAAGTTCATTATGGCCTTAAGAAGACCGATTGAACCCAGTTGTATAAGGTCGTCGTATTCGACGCCGCGGCTTTTGTAGCGCTTGGCGACGCTGATGATAAGAGGTACGTTTTCCTTAATAAGCTCGCCCGTGGCGGTTTTGTCGCCGTTTTGCGCTTGCTCGATCAGCCTGAAGGTTTGTTCGGGATCGAGCATTTCAGACCTCCTTGATTATCTTTTTCATTTTGACGGACGTAAGCCCCGTGCGGGACTTGAGGTCGAATTCGTCCATAAACGACTTCATGATTGTGAAGCCCATGCCGCTGCGTTCTTCGTTCGGTCGGGAAGTGTAGAACGGTTTCACAGCTTCCACGACGTCGGGGATTCCTACGCCGTAATCTATGATTTCCACGGTGATGCTGTTATGGTCGGTTTCCGCTTTTATGACCACTTCGGAGTCGGGATTGTTGTTGTAGCCGTGGACGATTGCGTTGGTTACCGCCTCCGAAACCGCCGTTTTGATGTCGTTCAGCTGTTCGACGGTCGGCTCCAGACTTGCCGCAAACGCCGCAACCGTCGTGCGCGCAAAACCTTCGTTTACCGATAATGCTTTCAATTTCATTTCAAAATAATTCATATTTACCTCTTTACCTCTCAGATTTTTTGTATGATGCCGTACAGGCCGCTTGCTTCCATAACTTTGTCCACTTGCTTGTTGGTGTTCTTGCAAGCGAAATTCGCGCCGATGTTTTTAAGGCGCTTATATCTCCCCAAAATCACGCCTATGCCGGTGCTGTCCATAAACGTTACCCCTGAAAAATCGATAACGAACACCGAAAAAGAAAAGCCGTCGATAAGCTTATCCAGACTTTTTCTGACGGACGTAGCCGTGTGCTCGTCGAGTTCACCTTCGAGTCTGACGGTCAGAACGCCGCCGCTATAATTGTAGGTTATTTCCATAAATTCCTCCTTTCGCAGTTTGACTTTTATTATATAAAAGCTTCCGTGTCGAAAACGGTTTTTGCTTGTCGAAGAGAAAAGGATTCCGACTAAAATCGTCGATAGAAAAAATCGAAAAAAATTTTTTGAAAACCACCGAAAAATCGTTGACAAAATTCGTTTGATATCGTATGATAAATAGGCTGTTAAGGGTTTCACCACAGCAACGCTTAGTCGGGGTGTAGCGCAGTTTGGTAGCGCACGTGGTTTGGGACCATGGGGTCGGGAGTTCGAATCTCTTCACCCCGACCATTATAAAAATGTTGTGGGCCATTAGCCCAGTTGGTCAGAGCAGTCGGCTCATAACCGATCGGTCCAAGGTTCGAGTCCTTGATGGCCCACCATTTATATAACAAACTTAATATGCAACAAAAAATCCGTGGTCCGGTAGTTCAGTTGGTTAGAACGCTAGCCTGTCACGCTAGAGGTCGAGGGTTCGAGCCCCTTCCGGATCGCCATTTTTTTGCCTCGGTAGCTCAGTTGGTAGTAGCAGGGGACTGAAAATCCCCGTGTCGGTGGTTCAAGTCCGCCCCGAGGCACCACTGCATATTGGGGTGCGCTGGTGTAGCTCAATAGGCAGAGCAGCTGATTTGTAATCAGCAGGTTGTTGGTTCGATTCCGATCACCAGCTCCAAAATATGGGAAGATTCCCGAGTGGCCAAAGGGAGCAGACTGTAAATCTGTTGTCACCGACTTCGGTGGTTCGAATCCACCTCTTCCCACCAAAAGAAGCAAGCAAACGCTTGCTTTTTTTGTTTGTAGAAAGGTGGATTTCTTGCCTGCGGCAAGTGCGCTGTGCGCTTGAACCGCCGTTCGGTGCTGACAACAAGCAAAGCCGAAAAAGCGCTTGC
>HF988644.1:6375-62312 GCA_000434675.1 Faecalibacterium sp. CAG:1138 | reverse complement strand
ACGCCGTCAAAAAGGGCGGCACGATGGCAAGCTCGCACGTCGGAGGGCTTTCGGGCGCGTTCATTCCGGTCAGCGAGGACGAAGGCATGATTGCCGCGGCGGAAAAAGGAACGCTGACGCTCTCGAAACTTGAAGCAATGACTGCCGTTTGCAGCGTAGGCATAGATATGGTCGCGGTCCCGGGGGATACCTCGGCCGAAACCGTAAGCGCAATTATCGCCGACGAAGCCACAATAGGCATGGTCAACAACAAAACGACTGCCGTCAGAATAATCCCCGTCGAAGGCAAAACCGTGGGCGAAAAAGCCGTGTTCGGCGGGCTTTTGGGCGAAGCTCCTATCATGGCCGTAACGAACTCTTCCGCCAAAAAATTTATAGACAGAGGAGGGCGTATCCCTGCGCCTATCCACGGCAACAAAAATTGACGAAAAAAAAGGAAGCAAAAGAGCTTCCTTTTTGTTTTTAATCGTTTTTAACGCAGGACAGAACTTTTACTTCGCCGTCGGTTTCGACGTCGAAAGAAAACGACTTCAAAACCGATTTGATGTTATCGGGAAGAGGCTCTGTGGTTGAAATGAAAATCGCCCGTCCGCCGTCAGTCAGAAGATTTTTGAGGGTTTCGTCCTCATTTCCACGGCCGAATAGCTTAAAATCGTTTGCAAACACGACGAAATCGTACGTCGGAAGGCTCGACAAATCTTTGCTTTTCAAAAAATGCACGCGTTCGGTGTTTTCGACTAAATGTGTGCAATCGACCCAAACGCCCGACTTTTCAAAGAACCATTTTGCGCTTTGATTCACCTCGCCGAAAAACAACATATTGTCAAAGCTTTTGACGGAAAATTTGTCCAGTATTGCGCCGACGGCGTATTTCATTTCGTCCGAAATCCGTTCCTTATTATTCGAATTTTTCTTTTTTAACCACTTAAACATACAAAAATTATAAATCCGCAAAACGAAATTGTCAACAAAGCCGTTGAAAAAGATGAAAAAGTGTGTTATAGTTATCGTGATGCACCGAATTCGGGGCATACGATATGTTAAAATGGCGGTATGAAAATGGATAATCTGGAACCTAAAAAACTGGCGCTTCTCAGAATCTTGCAAATTCTGGAGGACGAAACCGACAAGGAGCATCCGTACACGCAGGCGCAAATAATCAAGCGGCTTGCCGAAAAGTACGACATAACCGTCGAACGCAAGGCCGTGGGGCGCAATCTGTCGCTTCTTAAAGAAGCGGGCTTCGGCATCGAAAACACCAAGGCGGGCAGCTTTTTCGACGATCGAACCTTCGAGCAATCGGAACTGCGACTTTTGGTCGACAGCATTTTGTGCAGCAGATATATAAACAAAAAACACTCGGAAGACCTTATCGAAAAAATCGTTGCTCTTGGCGGCAAAAATTTCAAATCGCACGTTAAACATATCTATTCGGTGGGGAAATGGTCCAAATCGGACAATATAGAGTTTTTCTATAACATCGAAATCGCAGACGAAGCAATAGAGACGGCAAAGCAGATCACCTTCCACTACAACAAGTTTGACGAAACCGCTCGCCTCAAAAAAACCTATCGTCAAATCGTAAGCCCGTATCAGATGATTCTCCACAACCAAAGGTATTATCTTATGGCCTACAACGAGTACTGGAAGAATATGGCGTTTTACCGCATGGACAAAATCACCGACGTCGAAATTCTGGACAAGCCGCAAACACCGATAAGGTCCGTACCCGGCTACAAGAACGGCATCGACTACAAAGACCTTGCAACCTCCAGACCGTATCTTTACGCGGACAAGGCGGAAAAAATCGTGGTTGCTTGCGATAAGGCGCTTATGGACGACGTCGTGGACTGGTTCGGAAACGGCGTGTCGGTCAGGAAAGGGAATGAAGGGCAAATCGTCGTTACGCTTTACGCGTCGAAGGACGCGATGCTTTACTGGGCGTTGCAATACGGCAGACGGGCAAAGGTGCTGGAACCTGCGGACCTGGTGCAAAAAATCAAGCAAACGCTGGAGGACGTTTTGAAAAGCTACGAATAAAGGTTTTTTAAAAAACAAAAAAAAAAAAACCCCGCCGGTTTTTATGCGGCGGTTTTAAATTTAAAAGGAATTGTTATCTGAAAGAGGAGATGCTTTGAGAATAGCGGAATATTGTTGTTTCGCCATCCTCGTCTTTAATTTCCAAATTGTTGCCGGAAATTTCTTTTGTGTTGCGCGTCCAGCCTTTGCCGAAGAAAGCAACGTAAACGGTATCTCCCGAAACTTGCACCAAAATAACGGATTTTGTGCTTGCGGAATTTTCCGGATATTGGCTGTCGTCATACGCCACGATTTCGTACTCGGAGGAGGAAGCGCGTTCTTTAATTTTTCGCACCATAACCGAAGTGTCTGTGTCGCCAGCGCCTCTGTCGGCAACCAAGTATTGAGGAATGGCGGCCACGGCAATGCGGAATATGCTTTCGGTGTCGGTTTTGGCGCTTACTTTTTTGTAGCTTTTGATGTAGTTCAAAACGCTCGGCACGGTCATACCTGCGAGAATGGCCATGATTGCGATGACCACGATGAGCTCCACCAACGTGAAACCTTTTTTGTTTTTGAAAAGTTTGTTCATATATTTCCTCATCTATATTATAGTTTGTAATTTGGCGCTTGTCAATTATTTTGAAAAATACCGCTCAAAAAGTCCATGCCACAAACGCTTTTCAAAAAATGGATAGTGTGCTATAATGGAAAAAGGTTGAAGTTATGAAAGCAAGAAAAGAAAACGGAATACTATTGCATATATCGTCGCTTCCGGGGAAGTACGGCATAGGGAGTATGGGCAAAGAGGCACGGGCGTTCGTCGATTTTTTGGCGGCATCGGGCGTTGACGCATGGCAGATTCTGCCCGTGGGGCAGACGTCGTTTGGCGATTCGCCGTACCAGTCGCCGTCGGCGTTTGCGGGGAATCCATACTTTATCGACCTGGAAACGCTGGTTGAAGACGGTCTTTTGAAAAATGACGAAATAGAAGAGCACAAAACCGGCGAAGCCGACTACGAATGGCTTTGGAATACGAGATACGAAATTTTGGAAAAAGCATTCGCTAGATTTGAAGCGGACTCCGACTACGAAAAGTTTGTGGAGGAAGCGGACTGGCTTGACGGCTACGCGCTTTTTATGGCGATCAAAAAATCGCAAAACTTTATGGCCAGAGAGTTTTGGCCGAAAGAATTGTCGCCTAGAAAAAACTTGTCGGAGCGTGACGCTGAAAAATTTGAAAAGCAAGCGGATTTCTGGCGGTTTTTGCAATACGAATTTTTCAAGCAGTACTACGATTTGAAAGCGTACGCCGAAAAAAAAGGCGTAAAAATTGTAGGCGATATGCCTATATACGTTGCCATGGACAGCGCCGAGGTGTGGGAAACGCCGGAACTTTTTCTGTTTGACGCCGACGGCAAACCTACGGAAGTTGCGGGAGTTCCGCCCGACGCTTTCAGCGCGGACGGCCAGCTGTGGGGCAATCCGCTCTACGACTGGGCGTATCATAAGCGCACGAACTTTAAGTGGTGGAAAAAGCGTTTGGAACAGAACCTAAAGATGTTCGACGTTGTGAGAATAGACCACTTCAGGGCGTTTGAATCGTATTTTTGCATACCGGCAGACTCGGACACGGCCAAATGCGGCAAATGGCGCGAGGGACCGATGCTTGCGCCGTTTGAAAACGTCGAAACGGACGGCAGAATAATCGCCGAAGACCTCGGCATCATAACCGACGACGTTCGCGCGCTTCTCAAAAAAAGCGGTTTCCCGGGGATGAAGGTGCTGCAATTTGCTTTTGCGGGAGGCACGAAGGGCGAGTACCTGCCAGAAAACTTCAAAACGGACAATTCCGTCGTTTACACCGGCACGCACGACAACGACACCACCAACGGTTGGTTCAAAACCGCAACCGATAAAGAAAAGCAGCTTTTTTCAAAGCTTACCGGTTATTTTGACGACGATTTGCCGCTTATGAAAATGATTTTGGGCAAAAACGCCGTTTACAAAACGCCTGCTGAGGCTATGATAGAACTGGCAATGAAATCCAGGGCAAACCTCGCAGTGGTTCCTTTGCAGGATTATCTGAACCTCGGATCGGAGGGGCGAATGAATCACCCGTCCGAATCGGGCTGGTGGAAGTGGCGGGCAAAAAGCTCGGACTTCGACGAAAAATTATCAGAAAAAATCAAACGCTTCGCCGAAATGAGAAAGCTGAAAAAAACGGTTGAGCTTTCGGCGGAAGATCAAGGAGAAAATGAGAGAACTTGAAAATAAGACTGTGGTTATAACCGGAGCAACCAAAGGCATAGGCAAAGCCGTTGCCGACAGACTTCAAAAAAGCAACACGGTCATACGCGTGGCAAGGCACATCGAAGACGACGGGGTGCTTAATTTTGCCTGCGACGTTTCGGACGGCGAAGCGGTGCTCGAGCTTTTCGACCGTATTTACGCGGCGCACGGGCATATCGATCTGCTTCTCAATAACGTTGGCGAAGGGCTTACCGGCGCGGTGGAATTTTTGGATCAAAAGTATTTGGACGAAATTGTCAAGGTCAATTTGATGAGCGTCGTATATTGCACGAAAGCGGCTTTAATGCACGAAAAACAGCCGTTTAAAATAGTCAATATGAGTTCGATAGCAAGTTTGGGCGTGCAGCCGTTCAGAACAATGTACACCACGACCAAGGCAGCCGTTTCCGCTTTTACGGTCGGAATGAGGCAAGAGCTTTACGGTAGCGACGTGGAGGTTTGCGCCATAACCATGGGCGACGCGGTTACGGACTTTGGGAAGCATCACCATTGCAATTTCACTTCGTCCGCTCGTTACGGCGACAGGCTCAGCCGAGGCGAGGAATACGGCGAAAAACGCACGGCGCGACCGGTCAATCCGAAGGACAGGCGCATGCCGATTGATAAGGCGGCAAAAGGCATATGCAAAGTTTTGTCCAAAAAACATTTCGGCAAGTACACCTATTTCATCGGGTTTAAGTACAAGGCTTTGTACGTCGTGTCCAGATTTTTCACGATGGAGGGCGTCAGCAACATCGTGAGAAGGATCTTTGAATAGCCGGATTTTGCGACAGACTTTTGTTCTGTCGCATTTTTCAAAGAAAAATGTCGAAAACCCCTGCGATTTGCTTTACAACAAGGAAGATAAAAGATAAAATAGAAAAAATTTCAATTTTAAGGAGAGCACGTTATGGCAACTTTTTTTGAAGAACCGTCCAGAACTTTCAGCGAATATTTGCTGGTTCCGGGATACAGCGACGCAAATTGCACACCGGAAAAGGTTTCTCTTGAAACTCCGCTCGTCAAATTCAAAAAGGGCGAAGAACCTAAAATCAAATTGAACGTTCCGATGGTTTCGGCCATAATGCAATCGGTTTCCGACGACAAAATGGCGGTGGCGCTTGCGAAAGAGGGCGGCATCAGCTTCATTTACGGCAATCAGACGATTGAGGCGGAAGCGGAAATGGTCAGAAAAGTCAAAAGCTACAAGGCGGGCTTCGTTACCAGCGATTCAAATATCCGCGCCGACCAGACCGTTACGGACGTGGTTGCGCTCAAGGAGCGCCTCGGCCACAGCACCATTGCCGTCACCGACGACGGAACTCCGCACGGCAAGCTTCTGGGCATAGTTACCAGCCGCGATTACCGCTTGAGCCGCATGACGGGTGAAGAAAAGGTTTCGGAGTTTATGACTCCGCTCGAAAAGCTTATCACCGCGCCGGACACGGTGTCGCTTACCGAAGCGAACGACATAATCTGGGATCACAAGCTGAACGCTCTGCCGATCGTTGACAAGGACGGAAAGCTTTGCTATTTCGTGTTCAGAAAGGACTACGACCAACATAAAGAGAACCCTAACGAGCTTCTGGACGACAAAAAGCGCTTCATCGTGGGCGCAGGCGTCAACACTCGCGACTATGAAAAACGTATCCCTGCGCTCGTGGACGCGGGAGCCGACGTTTTGTGCATAGACAGCAGCGAAGGCTTTACCGAGTGGCAAAAGCGCGTCATCGATTTCGTCAGAGACAAATACGGCGAAACCGTCAAAATCGGCGCAGGAAACGTGGTTGACGCGGAAGGCTTCGACTTCCTTGCAAAAGCGGGCGCGGACTTCGTCAAAGTCGGCATCGGCGGAGGAAGCATCTGCATAACTCGCGAAACAAAAGGCATAGGCAGAGGGCAGGCTTCTGCGGTTATAGACGTGGCAAAAGCAAGGGACGCTTACTTTGAAAAGACGGGAATTTACGTTCCGATTTGCTCCGACGGCGGCATAGTTCTGGATTATCACATCACTCTGGCGCTTGCGATGGGCGCAGACTTCTGCATGCTTGGCAGATATTTCAGCCGTTTTGACGAAAGCCCTACCGAAAAAGTGCTGATAAACGGAAACTATATGAAGGAATACTGGGGCGAGGGCAGCGCAAGGGCCAGAAACTGGCAACGCTACGACCTCGGCGGCAAAGGCGGCCACGCTTTCGTCGAGGGGGTGGACAGCTACGTTCCGTACGCAGGTCGTCTGCACGACAACGTGCCGGTTACCGCGTCTAAAATCAAAAGCGCAATGTGCAACTGCGGCGCAATCACTATAAAAGAACTTCAACAGAAAGCCAAGCTTACGCTCGTCAGCAGCACCAGCATAGTCGAGGGCGGCGCGCACGACGTTTTGGTTAAAAACAACGGCTGACGCTTGATTTGGCCGTATAAAAGCAAGTAAAATAAAAAATATGGCGGAGGAACGAAAGATGCAACAGACAAAATCTGCTCAGATTTTCACCAACAACATCATAAAATCGTTGGTTGTTATCGGAGTCGGCATACTTTTTGCCGTCTTCAAAACCGGCGTATTTCAAATTTTGCTCACCGTTTTGGGCGCGTTGATGTTTCTTATCGGCGTCGGCGACGTGATACGAAAGGTTAAGCTTTGGGAAGGCATCATCGAAATGGTGGTCGGAGCTCTGGTTATCGTGGGAGTATGGACGCTTTTCGAGGTGGCGTCTCTCGTGGTGGGCATAGGTATGCTTATGGCGGGAAGCGTAGGATTGGTTGATTTCGTCAAGCACAGAAGAAAAGTTAAAACGTCGCCCGTGGAATTTGTGGGGACGATAGTGCTTCTCGTGTTGGGCGCGTTGCTTGTGGCAGGCTATGCGGCGAAGCTTCTGGACGTGCTGCTTCTGGTGTCGGGAATTCTTCTTATAGCGTGGGGCGTCGTCTATTTTATAACTGCGATATTCCATCTGACGCACGCCGAAAAAGAGTACACAAAAAGGGCGAACAGCGCAGATAGCGGCGATAACGCGGACGAAAACGACAAATAAAACGCATATTTTGAAATAAGCAAAAAAATAAGGCTTCCCGTTCGGGAAGCCTTTTTGTTTTTCGTTTAGCCGATAGGATGATTCTTTCTGACAGCTTCAAACGCTTCGTCGGCAATCTGAATGCTTTCTTCGATAAGTTCGTCGGTAAGGCTGTAGTTGATGAAGTGGTTGTGGTGGGACGCGAGGAATAAGCCGCGTTTGACGCATTCGCAAATCCATTCCTGATGCAGGAAGAAGTTTTGATCAGGATCCGCCACTCTCAGATAGAACAGGCTCGGTTCGCCGGAAACGACGAGGTCGAAGCCCCATTTGTCGGCTGCTTTTTTGAAGCCGGCCATAAGTTTTTCGCCTTTTTCTTTCAAAACTTTCGGGCCGCCGAGTTTTTCCATTTTTTCCAAGCAAGCTTTGCCTGCCGCAAACGGAGCCGCGCTCATCCAGTAGCTGCCGGTGTAGCTGATGGAGGAAGCCGCGCCGCGGAATTTTTGTTTGCCGCAAAGTGCGCTTACGTTGTATCCGTTGGCGAGAGCTTTGCAGAAGCAGATGAGGTCTGCATCGAAGCCGTAGTAACGGTCGCTGCCCCTGAGGTCGAGACGGAAGCCGCATCTTACGTCGTCGATGACGAGAACGATGCCTTCTTCGTCGCAAATCTTTCTGACTGCTTGCCAGTAACCCGGTTCAGGCAGAATGTTGTCGGTGAAGTTGCCGTGCATGTACGGAGTTGCGATGAAAGCCGCGATTTCGCCTTTGTTTTCTCTGACGACCTTTTTAAGACCTTCGATATCGTTGAAAGTAACCATGAGGTTGTTGCAGACGTCTTCGTGCAAAGTGCCCGGGCAAGCTTCGTTCTGAGTCCACGGAGAAACGCCGTGATAGTAACCTTTGACGAGGATAAGTTTTTTGCGGCCGGTGTATGCGCGGCTGATCATCATTGCAAACTGAGTTACGTCGTTGCCGTTTTTGGCGAAGAAAGCCCAGTCACGGTCGGCGACTCTGCACAGAGTTTCCGCGAAGTCGACCATTGCCGGCGACGGGGAAGTGGTGCAGTTGCATTTTTCGTATTGAGCGCGAGCGGCGGCGTCGACGTCAGGATCGTTGTAACCCAAAACGTTAGGGCCGTATGCGCACATATAGTCGATGTAGCGGTTGCCGTCGACATCCCAAAATTCGCTGCCTTTGGCTCTTTCGCCGAAAAGCGGCCATTCGGTGACCGGAATCATGCAGCCTTCGGAAGGACCGAGGTGGCCGTAAACGCCTGCAGGGATATATTTAACCGCGCGTGCAAATTCTTGTTGAGATTTTTCGTGTGTATAGATAGGGTGTTTTTCCATAATTGATTCCTCCGTTATCGTTATGCAAGATATTCTGGGACGAGGTTAAGGCATTTGTTGAGATCGTCCAACATAAAGCACATACCTGACATGGCGATGTCGCCGGTGCCGATGCAAGTCATAGCGTCCAAAGCGCCGTCGATGACGCCCTTGGTAACTTCGATGTTGCGGAATACGAATTTCGCTCTCGGGTTCTTGGCCGGTTCGCGATGGAAGGTCAGAACGCCGTTTTTCTTGAGAATATACTGTTCTGCAACGCCCGGAATGATCATTGCCACTTCGCCGTCTGCCCAGTGTTTGTTTGCAACCATTCCCTTAGGATCGTGATTGCCGATTTCGGCGATTGCCGCGCCCATTGCGCTGAAGGTCAAAAGCACGGAAAGCGTGAGTTCTTCATCGTTTTTGAATTCGGTCTGGCGCATGATTTTGGCCATTTTGTCGGTGAGAACGTTGAACGGGCTCTGTTTGTCCAAAACGAATTTGATTTTGGTGAGACCTTTGGTAGGCAAAACGGAGGCTTTGCCGCCGGCAACCATCTTGTTGAAATCGTCGCAGCTCGGGAAGCTCAGGCCGATGTCGAATTTGTCGCCTTTTTTGTAAGGTCTGGCGGTAACGTCGCCGTCTTTGAATGCCAGAACGCCGTCAGGACCGTCTTTAATCTTAAAACGGATGGCGATGTTTTTTTGTTTTGCGAGCTCTCTGGCCTCTTTGTCGAGTTTGCAGTAGGTTTCGAGAGTTCCCATGGCAGCGTAAAAGTTTACGAATGCTAAAGCTTTGGAATCTGTCAAAATAATTTCCTCCTAATTTTTTGGCAATTTGCCGTCATATTAAATCTATTGTAACATACCGAAATACAGTTTGTAAATATAAATTTTCAAAAACTTTTCCATTTTTTGTATAAAAAAACCGCCCGTTTCAGACACTTGGCGGTTTTGTGTTGATTAAATCGTATAAACGAAGATGCTGTCTATAGGGTTCTTGGCTTTGTTGAAAGCGTTGGCGCCCTCGTAGTATTTGTAGGCGGCGGATTCGAAACATACGTAAACTTTGCCGCCGGATATGTCGATATCTTCCGTCATAGGAGGGCAGACCACGGTTTTTTCAAGCGTGTCTTCGGAGAGAACGACGAGAGGAACTTCCGCGCCGCCGACGGTGATTTTCGCTTCACCGGACTTTGACGGCTTATGGAAATAAAGCTTGCTGTCGTTTTTTCTGCCGTAACTCTGACTGAGAACGACGAGGTCCGAATCCTTTGAAAAGTCGAAGCCCTGAATACGTTCGGTGTGGCTGAAGGCCCTTGCGTAAGCGACCTTATCGCCGCTTGAAACGGCGTTTTCAAAGCCGTAAACCGTGTTTTCGTTTAATTCAAGCTCCAAAGTGAGGGCGGTGTTGGTCTTTCCCGAGGCAAGCGTTACACGGTGGGAAGGATCGGTGTTGTAGTCGTTTTTGGCGTATTCGAATTCGCCGACGTAAAGATGTCCGTCCGAGTAGCTGACGTAGCTTGCGTTAACGTCAACCTTTACGAATCCGTCGAACGACAGTTCCTGATGCGCCGTGCCGTCCAAAATATGCTGCTTTGAAAGATGATACAGTTTTTTGCCGTTTGAAACGTAAACGTGCTTTTCGCTGACGGCTATGCCGCCGGAGTGGCCGGTGTAGGCTTTGTTCTCGAACGACAAGATGATTTCCTTGACGAAATTGCCGTTTTTGTCCATAACGAATATTACGGAATTTTCGCCTCCGTCGAAATAGCCGGTGAGGAAGGTGGAGGAGGTGAATTCGTCGTAAGCAACGCCCTGCGGAATGAACTTTTGTTTCAGTCCCGGAATGGCGCAGTGAAAATCGGAATTATAATAAAAATCGTCGTAAGCGTCGTCGGTTTGCTGGCACGAAACCAGAAATTCGGCCGTATAAACGAGGCTCGGATCGGGAACGTAAGCGTCGTCCGGGGATGGGCGACTATTAGGATTGTCCGAACCGCCGCACGCGGCCAGACAGAATATCATGATTGAGGTGAAAGCAATGGCTAAAAATTTTTTCATGGTTATCTCCTTTACATTTTTATTCTGCCACATTTTTTGTCGGCTTGCAACGGTTTACCGGAAAACGCAGGGCTTTTTTTGAAATATGTTGATTTTTGAAAGGATATAGTATAAAATATTTTGGTAAGCAACCCGAGGTTGCCAAGTTGCAATCCGGAATTCGCTGACAAAGGAATGTTTTTTCGATAAAATGGAAGTGCAGAAAATGAAAAAGATTTTGATGATAACTACCGGCGGAACCATTGCTTCCGTCGAAAAAGACGACGGACTTCAACCGCTTTTGAGCCCTGAGGAGCTTTTGAAATACGTTCCGAAAGTCCGCTCGGTATGCGAGGTCGAGGCCTTGCAGGCGATGAATATCGACAGCACGAACATGAGTCCCGACAACTGGCTGACGATCGTGGCCGCGATAAAAAACAATTACGATCGCTACGACGGCTTCGTCATTTGCCACGGAACGGACACGATGGCCTACACTGCGTGCGTTTTAAGCTACATGATTCAGCACTCCCCGAAGCCTATCGTCATCACGGGCAGTCAGCGCCCGATAAACAGGGAAGAAACCGACGCAAAGGCAAATTTGTACGACGCGTTCGTGTACGCTTCGTCCGCGGCTGCGGCAGACGTTACGCTGGTTTTCGACGGCAAAGTGATTGCGGGCACCAGGGCGAAAAAGACGAGAACCAAAAGCTACGACGCTTTTTCCAGCATTGATTTTCCGTTTCTGGCAACCGTCCGCGACGGCAAGGTGTTGCAGTATATAAAAACCGAAAAAGCACTTAAACCGCGATTTTACGACACGTTAAACCCGAAAGTAGGTCTTATCAAACTTACGCCCGGCATGCAAAGCGAAATTCTGAACAGCTACTTTATGTATAACGCCGCCGTTGTGGTTTCGAGCTACGGCACCGGCGGGATACCCGTCGGGAATTACTACAACTTCTACGAAATCATCAAAAAATGGCGTGCCAAGGGGAAGATATGCGTCATGAGCACTCAGGTGCAATCCGAGGGGAGCGATATGAGCATCTACAAGGTGGGCACCGAGGCAAAATCCGAGCTGGGCTTTCTGGAAGCGTTCGACATGACGCAGGAAGCCGCGCTGACAAAGCTGATGTGGATTTTGGGGCAGACCGAAAACCCGTCGGAGGTCAGAAAAATGTTTTACGAAACCGTCAACTACGACATACTACTAACCGAAAAATAGGAGGTAACCATGTACAAATTTCCTGAAGGTTTATACACCGACGTCAGGGTGGAGAGCGTTTTTTCCACGGGGCTGGTGTATGAAAATTCGCAAATGATTCAAAACAAAGTCAAAACCGACAGGGGCGCTTTCATAAGAGTTTACGACGGAAAGCGTTGGTTCTATTCGGCAACCAGCAATCTGGACGGGGTACAGGCCGAAATCGACAACCTTGCAAAAATGGCTTGCCCGAACGAGAATATCCTCGAAAACCCGACCGTGAAGCTTTTTGAAGTCAACGTGGGCGAAGATTTTAAGTTTGCGTCCGCCGACGTGTCCAAAATTCCCGTGGAAGACAAGGTGGCTCTTGCTGAAAAATATCTGCCGGAGCTTAAATGCGACGATATGCCGATGACGAGGCTTTTCTATCTGGACAAACATACCGAAAAACACATCGTTTCGTCAAAGGGCACGGACATCAAATTCGACTATCAGACTGTGGCGGTTTTCGCGTTCGGTATGTTGGTTGTAAACGGACTTCCGCAGCAAATGAGCTGGCAGAAAACGGGCGTGAAATTCGACGACGTTCTGGGACAGGAAGGCAAAATCGCCGCAGAAATCAAGGACACCAGAGAATACGCCGAAAAGGCAGTGCCCGTCGAGAAGGGCGAATACACCTGCATACTTGCGCCTATCGCCACCGGCGTTTTCACGCACGAAAGCTTCGGACATAAGAGCGAAGCCGACTTTATGATCGGCGACGAAACCATGATAAAGGAATGGGCGCTCGGAAGCCGCGTCGGCAGCGACATTCTGAGCATCGTCGACACCGGCATTTACGAGGGCAGCGGCTACGTTCCGTACGACGACGAAGGCACCAAAGCAAAATATAACTACATCATCAAAAACGGCATTTTGTCGGGCAGACTGCACAGCGCGTACACCGCTTCCGACCTCGGCGAAAACCTCACCGGAAACGCCAGAGCCATCAATTTCGAATTCGAACCTATCGTCAGAATGACCGACACGTTTATCCTTCCGGGGACCAGCACCGTCGAGGAGCTTTTTGCCGGCGTCAAAAAAGGTATTTACATAAAAGACATCTCGCACGGCAGCGGTATGAGCACCTTCACGATTGCTCCGACCAAGGCCTATATGATCAGAGACGGCAAGATTGCAGAACCTGTGAAAGTGTCAGTCATTTCCGGCAACGTTATGCACACACTTGGCCAAATCGACGGTTTAAGTGACAAAACGGAGTATTTATCCTTCGCTGTCGGCGGTTGCGGCAAAATGGAACAGTTCCCGTTGCCCGTCGGTTTCGGCGGTCCGTACATGAGAGTGAACGGAATTCAGGTTTTGTAGGAGGCGCATTATGATTAAGGAATTATACAGAATTTTCAAACACGAAGTTTGCTTGAACGTAACGCGGGGCGCAGTGGACAGCGTGCGCATAAAAAACATCGTCAAGAGCGGCGCAAGAGTTTATGACGGCGGCTACATAGGCATTGCCGGCACAATCGGCGAGCCGTCGGACGAGCTCGTTTCCGCGGCGGAAAAGAACCTTGCAAAAAAGATAGAATACAAGTTCGAACCTGAAAAAAACAAAGTCAGAAAACGCGACGCGAGAAAGGCGGACTACACCGACAAAGAAGTTGTGGAGTTCGGTGAAAAACTGCTTGCCGTTATGACCGAAAAACACCCGCAATTCGTTTTTTCCAACAAAATCAAATGGATTGAAACGAATTATAGCCTCAAAAACGACGCAGGGCTGGACTATGAAGACACCGACGCTTACTACGTCGTCAGCATAATTTACAAACACCGCGACAGCGTGGCCGTTTTTGACGGCGGCGTTTCGGCAATGGGCAGAGAATTCGACGTGGAAAAAATCGCCGCCACCTTTGACGACGAGCTTTGCGCGTTCGAAAAACCTGCCGAGCTTCCTGAAGGCGAAAAAGTGCCGGTGGTGGTAGGCTTTGGCGAAGTCGGCGGCAAAATCCTCGAGGCCCTTAACGGCAAACAACTCGGACACGGCGCAAGTCTTTTTGCGGACAAAATGGGACAAAAAGCGTTTTCGGACGATTTCACTTTGGGCACCGATCTCGAGCAGTCGGTGGGCGACATTTTCTTCGATACAGAGGGAAGCACTCTCCCCGGCGACAAGTTCGATTTTGTCGAAAACGGCGTGATAAAATGCGGTTACGCAGACAAAAAAACCGCCGACACTTTCGGCATGCAGAACACTGCATGTGCCGGCGGAGGCTACGACGACGTGCCTACACTCGGCGCGCCGAACCTCGTTCCGAAGCGTTCGGACAAGACGATAAAAGAACTTTTGCACGGCCAAAAAGCCGTTTACGTCGGCATGATGAGCGGCGGCGACACCACCAACGAAGGCGAATTCGCATCGCCTGTGCAGCTTGCTTATCTCGTTGAAGACGGCAGGATTACGGGCAAGCTTCCGGAATTCGGTTTGTCGGGAAATATCTTCGACATTTTCGGAAAAGACTTTGTCGGTGTGCCGAAAGACGAATTTTCAATCGGCGCGCAAAGCGTGATTTGCAATATGAAAGTTTCAAGATAACGAAATCTCAAAAAGCCCTCATTTGAGGGCTTTTTTTGTTTGCAGTGATGAGCAATGAGGCCCGCGTTTGGTGAGTTTGGCTATGCCTTTCCAGGAGATTCCTCGGCAGGCTCGGAATGACAAAAAAGGGAGTGCGAGGGTGCCCCTCGCCCGACAAAATTAAAAATATAATCAAGTAAAGCTTTCCCCCTTCATCATCTTCGCCAAAGCTGCTTGTTCTCTCATGGGCAAAACGCAGGCGTTTTGTTGGGCGAGGGACACCCTCTCACTCCCACTTGTCATCTTCGCCAAAGTCGCCTGACGGCTATCGCTTCGCAATTCTTGCCCTAACGGTCAAACTTTGGCTTGCTGTCCTCTGCGCACGCCTCCTGAAAGGCCTTCGGCTTTTCGTCGGCTTTGCTTGTTGTCAGATTATGGCAAATTGGGCAAGTATGCTAAAAATTCTTGCAAAATCAAGATGATTAGTGTATCATATAATAAATAGACTAAAAATCGCACTCGCATTGCGTGCGTGCGACAGGAGGATATAATGAAAGGTTGCGGAGGCAAATTTTTGTCTTTCTTGGTAGGTTTCGTCATGGGCATAGTGTTCGTGTTCGGGGCCGTTTTCGGCACGGTTTACGTCATAGCGACACAAACCAAGGTGTCTGACATTGAAAATAAATTCAATAAAGGCGACAATCTGACTGAGGGCAAAGAAATCGGCGGCATGACTTTGTACGACGTTTTCGTCAAGATGAAAGATATGTTCGCAGACGGCAGCAGTCCTTCGATTGCCGACGTGAAGGAGCAGTTCGGCATTGACGTTCTGGAAATTCTGGAAAGCAAACTCAATCTCAAAATCGACGGCAACGACGTGTACGTCAGAGTTGAAGACGTGAAAGCGATTTCCTTCGACTCGGAAGGAGGAAGAAGCGCCGATTCGCTCGACCGCTACATATATAACGCCGAAACTAACGCTTTTGAAAGAGTCGTCGCGCAGACGAACAAGGATACCGGCGAAGTTACGGCCTATCAGCAAGTTCCGTTCGGCAGCATTTACGACGTCAAAAAAACGGAAGGCGGCGAAAACGTTCTGACCTACAAGGGCACCGACGTCACCGAACGCTGCGGCATCGTCAACGATAAACTGGTTTCGACTGCCGACGGCGACTTTTACCTTGCGTCTAAAAATGCCAAGGACACGCTTCTTGCCACTTCTATTTTCGATATAACCAAAGACATCAACGTTCTTCTGGACGTTATCAATCTGGATTTAGTGGGAGAATTGACGGGCAACACCTCCATAAAAGACATCAAGGTTATGGCGGAAGGAAGCTACCTGCCGATCATGGTTATGCTTGACACTCTGATGGACGTTTTCAACAACATCGAGAAAAAGAGCGTCGGCGAAGTGCAGGATTTGACGGGCATAAACTTTATCTCTTCCGACAATTTGTTGTCCGCGCTCATCGACGTGCCTATCGGCAAACTTATGAACGAAATGGAAGTTATGGAAGTGGGCAAACTGATAAAGACCAATCGCGATTCCTTCGTCAAATACACCGATTTGCAAACCGACGCCGCGCCTGACGAAATCGTCGAATACGGCAACGGATTCAAAGACGGCGCGCCGACCGAAATCGGCAAGCTTACGCTTGACGTGGCAACCGGCCTCTATTCTTCGGACAGCAAACATAACGAAGCGCTTTACAAGTGGCAGGAAAAACACCTCGGCAAATACGTCGAAGGCGGTTCCCCTGAACTTGTGGCCGACTATTTCGTCGTCAGCGAAAGCTCGGACGAAAGCGGCAAAATCACCTATTCCTTGGCAGCTTTGGAAGGTGGCGAAGCGGCTATCGTCCCTGAAAACGAAAACAAAGTTTACGTCCGTATCTACGAAGGCGACGGCGTTATGAACGCTTTGAGTCCGCTGTCGCTTTCCGAGCTGTCCTCCGGAAACTTTAAGGATAAATTCGACAACATCAAACTCGTGGACGTTTTGGGCGAAGACAGCATGACGGGCGTTCTCGCAAACTTCAAGGACACCAAAATCGGCGAACTTGCCGACAAATTCGACAACCTCACTTTGGGTGAAGTCATCGACATCTACGAAGAGGACGTTCTGGACGAATCGGGCAACGTCATTCACGAAAAATCGTCAAACGTGCTCATCAAGTTCAAGGACACCAAAGTGAACGACCTCGGCACCGCGTTTAACGACCTCGTTTTGTCCGACGTTATGGACATCTACGAGGAAGACGTTCTGGACGAATCGGGCAACGTTATTCATGAAAAATCAAACAAAGTTCTCATCAAACTTAAAGATACCAAAGTGAACGCGCTGGGCGAAGAATTCAACAACCTCGTTTTGGACGACGTGGTTGAAATCGAAGCCGAAAACGTCTGCGAAAGAGTGGGCGCCGCGGCAACCGACGAAGAGGCGAGAAACGCAGTTTACGCAAAAGAAGAGCTTTATATCGGTTTAGGTTCCTCCACGAGCGGCGACTTCTCGCGCATGTTTGCAGGCACTTTTAAGGTTATGCGCATAGCAAACGCGGCCGAAACCGAAGCGCCGTACGGAGCGTTCGTCAAAGTGACCTACGCCGAAGACGGGAGCATCTCCAACGACGGCTACACCGAAAGCACCGTTCTTTATCGTCAAACCGTGGAAGCCTCCAACGCCGTTCTCGTTGCACTTAAGGACACCAAGGTTTCCGACCTTGCCACCGCGGCAAGCTCCGTCATCGACGAAATGCGCCTCGATGAAGTTATGGACGTCGACGGCAACGTGTTTACAAAACTTAGCACGGTTCCTGCCGAGGCAGACAAAGTGAACTACTACGTTCTGGATCACGACATGTATATCGCTTACGATCCGACCAACTCCGACCACGCGGGAGCAACCGTTTTCTACAAACTCAGATACGACGGCTCCGCCAACGCAATCATCAAAAAGATTGCCACGGTGAAAGTCAAAAATATGTCCGATTCGATTGACGTCGCAATCGACAACACCTATCTCAGGGAACTTATCGACATCAAGGTCAGAAGCGAATTTAAGCTTGACGAGCTTGGCGAATACGTTATCTTCGCCACCTTCGACACCGAAGAGCAGGCCCGCGAAACCTACAAAGGCACCTACGAAATCATGGAAGCGGACGGCAAGGTTCACGTTATGGTCAAATATAAAGACGGATTGACGGGCGCAAGATATCGCCTTGTGTCTGCGGCGTCCAACTCCGCTTTGGCAAATCTTTCTGACGTCAAGGTGGGCAAAATGTCCGATGGTATGAAAGACGTCATCGATCAGATGCTTCTTTCCGAAGCAATGGTCATAAACGGCGACGTGTTCAAGGCGAAAACTCCGGCGGACGAAGCGGAAAAAGCTACGCTTTTCGTGTGCAAAAACAGCATGTTCCTTGCTTACGATCCTCTCACCGATTCTGCCGAAACCGAGTTTTACGAAAGAGTTTACGAAGGCGCGGGCAACGCGGTTTTGAAGAAACTGGCAACCGTTTCCGTGCAGAACATACCTGCTCGTATCAACGATGCCGTGAACGAAACCAGAATTTCCGAACTTATAACGATAAACGACGACGCCAACGTCGTTCTCAAAAAAGTGAAAAACGTGAAGGTCAAAAACCTGTCCGCGGAAATCGACAACGCCGTCAACACCAGCAAGCTGGGCGAAATTATCACCATCGACGGAACATCGCACGCCGTTCTCATTGCGCTTAAGGACGTCGAAGTCGGCAAGCTCGGCGAAAAAGCGCCCGGCATCATCAACAATATGACTATCAAAGAACTCGTCAACCCGACCGATCCGGACAGCATTATGTCTGCGCTCAAGGATTCTACGCTGAACACGATTGAGGACGACGCGACCAACCTTTTCAAAACCGCTTCGATTCTGAAGCTTTACATCTGGTCCGGCGCAACCGTAGATCCGTATCTTAAGGCAGCAATTTTAGCTTATGAAGAAGTGAATGGCACTTTGACGGTTGAAAAATTCCTTTCCAACCTTAAAGTGGATACGGATGGCAAAATTTATTTGGCAATCTAAAAACCATTTTGCCGCGAGGACGAAAAACCGCCTCGCGGCATAAACTGAAAACATGTTTGAAAGTATAAAACAAGACCTTCGGGTCATAATGGAAAAGGATCCCGCGGCCACAAGCAAGTGGATGGTTTTTTGGAACTATCCGGGATTTAAGGCGCTTATGTGCCACCGAATCGCGCACGCGCTGTATCGCAAGGGCCTTAAGGGGTCGGCGAGGTTTGTGGCAAGGATTGCGCGCCGCACGACGGCCATCGAAATTCATCCTGCGGCAATAATCGGCCGCGGAGTTTTCATCGATCACGGAGCAGGGCTCGTCATCGGCGAAACCGCCATAATAGGCGACAACGTAACCCTGTATCAGGGGGTAACGCTCGGCGGCACGGGCAAACAGACGGGCAAACGCCACCCGACTCTCGAGGACGACGTTATGGTGTCTGCGGGAGCAAAGGTTCTGGGACCTGTCGTCATCGGCAAAGGAAGCAAGGTGGGCGCGGGCAGCGTGGTGTTGAAAGACGTGCCTCCGCATTCCACGGTGGTGGGCGTTCCGGGGCGCATCGTGCGGCAGAACGGCAAAAAAGTGGACGACATGGATCAGGTTAAACTCCCTGACCCGATTTTGGAAGAATTCAAACGTCTTAATGACCGAATCGCCGCTTTAGAAGACAAACTCGGCGTAAAAAGTTGTCGTTATTCGCTTTCGGCAGACGAATACAACGTTCCAAAAAGCGATGGCGGCGACAAAAATCAACGATAAAAGAGGCAAAAATGCTTAGAATTTACAACACGCTTACCGGAAAGAAAGAAATATTCGAACCTATGAATCCGCCGGCAGTCAAAATGTACGCCTGCGGCATCACGGTGTCGGGAGACGCGCACATCGGACACGCCTATCAGGCCCTCATTTACGACATCATCAGAAAGTATCTCGAAAAGTCGGGCTATGACGTTACCTATGCCAGAAACTACACCGACGTCGATGACAAAATAATCGCAAAATCCAAGGAAACGGGTATCCCTGCCGATCGCTATGCCGAAATGATGATAAAGCGTATCGACAAGGTTATGCGCGAGCTTAAAATCGACGATCCCGATATCTGGCTGAAAGCCACCTGCAACATCGGAAACATAATCGATTTCACCTCTGCGCTAATCGAAAAGGGCTACGCCTATCCGACGCCGGGCGGAGACGTCTATTTTTCTGTCGAAAAGTTTTCGGACTACGGCAAGCTGTCGGGCAGAAAGTTGGAGGACGCACTGAACGGCGTCCGCGTGGAAAACGACGAGGAAAAGAAAAATCCTTTGGACTTTGCGCTTTGGAAAGCGGCAAAAGAGGGCGAAATTTCGTGGGATTCGCCGTGGGGCAAGGGCAGACCGGGCTGGCATATCGAATGTTCGGCAATGAACAGGGCTGCTTTCGGCGATCAGATCGACATTCACGGCGGCGGCCGCGACCTCATTTTCCCGCATCACGAAAACGAAATAGCGCAAACCGAAGCTTTGACCGGCAAGAGATTTGCAAAATACTGGATTCACAACGGCCTCATAAAGGTGAACGGCCAAAAAATGAGCAAATCGCTCGGCAACAGCATAGTTTTGGGTGACCTTATGGCCGAATACGACGACGAAACTATAAAGTTCGCGCTGCTGCAAACCAACTACCGCGGCGACATCAACGTTACGCCCGATCTGTTCCCTAACGCCGAAAAACACCTTTACGGGTTCTACAAAATTATGGACGAAGCGGAAAAGCTCGGCCTGAAATCGGCCGAATTCACAAAGTCTATCGACGACGACTTCAACGCCGCCATGGACGACGATTTCAACAC
This sequence comes from Faecalibacterium sp. CAG:1138, assembly GCA_000434675.1. Classification (GTDB taxonomy): domain Bacteria; phylum Bacillota; class Clostridia; order Christensenellales; family CAG-917; genus CAG-1138. The sequence goes on along the minus strand of HF988644.1, from coordinate 41,955 downwards.
GGCGCTTGCGATAAGCAATCTGTTCGGCCTGTTCAAAAAGATAAAAGCGAAACTGAAAGCGGGCGACGATTCCGCCGCGGCAGACGTCAATCAAATCAAAAAAACCTACTCGCTTTTGGGACTGTTTTTGGCCAAGCCGTCAAAGTTCTGCGCGCGATACGAAGCAAAGCATCCCGAAGCCGCAAAGCTCGAAACCACAGACGCTCCGGAAGAAGTCGTGAAGCTTGCAGAAAGCCGCAAGGAAGCAAAAAAGGCCAAAAACTACGCCTTGGCAGACGAAATCAGAGGGCAGATTGCAGCTCTCGGCTACACAGTGGTGGACGTCCCGGGCGGATACGATTTAAAAAAGAACTGAAATGAAACTTTTTAGAAACAAAAAAACCGAATATTCCTCAGGCGACGTCAAGGTAACCGAAATAGTGCTGGACGAAGAGCCGAAAACCGTTTCGGAACCTACCGAAGAACCCGCCCCCGCGCCCGTTTCGGACAAGCCGCAGGAGCAGGATATTCCTGCTGCCGCTTTTGATGAGCCGCCTGCTGCCGAGCCTCTGAACGAGGAACCGCAAACCGATGCAGAAACCGATTTGTCTGAAACGGAAGAAGAACTCCCGCACGGCGAACAAACGGCCGAATCTGCCGAAATTCTGCCCGAAAAGACCGAAATCGAAGAAGCGGCAAAAGAGTCTGCCCAAGCACAGGCCGAAGCGGAGGCTTTTGCGGGGCCCGCCGAAGAGGAAGAAAAGCCCGAAGAACCGCAAAAATCCGAAGAAATAGGGGAAGAACCGATTTCCGAGGAGCAGGCATTTGTGGAACGCATAAAAGCCGAACGCGTCACCGACAACGAGCGCGCCGCCCACGTTTACGCAGAAACCGCAGAAAGGGTTGAAGAGGTCGGAAAGGCAAGATACGCCGGAAGCTCCGAGGAAAAAAAGGCCGCAAGAGTCATAAGGGATTTGTTCGAGGACGAGCTTGGCGGGTTTGCCCGCATGGAGCCGTTTGACGTCAGGCCGTTTGCGACGGTGCAGGGGTTGCCTGTTTTCGCCGCGATAAGCGTCGTGGCGTTCATATTGTCGTGCATATGGTCGCCGCTCGGGGTTTTGCTGTTCCCGACCGTGGCGGCAATGATCCTCGTGCAGGTCATCAAAAACAAAGACGACTTTTCGTGGTTGTTCCCGAAGCGCACGTCCTACAACGTTGTCAGCGTCATCGAAAACGGCGAAAAACACATCGGAAAAACCGTCGTTCTGGGGTGCCATTACGACACCGACTACGGCCGAATGGAGCTTCCGAAGTGGATTGCAAAGCAAAACAGCGCAAGTTTACATACTTTTATGACGTGGTACGCGTTTGCGTCAAACATCCTTCTTGCCGCGCTGTCGGTGGCCTGCATATTCCTGAAATCCGGCCCGAAGGCCATCGTTATGTTCGTAGGATTCGTGGCGCTTGCGGTGAGCGTCGTTTATATGGCGACTTACGTCACCTATTTCAAGCTCGGCGCGAGAATGAACAAAAACGCTCTCAGCGGACTGGGACTGACGCTTGCGGTTGCGCAGCACCTCAAATTAAACTCCGAAGAAATTCCTTCCGACGTCCGAGTCGTGGTGGCGGCTTTTGGAAGCAGCTATGCCGGCGCAAAGGGCAGCGAGGCTTTTCTGGAGGAGCATTACGGCAAAGACAACCTGCTGATAAATCCCGTTTTTCTGGACGTTTCGGCGCTTAGGAAAAACGAAGCGAACGTCGTGGTTGCGGACAAAAATCTGAAATTGAATTACGGCGGACGTTTGGCAGAAACGGCATTTGAAACGCTGAAAGAGAGTGGATTAACCGTCGATAAGGTTGTTGAACAAGGCAGATTTGCCGACGCGACGTCGTTTCAGACAAAAGACATACCAAGCGTTTTTCTGGACGGAGGAATTCAAAAAGAAAGCTTGTTCGGCGAAACGGAATCGGACGTCGAAACCAGATATAACGCGGCATTGAATCTGGTAAGGAGAATAATGAAAGAATGAAAAATAAACGCACGACGAAAAATCTCGCTTTTGCGGGAATGTTCATGGCTCTGACCATGGTTTTCACCGTCATACACATACCGCTTGCAATAGGAAACATCAATTTCGGCGACGCGGTTATATTGCTCAGCGCGGCGTGCCTACCGCTTCCGTTCTCGGTTGCGTCTTCCGCAATCGGCGCGGCGCTTGCCGACGTTTTTACGGGGTACGCTTCCTACGCGCCTTTCACGCTGGTCGTCAAAGCCTTGGTGGCGCTTATTGCAAAGCTTTTGCTGACGGCACTCAAAAATGCCAAGCCTGCCTTGAAATATCCGATTTCGGCAATTCCTGCCGAGCTCGTTATGGCGGGAGGATATTTTTTAGCAAATTCCTTCCTTCTCGAATGGGAATTCAAAACGGCTGCAACCAGCGTTCCGTTCGACCTGTTGCAGGGCGCTGTGGCAGTGGTCGTGTTCACGCTTTTGGCGGTGGTGGCAAAAATCCCCGAAAAAGTCAGTGGGTATCTGACGAAAGAATAACCTAAAACGAATAACGATCCGTCCGAAAGGGCGGATTTTTTCGTCGTAACGGCGGCCGAGATTTTTGCATAGGATAAAACAGAATGCCTCGTACATAAAATTTTGGAGGTAAATGCCGTGAATTGTTTCAGACAAGTAACGCAAAGCTGCTGCTATCCTACCCGCGGCCCGCGCGGCCCTATGGGCCCTCAGGGAGCGACCGGCCCGCAAGGCCCTATGGGACCGATGGGACCTATAGGCGCAACCGGCCCGCAAGGTCCACAAGGCCCGCAGGGCCTGACGGGAGCAACGGGCGCCACCGGCGCCACGGGAGCAACCGGTCCGCAGGGACCGCAGGGCGAAACGGGGCCTCAAGGCCCTCAGGGTATCCAGGGTATTCAAGGGATACAAGGTGAGACCGGCGCCACCGGCGCAACTGGAGCCACGGGCCCTCAAGGCCCACAAGGCATACAGGGCGAAACAGGAGCCACCGGCCCGCAAGGCGAAACGGGGCCTCAAGGTCCGCAAGGCCCGGCAGGCACGGGAGAAGCTTTATATGCAAACGCAACGGATCAGACCGTGGCCACGGCAACGCAGATTCCGGTGACTCTCGTTAGGGAAACCTCGGGCACCGACATCACGGTTACGGGCGGCAACGTCGTTTTGCCGGAAGGAAATTATCTGGTTTCCTACGGCGTGGAAGGAACGAGGACCACAAACGGCGCTCTCACCGCGTCGCTGTATCAAAACGGCACGCCGCTTACCGGCGAAAGCGTAACCGAAACCGTTTCCACGGGCGAAACCGTAAACGCGTCCAAAACCACGGTGGTCAATTCCACTGCCGCGGGCACCACTTTGGGGCTGTATAACACCTCGGGCGCAGAGGCGACGTTCTCCAACGCATATATAACCGTATTAAAACTTTAAGAGTGTAATTCGGAGATAAAAAGACGGTTTGCGGTCTGATGCAGTACGGCAAACCGTCTTTTTGAAAAAATTTTTCAAACATCGTTGACAAGCGTGGCAAAGCTATAATATAATTTTTTTACAAGGCACTATACGGAGGATATATGTGGATAGTTGATTTTAACGAAAACGTCTGGCATTTCATAGTCAGGCTGGCGATATCGGTCACCTGCGGTATACTTATAGGTTTTGAAAGAAAGAACCGCAGCAAAGAGGCCGGGATAAGGACTCACGCCATCGTATGTATGGCGGCGACGCTGTTTATGATCGTGTCGAGGTATCTCACTTCTGCAGATTTCGGAGGAGCGGGCACCACGGGCGATCCTGCAAGAATCGGCGCGCAGATCGTGACGGGCATAGGCTTTTTGGGCGCAGGCATAATTATGTATCGCCGCGACGCAATGCGCGGCATAACCACCGCCGCGGGAATATGGGCCACGTCCGCAATAGGTATGGCGATAGGCGCGGGATTCGTCATAACCGGCATAACGGCAACGTTGATTATTTTGATATTGCAATTCGTGTTCCATTTGCCGATAAAAGCTTTTCAGACCAAGCACCTCGCCACCGTGAAGCTGAAAGTCTGGATGGAAACGGACGACGTGGTAGACAAAATAATGACCAGTTTTATAAACCCGAAAGTGTCCAGCTTTGCGGCAAAAATCGAGGACGGCAGGACGGTTGCAACGGTTTACATAGTGACTTCGGGCGTTTGCACAGTGAAGGAACTGGACAAAATTATAAAAGAAAATTCGGCTCATATCCTTGCGATCGAGCAGGTGGAAGAAGTCTGACGAAGATCCCCGTTTCGGCGGGGGTTTTTTGTCGAAATCAAAAAAGAAGTCGGCGAAGTCCGCAAAATGTTGACAAACGGCGGCGGCTTTGTTATAATTTACAAATCTGAAAGTATTTAAGACATATAAAGCGGAGGCATTTTATGGAAAAAATCTTTTTAACTCAAAAAGGTTACGACGAACTTCAGGAAAGACTGGACTATTTGACGGGCCAAGGCCGCCAGGAAATGAGCGAAAAAATCAAACTCGCCCGTGAATACGGCGACCTTTCGGAAAACGCCGAATACGATGCTGCCAAGAACGAGCAGGCGTTTATGGAGCAGGAAATCAAAGAGATTGCCGAAAAACTCCGTAATGCAGAAATCATCGACGAATCCAACCTGGACAGCAAAACCGTTTCCATCGGAAGCATCGTTAAGCTTCAGGATATGGAACTGGACGAAAAAGTCGAAATCAAAATCGTCGGCAGCAGCGAAGCCGACATCATGAACAACAAAATCAGCAACGAATCCCCGATCGGCCAGTCGCTTATCGGCAAGAAAAAAGGCGCGGTTGTGGACGTGAACACTCCGAGCGGCGTTCTGAAGTACAAAATCATTTCCATCAGCATTGACTAAAGAAGAGGTTATTATGGCAGAGAAGGAAGTAGTTTTGCCTGACGTGGCGCAGGAAGAAGCGGAACTTAACGAAATATTCAAAATCAGAAGAGATAAACTGGCGGACCTTCAGGCGGCAGGCAAAAATCCGTTTGAAATCGTGAAATACGATCGCAACGCCCACAGCAAAGAAATAGTCGACAACTACCCTGAGTTCGAGGGCAAAACCGTGAAAATCGCGGGCAGAATTCTGTCCAAACGCATCATGGGCAAGGCCAGCTTTGCGCATATCATGGACGACACCGGCCGTATTCAGTGCTACGTCAGCCGCGACGATCTGGGCGAAGAAGGCTATGCCGACTTCAAAAAGGTCTACGACATCGGAGACATCGTCGGCGTCGAAGGTTTCGTTTTCACCACCAAAATGGGCGAAATCACCATTCACGCCAAAAATATGATTTTGCTTTCGAAATCTCTGCGTCCGTTGCCTGAAAAATTCCACGGTTTAAAAGACGAGGACACCAGATATCGTCAAAGAGAACTGGACCTCATTGCAAATCCGGAGGTTAAGGACACGTTCGTGGCGAGAAGCAAAATTCTCTCCGGCATCAGAAGATATCTGGATAATCTCGGCTACCTCGAGGTGGACACCCCTGTTTTGCAGACGCTTGAAATCGGCGCTTCCGCAAGACCGTTCAAAACCTTCCACAACGCACTCGGCATCGATATGTTCCTTAGGATCGAAACAGAGCTTTACCTCAAACGTCTCATCGTCGGCGGTTTCGGCAAGGTTTACGAGGTCGGCCGTATCTTCAGAAACGAAGGTATGGACAGAAGCCACAACCCTGAATTCACCACCGTCGAAATGTATCAGGCGTACAGCGACTACAAGGATATGATGGACCTTATAGAGGATATGTATCGCACCCTCGCAAAAGAGGTTTGCGGCACCACCGACATCACCTATCAGGGCACAGAAATAGATATGGGCAAGCCTTGGGAAAGGCTCACCATGGTTGAAGCGGTCAAGAAATTTGCCGGCGTCGATTACAACGACTGGACAACCGACGAAGAGGCAAGGGCGGCGGCCAAAAAAGCGGGCGTCGAAGTTCAGGAAGGCGACAAAGCGACCAAGGGACACGTGCTTATCGCATTTTTCGAGGAAACCGTTGAAGACAAACTCATTCAACCTACCATTATTTACGATTATCCTGTCGAAAATTCTCCGCTTGCAAAGCGTAAACCGTCGAATCCGGCGTTTACCGAACGTTTTGAGTACTTTATCTATGCAAGAGAGATGGGAAACGCTTTCAGCGAGCTTAACGATCCTATCGATCAGCTGGAGCGTTTCACTCGTCAGGTTGAAGCAAAGAGAGCCGCAGGCGGCGTTGACGCGCAGATCGACGAAGACTTTATCACCGCTTTGGAATACGGCATGCCTCCGACGGGCGGCTTGGGCTTCGGCGTGGACAGACTGGTTATGCTTCTGACCGACAGCGCAAGCATAAGGGACGTCATCTTGTTCCCTACCATGAAACCGAGAGCAAAATAGCATTTCTTCCACCGCCGAAAACGGGCGGTGGAAATTTTTCCGCTTTTGGCGGAGCAAGGGATAGGGTATAATGGACTTTTTGTTTGTTCTCAACAGCTTGCTTTTGGGAGTGGGGCTCACCATGGACGCATTTTCCGTGTCCGTTTCAAACGCGCTCGCCGAACCGAACATGAAAAGAGGCAAAGCGGTTCTGATTGCGGGGACGTTTGCGGTTTTTCAGGCGGCAATGCCTATGATAGGCTGGGTGTGCGTGCACACCGTCGCCGAAAAGTTTAAGGCGTTCGACAAATTTATTCCGTGGATTGCGCTGGTTCTTTTGTGCTACATCGGCGGAAAAATGATTTTTGACGGCGCGCAAAAAAGCAAGGTCGATCACGACGACGAAACGCCTGCTTCCATTGCCCTCGGAACGCTTTTCATGCAAGGCGTGGCAACGTCCGTCGACGCGCTTTCCGTCGGCTTCACCATCGCCGAATACAATCTTCTGTCGGCGATCGTGGAGGCCCTTATTATCTCGGTCGTTACGTTCGGATTTTGCCTCGGAGGAGTGTTCCTCGGCCGAAAAATCGGAGGCAAGGTTTCCGACAAGTCCGAAATCGTCGGCGGCGTGATTCTGGTGGCCATCGGCCTGGAGATTTTTATCAAGGGGCTTATCGGAGGCTGAACAAAAAAAATTCGTCCTGCAGCAAAAAACAGCTCGAATTTGCTTGCCACAAACGGTTTTTTAGTGTAAGATAATATTCGCATGGAGGCTTAGCCCAGCTGGTTAGAGCGCTACGTTGACATCGTAGAGGTCACAAGTTCGAGCCTTGTAGTCTCCACCACATAAAAGAAATACGAACTCTGAAAAACCAGAGTTCGTATTATTTTTTAAATGTTTTTTGGAATGCAGAATACCGAAATGAAAATAAAAAATCAATTCATTGAGCGCCTCAAAACTTCCGATAATCGGAAGACAAACAGCGATGCAGGCGAAATTTATGGAAGAAGTTTGGCTTTTTTCAATTCTTTTCTCAATCTGTTCACAGCTATTTTTAAGATGATTTCCGTATGTCTGCCAGAGGATATATAACAATAGATTTCATGGTATACGGCATAAAACGCGCACTTTAAGTCGACATTTTTTGAAACCGGGTATTTTGCTTTATAAGTGTCATAGAGGCGGAAGAAGTTTCCTGTAAGGTTTCTTAGCTGAAACAGCTCGAATTCCTTATCCGCCCATTTACAATCTAACGGGTCAATAATGGCGGTAATGTTTAAATCGTCGTCGCTCATAACGTTCATTACGTTTAAGTCACCGTGAATAAGAGAGGCTTTTCGGATAGGTTCGCAAAAAATATATTCGAAATTTTTCCACGCAATTTGCATGGTTTTTATTGTTTTATCGTTAATTTTTCCGTCCTTATTCATTTGCACGGCGGTGGCGAGAACGTCTTTTGCAAACGGCTTATAATAATCGAGCCAATCATCATATTCGGGCTTATCGAGAGAACCGAATTTTTCATTCGTTATACCGTGCCAATGAGCCAAGGCTTCAACAATGTTATCGGCAAATTGTTGTTTTTTTTCTTTACTTTTAAATAATTTTCCGAAAGCGGTAAAACAATCCGTGCCCGAAACGTATTCCTCAACGATAAAATCCATGGGGATATCGTCGTTTGCGTCGACTGTAAAATATACGGCAGGAAGATGTATCAGCGTGTTCCGGCCGAGAGTATTCAAAGCAGCGGCTTCATTTTTGTGCATGCCGTCGACGCGGAAAGCTTTAACTATGAGTTTATATGGAGAAACGGGAAGCTCGATTTTATAGACGAAACCGAAAGAGCCGCCGCCTGCGTATTTAATGTTTAATGCGTCGCAATCATAATGTTCGATTATAATAGCTTTTACAAAAGCTTTTGTTTGCTCCTTATTATACGGTCGTACGATTTTTTGTTCCATAAATTTCTCCGATGAGTTTCTTTCAATATAAACCTTAACATGGTTAAGCAGAAAAAGCAAGCGTCAACCTTTCCGGAACGTGTCCCATAGATAAAACGTCGTTAAAAACACGAATGTACGGCTTGCTGTTTTTATTATTTTCAGAAACACAAGGGCAGAGAAAAGCGGCTTCGCCGGTTATGTCATTCGCTCTGCGTTTCTTGTTTCAGCAGAGTTGCGTAGCGCAGCATTTGTTTGCGTGAAGACACGCCGAGTTTTTCCAGAATATTGTGGTTGTGGAATTTGAGCGTACTTTCGCGTATATTGAGTATATAGGCGATTTCCTTTGCGGTTTTGCCTTGCAGATAGAGGTTAAAAACGGTTTTTTCTGTTTTTGTAAGCTCTTTTAACCCGATTTTGAATGCTTCGTAGTTATCGGGATCTATCTCGTTTTTGCGGGAATAAGTCAGCCGTTCTATTTCCTTTTGCCGCTTGTCGATTTCATTTGTCTGGTTTTCGGTTACGATCGCAAGTTCTTCGTTTTGACGTTTCAGGTTTTCCGTTTCGAGATCGCGAAGCCTGTTCTGTTCGGTAAGATAGACGAGTAAGTCGTCGATTTCGATAATGTCCGATTTTGTTCCGGCATGCTCCTGCATACGTATTTTTTCAAGGCTTTTTATCACAGGGGAAACGAATTTTTGTGAAAAAATCACGCAGATTACGACGGCGGAAAAAACGAGTAAAAAGCATACTAACACGATTCTTGTGACGCTTACGGCAACGGTTTTGTCGAATTCGCTTTTCGGTTGCATAACTACAAGGGTGTATGAAGTATTACAGATAGTAATCTCGTTTTTAGCGGCAACGAAAGTTTTTTCTCCCAAGAACTCGGTGAGAGAGTCGTTCATTTCCTTTGGTACGAGCGTACCGCCCGGTTTCAGGGAGTAGTCGCCGAGGACGCCTGCCCAGAATAGGTTGTCACAGTCGATTTTGCCGTCTTCTGCCGTTTTGGAAAAGGTGCAGGTCAGTTGTTCTAATCTTGTAGGTTGAGCAAAGAAATCTTTAAAGTAATTTTTCGAGATTTCAAATCCGCAAATGCCGTAATACGAGCCGTCTGCGCCAAGCAGCGGCGTAATAAACGCCATTGCTTCTTCGCTTGTTCCGTTAAGCGTAAAAATATCGGTCAGCACGGACTTTTTTTCTTTGACGATTGTTTCGTCGAAGAAGGTTTCCGTTTGCGGCGCGAAATCGGTTCTGAATTCCAGACGCCATTTGCGGTGTGGCATTACGTTGTTTTTCCTTCCGAGTTCCGCGCTGCCCCGAAACAGCAGCAGCGTTTCGTCCGTTCGGTCAAGGGTGCTGCGTTGAAAATATAATCCCGTTTTGGATTTGTCCGAGTCGGCTTTGCCGGTGTTGACGGTTGCGTTAAGCATGATAAACGCGCCCGAAGCGTCCGCTTTAAGCAGTTCTTCTTTAAGTTTAGGGAAAAGCGCTTTCTGCACGCCTTCTGTGTATAATTGAGAATCGTTGAGCGCGCTTATATAAATTCCTTTTTCTTTCAGATACTTGTCTATTATCGCCGAGGCATCGTTTGAAAGCATCTCGTTCATCATCGAGAGATCGTCAAAGTATTTTTCGATTTGTCTTGTATAGAACTCGTTTTGAAAAGTCAGATTGTTTGAATATTTTTCCGTTGTCGTAGAAAACTGCCCGACGAAAAACAAACCGAATGCGATAAACATAACGACAACGAGAACAAGCGTAAGCATATATAACAAAAGCTTACGATGCATAGACGTTTTCTTTTTTTTGAAATCTATGAACTTCATATTCCGGTTGCTCCGCTATTTTGTGTCAGCCGACGCTATTCAGCGCGGCTTTCATTTCCGCAACTATCTGTTCCAAAGTTTCGCCTTGTTCGTATCTGGTTTCAAGAGTATTCTGGATATTGCGGATTTTTTCGTACAAAGCGTACACTTTGGTGTAATATCCTTCGAAATCCGGTTCTTTTTTGAAAGAGCAGGTCTCAACGGTTTTGGCCAAAGCTTTATAAAGGTTTTTGTATGCTTCCGACTGCAAAGAATTTTCGCCGATTTTGTCAAAAGCCCCCGTTCTTACAGGCATATATCCTGTAGAAAGGACGAAGTCCAGGTTGCGCTGTTCCTCGGTAAACCACCGCGCGAAGACGGTTGCGGCCTCGGCTTTACGGGCGGTCGTTTTATAGGCGCAAAGCCCGACGCCCGATTGCGTTGCGACTTTTTGTTTGCCTGCCTGTTGTGGTAACGGCAAGACTTTCAGATTCACGGCTTCCGACGTGTTGTTGGGATAGGTGATTTCGTCGTTGTAATAAAGAACGGAAGCCGAAGAACCGATACCTGCGCAAGTCTGTCCCGTCATAACCTGCGTGTTGGAATACAAATCGGACACGACAATATGTCCTTTGGCGATAGACGTGGCAAACATATCGTACGCTTTTAGCAGAGCGGGATTGTTTGCGTCGTACCAACCGTCCGTATAAGAAATATTCTCCCCGTCGGATATGGCGCACAGTTCCGCAAGCCTTATCAGATAATCTATCGCGCAGAACGGTTTGCCACCCGACCACTCGTAATATTTTTCGGCAACCGAGAAAAACCCTTTCCAGGTTTCAAGGTCGGATAGCGAAACGTCTTTGTCGGCGGCGAATCTCTCAAAAACTCCGCCCGCGACGAACAGCATGTAAGTCGATTTGGAAACGGGAAAAACCGAAAGGTGGTCACTCAGTATGCCGTCGCTCAGAAAATCGGGGACGAATTTGTCAAGTTCGGACGGTGAAAAACAATCTTTCCAATCCAAAAGATTATTTGCCCCCAACCCGCGCGCGTCGCTCGAATGGCAAAAGAACAAATCGGGCATTGCCTTGGATCCCGCTTTGCCTGTTTGCGCGTCTTTCAGTTTTTTTCCGATCTGCGAGGCGTTTGACATCAGCGTAACGTTAATGATGACTCCTTTTTCTTTGCCGACGGTTGCGTTGAATTGCTCGATAAAGTCGTTCATAGGCGAATTGACCTGCTCGCCGTAAACGTGCCACATGGTGAGAGTCGTCGGTTTTTTCGGGTTCAGCAAGGTGTTGTTTTTATTGCAGGCAAAAAAAGTAAATGAGGTTGCGAGCGTCATTGCAATGACGATGAACAACGAAACAAATTTTTTGGTCTTACGTTTCATATTGATCTTCCGTTATCGGTTACGTGAGAGTTTGCTCACCCGATTTCTAAAAGTTTTTTGATTTTTCCGGTTTCCCCCACCTTTTTAGGGTTTGGGTGGGGGAATTTTCGTTGCGTTTTTGCTATACTCATGATAGTTCAAACGTTGCAAGCAAGCGCAAAAATACCATTAAGTATATACGAGTACATAAAAGTATACCACATGCGCATGCGAAAGTCAATTGCCGTTTAACAGCAAACAAAATAGCAAACATAACGAAACGGCATTAAAACGCCCGGCGAATACGACGCATATTAAGGCGAACAAATCAACAAATCAAAGATACAAAATCGGTTTCACGTCGCAAAATGCGATTTGAAATATATATTTAAAAAAACAAGGAGAAACAAAATTATGAAAAGGAAATCAATCGTCACGATTTGCGCAATAGCGTTGATGCTTGTTTTGTCGCTTTCGGTTCTTGCCGCTTGCAACAAAAACAAACACAACTTTTCAAGCGAATGGAAAAATGACGAGCAATATCACTGGCACGAATGTGTGACCAAAAAACACACGGACGTTGCGGACAAAGCCGACCATACTTTCGATGCAGGCGTTGTCACCAAAGATCCGACAGAAGCCGAGGAAGGCGTGAAAACTTTCACTTGTACGGTGTGCGGGTATCAAAAAACGGAAGCCGTTCCTAAACTCGGACATACGTTTGATATGAACAAGTGGAAGTACGACGACGAAAACCACTGGCATCCTGCAACCTGCGGTCACGCGGATGAAAAGAAAGACCTTGCAGCTCACGTATGGAACGAAGGCGTCGTCACCAAAGAGCCGACAGAAACCGAGGAAGGCGTGAAGACCTACACTTGCACCACTTGCGGCAAAACCAAGACTGCAACAATCGGCAGGCTCGATCACGAGCATACTTTCAATATGGAAGCGTGGACGTTTGACGACGAAAACCACTGGCATCCTGCAACCTGCGGCCACACGGACGAGAAAAAAGGTTTTGCCGCGCACGAATGGAACGGAGGCGTCGTCACCACAGAGCCGAACTACGGCGTTGAGGGCGAAAAGACTTTCACCTGCACGGTATGTAAAGCAACCAGAACAGAGCCGATAGCCGCTCTCGCAGCAAAAGACAACACTATTTCGTTTGCTAACGATTTAGTTGAGGAAAAAACCTATGACGGGTTGGCGTTTATCATTGATTCCGCGAAGGTCAATCGTCAGGGCGACGGCGAAATCACCATCACTTACAAAGGCGAAAACGACACTGCGTTTTCCGCGACCGCCCCGATTAACGCCGGCGAATATACCGTGAAAGTCAGCGTAGCAGCCACGGCGGAGTGGAAAGGCGGCGAAATCACTACGACAATCATAATCAACAAACGCGAGATAACTTTGTCCGCAGGCGTTTTTGAAAGAAAACTTGGAGAAAACCTTGAAAGCGGAAAGTTCGGTTTGACGTGCATAAACGTCGCGGCAGATACGAACAACGTCGTAGAATGGGTGACGATTGGCGCTCCCGAAACATACTATGCGATTGGCATACATACAATCGGCGCCACCGTCTTGACCGTGGACAACGACAACTTCGAGCTTAACAACGGCGTATACGACACGGTCAAATTTACCGTTTGGAACGCTCCCGATTCCTTCTATGCCGGAATCCAAGACTTGTACACCTTTTCCGGTAGCAGTGAGGTTTTGATCACAACAACAATCGCTAATGGCACGGTGAAAAAAGGCGACCAAATTTTAGTTAATGAAATCGGCAAGATAATCACCGTGAATAAAATCAAAAAGGGTACAGGCACGTCGGCGACAGAGGTTGAAACGGCAACCGCTGGTGAAGAAGTAGGTTTGTATATCGAAGGCGCAACGAGGGCTGAACTTAATCGCGGATATATGCTGTCCAAGCCCGATACGATTATCGGTTATAGCAAGGTCACGGTAACAATAAGAGTGCGCACAAAAGGCGAGGGTGGTCAAAACACCCCAATTCAGACGGGAATTAAACCGAATGTTGCTTTTGCCGACACGTACGGTGAAGTAATCGGCGAAGTTACGTTCCCGGAAGGCACGACGTTACTTGCAGGCGGTGAAATACTTGCAGGCGTCACCATTAATTTCCAAGGCAAAAAAGTCCCCGCATTTGTCGGTCGCAGGTTCACACTTAGGGTGAGCGGAAAAACTATTGCCGAGTGCGTAGTCACCGCAGTTCCTAATGCGACAAAAGTTAGGAGCGGTTTTATGTTAGGCGTCCCCGGCACCAACGTCATCGAGCCTATCGAGCTTGGCGAAAACACATTTGCGATCAACCTGAACAGAAGTGATCTCAGCGAAAAGCTTAAAAACGCCAAAGACACCGATACAATCGAAATAAAATTTATTAATAAAGGAAAGGACATCGCAAAATACACTCGCACTCCCGGCACAGGCGCGGGGGTATACAATGAAGTTGGCGGAAAAATAGTCGGTTCATATCTCATCGTCGAGTTTTATAAAAACACTGGATCTGATCCCAAACTAACCGGTAATAACGGCGAATGGGTTTTTACAGGCGAGGATATATATATCGGACTTCAAGTTGAAGTTAAGCCCGCTTCGGGAACCTGAGCGACACTGCAAACATCGTGGTAAAATAACTTAAAAGTTATTATCTGATCAAAATAACGGATAAGCGGGCGTAAAAACCCGCTTATCCGTATCGTGTTTTATAAAAATAAAGGAGACATAGATGAAGAAAAAATCTTTATTATTCCTTGCGCTTGCGTTGTCGCTGTGTCTTGCGCTGGTCGCTTGCGGTGACAAAAACGGAGGCATAAACAAACTGACCGCCGAAAGCGGCATCACCGCAGACGGCGCGTTTGAAAAAGGCTCCGCGCTGAAAGCCGAACATCATGCCGCCGACAGCGAGCAAGGCAAGGCTGCAATTTCGGAAATCAATAAGCCGTACGACAGCGCAAAAATTGCCGTTTTCGACATCACTCTCACAAAGGGCGGCGAAAAGGCGCAGCCGAGCGGCAAGGTCAAAATCACCATGCCGAAGCCGTTCGAGGCGGACGGTTACGTCACCTATCACGTCAAGGGCGACAACACGGTGGAGGAACTCGCAACGACGGCCGACGGCAACAATATACACTTTGAAACGACAAGTTTTTCCTATTTTGTGGTTGCGGGCTTGGTAAATGCCGAAGAGCAGCATATACACACTTACGTTGAAAAGGTTACCGACAGAAACCTCGTGGACAACGCAACGTGCCAAAGAAGGGCCGTGTATCGGCTTGTTTGCAGCATTTGCGGCAGTTTAGGCAGGGAAACCTTCGAGTACGGCGAACTTGCCGATCACAACCTGCGCGAGGAAAAGGGCTATGATCCTCGGTGCGAAAAAGAAGGGCTTACCCACGGCAAACGTTGCATAACCCCGGGCTGTACTTACACCGAGCAGAAGCCGATACCCGCTCTCGGACACGATATGCAGGAAGTTGCCGCCAAAGAGCCGACTTGCACCGAAAACGGTTGGAAAGCATACAAGAGATGCGCGCATTATTGCGGCAAAACCGAAGGGTATGAGGAAATCGAAAAAACGGGACATAGTATGACCATACACGTTCCGCGTGTTGAGCCGACTTGCGAGAAGTGGGGCACCGAGGAGTATTACAGATGCTCCAACGAGGGTTGCGATTATTGCACCGATTACAATGGGATTCCCGCTCTCGGGCACGATTTGAAATGGCACGAGCAATGCAAGGCAACCTGCACCGAGGACGGATATTGGGGAAGATATTCCACCTGCAAGCGCGAAGGTTGCGACTATTCGTCGAAGGTGGAGAGATACGTCGAACCGGCTCTCGGACACGACCTCAAACACTACGAGGCGAAACAAGCGGACTGCTTGCCCGGCTGGGACGAGTATGACGCGTGTCAGCGCGAGGGTTGCGACTATAGCACAAAGGTGGAAATCCCCGCCAACGGAAAGCATAGTTACGTTTGCGACGTATGCACCACGTGCAACGAGTGCAATCCCGTAAAATACACGCGCGAGGGCAATAATATCTATTTCGGCCACTGGCCGCAAACCTTAGAGCGCGACGAAAACGTAATCGCAAAACTTAACGAAGTGGCAGGGACTATTCCCGAGTACACAATTTACACTGTCCCCGAGAAACCCGAAAACTGGTTATATTACGAAAATTCGAAGGATATCTGGTATATAGACGTCATTTATAGCGGCACAAAATACCGTGGCTTTTATATGAAGGAGTTTCGCACGGCGGTATATGGAAGTCTTGGCTATTCTTATATCAGTGCCAACCATTATACTAATCATCAAGTGTACTGGTTTAAGGTCGAACCGATAAAATGGAGAATTTTAACCACAAGCGGGAATTCCGCCTATATCATGAGCGATATCGCTCTGGATGCATTTTGGCTGGAACCTAATAGAAGAGAAGCAGGCTTTTATAACGGCGAATACGGCGTTTTCAGGGGAACAAAGGAAAGTGACGTCGACGGAACTTACGCCAACAACTGGGAATATTGTTTCCTGCGCAGGTGGCTCAACGAAACCTTCTACAACGAGGTTTTCAACGACTTGCAAAAGGAAATCATAAAAACCACGCGCCTCGACAACAGCGCGAGAAGTTGCAATCCGGACGAATACCCGACGTATTACCCGAATACTTACAGCTCGCAAAACAAGCCTGGGGAAAACAAGTACGCCGCACAATGCAAAGATACGGACGACAAGATCTTTTTGCTGTCGTTGCGGGACATTACCACCACGACGTACGGATTTAATAAGGACGTATTAGCAAAAGATCCCGCAAGGAATCTGCAAGCAACCGATTTTGCCAAATTCCGCGGCGCGCCGATGGATATCTACGAAGAAAAATACGTCACCTGGTACACTCGTTCGCCGTCTATAGGTAGTCGTGGTGGCAACGACGGATACTCAACCTTCGTTCTGGACAGACATGCAAAAGGCGCCATAGATAGCACCGATCTGATTCCTGACGGCGGCGTAGTCCCTGCGCTCTGGATAACCCTTTAAGAAATCTTACAAATAAGGCAATAGGGCCGTCTTTATCGGGCGGCTCGAACAGCCGACGGAGAATAATTATGAAAACAATAAAAAATCTTATTATAACCTTTTTCGTCATCGTCGCCATAGTCGGCGTTACCGTCATCGGCGGATACGTCTACGTCCGCACGACGCACGGCATCGACCTTTTCCGCACCGCGGAACAACTGAAAACGCTCTCAAAAGACGTGGACGAATCCGCGCTTTGCCCGAACGCTTACGGCGAGCAGGACTTTGCCGAAATGAAAAGCGCAGTCAATGATAAAATCGACGGGCTTATCGTCTATGAAAAGGGCAAAGGCTACAACGGATACTCGGTCAATTTTGCTTCACTTGCGGGCAAAAGTATGACGGATTCGATTTTCCTCCTCGAAAAGCATGTCGGGGCGATTGCCCAGACGGTCTTTTACGAGCAAACGGGAGGCAAAATCAAAATAGGCGAAAAAGAGGTGTCCGTAACCGTCATGCAAGTCGATTTTTCGGAAATTGCCGCAAACGGCAGCGCGGATTTTGGCGTCGTTGCAAAACTCGACCTTACGCCGTTCAAAGCGGATATGGACGGTTTCCCGTATAAGTTATTAAAAAAACATATCCCGGACAGCCTTTACGTTTCGTCCACCGTTCGCGTAGATAAGACGGAAGAAGACGGCTTTGCCTACACCGTAACGCACAAATCGCTTACGCTTAACAATCTTTCGGCTGATGATACGGCGGATCTTTTTGATACGCTAAACGCCGTGCTGAAAATCGGTACTGCCGAAAACCTGAATATGCAGATCGGCACGACGGCGGTAAACGCGCTGATCGGCACGAAAGATAACCTCGGCTTTGCCTATTCCATGAAAGCAATCGGGGCAAAGAGTTTCGGTTTCTGCACTATTTCGGACATAGACTTGTTTGTCGTATACTAAACGACTTAATGCAGCATATTTGCGACGTAAAGTCGCGTTTTATGCAACATATCCCCACAAAAATTAAAAGGAGATAATATTATGACACACACAAAGGCAAATATATCAAAGATATTGACGCTGATTTTGGGACTTACGATGTGCCTTGCGCTTATGCTCGGCATAGTGGTTGCAAGCCCGACGAGTACGGTCTATGCAGAAGGAGAAACGCTTACGCCGTATGACATAATTTACATAAATAATAATCCGTTAAACAATGGTTATTATTTGAAAACGTCTGATGGAGATCAACTAAACGGCAACCCCGATACGGGTTACGTTGCCAAATACAAAGACGGCGTTTTGACTCTTAACAATTTTAACGGCGGGAACGTAGGTATAAATCCTGCTGTATCAGGATATTTCACAATCAACCTTATCGGAGACAATATTATTACCGGTGGGCAAAACGGCGTATTTATCGATGGAGAACATGAAGGACGAGTAACTATTACGTCTAATGCAAACGGAAAATTGACGATAAACGCTTCAAGCAGCGTTTCTTCTGTATGGGGAATAGCCTGCGGAGCGTCGGTAATGGCTAAGAACATTGACGTTGTTATTGGAGGCAACGCACAAGTCACAATTAACGCAACGTCTAATGGAGAAAACTGTCAAGTTGATGGTATTCATGCAAGGAACGTAACAATTGAAGACAATGCAAGCGTTAATATTGTAGCCAAAAACACAAACAATAGCACCGCAAGTCAATGGGTAGCAGGTATTTTTGCAAAAAACAATGTAACTATAAATACAAACGGCAATATCGATATTGACGTTAGCGTGGCGGGTGGCGATAGTGCTTATAGTTATGGTATTCGAAACTGCAAAACGATGACTAAAGCAGGCAATATGACCATAAAATACAAGAAAGCAGGAAGCAATGGCTGGCCTATTACCGGTGGTGACGTAGATAATACAACCCACGCTGTAAACGAAGATAGCGGAAATTGCTTTGCGTCCTACCGCTATGGCACACCGCGCTATGTGGCAGCAATAAACGGTACACTTGCAGGTCCGGGCGTACCTAAGGAAGCAAATAGTGGTAGCGGATATTTCCTTGCGGGTGACGAAATCACTTTGAATGCGCCTTCTTTGCAAGTGAGCGAAACGGATACGACAAACATACCGTTTGACAAATGGTTTTCGTTTACAAGTGACGCAGTTATAACAAACGCAACAAGCCAAAACGGAGCGAAACTTACCGTTCAAGACAAGGATATTGAAGTAAGAGCAAATTATAAAGCGTTTACGGTGCAACCTGTTTTTGAAAGAGAAAGTGGTACAAAAGGTACGGTGACATTTACTCTTATTAGTAATGAATTTAACCAAAGTAATTGGATAAAAATCAGACCGATAAACGATTTAACTATTTCAAAGGGTAACGTTGTGTCTGTTGACGGAACTACTTATAAAGCAACTCTTGAAGATAATGGGACTTATTACGGAACTCCTGCCGGCGAATATGTGGTTGAGGTTGAGTATAATAACAAAACATTATACAGCGCGCCGTTCACCATTGACTACACCGAAAGGAAAGCAACCGTAGATAGCGTAACTATTTTTGGTGAGCAAGGCGAAACGATTGCAAACAAGGATATTACCGTTACACTTACGGGATATACGTTTGCGACCGCTCTTTCGGGAAATTGGATAACAAATCTTCCCGCAGGGCTTGTTCAGACATTTAAGAGAATAAGCGACACCGAGGCGAGAATCACCGTCAGCGGTACGCCTACCGCTCTTAGCGACCAAGTTGTAAATATCACAATTCCAAAGGCAAATATCACAGGACTTACAAGCGATTTGACTGCCAAAAGCAACTCGGACGCAAAATTTAATATCGTTGCTACGCTTACAGAAATTGCCGTTCCGACAGCAAAAACGGGGCTTACTTATACAAATAGTGAGATAACGGGCGTTGATGATGGCGTCGGCTATACGCTAACAGGAAATAAAGGCGTTGCCGCAAAAAATTATACCGCAATCGCAAAATTAAAGAGCGGATATAAGTGGAACGACGGCACGATAACCGACAAGGAAATCCCTTGGAGCATAGGTAAGAGAAACCCTGTTGTAAGCGATTTTAACTTTAATGAACCGAGCAACCTTACGTATGACGGCAATGTCAAAACCGCAACCGTTAGTTTGATTGCTCACTATGGTGATGAAACAGGCTACACCGTCACGGTTAAGTACAAAAAAGGCGGAGTGATTGTTGCAGAGGCAAAAGACGCAGGCGAATATGAAGTGTATATCGACACAACCGCAACGGCAAACTTCAACTCGGCAACCGATATTCACGATGTTTCGTGGAAATTTACAATCGCAAAGGCAGAACAACCTGCACCATCTTCTTCGCTATTTACAACCGTTGCTCCTACTACAACAACCACAACGGACGGCAAGATAACGGGAATAACCGCCAAAATGGAATACCGCAAAGTAGGCGATTCTGCTTGGACTTCGGGAACAGGTAGCGACGTTACAGGACTTTCGTCCGGTAGATATCAAATAAGGTTTAAGGAAACGGACAACTACAATGCAGGAGCAGTTACCGAAGTGGACGTTCCTGAAAGCGGTGTTTCTTCATACAATCTTACCGTAATAGGCGGAACAGGCGAAGGTGTGTTTATTCAAGGCGCAAGCGTGACCATCACCGCAAACGAGCCTACAATCGGAAAGAAATTTTCGGGTTGGACGATTGAGGGAATAAGCGGTCTTGATACAACTAAAACAAGCCTTACCTTTAATATGCCTGCAAATGCTGTAACCGCAACCGCAAATTACGAAGATATCGAGTACACTATTACCGTAAACGGCGGAACGGCAGATAAATCAAAGGCAAAATGTGGCGAAAGCGTAACCATTACGGCAAACGTCCCTGCAACGGGAAAAGAGTTCGATAAGTGGGTTGTTACGGGCATTACTTTGTCCGACGAAGATTTGGCAAAATCAACGGTTACTTTCCAAATGCCTGCAAGCGACGTGAAAATGGAAGCAACGTACAAAGACGTTGTTTACCAAGTTACCGTCGAAAACGGAACGACCACCTTGGATATGGCAACCTATCAGACGGAAGTTACCGTAAAGGCAAACGAGCCGGATACCGATATGTACTTCGACAAGTGGGAAGTTACGGGACTTGACACCGAGGGTATGGATTTGACCAAAACGGAAATCAAGTTCAATATGCCTGACGGAAACGTAACCTTTAAGGCAACCTATCGGGCGATTGAAAAGTTTGCAATAGAAATGGTGGACGGCACGAAAGACAAAGAAGTCGCAAAAGCCGGTGAAACCGTTACCATAACCGCAAATCCTGCTCCGGCAGGAAAAGTCTTTGACAAATGGACTTGCGAAACGGCGGGCGTAACCATAGAGTTTGAAAGCGCGACAAGTTCTACGACAACCTTTGAAATGCCTGCAAGCAACATTAAGATTCAAGCGCATTTCAGAGCTGTTGACGACAAACCGTCCGTTGAAATCAAAGTCGAAGGCGGAACGGGCGCAGGAGTTGTCAAACAAGGTGAAAGCATAACCGTTACCGCAAACGATCCGGCAGAAGGCAAAGAGTTCAAAGGCTGGAAAGACGAAAGCGGAGAAATCGTCAGCACCGAAAAGAGTTATACCTTTAACGTAACGGGAGAAAAAACCCTTACGGCGGTGTATGGCGATAAGACTTCGGGCGGTGGCGAAATCACTCCGACACCTGATAAAAAGGACGGACTTTCGGGCGGACAAATTGCGGGTATCGTAATCGGTTCGGTGCTGCTTGCCGGAATCGGCGGATTTGCCGTTCTTTGGTTCGCAGTCAAGAAAAAGAGCTTTGCAGATTTAATCGCAGCAATCAAAGCATTGTTCACCAAAAAAAATAAGATGAAATAATAACAACGAGCCGTTCGCAGTCATTGCGGACGGCTCTGATTTTTAAAGGCGATATTTTGATTTATAGGAGCGGCTATGGCTAACGAAACACACAAAATCGGCGGAACTCGCTCAAAAGATAAATCGCGGATTAAAAGAGAGTTGGAGCAAAGGTCAGACGACCGGCGGACGAACATTCTTCGGATACGACGTTATCGACAAAAAATGCGTTATCAACGAATACGAAGCGAATATCGTTCTTGAAGCATTTACCAATTCGGAAATCGTCGCTATAAAACAAAAAATATCCCGAGGTTTCTCGGGATATTTTCGTTTTTGCGTTATGCTTCAGGATACACGACGATTTCGATGTCCGAAAGAGGGAAGGTGCAGCACGGATGAACGTAGCCGTAGTCCAAATCCGCAAGGCGTCTGCCGTCAACGGATTTAGGGACGTAAACCTTGCCGGAAACCAGCCTGCTGTGGCACCAACCGCATTCGCCGGATCTGCAATGCGCAGGAACGCGAATGCCGTGTTTTTCGAGAGAAGAGAGAACGGTGTCCTCAACGGAAGCTTCCACAACCTGTTTTTCGCCGCGAACGTTGACGGTGATTTTGCAGGTAGGGGCTTCAGGGGCAACGTAGTCGGCTTCCTTTTCAGGGTTGTGATATTCGCCGAACAGCTCGTGTCTGACAAATTTTTGTCTGATGCCGAGTTTTGCTATTTCTTTGTCGGCAAAAACGTACATGGCCTGCGGTCCGCACATAAACACCGAGTAGTCTCCTTCCGGCGCGTACTTTTTGATAAGCTCTGCCGTCAGGAAGCCGGATTCGCAGCCTTCTGCCGATTCGTCGCTTAAAACGTACACAACCTTGACTTTATCGCACGATTTTGCAATTTCGTCAAATTCGTTTTTGAACAAAACGTCTTTTTGCGTGCGGGAGCCGTAAAGCAGAACGAGGTTTGCGTCTTCGTCGCCGTCGGCTATCGCGTGCGCCAAACTTAAAAACGGAGTGATGCCACTTCCGCCCGCAAGGCCGATGACGGTGGCCGCGTCGCGCAGAGGTTCGTAGCAGAAGTGTCCGAGAGGAGCGGAAATTTCAAGCTCGTCGCCGACTTTGAAATTGTCGAGAATATAGTTGGTTGCAAGTCCGTCCTTGACGCGTTTGACGGTGATTTTGTATTCTCCGCCAAGTGCCGCTTTCGGGGAAGAAGACAGGGAATACGGACGGTTCAAGGTTATTTGGCCGATCGTGAGGCTGACGGAAATATATTGCCCTGCGGAGAAATAGGCGAGAGCGGTCGTGCCTTTTTTCTCGTTCGGAACGAGGGTGAAGGTTTTGACGTCGCTTGAAATTTCGTCTATTTTCGAAATCACGACGAACTGACGTTTCGGGTGCAAGGCTTTTGCGATTGCGTTTGCACGGTACGATTCGAGTGGCGGAATCGGAGTTGCCGGAGCCTTGTCGATGGTTTCGGTTCTTAAAGGCTGAACTTTTGTGAACTCTATCGGATTTAACGAAGAAATGTTAGGTTTTTTCATATCAGTTGCCTCCTTTCAGTCTTCTGATGACGGTGTTTGCCGCCGATTCGCCGGTGATGTAGGCGGAGCTGTAGCCGTCGCCGCGGACGTTGTGGCCGCCGCAGTAGGTGAGGTTTTTCACGGTGTAGTCGGTTGCGTTTTGGGAGATACGCGCCATGATGCTGTCCCAACCGGAAAGCTCGTAGCCGTAAATTTCGCCGTCAGGCGTGCCGAGGTATCTTGCAAAGGTAACCGGCGTTGCGACTTCGATTTCCTCAATGTGCGGCATAATGCTGACGCCCAAAACCTTTTCGCTGTCTTCTATGAAGCGTTTGGCGACGTCGTTTTTCCATTTTTTGTAGTTTTCAGGCGACAAATCCGCAGGGATTTCGTTGCCGAAAAGCGGAATGGTGTAGAAAAGCGTGCTCGTACCTTCAGGCGTGCAATCCGGGATTACCGCGTTCAGGCAGTTGACGACGTAATAATAGCCGTCAAGGCGTTTGTCGAAGCACTTTCTCGGGTTGCCGTCCTTGGAAATGAAGACGGTGTAGTCATTAAGCCCCAGTTCTTCCTTGGTGCAGTCGAGGCCGAGATATATCGTTACGAAGGTTATGCCCAGTTTTCTGCTGTTGGCAAGGCGCAATTCGCGTTCAGGCACGAATTTCGGGGCGGACATTTCGTAAACGTTGTTAGGAATGACGTTGGAAATGATTTCTTTCGCAAAAATCTGCTCGCCGTTTGCCAGTTCAACGCCCTTGCAGGAGCCGTCTTCGTTGTAGAGGAACTTGGTTGCAGGGGAGTTGTACCACACTTCGCCGCCGTTATCGGTGATTGCCTTTTCGATGGCAAGGCTCAGTTCGTGCGAGCGTTTGTACGGCATGGCCGCGCCGTCGTTGACGTAGGATTCGACCATGGTCATATAGTGGAAAGCCGAAAGCTCGTCGGTAGGAACGCCCAGATAGCACCAGTAGGTGTTGAGAATGTTGCGCGCTTTTTCAGGCATGCCGAGGGCTTTTTCGACGTCCTCAACGCTGTGTGAAGCCGATCTCATAAAGTCGCCGTGCTTGAAGAGCATAACGAGCGGGTTCGGTTTGCCTTTCTTTTTGTAGATATAGGAAAGGGTTTCTTTGTTTTTGCCGTCCAGATCGAAAAATGCTTTGACCGACGCGCGGCAACCCGGAACGGCCTTTTCCATGTCGTCGCAGAAGTTTTCTTCCCCTGCGCGAAGCTTCACGTCATAGCCGTTTTCGCCGGTGCAGATTGCGCGGAAGGTGTTGTTTTCGTACCTCCAGTCGATCTTCGCCCCGATTTTGTCGAACAAGTTGTAAATTTCGTTTGGTTTTTCCTTCGTTCCGACGCTGCAAAGCTCGTGCAACGACGGCTCGAATTCGAATCTGCCTCTTTTGAACGATGAAGCGCTGCCGCCCGGAATATTATGTTTTTCAACCAGCAACGTTTTCAGCCCCGCTTTTGCGGTGAGTGCGGCAGCCATCAAGCCGCCGTTGCCGCCGCCGACAACGAGAACGTCGTAATTTTTGCTCATAGGTTTCCTCCTGTTATTTACTTAACTATATTATATTTCCCCATTTTTTCAATGTCAATGCCCACTTGAATTTTTTTGCTCACCGTTTTTGATTTTTTGCGCTTTTGTGCCAAAACCACACAAAAAACCGCTTGCGATTTTAGGTTGCGCCGCAAAAGACGTTTCCGTTTTAGCAAAATTTTCCGCTTTGGCGCGTGAAAAAGATATTTATCGGCAGTAGACAAACGCCTGTTGTGGTAGTATAATTGACGTAGCGACAGGGAGAATAACGGGAATCATAGAAAGAGGAAATTTTATGAAAAAACGTTTATTATTCAAATTTATTTTCGTTGTGCTTGTCATAGTGGTTATGCTTATGGCGTTTGCAAGCTGCGGGAAGGGCGATTCTCCTTCGCCGGACAATCCTGACACGCCGGACAAACCGGATACGCCGGACAAACCGGATACGCCGGATAAGCCTGACACGCCCGATACGCCCGACGTCCCGGACACTCCGGATAATCCCGACAATCCAGATACTCCTGACGTCCCCACAGAAGACTACAAAACCGAGGAGTTCTGGACGCAAAACGGAAGCAAAAACATTTATTGCAAATTATATTTTCCAAATGACGAGCTTGCCTCGCACCCTGCGGTGATTTTGTCGCACAGCGCGTTTCTGACGGGAAATTCCCTCGCGGCGTATGCCAAAGGCTTTGCGGACAGGGGATACGTTGCCTGCACGTTTGATTTTTGCGGCGGAAGCAATTCCTCGAAAAGCGACGGCAAAGTCAAGGAAATGACCATTTTCTCCGAAGTGGCCGACCTCAAAGCGGTGATTTCGGCGGTATCGGCGCGCGAAGACGTCACGGACGGCGGCGTGCTTTTGGTGGGGACCAGCCAGGGCGGACTGGTGACTGCGCTCACCGCAAACGGTATCCCCGAAGCGGTTTCGGGCATGATTTTGCTGTATCCTGCGTTCAACATCGCCGATCAGGTGAAAAAGTACGCGTCAAATCCGCTTATCCCCGACAGCCTTATCCCTTACGGAAAAACCTTCTCAAGCTCGCTGACCAACTACGACGTGTACGAGCATATCGCCGCATTCGACAAGCCCGTGCTTATCGTTCACGGCACAAACGACCGCACCGTGCCGATATCCTATTCCGAAAAGGCGCAGACGATTTATTCCGATTGCGAGCTTAAAAAAATTCTCGGGGCAGGGCACGGCTTCAACGCGGCAAACTACAGCGTCACGGATTACGACTCCTTGGTTTGGGGCTTTGTGGACGAATATCTTGCAAAACTCGCATCTTAAAACGTCAAAATAAAAAGCCCCTCTCGGAAAGCGAGAGGGGTTTGTTGTTAGTGTTTTGAAGAGACGGTGATTTCGCCGTTCGAGGCGTCGACGACGATGGTGTCGCCTTCGTCCATGTTGCCCTTAAGGATTGCTTTGGCAACCTTGGTTTCGACGTTGCTTTCGATGTAACGTTTAAGCGGTCTTGCGCCGAAGGTTACGTCGTAGCCGCCGTCCACGATAAGGTTTTTGGCCGCGTCGGTAACCTGCAGTTTGAGGTTCTGTTTTTCAAGGCGCGATTGCAGTTTGGTCAGCATGATGTCGATGATCCTGAAGACATTTTCGCGAGTGAGCGGCGTGAAGAGAACGGTGTCGTCGAGTCTGTTCAGAAATTCCGGACGGAAGGTCTGCTTCAGAAGTTTGTCGATTTGTTCTTTCGCCTCGTCGGAGATGTTGCCGTTTTGGTCGATGCCGTCCAGAATGGCGCCGCTGCCGAGGTTGGAGGTCAGAATGATGATGGTGTTTTTGAAGTTAACCGTTCTGCCTTGGCTGTCGGTTATGCGGCCGTCGTCGAGAACCTGCAACAAAATGTTGAAGACGTCGGGGTGCGCTTTTTCGATTTCGTCGAAAAGAACCACGGAATAAGGTTTTCTTCTGACTGCTTCGGTGAGCTGACCGCCCTCGTCGTAGCCGACGTATCCCGGAGGCGCGCCGATAAGACGCGACACGCTGAATTTTTCCATATATTCCGTCATGTCGATACGCACGATGTTGCGTTCGTCGTTGAAAAGATAGGAAGCAAGCGTTTTTGCAAGTTCGGTTTTGCCCACGCCCGTAGGGCCGAGGAACAGGAAAGATCCGATAGGTCTGTTTTCGTCGGAAATGCCCGCTCTCGAACGAAGCACCGCTTCGCTGACGGCGTTTACGGCTTCGTCCTGACCGATGACGCGTTTGTGCAGTTCGTCGGCAAGGTGCAGAAGCTTTTCTTTTTCGCTTTCCATAAGCTTGGTGACGGGAATACCCGTCCACTTCGAAACGATTTTTGCGATTTCGTCGGAGGTAACTTCGTCGCGGAGCAGAGAAGTTCCGTTTTTGGATTTTTTCTCGGCTTCCTCAAGCTTTTTGGTCAAGGCCGGCAGGGTGCCGTATTGAAGCTCGGCCGCTTTGCCGTAGTCGCTGCGTCGTTTTGCGTCTTCGATCTGAAGATTGACGCGGTCGATTTCGGCCTTGGTGTCCTGAACGCCGTTTATTTCTTTCTTTTCGTTTTCCCATTGCGCCTTCATTTCGTTGAACTTATCGTGAAGGTTTGCAAGTTCTTTTTTGATTGATTCGCGACGCTCGACGGAAAGCTTGTCGGTTTCCTTTTCAAGCGCCATTTCCTCTATCTCCAGCTGCATGATTTTGCGGCTGATGACGTCCATTTCGGTCGGCATGCTGTCGATTTCCGTCCTGATCATGGCGCAGGCTTCGTCCACAAGGTCGATTGCCTTGTCCGGCAGGAATCTGTCGGAAATGTATCTGTCCGAAAGCGTTGCCGCCGCAACCAAAGCCTGGTCGTGAATACGCACGCCGTGGAAGATTTCGTATCTTTCCTTCAGTCCTCTCAAAATGGCGACGGTGTCTTCAACGGTAGGTTCGTTCACCATAACGGGTTGAAAACGACGCTCCAGGGCAGGATCTTTTTCGATGTATTTGCGGTATTCGTCCAAAGTGGTTGCGCCGATGCAGTGCAGCTCGCCCCTTGCAAGCATAGGTTTTAAGAGGTTGCCCGCATCCATGCTGCCTTCGGTTTTGCCTGCGCCTACGATGGTGTGCAGTTCGTCGATGAAAAGCAGCATACGGCCGTTTTGTTTTTTGATTTCGTTCAGAACGGCTTTCAGCCTTTCTTCGAATTCGCCGCGGTATTTTGCGCCCGCAATAAGCGCGCCCATGTCGAGGGCAAAGATGTGTTTGTCCTTAAGTCCTTCCGGCACGTCGCCGCGAACGATACGCTGCGCCAGCCCTTCCGCTATTGCCGTTTTCCCGACGCCCGCTTCGCCGATAAGAACCGGGTTGTTTTTGGTTTTTCTGGACAGAATACGAATGACGTTTCTTATTTCGTCATCACGGCCGATAACCGGATCCAGCTTGCCGCTTTCGGCGCGTTCGACCATGTCGTGGCCGTATTTTTTCAGTACGTCGTATGTGTCTTCGGGGTTGTCTGACGTAACTTTCGTGGTTTTAACCTGCGAAAGCGCGCTCATAAAGCCTGCTTTTGTAAGTTTGACTTTTGCAAACGCCGCCTTGAGGGCAGGGGAAGGATTGTCCAAAATCGCCGCGAAAATGTGTTCGACGCTGACGTATTCGTCGCCCGCGGATTTGGCAAGCTTGCCTGCCTCCGAAAGCATAAGCGACGCGTCGCCCGACAGATAACATTCGCCCGCGCCCGAGCCGGTTACGGAAGGGAAGGACGACAATATTTTGTCGGTTTCTCTCAAAAGTGCGTCGGAATCGGCGCCGCACTTCGTTACGAGCTTCGGGATAAGTCCGTCTTCGTCGGAAAGAAGGGCGTAAACGATATGTTCCGAAAACAATTGCTGATGATGTCTTTCAAGCGCAATGTTCTGCGCGTTGTTTATTGCGTCAAGCGCTTTTTTGGTGTATTTACTAAAATCCATAAGTCATACCTCCTTTGAAATATGATAGGTTCGGGAAAAGGTTTTCCCGTGAGGTGCTTCCATATTTTAGCACTCTCGCTCTTCGACTGCTAATTATAACACCATTTTCCCATTTGTCAATAGATTTTGGAAAAAAAGTCAAAAAATCCCGAAATTTTTTTGACAAAGTGCTAAATAATAATTTATAACAGAATTGTACTTTAGTCCAAAAATCGCTTTACAAACGCCGAAGCGGTGTGCTAAAATTAGACTATAATACAAAAATAAGGATACTTATGTCAAAAGCTCTATTGAAAACGGAAGGAAAAAAGGTAACGACGCATAAACAAATTATGCACACCGCAAAAAAATTATTTGAGGAAGAGGGCATCTCGGGCGTCAAAATCGAACGCATCGCCCACGAAACGGGCATCTCCAGAAGCACGTTTTTCACGCATTTCAATTCGCTCGATCAACTGCTGAGGGAGCTTGCGGACGAAGAAATCAAGGACCTTTTCGCCGCCGCAAGAAACAGCAATCGCGGAGTTTTTGAGAGAGTCCTTCTTTGTCAGCTGGTGGACGACACCGTTCCGTATCCTTATCTGTGCATGGAACTGTTCGTCAAAAATCTTTTGAGCCGCGAGCCGTGCAACTTTCAGGAGCTTGACGACGCGCTGCAAAAGACTATATCGGAAAGTGCCGCTTACAACGCGGCGAAAAAGGTATTTTCCCCAAAAGAACTTTCCGCCCTTTTGATCGGTTCCTATTTCGGACTTGTGTTTCAGAAGTTTATGCGTGGCGAAGCCTTCGGCGACGGAGAGGACGTCAAACTGACGATAAACAAATTCATAACCTTAATAACAAACAGAGTGGAGGATAAACTATGAGCAACGGTAACGGTATCAGCAAATGGCCAGACGCCAATCAAATCTACAAAGAACTTGCGGATTTAACTTCAAAACCGATTTGGTGCGTATCCGACGAGTATCTTAAAAAGGTTCTCGATCACTACGAAATCAACTGCAAAGGCAGCAAGGAAATCACCACGGAAGCCAAAAAGTATATTCCGGGCGGCGTACAACACAACCTTGCTTTCAACTATCCGTTCCCACTTTGCATGGACAAAGCGGAAGGCGCTTATCTTTACGATCGCGACGGCAACAAATATTTCGACTTTTTGCAGGCCGGCGGCCCGACCATTTTGGGCAGCAACTATCTGCCTGTAAGGGAAAAGGTTTTTGAACTTCTCAACACCTGCGGTCCTGTTACCGGTTTGTTCCACGAGGGCGAACTTTTGCTCGCCAAAAAAATCAACGAACTTATGCCTGCGTGCGAAATGTTCAGGATGCTGGGTTCCGGCACCGAATCCGTCATGGCGGCAATAAGAGTGGCGCGTTGCGCAACCAAACATAAACGCATCATCAAAGTCGGCGGCGCTTATCACGGCTGGTCCGATCAGATGGTTTACGGCCTGAAGATTCCGGGCAGCAGACAATTTTTGGAAAGCCACGGCATTCCGGGCAGCTACAAAACCACCGACGAAGTCAGACCTAACGACCTCAAGATGCTTGAGAAAATGCTCAGACGCAACAAATTGAAGGGAGGTACGGCGGCGGTCATCGTCGAACCTGTAGGTCCTGAAAGTGGCACCCGTCCGGTGGACTTCGACTACAACGAAAAAGCCAGAATTCTGGCCAAAAAATACGGCGCTCTCTTCATCTTCGACGAAGTCGTTACCGGTTTCAGAGTCGGCATTCACGGCGCTGCGGGCTACTTCTTCGGCGACAAATACAAGGTTGACGACACTCCTGTTTTCGTTGACGGCAAACCTTGGATGATCGACGACAAAAAAATCGAGAACGGCAAAGTCGTCAAATTCCGTCGGCAGGGCACCGGCAGAGATATGTATCCTGACCTCACCGTGTTCGGCAAAATCGTTGCGGGCGGCTATCCTTCCGCAGGCGGCGTAGGCGGCAAGAAAGAATACATAGGCCTTATGGCGGCAGGCCTTGCGGGCATGGGCAAAAAAGCGTACGTCGGCGGCACCTTGGCGGCCAACCCGCTCAGCTCCTACGCAGGCTACCTCGCAATCTGCGAAATCGAAAAACAAAACGCTTGCGAAAAAGCGGGCCATGCAGGCGACAGACTTACCGCCGGCCTCAAAGAGCTTATCAAAAAGCACGGCCTTCCGTTCGTGGTTTACAACACCGGCAGCATCGTTCACCTCGAATGCACCGGCGCAATGAGCTTCGATTTTTCCAGCTTCAACATCTTAAAATCCCTTATTCCTATGCTGAAGAAAAAACCTGAAATGCTCAGACGTAAAGTGGCAATGGAACAGATGGGCGCGGCATACGCGGCAAACGGGATCATCACCCTTGCGGGCAGCAGGCTTTACACTTCCATGGCAGACACCGACGAAGTTGTCGACGCCGCTTTGGAAAAATTCGACGAAGTTTTCGCGCACGTAACCGAATGCACCAGAAATCTGGATAAATAGTATAGTAACCGAATTTGCCCTGCGGCAAAACCGCAGGGCAATAATATTATGCGCCGCAAATTTTATCGGCGCACCGACGCCTTCAAAAGGAGAAATTATCATGAATGAAAAAATGGTACAAAACGTCATCGACTACGCCAAAAAGCTTTCGGAGGAGGGTTTGGCAAGCGAAAACGCAAGCATAACTTTCCGTCACGAAAATGAGCTTTATACAACCAAACAAGGGGTTGATTTTGCAAATCTGACCGCTGACGACGTGCTTTTTGCCGACTTGGACGTTTTTGATACGGACAAACTGGACGATAGAACCGCCAAAAAACTTGGCGGCGACGTATATGCGCTGAATCTCGTGGACGGAGCGGACGCAGTCATAAGAATCGACACCGACTACACCCTGGCTTGCGCCGAAAAAGGCAAAAGCGTTCCGCCGGTTCTTGACGATATGAGTCAGATTCTGGGTGTAAAAATCAAGTGCGCCGCGTCATCGGCGCCGAAAGACCTTGTGAAGGCGCTTGCGGGCAAACGTGCTTGCCTCATAAAGGGCGAGGGCGCGCTGACCGTGGGCAGAAGTCTGGACGAAGCCTTCACTGCGGCAATGGTTATGGAAAAAGCTTGCAGAACCCACGTCAGGGTAACTGCTCTCGGCGGCTCGCATAACCTCGGTTTTCTGGACGCCAACCTGCAACATTTCATCTACAAAATCAAGTACAGCAAAACCAATCAGGCGGCCAAAATCGCCAAAGAACAAGAGGAGGCCTGACATGAAAACAGAATCCGAACTCAGATGGCTCATAAAAGACGCAGGCGTTCAGATGCTTGCCGAAAACCTTGTGCAGGGCACCTGGGGCAACATATCCGTTCGTATCGACGAAAAGCACATGCTGTGCACGCCTTCGGGGCTCGATTACGTCGATCTCACCGTGGACGATATGAGCGTGGTGGACATCGACACTTTGGAATGGGTGGGCAGCAAAAAGCCTACTTCCGAACGAAAAATCCACGCGGCAATCTTGCGCGACAGACCTGAAATCAACGTGGTTTTGCACTCGCATCCGTCGGAATGCAGCGTGTTCGCTTCCGCAAGGAAGGACCTTCCGATAACCAATCCCGAGCTGAAGGAGCTTTTGGGCGGCGATATTCGCTGTGCCAAGTACGCTCTTCCGGGGAACAAGGGCCTCTGCAACGCTCTTCCGGGCACCAAGGGCCTCTGCAAAAACACCGTTGAGGCAATGAAGGGCAGAAAAGGTTGCTTTTTGGCAAATCACGGCGTGTTTGCCTGCGGCGAAAGCATGGAGCTTGCCTTCGAGGCCATAAGGGCAATGGAAAAGGGTTGCAGAGATTATATCGAAGCGCAGACGGCAAAGGCTCTGGGCAAATCGTCCTATGGCGTCGGCGACGACGTAGTGCTGTTCCTGAAAAAATAAACAAAAAGTCAAAAAGCGTCTCTTTCGGGGCGCTTTTTTGTTTGGTTTTTATGTTGCAAACGCGGTGAAAATGGGGTATAATATATCTTACAAAAAACGTACAGGGGAAAAATCATGAAAGAAAAGAAACCTATTTCCGCAAAACGGATAGTTTTAAGCGTCGTTGCAGTCATCGTTGCCATTCCTATTCTTGCAATGACGTTCATGTTTGCCCTCAGGGGCTTTGCAAACATACCGCGCGTCAAGGAAAGCGAAATACCCGCTTCCGACAACGCATATATCGTGTCCGAAACCTTGATGTCGGCGCACCGAGCAGGGCGCAAAACGGCGCCTGAAAACACGATGGCGGCTTTTTCCAAGTGCATAGACATTATGGAAACGGAAGGCTACGTCATCGACATTCTGGAATTTGACCTTCAACTCACCAAAGACGAACGCCTTGTTCTTTTGCACGACGACACCTTGGACAGAACCAGCAACTGCGAAGAAGTCGAAGGCTTCGGCAAGGACAGCAAGGTTATCGACCACACTTTGGAGGAACTCAAAACCTTGGAAATGTGGCACGACTACGACGGCACCGACTTTGAAGAGGGCGAAGCGCGCATCTGCACCTTGGAAGAAGTGTTCGACTACGTCATAACCGAAAAGGGCTACGTCGATATGCGCTATATCATCGAAATCAAAGACAGCGGCGCAATCGGCGAAAAGGCCATGGACAAATTGTACGAAATCATGGTGAACTACGACGTTCTGGACAAAGTGGTTGTCGGCACCTTCCAGAAAAACGTAACCGCCTACATCGACAAGGAATACGCTTCCCGCGGCGTAACCCGTTCGGCTTCCATAATGGAAGTGGTGGAGTTCTATTTTGCATTCTGCTTCAACGCGGACCTTGCCAAAAAGAACGTCGGCTACTCGGTTTTGCAGATTCCGACAGACGCGTATATATTCGTGGATCTCGGCAAAAAGAGCGTCATCGACTACGCGCATAAGTATGGAATTGCCGTTCAATTCTGGACGATAAACGACCCGAAAGAAATCGAACAGCTCATCCGCGACGGCGCCGACGCAATCATGACCGACTATCCCGACACCGCTTGCGCAATCGCCGAAAAGCTCAAAAACAACGCCTAATCATCAAAAAAGCCGCGGTAAACGCGGCTTTTTGTTTTGTCGTTACAAAATCAAAAGAATCACGGGGATTGTTAAAAGGCAGAATATCGTGGACAAAAGCACGCTGTCGGCGGCTTGTTTTTGTCCTTCGCCGAAAAGCTCCGAAAGGTTGAGCACCACGCTTGCCGTCGGGCAACAACAGGTGATGCAAAGCACTTGTTTCAAAAGTTCGGGGATATTTAAGGGAAGCGTTATCGCCCATGCGGCAAGCGGGAAAATCACCAGCTTGACGGCGGACGAAAGGTAGCACTTGCCGTTTGAAAACAGTTCTCTGACGCTTACGGTTGCAAGGCGCATGCCCAAAATCAGCATACAAAGAGGAGCGGTCATTTTGGCAAGAAGCGAAACGATGCCGCCTAAGTCGAAGCCTTCCGTCGGAAGCTTCGTCCCCGTAAAGAACAGCGGCAGGGCCACGAAAAGCACCAACGTCGCGGGATTGAGAACCAGCTTTTTGACTTTTATGTATTTTTTGTCGCAGGTGATGAGCGCGCACCCCAGAGTCCAGGCCATAAGGTTCATGCTGACGGCGAACATCGCCGAATACGCAAGCGCGTTCGTGCCCGGAAGCAGTTTTTCCAGAAGCGGCACGCCGAAGTAGCCCACGTTTCCGAAAACGGAAGCGCAGACGGCAATCCTTGCGCCGACGTCCCCGCGAAGGCGTTTGCCGAAAACCGCCCCGACTGCGGCCAAAATCACAATTTGCAGCGCAGTGCAGATGCCGAAAAAGAAAAGCATGTTCTTAAACAGCTCCTTTTCGTACGTTACCGAATCGAACTGGTACATCGTCAGGCACGGCTGACAGACGTAGAGAAGCACTTTTGCAAAGGAAGAAATATGTTCCTCCTTAACGGCTTTGGTTTTCACCAGAACGAACCCGGGAACGGCATAGATCAGCATAACGAGGACGGCGCCTGCCGTGATACCGAAATCCATATCCACCTCAAAAAGTTTCTGCTTTTATTTTAGCAAAAAACCGTTCCCGTTGCAACAAAAAACAAAGCGGAAGAAACCTTCCGCTTACATTTTTATTTTCCCGTATCTTCGGGTTGCAGACAAACCACGCCTTGCTTTGCCTGACAGAGCGGGCAGGTTTCGAAGGCTTTTTTGCCGGTTTCCGAATAGCCGCATCCGCCGCAAGTCCAGGAAACCGCCGATTTTTTGTTGTAGAGCGTTCCGTTCTTCATGGCTTCGTGAAGCTTTTGGAAGGTTTTCGCGTGCTGTTTTTCCACCTCGATTATGTTTTCAAAAAGGCCGGCAACGTCCGAAAAACCTTCTTTTCTTGCCGTTTCGGCGTAGAGAGGATAAACCTTTTCGGCTTCGTCGAGTTCGTCTTCGGCGGCAAGCCTGAGGTTTTCGGTCAGATCCCATTTCTCTCTGAAAGGATAGCCGCTTTGAACGTCTATGTTGTCGATGGTACGGTTCCCCGCGCTCTGAATGAAAGAGTAGAACATGCGGGAATGGTTAAATTCGTTGTAGGCGATTTTGTCCACAACTTCCGCAAGGGCGGTGTAGCCTTGCTGACGGGCGCCGTATTCGATGTATTCGTATCTGGCTCTCGCCATACATTCGCCTGCGAACGCTTTTGCCAAATTCAAAATTGTTTTGCTTTTTTCAAGTTCCATATAAACCTCCTGTTTTGGTTATATTATTAACCTGCGGCAGAAAGTTTATACGAAAAAACCCCCGAATTACGGGGATTTTTTTGCATTCGTTTTAAGGTTTGATTTTGTCTTCGCCGAGGAAGAACACGGCCAAAATGCCTTTTCCGCAGTGCGTGCCGATGATAGGTCCGATGAAGTCGATGACGACGTTGACGTCAGGCGTCTTTTCCTTGATTTTGGCGGCAACCCATTCCGCGTCTTCCGGCGCGCTTCCGTGCTGAACCCAGACTTCGTCGTTTTTCCAACCCTTGCTCTTTATGACGTAGTCGTCGACGAGCGCTTTGAGGCTGGCTTTTCTGCCCATAACCTTTTGAATAGGGATAAGTCTGCCTTCGGTGTCAACGTGAAGAACGGGCTTTAGGTTCAGACCGCTTCCGATGACAGCGGCGGGGTGGGTGGGGGGGGCGGG
>HF988644.1:0-6363 GCA_000434675.1 Faecalibacterium sp. CAG:1138 | reverse complement strand
CTGACGCGGCCGCCACGATAGAGGTGGAACAGATTCTGAACGGTGAAGAAGTGAACGCAATGTTCTCTGACGTCTTCCGCAAAGGCCAGAAGTTCGTCAAAGCTTACGCCTTCGGCGCGTTTTTTAAGAACCTGCCAAACCATAAAGCCTTCACCGCCCGAAGCCGCCTTGCTGTCCACAACGGCAATTTTACGGTCAGGAAACGCTTCTTTAAGTTCGGTTTCTGCAATTTTCAGCGCGTTGTAGGTTCCGCTGAGGGCGCTTGAAAAACAGATATGCAAAACGTCGAAGCCTTCTTTAAGGATAGGAGTGAAGAATTCTATTGCCGTTTCGGTGTTTATAAGCGAGGTCGTCGGCATGCTGCCGGCATCGACGCGGCGATAAAATTCGTCGAAGTCCAGACTCTTCGGATCGCAAACGTATTCGACGTCGTCCAGAACGTAGTTCATCTGTATGATTTTGAAGTTTTCGGCCGAATGGTTTTTCGGCATATCCGACGTTGCGTCGGTCGTTACGAAAATTTTTGACATATATTATCCTCCCAGAAATACGTCTTAGCGTTATTATAACAAAGTATTTGGTTTTTGTAAATAAAAATAACCTTAAAACCTATTTTGGCTTGACTTTGGACGGCGATATAAGTTAAAATTTATTATATCTTAAAGCGATTTACGGAGGAAATTATGCACGCTCAACACGAAATCACCGCGCCGCAACGTCTTCTGAACGAAAAAGGGGACATCGCCGAACCTGGATTTGCGAAAAAACTTTTTTGGATTTACGACAGAAAGGACGTAAAAGCCAAAAAAATCCGCATCAAAGAATGGGATTATTATTACATCGGAAATCAGGACGTCGGCCTGTGCCTGACTATTGCCGACGCAGGCTTCGTGGCCAGCCACAGCATTTCGCTTCTGGGCTTTTCGGGAGAGCCGTTTCAGATGAACGATTCGGAAATCGCGCCGTTCCCGATGGGGAAGGTGGGCATGCCGTCCACTTCCGAAAAGGGTGACGTTACCGCAAAAGCAGGCACTCTTACCATGACTTTTGAAAACGACGGCGAAAAAAGGCATCTTTTCGGCCGTTACGACAACTTCTGCAACACCAAAAAGGCTTTGGAATTTGACGTAACGCTCACCGAAATTCCGGAGGAAAGCATGGTCATCGCCACGCCATTCGACAAGCCGAAACACTTTTACTACAATCAGAAAATCAACTGCATGCGCGCCGACGGCTGGTGCCGCTTCGACGGAAAGGAATATCTTTTCAATCGCGAAAACGGTTCCCTTGCCACCCTCGACTGGGGCAGGGGCGTGTGGACGTACGACAACACCTGGTACTGGGGAAGCGGTCAGACCGTTCTGGACGACGGCAGCACGTTCGGTTGGAACATCGGTTACGGCTTCGGCAACACGTCGGCCGCCACCGAAAATATGCTTTTCTACAACGGCAAGTCCCACAAAATCAGCGAAATAACCTTCAACATTCCTATGTCGGGCAAGAAGTATCTGTACACCGAGCCGTGGACGTTCACTTCCGACGACGGCAGGTTCGAAATGACTTTCAAACCGGTCATCGACAGGCAGGCTCCGCTTGACGTCGGCGTTATATGCATGATCCCGCATCAGGTCTTCGGGCTTATTTCGGGAAAAGCCGTTCTGGACGACGGAAAGGTCATCGAAATTAATGACAGAATGTGCTTTGCCGAGCGCGTTCACAACAAATGGTAATTAAAAGATAAGGAGATAAAAATTATGGTCTATGCAGCACTTGCTTTAGGCGTTCTGGCGGCGGCGTTCTTTATGTACGTCCGCGTCAAAAAAGGCGGAGTTCCGGGCGTTATCACCAAAACTATCGCAAGCATCTTTTTCATTCTGACGGCGGTTTTCGCCCTCATTCAGGTTGCCGAGAAAAACGAATACGGCATTTGTTCGGCCGAGCAAATGACTTACGGAATCCTCATCGTGGCAGGCCTCGTGTTCGGCATGCTGGGCGACATTGCTCTGGATCTGAAGTACGCCTATAAACAGGACAACGACGTCTGGACTTACAGCGGTATGGTTGCTTTTGCTTTGGGGCACGTTTGCTATCTCGCGGCGATTTACGGCTACACCAAGGTGGCCGAAGAAAGCGCGTGGTGGTGCGTCGTTCCTCTCGCGGTGGGCGCATTGTTCGGACTTATCGCCGTTTCCCTCGAGAAACCGATGAAGCTCAAATACGGCAAGTTCAAGGTTATTTCCGGCGTGTACGGCGGCATACTTGCGGCAATGGTCTTCAGCTGCGCTTCCGTGATGATTAACCGCATCAGAAACGACGGCGCCGATCTCGTTATGTGGATCGTGATGACCGTGGGCGGCGTAATGTTCCTTTTGTCCGACCTCATTCTGTCCGGCATGTATTTTGACGTCGACCAAAAGAAGAACACCCCTGCAAACGTCATCATCAATCACACCACCTATTACATCGCTCAGTTCTGCATCGCTTTTGCAATCACTCTGATGAAATAGGAAAATCGAAAACCACGCAAAAAGGCTTCCTTCGGGAAGCCTTTTTATGTACGAAGCTATAATTATTTTGCGGATTTTTCCAGCGCGCCGACGACGAGCGGAACTATGACGGAGAAGGAAACCAGTTCTATCGCCGCGTTTATCGAAACGACGCTTGCCATAATCCACCTGAAGTCCACCGTAACCGAGCCGTAAGTTTTTCCGCCGGCAAACAAAAAGAAGAATCCCAAAAACAGCACGGTGTTGGTGAGAACGCCCGAAACCGTGGCGGCAACGCTTGCGGCGGCGACGCTCTTTTTTTCGTTTTTAATTTTGTTTTTTATGCCTTTGTAAACCAGTCCCGACGCCACGCCCACCAAAATGCGGGGAAGCACCGAAACCAGCGGATTTATCGCGACGGAATAAAGCGGTATGGCGGAGGAATAGACGACGGCGATGATAAGGCTGGTGATTCCGAAGAACCCGCCGCAGATTGCGCCAACTTTAGGGCCGTAGAACTCTGCCGCGACAAGCACCGGCAAAAGCCCCAGCGCAAGGCTGACGGGCATGCCGACTTTTTGCAAAATCTCCGCAAGGGCCTGAAGCACGGCAATGAGGGCAACGGATATGCCGACCGCGGCCACCGTTCTTGAATTTTTGTTTAAGTTTGCGTTCATAGTTTTCAAAAAGAAAAATTCGCAAAGCTTTCACTCTGCGAATTTTTTTGCCTCAGGCGATAAACGGAGCAAGATCCGACAAAAGATCTTCGCAGCTGTCGGTGAAGATTTCCAGCACGACCGGCATGCTGAGGTCAAGGCTGAATATGCCCAAAACCGATTTTGCGTCGACGACGTGGCGGCCGCTTCTCAAATCCATATCGTAGTCGTATTTGTTGACCACGTTGACAAACTGCTTGACGTTTTCTGCAAGTTTAAGGTTGATTGCGATTGATTTCATATATATGCTCCTTTAAAATTTTATACACTTTTCAAAAATCAAGGTTTATACTGCCAAAATTTCGGTTAAACCTTGCGTAACGTTAGTTTGCCGTCAGTTTTGCGTAGTACTGATCCAACAGAACCGGACCGTATTTCATCATTTCGGTGTGAAATTCGAGGTCGGACATCTGCGCGCAGAGGGTGCGAAGCTCGGTGATTTTGAGCGCGGTGTAATAGTACTTCAAAACGTTTGTCGGAACTTCCACGACGTGCTCGAACACTCTGTCGGAGTAGGCCGAAACGGCATTCGTCATGCTCGCGTCGCCGGCTGCGGAAGAATAGAAGGTGTCAAGCAAAAAGCTTCTGAGCTCGGCTTTGTCCAGACCTTCGTAGTTCACCTTGATGTCGGCCGCCGCAACGATATATTGCGAAGTTTTGTTTTCTAAAAGATACAACTTATACAAAAGGTTGAGGAGCGTATCCGGCCTGAAGTATTTTGCCGCGTAGTTTTCGGCATAGGTTGCCCAGCCTTCCATATAGCCCGAGGAGCTCATTGCGCGAATGGTTTTCGGCAGGCCGCTGTTTTTGAAGTAAACGTCCTGATAGAGGTGTCCCGGGAAGCCTTCGTGCGACAGCAGGTCGAAGGTGTTGTAGGAGGACAGATTGTCAGAATACGTGTTGACGATGATGACCTGATTTGCGTTCATATCGTCAAGCTTCGAGGTGAAGTAAGCGGCAGGGCTGTAGTTATCTTTAAGGCTCGGATCGATTTCCTTCAAAACGATTTGTCCGCATGCGGTAAGAGTAGGGAAGTCGTTTGCGATGAGGCTGCGAAGCTCGCCGACGGTGTCGTACATTTTGTCAATCGTCCAGTTTTCGAACATTTTGTCAATCGTCCACTTTTCGAGGTCTGACTCCATAAGAGCGTCGAGCTTGTCGGAAATTTCGTCCGACGAAAGGCCGTATTCCGATTGTATTTTGGAAACTATGGCTTTGGATTCGGAGATACTTGCGTTGTAATCCGTGAGGATTTTTTGAAGCGCGGTTTCGACGCTGTCGGAAACGCCCGTAGCGTCCCTGAACAGAAGCTCATAATATTTTTTGCCGTTTTCGTAGTGCGCTAAACCTTTTTGGTTGTTGTTTTCGTTTCCGATAAATTCCGTAACGCCTTGCCCGAGCTTGACGTAGGCCGGGATAAGCACGTCGTTCACGGCGGGGGCGATGCGGTCGTTATAGGTCGCTTTTTCTTCTTCGGTCAAAAACGAGCAGTTTGCGATTTTTGACTTAAAGAGAGGAATGAGGAAGTTTTCCGTTTCGGTGTTTTGCGTTTCGCCGCCGCGGATATCCACGCCGGTGAAGTTTTCGCACTGTTCTATGGAGCCGACGTAAACGAAATCGGCCCTTCCGTAACCGTTTTGCACTCTTTCGCGTTCGTAGTCCACGTATTTAGGGAAGTTTTCCGCCGCGGAATTTATGAGATTGAAGAAGTTTTCGATGTCGTGTTTGCGGGAAAAGCCGTATTCTGCCAGATAAATCGGCAGTTCGGCCTGGAATCCCAGATAGCTGCCCAAAAAATCGTCCTGAAAATAGTAAAAATCTTTATAATCGGAGCGATTGTTGAAATAAGTGGCGAGATAGTCGTACCAAACCTGCTGTTTTTCGTTCAGATCGTTGTAGTTGAACATCAAACGCATAAGTTTGCTTTGCATTTTCAGGGAAGAATAACCTTTTTCGTAGTCCTCTTTGGATGAAGGCGTCGGAACGGAAGCGGTTTCTTCGTCCAGACCGTATGCGGCAGGGTTTGAAAGCAAAAAGTTTATGCTCGTGCCGTCGCCGGAAAACAGCGCGGTGAACAGTTCTTCGAGATATTCGTCAAACTCTTTTTCTCCGCCCTTAATAAAGCTGCATCCGCCCAGAGTTCCCGCCAGCAAAACGGCAACCATAACGACGGCAAAGGTTTTCAAAAACAGATTTTTCTTGTTCATAACGTCTCCATAAAGGTTTTTTGCTTTTATATTTTACAACAAAAGTAAAAAAAATACAACAGTAATCGACAGCAGTCGCCAAAATTATTTATTAAACGTTTCCGCTTGCCAAATCACCGTTGGTTTTGTATAATAGTAAAAAAGGAGATATACTATGGAAAACGTTTACGATTTAGAGGCCGTGCAGGCATTTTTGGCGCAGTGCGACGAGTTGGAAAACTCTTCGTTTATTATGAGCTATAACAAAATTCGTATGCTTTTGAAATGTCTGGCGTACTATCCGGAGCTTCGGAACCTCGTGGACGAATGTAAATACAACTTCGATTTCGACAGGGAATATTCCCGCTCCATCGTCAGCCTCGGCACGACCAACGCCTTCCGCCTGCCGCTTTCCAACCGCAAAAAGGTTGCTCTCGTGGTCAGTTTGCTGCTGGACTTTGACGTTCCGAGAAGGGATTTCGTCCGATTCGTTATGGAATTCTGGCCGTCGTCCGACAGAGCAAAAAGCTATCAGGGCTTCGTGAACGCCGTCATAGTTCCGTTCAAAAAAGCGGTCGTCGATATGCTTATGGCCAAGGACGAGCTTACTCCCGTTGCCGAAATCAGGGAAAAAGACGCTCAAAAACTCGAGGTGAACATCGCGCTTGCGGAGCGCACGTCTTATCTTATCGATTCCGCCGTCGCCGCCGTCAAGGAAGCGCAACCGGAGGAAACCGTCAGCTACGAATTGCAGTTTATGCTGGACACCTTCGCCACGGTGCTCGAGCAACGCGACGCGGTCGTCATCAAGGCCTACTGGATGGGACTTAAGCACTATCTCGAAAATCAAAAAATCGCGGCGAAAGAGGTCAAGGAAATCGACGCTTTGATGAAAGATTATCTTCTTTCTTAATTTGTTTATTTCGTAATATATAATATTATATACTTATAATCTCGCCCGACCGTCGGGGCGGC
>HF988643.1:23909-43251 GCA_000434675.1 Faecalibacterium sp. CAG:1138 | reverse complement strand
AGCATAGGCGATTTGGCCTTCTATAATTGCTATGGACTAATAGAAGTGTATAACAAATCCACTTTGTCAATCACGACTGGCAGTTCTTCCTATGGATACATTGCCTATTATGCAAAGAACGTTTACACAAACGAAGGCGGAAGTAAACTTACGATGGATGAAAACGGATACGTTATATATACGGACGGAGACGAAAAGATTTTGGTTGCTTGTCACGGCACTGAAACTGAATTGGTTTTACCATCATATATAACTGGAATTCATCAATACGCTTTCTATGGCCGCACCGGGCTGACGAGCGCGACAATCGGCAACAGTGTGACGAGCATAAGCGATTATGCCTTCTATGGTTGCACCGGGCTTACAAGCATTACTTTTAACGGAACGATAGCGCAATGGAACGCCATATCAAAAGGTTCGTACTGGAATCACAACGTGCCGACGATGCAGGTTATTTGTACGGACGGTACTATCGAATCGTAAGGCTATTAAACACAAAAATATACTCAAAAAAGCAACCGCGCAAGCGGTTGTTTTATTTGTGTGTTTTCTGTGCGGATTTGGCAAAAATCGGCGGGGCGAAGCTGCAAAAAATTAAAAAATCTTTGCGTTTGGCGTTTTCTTTTTGGTTCGGCAAGCAATGATTTGGACAAAAAAGCTTTTTATGCTATACTGAATTTGCCGAAATCGTCGGCAAAAGCATTGTCTAAAAATCGTTTAACCGCTTAGGAGAAAGGAGAAATTACGTTATGACAGGTGAAGAATTTTTGCAACTGACGCAGAGTCTGATATGGCTTCTTGCGGGCGTCGGGGTGTTCATAGTGGGTATGAACTTCATGGGCGACGCTCTCGAGAAAAGCGCCGGAAACGGAATGAAAAAGCTGCTCGGAAAAATCAGCAACAATCGCTTTTCGGGCGTGGGAATCGGCGCGGGTGTGACGGCAATCATACAAAGTTCTTCCGCAACGTCGGTTATGGTTATCGGTCTTGTCAACGCCGGCGTGATGACGCTTATGCAGGCAACGCCGATTATTATGGGCGCGAACATAGGCACCACGATAACGGGCGTGCTGGTTGCGCTTAAAAACGACTATTTCAACATGGTTATGTATCTTCTGGCGTTTGCGGGCGTTATGATGGGTTTCGCCAGAAAAGAGAAGGTGAAAATTGCCGGAAGTCTGTGCTGCGGCCTGGGGCTTATTTTCGTGGGGCTTTCCGTGATGAGCAGCGATCGCGCATTCGGAAATCCGCTTGTCGAAACCATGTTCACTAAGGTTTTTGCGGTCATGAATTTTCCGCTTCTGCTCATTTTGGTGGGCGTGATTTTCACCGCGCTCATTCAAAGCTCTTCCGCGGCAACGGGCGTGGTGATAACGATGGTCGGAGCAAAAGTGCTGCCGCTGGATCTTGCGCTGTTTATAGTTCTCGGCGCAAATATCGGCACCTGTGTTACGGCGCTTCTTGCGTCCGTCGGCGCGAACGCAAACTCCAAACGCGTGGCGCTTATCCACTTCACCTTCAACGTCATCGGCACGGCTCTTTTCACCGTGCTTATATGGATATTCAAGGATCCCGTCGTCAGACTTTTGACTTCGATGTTCCCGGGAGAAAACCCGACCGCGCTTCAGATGCGCATATCCGTTTTCCACGTCATATTCAACGTGACGACCACCGCTTTGCTGCTGCCGTTTGTTAAGCAACTGGTGAAATATTCCTGCCTCGTCATAAAAGATAAAGAGGAGCCTCATTCCGAGTACGCTCTGAAATACGTCGACGATCGTCTGCTGGCGATGCCTCCGGTTGCGCTGATGCAGGTGAAAAAAGAAATCGACTATATGATAGAAAAGGTTGAGGAAAACCTTAATCTTTCTTTCGGGGCGATGGAAAAACGCAGCACAGAAAACGGCGCAAAAATCGGCGACAACGAACGCGTCATCGACTTCACCAACAGCGCGCTTACGAAGTTTCTGATCAAGCTTTCGCCGTCGGTCGACGAGAGCGACGAAAAGGTCATAGGTTCCTATTTCCACGTTCTTAACGACCTTGAAAGAATAGGCGACCACGCCGAAAACTTCTATGAAATCGGCGAGGAAATGCGCAAAAAGGGCTTGGCGTTCTCGCAAAAAGCGCAGGATAAAGTGCGGATAATGTTCGATAAAACCATCGAAATGTTTGTAATCGCAAAAGACGCGTTTGAAAACCTGAACAAGGAAAAGCTGCCCGAGCTGACCGTTCTCGAGAACGAAGTGGACAGAATGAAAAAGCAGCTCGAAAGCAGTCACTTCTCGCGGCTTGCGGAAGGATCCTGCAACGTGGAATGCAGCCCGTATTATTCGTCCGCCGTTTCGGGGCTGGAGCGTGTGGCCGACCACCTCGTGAACGTCGGTTACAGCATAATGAACCCGACCGGTTCGCAGAAAGAAGCCGACTGAAAAGGGAAAAGCAGATAAAAACCAAAACGCAACGAATACCGTTGCGTTTTTTTGAAAACGGGAGTATAATTGAACTATTGCTATGGCGATATGTCAAAAAAAGGGACTTCGTATGAAAATTTTGGTTGCGGAAAGAATACGGGAGCTTATGCGCGTCGAAAATCTGACGCAGGTTGCGCTTGCCGAGCGCGTGGGCGTGAAACAAAACACCATAAGCGCCTGGCTTTCGGGCAAAAAGGAGCCGTGCATAAGGTCACTTTGGCTGCTGGCGGATTACTTTGAGGTGTCGGTGGACTATCTTATCGGCCGCGCAGAAGTTTGACTTTT
Source organism: Faecalibacterium sp. CAG:1138 (assembly GCA_000434675.1). GTDB lineage: Bacteria > Bacillota > Clostridia > Christensenellales > CAG-917 > CAG-1138. The sequence continues at coordinate 40,492 of HF988643.1, read as the reverse complement.
GGCGCGCCGCAAGCTAAAATATAAAAAACCGGGAGTAAAAAATGACGGAACGACTCAGAGAATTGAATTTTGAAGAACTTAAAAAGCTTTACGCAGGTCGCATGCAAAACGATTTTCCGCTTGCCGAAATAAAGCCGCTGGAGCTTTTGGAAAAGCAATATAAGAAGGGACAGTGCAAGGCTTACGAATTGATTTGTGGCGGCGAGCCGAAGGCTTACGCCGTTTTTCAGATCCCGGACGAGGGGGACGCGTGGCTTTTGGACTATCTTGCGGTGATTTCGTCGGAAAGAGGAAAGGGCTACGGAAGCAAGATGCTTTCGGCAATAAAAACCGATTTGCCTGCCGGCGCGGTTATGCTTGAAATCGAAAGAACGGACCTTGCGGCAAACGATGAGGAGCTAAAAACAAGGACTCGCCGAAAAGCTTTTTACCTCAAAAACGGAGTGACGGAAACGGGGGTTACGACGGTTGCGGACGGCGGAATAGGATACGAAATTCTGTGCATAGAAAAGGGTGAAAAAAAGGATTCCGCCCACTATGCAAACGCTATGCTGAAAATCTACGGAACGCTGTTCAAAAAGGGCGAATATTCGGTAAAAATCGCAAATTCGGCCGTACAAACGGCGGAAGTTGTGGCCGCACTGGTGAAAAACGGCGACAAATTTTTGATATGTCAAAGGCCGAAAAACAAGGCGCGCGGACTGCTTTGGGAGTTTGTGGGCGGCAAGGTGGAAAACGGCGAAACGGAAGCCGAAGCGCTTAAGCGAGAGCTGAGGGAGGAGCTGGCCGTTTCGATTGAAACGGTGCGGCTTTTTGAAAGAGTTCGACACGAGTATCCGGACCTTACCGTTTATCTGTCGGTTTACGAAGCGAGAATCGTTTCGGGTGAGCCGAAAATGCTCGAGCACAACGACATAAAGTGGATTTTGCCCCGAGAAATCGACGACTACGACTTTTGCCCCGCAGACGAGGCTATACTCCGGAAAATCAAAAAAGAATTTTAACGTAAAAACCGCCGAAAAAAAAATATATAAAAAAAACAAAACCCCCGCCGAAAAAAATCGGCGGTTTTTTATGGATATATTCTAATTTTCGTTTTCGAAAACCGAAAATGCGGGCAGGGAATTTTCAAAAAAGATTTTGTACGCCTCGCAAAAGTCTTCGCTTTGCCGTTCGCGCCGACAGCCTCCGCCTCTGCAAACGCGGAAATACTTGCAGGAAAGGCACTTTTCGCGCGGTTTCAGGCTGCTTTGCAAAAATTCGATCATTTTCGGGTTTTTTGCAATTTCGAAAAAGCTTTGTCGGTTGACGTTGCCCAAAAGATATTCGTCCGTCGCGTAGAAATCGCAAGGATAGACGTTGCCGTTTGCTTCCACGACGAACCCCGCGTTGCAATGGCCGTTCATGCCGCAAAGTTCGGCGGGAAGACCGAGATAATTTCGGACGAAATTGTCCAGCTTTCTTTCGCTGACGAAGTCGCCCGAAAGATAGTCCTTGACGTAGAGAGAAAAGAGCTTAGTGAGGAAGTTTCCATATTCTTCAGGGGAAGGATAGAAGTTCTCGGTCGGCTTTTCGGACAGCGGCCTGAGGCACGGAACGAACTGAAGATATTTAAGGTTGTGGCGCTTGAAAAAAGCGTATACGGTTTCGACGTTGTTTGCGGAATATTTGGTTAAAACCGACAAAACGTTAAATTGAACGCCGTATTCCGTCAGCATATTGATTGCTTTGACGGTGCCGTCAAAGAGCGGAGTTCCGCCGGAAAACGTACGCAGACGGTCGGCTTTTTTGTCGCCGTCAAGGCTCAGACCGATAAGAAAATCGTTGTCCCTGAAAAATTCCGCCCATTCTTTGGAGAGGAGAGAGCCGTTCGTTTGCAGCCCGTAAAAAACGGTTGTGCCAGAAAGATTTTTTTCGTTCACGGCAGCCACGAAGCGCTTGAAAAAATCAAGGCCCGCAAGCGTCGGTTCGCCGCCCTGAAAGGTAAAAAATATGCGGCCGCCGCTTGAGAAATCCAACGCTTTCGCGATAAGGTTTTCGGCGGTTTCAAGGCTCATAAGGCCGAAATCCGATTGCTCGCGCAGGCTTGCTTCGTCCTTATAAAAACAATATTTGCAGCTTGCGTTGCAACGCCCGGATGCGGGTTTCACAAGCACGGAAATGGTTTTTGGCAACTTTCGTCCTCCGACAAAGTGGTTTGAAAACATTATAACTTATTTTTTTTATTATTACAATAAAAGCCGACAAAAAGGTTGAGAACTTTTGCGCTTTTGTGCTATAATAGGTCGGAAGGAGACATTATGAAAGGCAAATTCGTTACGTTTGAAGGCTGCGAGGGAGTCGGCAAGTCCACTCAGCTTAAGCAGCTTAAGGAATATTTGGACAAAACCGGTCAGCCTGCGATTTTCACCAGGGAGCCGGGCGGCAACAAAATCAGCGAACAGATCCGTTCGGTTATTCTCAATCCCGAAAACACCGAAATGAACGCTATGTGCGAGGCGCTTTTATACGCCGCGTCGCGGGCGCAACTCGTGGACGAGGTGATAAAGCCTGCGTTGGATCGGGGAGAGCTTGTTATCTGCGACAGATTTTTGGACAGCTCCATCGCATATCAGGGCGGAGCGAGAGGCCTCGGCATCGAAAACGTTTTGGAAATCAACCGTCACGCAATTCAGGGCTGTATGCCCGATTTAACGGTGTTTTTGGATTTGTCGCCGGAACATTCGTTCCGAAGCCGTCAGAAATCGGCCGAGCTTCACGACAGACTCGAGGACGAAGCAATGGATTTTCACCTCAAGGTTTACGAGGGCTATCTTGAGGACGCCGAGATGTCGGAGGGCAGGATAGTCAAAATCGTTCCGTGCCAGAACAAAAAAGACACAACCGAAAAAATAATAGAGCTTTTGAGAGAAAAAGGTATAATAAGATAGATGCAGTTTGAGGAAGCCTTAAAAAACAGCAACGCCTACAAAAGTCTGGCGAAGGACGCGGACACGGGTAACGTGGCGCACGCGTATATGTTCGTATCTCCGGACGAAACGGCCCTTTTGAGTTTGGCCGAGCTTTCGGCGTTGAGGCTTTTTTGCGATAACGGCGGATGCGGGAAGTGTCCTGCCTGCGCAAAAATTCTGCATCGTAACCACAGCGACGTGGTTTTCGTGAACGAGGATCTGAAAAAAATCAAGGTGGAAGACGTTGCGGACATTGTGGACGACAGCATCGTGAAATCCAACGAGGGCGGCAAAAAGCTTTACGTTATATGCGGCGCGGATCAGATGACCCAAGCGGCGCAGAACAAGCTTTTAAAAACCTTGGAGGAACCGCCTCAAGACGTCATATTTTTCCTTTTGACTTCAAACGAACAGGCCATGCTGGACACCGTGCGTTCGAGGGTGAGAAAGATTGCGCTGGAATGCTTTTCGCCCGACGTCGTTTACAACGAAATTTTCAAGAAAACGGGCAGCTCGGAAACTGCGGAAGTGGCGGCGGCATGTTCTGGCGGAATGCTCGGAAAAGCCGACAAAATCGCGGCGGACGAGGGCTATAAACTTATCTATTCGGAAGCGTTCGACATTTTGTTCAAATTGACGAAAAGCTCCGATGTGGCGCCGCTTTTGGGGCGTAAAGTGTTTGTTCGGGAAAATTTCGGCATTTTGCTGGACGTTATGTCCATAATATTTAGGGACGTTCTGGTGGCGGACGGCGACGGCGAACTTTCGGTCGGAACGTTTGAGAAAGAGAACGTCAAAAAGCTTGCGGCGGAATTTTCTGCCGAGGCCGTGGGGAAAATAATTTACCTTATAAACGACGAACGGAAAAAACTGTTTTTCAACGTGTCGCAAACTGCCGTGGCGGAAAACTTGCTTATGGGCATTTTACAAATAAAATATAATTGCAAAAAACAATAGAGGGTATATGTCGATAATAGTCGGAATCAAATTCAAAAACAGCAACAAGATATATTATTTCAGTCCCGAAAACATCGCGTTTTCGGAGGGGGACGGCGTTATCGTGGAAACCGCGAGAGGCACCGAATACGGCCGAGTCGTGGTTCCGAACAAAGAGGTAGACGACTCCGAAATCGTTCAGCCGTTAAAGCCGGTTTTGAGAAAGGCCACTCCGAAAGACGACGAACAGCTGAAAAAGAACCTGCAAAAGAGGGAAGAGGCGCTGAGAACCGCGGCGGAAAAAATCGCCAGACGCGGGCTTCAGATGAAGCTTGTGGACGCGGAGTACACTTTCGATTGCAGCAAGGTTATCTTTTATTTCACGGCCGACGGCCGCATCGACTTCAGGGAGCTGGTGAAGGACCTGGCCGCGGCGTTCAAGGTGAGGATAGAACTCAGGCAGATTTACGAACGCGACGACACAAAAATGCGCGGCGCGCTTGCCCAGTGCGGCAGACCGTGCTGTTGCACCACGCACCTGCCGGACTTCGAAAAGGTTTCCATAAAAATGGCAAAGCTTCAGGGGCTCAGCCTTAACCCGACCAAAATCAGCGGCGTTTGCGGCAGACTTATGTGCTGTTTGAAATACGAAAACAGCTACTACGCCGAAACCTACAAGCTGATGCCGAAAATCGGAAGCAAGGCGAAAACTCCGGACGGTGAGGGCATCGTGGAGGACAACGACATCATTCGCCGCACGGTGAAGGTGAAAATCCGCACCGCCGACGACACTTTTGAAATTAAAACCTACAAGCTCGAGGAAGTCAACGCAAAAGAGCATCAGAAAGACAGCGACGTGGGCGCCGACATTCCGGACGACGTAAAATCGATTTTGGACTAAAAATTTGTCAAAAACGCTATACATCTTCAAAACGATGTGATATAATGAAGGCACAATATTAAAAAGTGAGGTAATGGATATGGCATATGTGATCAGTGACGACTGCATTATGTGCGGCGCATGCGCGGAAGGTTGCCCTGTCAGCGCAATCAGCGAAGGCGACGGCAAATACGTTATCAATGCCGACGAATGCATCAGCTGCGGTTCTTGCGCAGACGTTTGCCCTGTCGGAGCTCCGTCCGAAGAATAAGCAAACGAAAAAACACAAAACAAAAGTTGAAAGGCGCATCGGCGCCTTTTTTCTTTTTCAAAACAAAAATTGCATAACGACGCAAATTTTGCATAAAAACTTGTATAATGCATAAAATCGGCGGTTTTATAAAAAATACGATACGGCGGAGGAAAGAAGGATTTTTCGCCGTTTTCAATATAAATTTGTTAAATAAGCACTTACTTTAGTATATAAATATAGGCAATTTTTTTTCGAACATTGAAAAAATATTAAAAAACGAAAAAAATTTTTCAAAAATAGTTGCCATATAGTATATGCTGTGTTAAAATGTTAATAATTTATCGTTTATGCACTTGTGTATAAATATTAAATTTGTCAACCAACCACGTTTCAAAGTTTAATTTGAAATAAATTTTAAAATTTTATGGAGGTATCAAAATGAAAAAGAAACTTATCGCATTGCTCGTAGCAGTCGTGTTGGTTCTTTCGGTTGCGTCCGTTGCTGCTTGCAACAAGGAAAAAAATAAAATCCCAGACGCAAATCTGAAAAAAGGTACTTATCACACCACCACGGCCGTTATGCCGAGTAACTGGAATGAGTTTACTTACGCCGATAACAACGACACTCAGATTATGAACTATATCGTTTCTTCGTTCTTCGAATACGACTATCTGTTTGACGCAGCTAAAGGCGGCAAGTATAACAAAGACGGCACCATCAACGCTGCCGCAATCGTTTCCGGCGGTTACACCACCAACTATTCTGCGGCTACCAAATTGGAAGACGTAACTTCCAGCGTTGACGCAAAATGGGGTTATACTGCAGAACAAAAAGCAGAAGGCGGCTACGCTTGGAAAATCACCTTGCGTAAAGATCTCAAATGGGACGACGGCACTGAAATTCATGCAGGCGACTTCGTGTATTCCATGAAAGAAATGCTCAACCCTGATTTCTTGAACATGCGCGCTAACACCTACTATGACACTCTTCGTATCAAGAGATCCAAAGCTTACTTCTACAAAAACCAGGAAGCAACCTATCCTACCATCGGTAGCCAAGGTTTCGCTTCTAACGCCGCGGCAGTAGAAGCCGGCGCAGACATCTATATGGATGTTTATGAATTTTATGGCGCAAACGGGTACGTTGATAAAGACGGCAACCTTGCTCCGCAATGGATTTCCATCTCCGACGAAACTGTTTATGATTCCGTAGATGGTTGGGCGGGCACCGGCGAATCTGACGCTTTTTCTGCAAAAGTTCTTTGGGACGCTCTCCTTTGCCCGACCGGACAATACGCCGGTTACGTTGAAGTTGGCGGTCAATATGAAAGCTGGCTCGGTATCAAAGTTGTCAACACCGATCGTAACGTTGCTTGGGAAGAAGTAGGTATGTATCAAGTCGACAAAGACTCTTTCGTCGTCTGCCTCGACAAATCTTATCAATTCCTTAAGGATGACGGCAGCCTTTCCTACCTCGCTGCTTACTATATGTCAAGCCTTCCGCTCGTAAAACAGGATCTGTACGAGTCTTGCAAACAAGCTCCTGCAACCGGTTCTACTTTGTGGACCAGCAACTACAACACCACTTTGGCAACCAGTGCAAGCTGGGGCCCGTACAAACTGGCAGAATTCCAGAGCGGCAAATCCTACAAACTCGTCAAAAACGACAACTGGTACGGCTACGGCATGGATATGTATGCAAACCAGTATAACATAACTGCCATCGCTTGCGAATGTGTTCCTGAAAGCAACACTCAATGGTTGAAGTTCCTTGCGGGCGAAACCGACGACGTAGGTCTTGATTCCGAACACATCGCCGACTACATGCACTCCAAATACACCACTTACGTCCCTGGCACCGGCACGTTCGGTATGCAACTTTATGGGAACAAAGCGGTTTTGGCGGCAAGCGAAAACAACAACGGCATCCTTGCTATCGACGAATTCAGACAAGCTTTCTCGCTCTCTCTGAACAGAAGCGACCTCGTTGAAAAAATCTGGCCGGGCACCGCTGTCGTTTGCCTCGGTTTGATGAACAGCCAGTACTACTATGACGTTGAAAACGGCGGCGTATATCGCGCCACCAAACAAGCCAAAGAAGGTTTGCTCCGCGCTTACGGTTTCACCGAGGCCGACGGCAAATGGTCCAACGGTGCAGAAATCACCAACGCTTCTTTGGACGACGCTTACGATGCTTTGACCGGTTACAACCCGACTCAGGCAAAAGAACTCGTTAAGAAAGCTTACGACATTCTCGTTGCAAACGCAAAAGACTACGGATACGACGCAACCAAGGACATCACCTTCGTTTACGGTTCCTCCTCTGACAATGCAAAACAACGTGAAAGAGCAAAATATTTGCAAGGCGTTTTGGATGAACTCTGCAAAGATACCGCTCTCGAAGGCAAAATCAAAGTCGTGTTCGACGCTTCTGCAGGTAGCAAATGGGCAGAGGCCTTCAGAAGCGGCAAAACTCAAATCGGTTTCGGTTACGGCTTCAGCGGCAACCCGTTCAACCCGTTTGACATCGTAGGTTCCTTCGTTGATCCTGAAGACAGCCTGAACTATCACACCTACTGGGACACCCAAAAAGTTCAAATGACTTTGACTCTCCCGGCAGGCAGCTATGAAGGCGCAGGTCAGACCATCACCATGAGCCTTGTCAACTGGTTCGATTGCTTGAACGGTCTTGCAGAAACCAACAACCGTACTTACAAGTACAACTGGGACGCAGGCAAAGCTCCTGCAGACGTGAGACTCGTTATCCTGGCTGCTTTGGAAGAACAAGCTATCAAGAAGGCTTACTCCGTAATGCTTATCGGCGAATACAGCGGCTCGTTGCTCAGCCCTAAGTTCACCAACATTTCTTACGACTACAACACCTTCATGGGCTTCGGCGGCATCAGATATATGCTGGTTAACTACACCGATACCGAATGGGCTGATTTCGTAAAAGCAAACAACAACGACCTTACTTCTGAGTACAAGAAAGCTGCATAGAGCTAAGATAGTATTCTAAGTAAGTAACTTAACAACAAAAACCCGCGATGGGCGGATATAAAATTCGCCCATCGTTGTTTTTGTTTTTAAAACTCGGTTTTTTGACCGTATCCCTTAAAAAAGGGCAAAAATCCCGGCTGATTTCCGTAGCAAACCTTGCTATAGTCGGTATCAAACGACAGAGAAAAAAATTTGTCGTTTGATAAAAAGGAAATTCGTCAACTGCCGACGGATTGCGCCTGCGGTTTTTGCGGGTGCGTTGTTTGGGAAGAGGAGGCTCTTCTCTTTCTTCAAACAAGGAGAATAATCCAACAGAGGAGTAACAAACAATTATGTACATGTTCAAATACGTGCTTAAACGTTTGGGGCTGATGTTACTGACGTTCACGGTAATCATCGTGATGTGCTTCGTGCTCATCAAGCTTTTGCCGCCGATCATAACGGTCGGTGCAAACCAGGATCCGCTTATTGCGTACAAGCAATTCGAAGCGAGAGGCTGGATTTGCAATATCGTAAAACAGGCAAACGGAATCTACACCTACGATACGGTTCCGGTGTTTAAGCAGCTCGGAATTTACATCAAGAGAATAGTGACCGAAGGGGATTTCGGCATAGCGACTACGTACGGCGAATACATAAATCAACCGGTTTGGGACGTTTTCGTCGAAAAACTGCCGCCGACAATTCTCATCAACATCTATTCCACCATTATCGGCGTGCCTATCGGTTTGGCTTTGGGCATTTTTGCCGCGCTTAAAAAGAACAAATGGCAAGATCAGGTGATAAACGTCGTCATCATCCTGTTTATTTCCGTGCCGGCGATCGTCATGGGCTTGCTTATTCAGTACTTTCTCTGTTTCAAACTCAGATGGTTCCCTCTCACGATGAAGTCAGGATTCGATTATTTTACGTGGGACATGTTCCGCAGCATGTTGCCTGCAGTTTTATCGTTGTGTTTGGGAAGCATAGCAGGCTACGCGCGTTATACACGCGCCGAACTTACCGAAGTTTTGACTTCGGAGTTTATGCTGCTTGCAAGGACCAAGGGCCTCACCAAAGCGCAGGCCACCGTCAGACACGCTCTGCGAAACTCCATGGTGCCGATTTTCCCGTCCATACTGGCGGAATTTGTTTCCGTGCTTTCCGGCTCGCTCATCATTGAACAGATGTTCTCCATTCCGGGCGTAGGAAGACTTTATTTGAACTCTATAACTTTCCAGGACTATGACTTTTTCATGTTGCTTTCGGGCTTCTACACTCTCGTAGGCCTGGTTGCGGGTATCGTCGTCGATATCAGCTACGGATTTATCGATCCGCGTATCAGAATGGGGGCGAAGTAAGATGGAAGATAACAAAAACTTCAAAAATATTCCTGCCGAAAAGTTCCAGTTCGCAGATAAAAGGGATTTCAATTTCGATACGAAATTCGACACGAAGCCTGAAAGCTATTTTCAGGGCGCATTCCGCAGGTTCTGCAAAAACAAGGGCGCGGTTGCGGGCGGCATAGTCATTTTAGCGCTGATACTGTTTGCAATCATCGGGCCGTTCTGCACGTCGTACAGCGTTTCTTACTACGACTCGATCTACACCACCATCAGGCCTAAGAACAAACTTTTTGAAAACGCAGGTTTCTGGGACGGTTGCAAAACAAAAGAAACGGGGTACGTAGGCTTTTTGGAAGACTACGCTCTCGGTCAGGAAACCGGCAGAGAAGTCATTAAAAACGGCGAATACACGGTGAGCGACGACGGTTCTATTTATAAATATCGTTACGACACCTACTACGGCGTCGGTTTCGGCAGATACAGAATCATAACCTTAGAAGAATATAAGGACATTCAAAGATATCAGGACGAAACGGGCAGGCAGGTTTTGTATCCGACGGTTCGTTTGTCCGCAAGGCCGCAGCTCGTTCAAGATAAAGATAGAGCAGACATCTACTATAAAACCAAAGTCGTTTCAGGCAAAACTCAACCGGCTCTCGACGTAAACGGCAAACTGGTTCTCAACTACTGGAAATACTCTGCCGCAGATGGCGAACCTTCCACCGCCGCACCTTACACTTCCAAAATGAGGATAGAGGGGAATGACGGCGTTATGATCGACGGCGAAAAATGCTACTACGTTTACGGAAGAATCGTTTCAGGTGGCGTTGAAGTCAGAGCAGAATATTACGAATACTACACCTATTATCATACCCAAGTCGCAAAAGACGGAGTAAGTGAACCGCAGTTCTTCTTTGGAACTACGTCCTTTGGTAAAGATATTTTAGCATGCTTGTCTACCGGCGCAAGATTTTCGTTCCTGTTCGCGTTGGTCGTTGCCGCAGTAAACCTCGTGGTCGGCGCAATCTGGGGTTCGATCGCCGGTTACTTTGGCGGAAGAATCGACTTGGCTATGGAACGGTTCACCGATATTCTGGGTGCAGTCCCTACGATGATTATCATCACGCTTCTGAAACTCCATATGGGAACTTCCAGTCAGGCGTTGGTGCTGTTCATCGCATTCTTTATGACGGGCTGGATCGGCATGGCCGGCACGACTCGTATGCAATTCTATCGTTACAAAAATCAGGAATACGTTTTGGTTGCGAGAACCTTGGGCGCAAAAGACTGGCGCATAATGTTTAAGCACATCTTCCCGAACGCCATCGGAACCATTGTTACAAGTTGCGCGCTCGTTATTCCGTCGATGATCTATTCCGAAACCAACCTTTCGTATTTGGGCATCATTAACCTTGAATCCGGTCGCCTTACCAGCGTCGGCACTATGATCGCCGCAGGACAAAGAGATATGATGGTTGCGCCATTCGTTGCAGTGTTCCCGTCGTTGTTCCTCGCTCTCATGATGCTCAGCTTCAACTTGTTCGGCAACGGCCTAAGAGACGCGTTCAACCCATCCTTAAGAGGTTCGGAGGACTAAGATATGGAAAAGAAACTTGAAGTAAAAGACCTGAAAATATCCTTCCGCACCAGCGCGGGCAAAGTGCAAGCCGTCAGAGACATCAGCTTCGACCTCTATAAGGGCGAAACGCTGGCCATCGTCGGCGAATCCGGCAGCGGAAAATCCGTTACCAACAAAGCCATCATCGGTATCTCCGCAAACAACGCCATAGTCGAAAGCGGCGAAATCATCTACGACGGCATGGACCTTCTGAAAATCGACGAGGAACAGTTCCATCAGATCCGCGGCGACAAAATCGCCATGATTTTCCAGGATCCTATGTCCAGCTTGAACCCTATCATGCGTATCGGCAAACAGCTTACCGAAGCCATGATTCTGAAAAACAGAGCCAAACGTCGCGACAGCCGCAAGATTTTCAACACCACCATGGCGGTTCTTTGCGACAGCATGGACCACGCTTACGGCGACGCCAGCAAAGAACAGAACAAGGCCGACGTTACCAAGTTCGACAAATTCGAATATAAACACATCGAACTCGAAGCAAAATACAACATCGCGTTCGAAGCCGCAAACGAAGCTGTCGGCGCTATCAAAGAATTGCTGTTCGAAATCGACAAAAACGGCGTTACCAACGGCCCGTTGCAGATTAAGGAAATCGCAAAAAACACCAAAAAATCCGTTGATCGTTTCGTGGTCAGGGACGAGGCTAAAATCGAAGAGCTCGTAACGAAGCTCGTCGAAGCGGGCGTTGCGGCTAAAAAAGAAAAGAGCTACACCGGTTGCGTTTCCGTTCTCGAGGACATTTTGGCCGTGTTGGAGCCTGCCGTTCAGCTTGAAAAACCGAATTTCTTTGGTCTCGGCTATTATCTGACTTACGTAAGCCCTGAAATTCCGGAGCTTTCCGTTAAAGAACTCGATGAGAAAACTCACGAGATTTTGGCGAACGATTTTATGGAACCGTTCATCGATCGCGCGGCAAAAGGCGTTGAATACAGCTTCAACACCTCTTTGGAAAACAAAGAACTCGCCGTCAGCGTTCTGGAAGAAAAACTGCCTGTTTACCAGCAGGAATTCACTAGAAAGCAGGCAATGGAAGCCGCGAAGGAAATGATTGACGCCGTCGAAAAATCCATCGACCGCCTGGCTCTCGTTAAAGACAGCCGCGCGTACGTTTTCGAATCCAGCATCAAGAGCGCGATAAACGGTTACTTCGATCGTTTGAAGAAGAATCAGAAGGAAGAAAAACGTTTTGCAAAGCAGAGCAAAAAGCACGACGCGCTGCTTGCAATGGGCAAAAAAGCCGACTGGAAGGTTATCCCTGCAGACGTTGTGGATCCTAAAATCGTCAGAGAACAGATTTGCCGGATCATCACCGAGCTTATCGACCATTATAAAGCCGAAATCGCAGAAGAAAAGCACGTTAATTTCAGAGAAAAAGCTCTGGAAATCGTTGACTTCTTGAAGGGCAAGGCTTCCGAAGTGGTTTACAGGGTTACCCCTGCAATGGCAAAAGCCAAAGCGATCAAGCTTATGGACGAAGTCGGCATTCCTGAACCGCACAAACGCTACAAGCAATATCCGTTCGAGTTTTCCGGCGGTATGCGTCAGCGTATAGTTATCGCAATCGCGCTTGCGGCTAACCCGGATATTCTTATCTGCGACGAGCCGACGACCGCTTTGGACGTTACCATTCAGGCGCAGATTCTGGAGCTTATCAACAAGCTCAAAAAAGAGAGAAATCTGTCCATCATCTTCATCACTCACGACCTCGGCGTCGTTGCGAACATGGCAGACAGAATCGCCGTTATGTACGCAGGCAAAATCGTTGAATACGGCACGGCAGAGGATATTTTCTATTCTCCTGCACACCCTTACACTTGGGCGCTGTTGTCCAGCATGCCGGACCTTGACACCAACGAGAAGCTGGAAGCAATTCCGGGCACGCCTCCAAACATGATTTACCCTCCTGTCGGAGACGCATTTGCGGCGAGAAACAAATACGCCCTAAAGATTGACTTCGAAGAGCAACCTCCGATGTTCGAAATTTCCGAAACGCACAGCGCGGCAACCTGGTTGTTGCACCCGGACGCTCCGAAAGTCGATCCGCCGAAAATCGTTACGGACAGAATTCAAAGGATGAAAGAAAGAGGAGGTATTGAAAATGGAAAACAATAACGAAGTGTTGTTGAAAGTCGATCATTTGTGTCAATACTTCAAGATGGGCCGCTCCGAACTCAAAGCCGTTGACGACGTAAGCTTCGAAATCAAGAAGGGCGAAGTTTTCGGTCTGGTCGGCGAATCCGGTTGCGGAAAAACCACCACCGGCCGTTCCATCATCAAACTCTACGACATCACCGGCGGCGATATCTATTTTAAAGGTCAGCGTATCGCGGCGGGCATCAGAAGTTACAAAAACGCCATAAAGGCCGAAAAAGCAGCTTTAAAGGCTGATATCGAAAAGATAAAAGCCGATTATGCTCAAAAACCTGAAGAGGCAAAAGCGAAAACAGCCGAACGCAGAGAAGCCGCAAGAAAGGTTATAGTGGCAGAAAGAGAAAAGATCAAATCCGCCAAAGACGATCACAAGAACTGCGACAAAAAGCACGCCAAAAAGCTTATGCAGGAAGTCAGGGACACCTACGATCCGATGATTGCCGCAGCAAAAACCGACGAAGAAAAAGCCGCTCTCGTTAAAGAGAAGAGGAAAAAACTTCGCCTTGCTTCCAAAGAAAAATTCGTCACCCAGATTCAGATGATCTTCCAGGATCCTATCGCATCGTTGGATCCTCGTATGACGGTCAGAGATATCATTGCCGAAGGCCTTATTATAAAGGGCATAAAGGACAAAAAGTATATCGACGAAAAAGTTTACGAAGTTTTGGAAATGGTAGGCCTTGTTCCGGAGCATGCGACGCGTTATCCGCACGAGTTCTCCGGCGGTCAGCGTCAACGTATCGGCGTGGCTCGTTCCATCATCATGAAGCCGGAACTTATCATTGCAGACGAACCTGTTTCCGCTTTGGACGTTTCCATTCAGGCGCAGGTCATCAACTTGCTGAACGATTTGCGTGAACAACTCGGACTTACCATTTTGTTCATCGCGCACGACTTGTCGGTCGTAAAATACTTCAGCGACAGAATCGGCGTTATGTATTTCGGTAATCTGGTTGAAATGACCACCAGCGACGAGCTGTTTGCACATCCGCTTCACCCGTACACCAAGTCCTTGCTGTCGGCAATTCCGCTTCCGGATCCGGTTTACGAGAAGAACCGCAAACGTATCACCTACAATCCGCTTGCCGAGCACGATTATTCCGTTGACAAACCGACCTTAAGGGAAGTCAAACCGGGACATTTCGTCAAGTGCAACGATGCGGAATTCAAAAAATATCAAGAGATATTGAACAGTGACAAATAAGCAAAAAAAATATTTGATAACTTTCGCTGTCGGCGTGGCGTTCGCCATAGTGGTATGGGCAGTCGGCGGGCTTTTCAAAGTCACGTCGTACATCGCCCTTATGGGGAAAATATCCGACGGATTATTCGTTTCCGGAGTGCTTCTGGCGGGCTCCGGCGGGCTTATCGCTTCGTTTAACGAAGGGATTTTTGACGGTCTGGCCTACGGAATGCACGGCTTGTTCGGATTCAGAAATATCAAAAAAGACAGCACGCCGAAGAAAGAAAGCTATTACGATTACCAAAAGCGCAAGCACGCAAACAAAAAACCTGTCGGGCACCTCGTGTTCGTGGGGCTTAGTTTCGTGTTTGTCGGAGTGGTATTTTTCCTTATTTCGTTAGCTATATAGCCGAAAGAAGCGTCCGCTTGCGGGCGCTTTATTTTTCAAATCCGACAAAAATGGAAAAGATTTTCACCTTCAAAATAACCGACAGCCAGCCGCTTAGCAAGTTTATGGACAAGCATTTTTCGGCAAGGACTGCGACTTTGATTAAAAACACGCCCGATTCGGTGAAGCTGAACGGCGGCGATTTTGTGGGCAATCCTGAATTGAAGGAGGGAGATACGCTCCGTATAACCGTGCCCGAAAGGCTGAAGCCTTTTGAGAAAGCCGCAAATTTGCCGATAAACGTCATACACAAATGCGAGGATTATCTGGTTGTCGAAAAGCCCGCGGCGATGCCGTGCATTCCGACGAAGGGGCATTTTGCCGACAACCTTATTGCAGCGTTGACTTATCTTTATCCCGGAGAAGTTTTCAGAGTGGTTACGAGGCTCGACAAGGATACGTCGGGCTTGGTGCTGGTGGCGCTGAACGCCCCTGCACACGAAGCGCTTTCCCAAACCGAAATCGACAAAAAATACACCGCCGAGCTTGTCGGAAAGCTGGCTTCAAGCGTTACCGTCGACGCGAAAATATATCGCGAAAGCGGCATGAAACGCACTGTCGACGACAGAGGTAAACCGTCAAAAACGCACTTTAAGGTGCTGTCTTACACCGATGAAGGCAACACTTTGTGTGAATGTACGCTTTTTACAGGCCGCACGCATCAGATAAGAGTGCACAGCGCGCACATCGGCCACCCGGTGGTCGGAGACCTGCTTTACGGCACCGATGAAAGGGGCCGAAACGAGGGGCAAAAGCTTGAGTGCGTAAGCCTTTCGTTCGTTGATCCTTTCAGCAAGGAAAAGAAAAATTTCACCATATAAAAACCTGCTTGCAAATTGCAAGCAGGTTTTTTTATTTAAGGTTATTTCATGTTCAGGCAATAGTCGGAAATGAATTTTACGACGTCCGCTTTGGTGCATTTGCCCTGGCGTAGCCACCATAGAGCAACGGAGATGCAACCGCCGGCCAAAAAGTTTGAAAGCAGAGGAATGTCCTGCGGCACGAGTTTAAGCTCCTGCCAGTGCTTCGATAGGCTTTGACACAAAGAGTTTTCTATTTCGTCGTAAAAGAGCATGGAGGTTGCGCGGTTCCCGTTGTTTTCGACGACGGCAAGAACGGCGTTTCTGTTTTTCTCCAAAAAGTCCAAAAGGTCGCTTGTGGCAATGGAAAAAATGTCTTTAATATCGGCCGCCCCAACAAGGTGAGAATAGCTTGCCACGAAAGTTTTGGTCAGGTCTTCGATGGCATAGGAAAACAGTTGATACTTATCTTCGAAGTGTTTGTAGAAAGTGGCGCGATGGATCATCGATTTTTCGCAGATGTCCATAACGGTGATTTTTTCAAGGCTGTTTTCGGCCAACAGCTCCAGAAGAGCGTTTTTCAAAAGTGTTCTTGTGCGAACTACGCGCATATCGGTTTTTTCCATAGTTGCCTCCTTTGTGATAAATATATTATAACACTTTGGTTCCGTTTGTCAAATAATAGACAAGTGTATATTTAAAAACGGTATAAAAAACTTCACGTTTGTCAAAATTTAAGCGAGGTGAAACATGGTAAATTATTCTGAAGCCTTATCCGAGCTGAAAAAATTGCTGTCTTCCGATGACGTCGTCGTGCGGGAGCTGGTGGCCGGCGGAAAAAAATCCGCCCTTATTTACGTTGACGGAATGTCGGATACGGTCATTCTGGACGAATCGGTGCTGAAAAAACTTTCGGACGAAAAAAACGCGTTCGAATTTACCGCCGAAAGCTTAAAGGACGTTTTGGGATTTTCCGGCGAAATACAAACGCTTGATAGCGTAGGCAATGCGGCG
>HF988643.1:23048-23885 GCA_000434675.1 Faecalibacterium sp. CAG:1138 | reverse complement strand
CGGCCGCCGTCGCAGATGGCGACGTTGTGTTTTTGGCGGACGGCGCGGCGGACTATTTCGTTTTGTCCATAAGAAAATTCAACACCCGCGCGATCGTCGAACCGCCGACGTCCGCCGTGCTTAAAGGGCCGCGCGAAGGTTTTATCGAAGACCTTAAAGTCAATCTGACGCTGATAAGACGCCGACTGCGCACTCCGTCTTTGCGCGTCAAACAGCTTAAAATCGGCCGTTACACCAACTCGCCGGTGGCGGTTTTGTGGCTTGACGGAGTGGCCGCGCCGGAGTCCGTTTCGAAAATCACCGAAAGGCTTCAAGAAATAGACATCGACGGCGTTCTGGACAGCAGCTACGTTGCCGATTTTCTTAAAGAAAAAAAGTTCAGTATTTTCGAGCAGGTCGGCATGAACGAGAAGCCCGATATGGTGGCCGCCAAGCTTTTGGAGGGTAGAGTCGCCATCGTGGTGGACGGAAGCCCTATGGTGCTGACGTTGCCGTTTATACTGCTGGAACATTTTCAGTATTCTTACGATTATTACACGGTCAGCCCGCGCGCGACGTTCCTCAGAATGATCAGGCTTTTGGGCATTATGTTTTCGGTGCTTTTGCCGGGGGCGTACGTTGCGATGCAGGAGTTTCATTACCACCTCCTGCCGCTCAATTTTTTGGTTACCGTGCAGGGCGCGATAAGCGGCATACCGTTTTCTCCGCCGATGGAAATGCTTGCGGTGATATTGATATTCGAGGTGCTTCAGCAGGCGAGCGTCCGAATGCCGAAGTTTCTGGGCGTTGCGCTAAGCATTGTGGGAGCGATAGTTTTGGGTGAAACGGCCGTTTACG
>HF988643.1:3337-23038 GCA_000434675.1 Faecalibacterium sp. CAG:1138 | reverse complement strand
GACCCGGCCGTTAACGCCGGCCTTATCTCAAGCCCTGCGGTGCTTGTGGTTGCGCTGTCGGCGCTTGGAACAAACATCATGCCTGACGAGCTGTCGGTGGTGTCGACGTTCAGGTTGCTGTTCGTGCTTGTGGCGAGCGTTCTGGGGCTTTACGGCATGCTTGCGGCGTCTATGGTTATACTGACGCATCTTGCGTCGTTCGACAGCTACGGGGCGCCGTATCTCGCGCCTAACGCGCCGATGATTTCGTCCGATATGAAAGACAATCTGTTCAAAGCAAATCTTTATAAGATGAAAACGCGTCCGAAATCCGTCCCGAACGTTAACGGAAAAAGAATGGGAGACATAAATGAAAACCGATAATACGCTATATAATCGTCAAACGGCCATATTGCTGTTTATTCTGACGGTAACCTTCAAGGCGGCCGCGCTTCCCGCAATGGTCGCGGCGGACGCGGGAAGCGGTGGCCTCACGGTGTACGCAGGCTTGTTTGCGGTGGACGTTTTAGGGTGGATTCTGATAAAAAGATATATCGACTTAGGCGGCGCCGAAACGCTGGACAACACGTCAAAAAAATGGCTTAAAACGCTTATAATGATTGTTTTAACCGCTTATTTTGCGCTTAAAGCCGTTTTGTGTTTTTCGGGGACGGTGGATTTTGTGGTAAGCTATATGTTTGAAAACATCAAGATTGCCGAGGCCGCCATGGTGCTTGCCGTGCCGTGTGTTTACATTGCCATAAAGGGAATAAGAACGATGGGACGAGTGGCGGAAATCGTTATAGTTCTCGTTCTGACAATTCTGGTGTTCAATCTTCTTTTTATAAAAACCGACGCGGATTTCAGCCGCAATCTGCCGATATTTTCAATGCCCAGAAAAGACTATTTAGATAACTTCTCGAAGTGGAGTTTCTGGTTCGGTGATTTTATGCCGCTTCTATTTGTCAAAGAAAAGCAGGACGGAAAAAAGCGTTCGCCGTGGGCGCTTACGGTGGCAGTTTGCTTTGTGCTGTTCACTTACGTTCTGATGTTTGCAAGCTACGGCAGGAGCCTCGTGATAGTGAAAAATGCCATGCTGAAATACGGCGTTTTCAATCATTTGGAAACCTATCTCGGAAGACTGGACTGGACGATAATCGTTATCTGGATACCTATGGCGATAATAACCTGCGGCGCGCATTTCTGGGCGGCGACCGAGTCGGCGAGGAGAATAGTGAAAAAAAAGACTGTGGCGGAAGCGGCGATATTTTTGTGCATAGCGGTTTATTTTTTCTTTGCTCCGGACGCCATGCAGATGACTAATTTTGCAAAAGGCGCGTTAAGATACGTTGCTTTGGCCGTAAATTTTGCGATGCCGCCCGTGCTGCTGCTGTGCGCGGCAGGGCTTAGAAAGGAGGCGCAGAAGAATGAAGAAGCTCGTTAAAAATCAACTTTTCGTGTTGATAATAGCGGTGTTGACGCTGGTGCTTTTCGAGCGGACGGTGCCGGTGGTTACGCTGACCGACAGAGCCATAGTGGTGGCAGTGGGAATAGACAAGGAAGAAGATAAATTCGTGCTGTCGGCGCAGATAGTCCGCCCGAGTCGGAACGACGGCTCCAAGGGCAGCACGGCTTATTCGGTTATAAAAGGAAAAGGGAACAGCTTGTCGCAGGCGATTGCGGAGGTAAGTCAGAATTGTTCCCTTAACGCCAGCCTTGCGCATTGCAATCTGGTGGTTATCGGCGAATACCTGAAGGAAAAAGGAGAATATCCGAATTTTGAAAATCTGGCGTCGAGCTACGGACTGCCGTACGAAGCGCGGGTGGTTATTGCTGACAAAAAAGCTTCCGAGATTGTGGAGTATCTGTGCCTGTACGAAATATCCGGCATAACGTTCACCGACTATCTTAAAAGCGATCGGATATCTGCCGAGCAGTTCACCTCGTCCGTAAAACAGCTTTTATATGACGGCACGCTTGAGGGAGCCTACACCAGACTTCTATCCGTGGCGCTTTTAGGCGAGGACGTTTCCTACGTCGAAAAACCAGAAACCACGTGGATCGAAGGGCTGGAAATGAAAAGCTGTTATCTGATAAAATACGGCGAGAGCGCGGTAAGCCTCGACGAAGAGCAGACCAAAACCGTCAACATGGTTCTGGAAAAACCGAAAATAGGGAACGTTTTGGTTACCGTTTCCGACACGAAGGTGGATTTGCTTTTGGAGGGCGCTTCCTCGAAGCTGTCCTATAAGTTCGAGGGCGACAAACCGATATTGACGATAAAAACCAAAATCGAAGTTAAAGCCGACGAATTTGACAATAAACGCCGTGATTTGACGTTAACAGAGGAAGATTTTTTCGACGCATTGCTGGAAGACGTCAAAAAAGAAGTCGCTTCCGATTACGTTCAAAGTCTTAAAAACGTTATCGACTATCTGACGGAGAAAGGCGTGGATCTGTTTGAAGTTTACGAAGGTTTTGACCGATTCGAGCGTAAAAAATGGCGAAAGATAGCGTCAAAAGAAAACTATCTTTCGCTTGTGGAGTATAAAATAGAGGTCGAAGTGGTGGTTATCGGAGTCGAATGATCAAAAGAGCAGCGCCGATATGGCCGCAAAAGCGCATATTTCGTTTTTGAACGCGTCGTCGGCGCGGCGTTTTTGCTCGGGATTCGTGAGATTTTTTGAGTAAGAATTGAGCGCCGTTATCAAAGTCATTTGCTTAAAAAGTATGTCTTTTCCGAGCTGAAAATAGGGGACGGATTTTGCGCCAAACGCCGTGTTTTCGGAAATTTGGCCGTGGAAATCGTACGGAAACAGGTTTTCCGCCGTCTGTTTTTTGTCAAAAATGACGCGTTCGATCTGCGATGCGGCAGCTTTTTCGGGGCAAAGATTTTGAAGCGCGCAGAGAAGTACCACGATTTCCGAGGAAAGCGCGGCGGCGCGAGCGTTGCCTGCGCTTGCTTTTTCGGCAGAGCCTTCTTCTTCCGGCACGGACATCGTTTCGACGATTGCATTTCGATGTGTTGGCCGCAAAATTTTGATTTTGGCGTATTCCTCCGCCATTTTTTCCATTTCGACTTCATTCGGTAAAATGTAATCCATAATTCACCTCGCGACTATTTTATGACGCCGGTCAAAATAAGTTGACGAAATTATAAAAACAAAGTTGTTGCCATACATTTATTTATGTGCTACAATAGTAGGGATAAAAATCAAGGCGGTTTTCAGGCGAAAATGGAAGACATCAAAATTTTGTCACCTATGCAGCTCTGGGCGGATTTCGATCCGACCGAACGTCCGTTGGAAACTTCGTACGTGCAGGCGAAGGACTTGGGCTTTGCTTTTGTGAGGGAACAGTATATTTCGGCGTTTGACGCCGAGGACGGCGTCGTCAGGGCGTACGTCAGACTTATACTGCCGAAAAATCCCGAAAAAAAGTGTCCGGTCGTGGTTTTTATCCCGACTGCCGACGTCGCCAAAATCAACACCGAATTCGTCAAAAGGATAATCGAAAAAGGTTTTGCATATTGCTATTTCGATTATTCGGGGAAACTCGTCGGTAAGGAACGCTTTACGGATTATCCGAAATCGCTTGCCTACGTCGAGGGCTCGGCGGGGGACGCCGAAAAACAGATCGAATTTCATCAAAACCCTAAAAAGAGCCCGCTTTACAGCTACGTTAAAATCGCGCGCCGAGTCATCACGTTTTTGACCGAGGACGCTTCTGTCGACAGCGAAAACATAATCTTTTGGGGCATAAAAGAAGGCGCGGAAATTTGCTGGATCACCGCAGGCATCGACAACCGCGTAAAGGCGATTGTCCCCGTTCTGGACTACGGCTACACCGGCTACAAGCCGCCGAAATTTTCCAAAAAACCTATGGGCGACATCGATTCGGGAGTTATGGAATATATGTCGTGCTTAAGCTCGCAGGCCTATGCGAAAACGGTGAACTGTCCGCTTCTGGTGGCAGGAACCACCAACAGCACCGTGGCCGACGTGGACAGAATGGCAGACATAGTGGAACTTGCTCCGTCGGAGCATAAGAACATGATCGTAACTCCTCGCGCGGAAGAGAACATCAACGCCGAAAGCGTCGAGTCGATTTTGAAGTTTTTGGACGAAACGGTTTCCGGAAAGTGGAGCGAAACCAAGATGCCGGAGCTTACTTATTACTTTAGCGAAGGTCGCCTGTACGCTTCGACGAGCGTGACGGGAGAAGTGCAGAAGGTGGAATTTTTCACTTCGTTCGACGAGGTGCTGTCGGAGCTTCGGAACTGGAGCGACGCGCAGATTCCGCTTAGGGTTTCCGAGAAAGACTATCTTCTCAACGTCGAAGTGCCTTCCGACACGAAACTGGTGTTTATATTTGTAAACGTAACGTATAAAAGCGGAATCGTGGCGTCAAGCAAGGTATATTGCGTCGATCCGAACGTGCCCGAATTTACGGCTTTCGTGCCGCTTCAATACACCAAAAACCGCATTATCTACAGCTCCACCGAAACGCGTTCGGTGTTCAATGCGGAAAAGAGCAGCATAAGCGTGGCCTCCAACGTGGTGGCCGAAGAAGCGGGTCCGTTTGGCATAAAAGGCATATCCAGCTCGACGGGCTACATCGCAAGCTACAAAATCGGCGAGCGCAAATTCCAGGGCGAAGACGGCTGCATTTTGCAGATCGATTGCGCCACCAAAGAGCAAAGAACGATTACGTTCACCATGTGCACCTACGACGAAGACGACGGCTTCACGCCGTACTCGGTGGAAAAGGAGTTGCCTCCGTCAAAGAAGTGGCAAAGGCTGAATTTTTCCGCTTCCGACTTCAAAAACGCCGATCACGTTTCCTTAAAAAGTTGGAAATCGGTCAAAAAATTTCAGATAACGGGCGCGGAAAACGTGCTGTTCAACAACATTTTGTGGATTTAAAGAAATGAAAAAATTTTTGGAAGTGGTTGTAACCGTCGTCGTCGCTTTTGCGGTGGCGTTGGCCCTAAAGACCTACGTTTTCACGAACGTCGAAGTGTGGGGCAGCTCCATGGACGACACGCTGTACGGCGGTATTTCAGCGGTTGAGGACGGAAAAGTCGTTTATCACGGGGGCGACAAGCTGCTGGTTCTGAAACTCGGCAAGGTCAAAAAAGGGGATATTATCGTCTTTGATAAGAGGGCGTATTCCTCCTACTCGGGCCCTGAGGAAAACTACAACGTGGTGAAAAGAGTGGTGGCGGTTGCGGGCGATCACGTCAGCATCAAAATAAACGGCGACACGGCCTATTTGTACGTCAACGGACAGGCCGTCGAAGAGGACTATATAAAAGAACCGATGAAAGCGCAGATATATCCCGGCGCCGACTACGAAATAGACCCTAATTTCGGAACGATGTCCTACAACTGGACGGTCCCCGAAAACTGCGTGTTCGTTTTGGGCGACAACCGAAACAAATCCAAGGACAGCAGGCAAGAAGGAATGGTTCGACTGGACGCAAAGGACGAGGACGGCAAGTCCTACATCGTGGGCAAAGCGGTTTTCGTGAGCAACTTTTCAAAAGCCAGAACGGTTTTCAAAACCGCCTGAAAATATTCGACAAAGCACCCTTCCTTCCGACAAAAGAATGGCGGAACGGAAGGGTTTTTTGATTTTGTTTTGTTATACTCGACTTAAAAGGAGAGTATATGAAACTTAAACTGAACGTCTTTACAAAGCAACTGCTGCTGTTTTTGATTCAACTTTTGTTGTCCGAGGCCACCACGCGCCACGGCTTCAGGCCGTTCGGACTGGGGTTCTACGCTGCGCTTGTGTACGGCGGCGAAAACGTCGTGCTGGCGTCGGCGTTTTATATGGCTTCGGAGTTTTTGGCCGAGCCGACGCTTAGGGGACTCGTGTACGCCGCGTCGTCGGTGGTTGTGCTGACGGTATGCTGTCTGGCCCACCATTTTTTGAAGAAGCATCTGACGATGCGACTGGTGAACGTCTATGCGTTTGCGGCGCAGATTCCCGTGATTGTTCTGAAGGCTTTGGACGGCAATTTTTTGTTTGCGTTTACGTCGGGAATAATAGCGCAAATATTCTGCTATGCCGCAGTAATCATAGTTTACGCACTGCTTGTGAGGGGATTAAAGTGCCGTTTGACGGTTGACGAGCTGGCGGCCGGCGGCATAATGCTGGTGGCGCTGTCGCTTGCCGCGGAAAACGTTTCCCTCTTCGGTGTTACGCTTTTAGGGGTTATTGCGCCGTTTGCGGTGCTGCTCGTCGCATATCTTTTTAAGGAGCAGAGCGCGCTTATTTTCGTATCCTTGATGGGGGTGGGCGCAGCCTTTTCGACGGGCAACGTTTCCTACGTCGGGACTTACGTTATGATGGCGGTTTGCGCGGCGCTTTTCATAAAGCTGAACGCGGCCTCGGCGGCGCTTGCGACTGTTGTCGCCGAAGTGGTGGCGGCCTACTATTTCGACGCGTACGAAGGCTACACTTACGTCAACCTCATCTGCACGACAGTTTCGGCCGCGGCGTTTCTGGCAATCCCGAAAAAGAGCAAAATGAAAATGCTATCCTTCACCAAAACCGCATCCGACGGAGTGAGCGGTAAAAAGCTCGTCAACAAAGACAGATCGGACATTTCCAAAAGACTTTACGCCGTTGCGGGAATATTCGAGGATATGCGCGATCTCGTTTCGGAGGAGGTGTCGGAGGTTCCGCCGCTTGAGGAAAGCGTCAAAAAAATCAGCAAGGACGTGGCTCTGACCTTCTGCGCAAAATGTCCGGAGGCCGAAAAGTGTTTTTCCGCGCTTAATTCGGACACTTCGGTGGTTTTGGAGGATCTGGTTTCGGCAGTTTTTCAGAAGGGCAGATGTACCATAATGGATATGCCGCCGTTTATCACCAGCAGGTGCAAGCAGGTCAACGCGCTCGTGTCGGTGGTGAACGACAAAACCGTTCGCTTCAGCCAAAGAGCCAAGCTCAACGCCGAGATGGATAATTGTCGCTTGATGCTTGCAAAGCAGATGGGTGGCACGGCCGAAATTCTGGAAAACATGGCAACGGACATCAAAAAAACCATATCCTTCGACGCCGGCCGCGAAACGCTTATCGTGGACGAACTGGCCTATCACAACATCGTTTGCAGCGAGGCGATGGTGTACGGCGAGGGCAGCGGAATGAACGTAACGCTGGTCGTCAGGCCGCAGGACGCAGACAAAAAAATATTGCCTAAAATCGTTTCGAAAATCATAAAATATCCGCTCATGGTTTCGGGCGGAACCGAAATAATCGGTGAAAAAGCGGGAGTTAATCTGGTGGTCAAACCGAGGTATAACGTGGTGTTCGGCGAGGCAATGCGAAGCGCTTCGGGCGAAAACTATTCGGGAGATCAGCGAAGCGTGCAAAGAGTTGGCGAAGACAAAGTGGTTTTCGCGCTCTGCGACGGCATGGGGCACGGCAAGCACGCCATGGACACTTCGTCGGCGGCCATATCGCTTATCGAAAATTTTTACAAGGCGGGCTTTGAAAACGGACTTGTGCTGGAGCTTGTCAACAA
Organism: Faecalibacterium sp. CAG:1138; assembly: GCA_000434675.1. Lineage (GTDB taxonomy): Bacteria > Bacillota > Clostridia > Christensenellales > CAG-917 > CAG-1138. The sequence goes on along the minus strand of HF988643.1, from coordinate 15,525 downwards.
GCTTCTTTCCATGAAAAACGAAGAAAATTTCAGCACGCTGGATATGTGCGTTCTGGATCTTAACACCGGCGGGGCGGACGTTGTGAAGATGGGCGCTGCGGACGGATTTTTGAAGCGGAAAGAATCGGTTGAGGTTATAGAAAGCAAAGTGCTTCCCGTCGGCATAGTCGACGAGGTGAAACCCGTTATCGAAAGAAGGATCATGTTCGGCGGCGATATGATGGTGCTTGTGTCGGACGGCGTAACCGACGTTCTGGGTTCGGACGGAGTTCGGGACCTCGTGGCGCGGTCGGACACCGCCAATCCGCAAATGCTTGCCGAAAGCGTCATCGACGCCGCGGCAGAGGCCGGCGCCACCGACGATATAACGGCATTTTGCATACGCGTGTACGCAAAATAGTCGGTCTGCCGAAAAAATACTTGATTTCGGAGGGGCAAAAGAGTATAATATTTCTATCTGACTTTGGAGAGAAAGATGGGAAAAGACCTTGTCGACAAAAGCTATTTAAGCTCGCTCGTTCCTGCGGGCAGCGTGGTTGCCGTTGCGGTTTCGGGCGGCAGGGACAGCGTTGCGCTTTTGCATTTTTTAAAAAGCGTCAGCTCGGAGCTTTCTTTCGAGGTCAGGGCGGTGAACGTGGAGCACGGCATAAGGGGCGAGGAAAGCGTCCGCGACAGCGAATTTGTCAAATCTCTTTGCAAAAGCCGGGGTATTCCGCTTTTGTCGAAAAGCGTCGACGCGCCGCAACTTAAAAAATCGGAAGGGCTGACCACGGAGGAGGCCGCAAGAATATTGCGCTACGGGGTTTTTGCCGAAGCTATATCGGACGGTTTTGCAACCGTCGTTGCCACCGCGCATCACAAAAGCGACGACGCGGAAACCTTGCTTTTAAGGATATTCAGGGGCACGGGGATTCGTGGGCTTTTAGGTATTTCGGAAAAATCGAACGGAGTCGTAAGGCCGCTTCTTAAAACCTCGTCGGAGGAAATCGACGCTTACGTTTCGGAGCACGCATTGCCGTTCGTAACGGACAGCACCAATCTTTCGGACGAAGCGGACAGAAACTTTTTGAGAAACGTCGTTTTGCCGCTTCTTAAAACAAGATATCCGAAGGTTGAAGACAGCCTCTTAAGGCTTTCGGAAAACGCCAAGGAAGCGGAAGCTTTTTTGGACAAATGCTCGCCAAAGCCAAAGCTTGACGGCGAATCGGTTCTGATCGAAAAAACCGACGACAAAGTGCTGCTTCGGCTTGCGTTTGAAAAGGCGTTCAGGGCTTTGGGCGTTTATTCGGACGTGGAAATGCGGCACTATAGATTGCTCGAAAACCTCTTTTTAGCAGAAGTCGGCAGGGAACTTGACATGCCGCACGGCGTAAGAGCCGTTAAGGAGAGAGGCGCGGTGAGGCTATATATCCCGAAAGAGCTTTGGAGCGGAGAACTTCCGTTTTCGGAGGGAGTTACCGAAACTCCCGTCGGAAAAGCGACGGTATTTTTGAAAGAGGACGGCGACAAAATTTATTTCGACGCAGGCAAAATCCCTGCGGGAAGCGTTTTTCGCACCAGGCGTGCGGGCGATTTTATCAAAAAATTCGGCGGCGGGCAAAAATCCTTGCAGGACTTTTTGACCGACAAAAAAGTTCCCGCCTATCTTAAGGACAGAATTCTGCTCGTTGCGAAAGGAAGCGAAGTGTTCGCGGTTTGCGGCGTTGACGTTTCAAGAGCGGTGGCGGTGGACGACAAAACCCGAAGGGTTTTGGCAATAAACGTAAAATAAAAGTTTCAGGAGAAACCTATGATAAAAGAACTTGAAAAGTATATCGACAGAGAGCTTATTTCCGCAGACGAAATAAGCCGCCGAGTTAAGGAGCTCGGCGCCGAAATCACCAAAGATTACGAGGGCAAAAGAGTCATTATGGTGTGTATTCTTCGCGGCGCAAGCGTGTTTTTCGCCGACCTCGTGAGGGAAATTGACGTTGATTTGTCTATGGACTTTATGGTCATTTCGTCCTACGGCTCGGGCACGACGTCGTCGGGGGAAGTGAAGCTCGTAAAAGATCTTTCCGAAGGCATTAAAGGCAAAAACGTCATCGTCGTGGAAGATATCGTGGATACGGGGCTTACGCTCAGCAATTTAAAGGCCATTCTCGCCGCAAGGGAACCTGCTTCTGTCAAAATCTGCACGCTTTTGGACAAGCCGTCTCGCCGCACCGTCGATCTTACTCCGGATTACGTCGGCTTTACCATACCTAACGAATTCGTCGTGGGCTACGGTCTGGACTGGGCGGAGAGGTATCGTCAGCTGAAAAACATCTGCACCATAGACACTTCGAAAATATGATTTTTGACGACGAAATCGAACTTTTAGGCCGGCTGCTTTCGACCAAAGCGTATATTGTCGGCGGCTGCGTCAGAAACAGGCTTATGGGGCTTGACGTGTCCGACGTGGACGTGGCGTCCGCAGCGCTTCCGAAAGAGGTTATCGAAAAGGCTTCGCCTGCGTTTTCGGGCGTTTTGGTGAACGAAAGGCTCGGCACCGTGAAGCTGACCTCGAAAAACAGCGGCTCCGTTTACGAGCACACCACTTTCAGGGTGGACAGCTACCCCAAAAGCGGCCGACACTTGCCGAAGGCGGTTCGTTTTACCTCAAATCTTGAGGAGGACGCTTTGCGCCGCGATTTCACCGTAAACGCCCTGTATTTCGAGCCGCAAAGCAAAACCGTTATAGATCCGACCGGCGGAACGGAGGACATTCAAAAGAAACTTCTTCGCGCGGCCGACAGTCCCGAAAAGGTTTTCGGCGAAGACGGGCTCAGAATAATGCGCCTTGCGAGGTTTTCGGCGGAGCTCGGATTTTCGCCCGAGGAAAAAACCTTCGCCGCGGCAAAAAACAACGTGCGGCTTTTGGCGGACGTGTCGAAGGACAGGATATGGCCGGAGCTTGAAAAAATTTTTGCGTCTAGCGAAAAATACCCGACCGTTTCGGGGGATAACGCCGTAAAAAGAGGCCTTGAAGTTTTGGAAAAACTGGGCGCTTTAAGGGTGCTGTTCCCGAATTTTTCGGCAAACGAAGGCTATCTCGCCGCGCTCGAGGCCATGCCGCACTTGGCGAAAGAAGCAAGGCTTGCGGCGCTCTTTACGTCGCAGGACGACAAAGACGTTTTTGCGTATCTTTCGGATTTAAGATGTCCGAAATGCCTGAAAGAGCAGACGGCAAATTTGATAGCGCTCGCGAAAACCGCCGTGAAAACGAGGGAAGACGCGGCGGCCGTCATCTTAAAGTCCGAAAAGCTTTGGAAAGAAGTTGCGCTCTTAAAGCGCCACGTTACGGGCGACGTAAACGGGGCGGATATTTTGGAAAAACAATTTTCGTATATGTCCGAAAACGAATTGCCTTTTGACGTAAAAGGGCTTTTTGTGACGGGAAACGACCTGATAAAACTTAAAATAGCAAAAGATAAACGTTCTGCCGCTTTGAAAAAATTGCTTTGCAGGGTGGCCGTGGACAAAGGTTTGAATTCGAGAGAAAAACAACTTCAACTGCTTTTGGAGGAAGTATGATGCAATACGTTATTCTAACATTGTCGTCAGTATCGCTTGCGATATGCGTTGCGATAATGCTGAAACTTAAAAAGGGAACGACGGGGACCGACGTCGATCACGCCGAAATCGTGAAGGGCGCCACCGACGTTCTGCGCGACGAGATTGCTCGCGAGGGACGGACGGGGAGAGAAACGTCCGCCTTGCAGATAAATCAGCTTACGTCGTCGGTTGCGGGTTCGCTGAAGGTTCAACAGGACGGCATAGAAAAGTCCTTCAAACAACTGGAAACGCAAATGGCAAATCTGACCGCCGGCCTGTCGCAAAGCCTCGACAAAATCCGCGAGGAAAATCGCAGGTCGCTTCTGGACGTTCGGGCGGACAACGAACGTCAGCTTGAAAAAATCAGACAGACGGTGGACGAAAAACTCAATTCCACGCTTACCGAGCGTTTCAATCAGTCGTTCAAGCAGGTGCAGGAACGCCTGGACGCCATCACCAAAGGCTTTGGCGAAATGCAGACCTTAACGAGCGGAATCGGCGACCTCAAAAAGATTCTGACCAACGTCAAAACGAGAGGTATGTGGGGCGAAGTCAGTTTGGAAAATTTGCTCAGTCAGATTCTTACGCCCGAGCAATACAGAAAACAAATGCCCGTCGGCAAAACCGTCGGCGGCGAAAAGCAGGTGGTGGACTTTGCAATCTGCCTGCCGGGAAAATCGTCGGACAAGGTTTATCTGCCGATAGACAGCAAGTTCCCGATTGAGGATTATCAGAGGCTTGCGGAAGCAAAGGATTCCGCCGAGCAGGACGCCGCGAGAAAAGCACTTGCCGCCCGCCTGAAACAAGAGGCGCAAAGCATAAAGCAAAAATACATCGTTCCGCCTCTCACGACCGATTTTGCCGTCATGTATCTGCCGACGGAAGGGCTGTTTGCGGAAGCCGTCCAGTCGGGCGTGGCGGACGAACTTCAGACGAAGCTCCGAGTGGTCGTCTGCGGCCCTACCACCGTAACCGCGCTTCTTAACAGTCTGCAAATGGGCTTCAGGACCGTTGCGATCGAAAAGCGCAGCAGCGAAATCTGGGCGATGTTCGTCAAATTCAAAAAAGATTTTTCCACTTTCAACGAGCTTTTGCTGAAAACCAAAACGCAGCTGGGCACCATACAGAACACCATCGAGCAGGCCACCAAGCGCACGGAAATCATCGGCAAGCGGCTTGAAAAAGTGGAAACGGAAAACGCCGATCTCCTGGAAGGCGAAACGGAGGATCGGGCATGAGCGTGAGATGTAATTTTCATATGCACACCACTTGCAGCGACGGAGCGTTCACTCCCAAAGAAGTGGTGAATATGCAAAAAGACATGGGGCTTGACGTCATCGCCATAACCGATCACGATTCGGTGGACGGCATCGACGAGGCAAAAGACGAATGCGAAAAAGTCGGAATGAGGTTGGTCCCGGGGATAGAACTGAGCAGTTTTTCGATCAACGAAATACATATTCTGGGCTACAATTTTGACTATAAAAATCCCGAATTTCAAAAGGAGCTTACAAAAATCCGCAGGAGGAGAAAGGACCGCAACGTCGAAATCGTCGAGAAGCTGAAAAATCTCGGCATATTCGTCGACGAAAAAGAGCTCGGCCTCGAAAACGATTCCATAGGTCGCCACCATATCGCTTTGCAGATGAAAAAACAAGGCTACGTTCAATCGGTTTCCGAAGCCTTCGACAAATATCTGGGCGTGGGGAAACCCGCTCACAGCGCGGGAAATCGCCTTAAACCTTTCGAGGCGGTAAGACTGATAAAAAAATACGGCGGCGTTCCCGTTATCGCGCACCCGCTTAAGCTTTATCAGGACAAAAAGCTCATTCCTCTCATCGAAGGTTTGCTGCCGTTCGGCCTGAAGGGGCTGGAATGTCATTACGGCACGCACAACGAAACGGACACCGAAACCTTCCTCAAAATCGCCAAAAAATACGGCCTGATTGCAACGGGCGGTACCGATATGCATAACGCCGACACCTACGTCAGCCCGTCCTATCGCGACGACCGCTACGACGCCTACACGTTAAGGACGTTGAAAATTATAAAATAAAAGTGGTTTTTGCCCGCCGAAAGGCGGGTTTTTTGATATATAAATTGCCAAATTACACAACATATAAATATGAAAAAATTTATCGTTGTTTTGTTGGTGATGGCTGCTTGCTTTTTCGTTACGTCGGGAGGCGCGGCGGCAAATAAAAAGGGCGAAGAAGTGGTCGTCAAATTTACGTCCGGAGAAAAAGTGCTTATGACGGCAAAGGCGGAGCTTTCGCCGCTCCCGTCACGGTTTACGGTGGACGGAACGGGGTACGCCGGTTATTTTTACGCGCTTAAAAAAAGCCTCGGGGATAGGGCGGCTTTGGCCGAAATTTCGCCGATTCTTTCCGTCGCGATTTCGGAGCTTAAGGAAAATAGCAAGGTTTCGCCGAAGAGCGCCGAAGTGGTTTTCGGCAAAAACGGATTTTCGTATATTGGTGCCGTAAGCGGGCTTCAGGTTGACGAAGAAAAAACCATAAACGAGCTTATCAAAAACTTAAACGGCAGAAACGTTGTCGTAAACGTCGTTTTTGAGAAAGTTCGGGCAGAAACGGAAATTTCGGATCTCAAAAAAATCAACGTGCAAAGGTCGTCGTTTCAGACTGCGGTTTCGGGTTCCGCGGCGCGGCGCTACAACGTCGCCTTGGCGGCAAAAAGAATATCGGGCGTAACGGTTTTTCCGGGGGAAGAATTTTCGTTTAACGGCGTCGTCGGCAAAAGAACCGCGCAGAACGGCTTTAAGGAGGCCGTCGTCATAACTAACGGGGAATACGCAAAAGGCATCGGCGGAGGAGTTTGCCAGGTCAGCACCACGCTTTACAACGCCGTGCTCCTTGCCGGCCTCACCGTGAAAACGGCGGCGGCGCACTCGCTGAAGCCGTCCTACGTTCTCCCGGGCTTCGACGCCATGGTCAGCGACTACACCGATTTTGTCTTCCGAAACGATTTAGACTGCCCGATTTATATAAGCGCGGGCTACGACGGCAAAAACGTGTGGGTGAAAATCTACGGCCGAAAGTCCGAATATACGGGCGTAAAGCGCACTTATCGGACGATTGAAGAAATCCCTTGCAAAACCGTTTACGTCAGGGACGAAACGCTAGTTAGCGGCGAAAAGGTTCTTTTCCCCGGCCGCAACGGACTTAAGGTAACCGGCTTTCTGGAGTACAAAATCGGCGGCGAAACCTACGTGGTGAAAATTCGCACGTCCGTCTATCGGCCCGAAGACAGAAAAATTGCCATACCGTCGGAAAAAGGCGGTGAGATTTCATAAAGGCGATATGCTTTTGAGATTTCTCTTTGTCGGTTCCTTATTTTACTAACAGAGGCCGTTGTATTTTCCGATAATATATTGATACGGGCCGTCGAGATTTGCCATCACATCCGCACAAAATTGTGCGATAGTCGAATCCATATTTTGGCCTACCGGAATTATTCCGTTTATGGCGTTGTTTCCGTGACTACCGTTGTAAGAAAAATCGAGGTTCCCCGAATAAATAATGTCCGGTTTTATTGTGAATCGCATAGGTTGAAGCGGGTCGGCTTGCCATAATCTTTCTATGTAAGGAACCCTGAAGCCTAGTCGGCTGGTGACGGAGTAAAGCTGTTCGCCGTCAGGGCCTTTTCCGCGTTCAAACAAATCAAAATGAACGTAAACCTGAATCGGCAAATCTTCACCTAAAATATTAAAATTAAAGGTATACATTTCTTCAAACCAACCTCTTTCATAAAACGTAGTGCGTTTTCCGCCCAGCGGTAAGTATTCATTATAACAAATTAGAACGAAGTCATCGATTTTTCGTTGATAGGATTCCAGTGACATTTTGTTTCTCCTTATCTGATTTTTCTTTCATAAAGACTTTTGCAGCAACGGATAATATAAGAGTTTAGTCCGATTCCTTTTATTGCAAGTTTTTTCATTTCTTCAACGTTATGGACGCCGGCAGATCTGTAAGAATAACGATAAATCGAATAGTCCGAAAATTGAACGTCGATATAATCGGAACCTAAAGAAAAGGCAACAACGCTTGAATGTCCGCTATAGTTTTGATATATCATCATAATTTATCCCTCGTTAATTTTCAAAATATTTTCTGTAAAAATCGTATATGTATTGTTTCCTTGCTTCGGTTATTCCGTCAACGGAAAAGAACAATATAATTAGCTTTAAAATGTCAAACCGCAATATATCCGGCGCAGATTTTATAAAAGTTGAAAGGCCTTCCGAAGTTGTTTCGTCCGGTTGTGTGGTTGGAACTTGAAACGTTGGATACAATTCTATTTTGGCAGAATAACCAAGTGAATTAAACATAAAAGAGAATTCTGCAAAAGAGCATTTTTTGTCGACCAACATTGGTTGTTTGATAAGCACAATCATTATGTCCAAAAACAAATCATTATTAATGCCGAGGACTGAATACCCATTTTTAAGGTTTTGAACCAGCGCTTGTCCCTCTTCGGCCTTTTTTTCATATGTTTTATAGACGGTCGAATAGAGATAAATATAATCGTCGACAAAATCTCTTAAGGAATTGTCTCCTACTTCTATAACGACTCTGGTTCCCGGCAGTTCTGGCGCGAGCACGGCGTTTGGGTAAGATTCTCTTATTGTTTTCAATGCTTTTTGCTTTGCTTCTTCTTCATCTTTTGCGCTTACACGCACCTGAATGATTTTGTCAAATGCAAATTGGTCTTGCATACACAAAACGCTATAGTCTTTCATGATTTTCTCCTCCGTTTATATAATTTTATGTTTTTAGATAATTGATTCGATATTGCTAGCGATAAGCCATGAGATATTGCTACAAATAAGCGAATCAAATGGGTTTCGGTTCAAAATGGTAACTATCGAGAAAACCCAAGTAATTGTGTTTATGCAGTTATATTATTTGCACAGCCATTTGGCTAAGGCCAAATCAACAATGGCGCAAATCAATATTGCTATTACTTCCAGCAACATCCGTCTTCACCTCCTTTTTGTGTTATTTTGTTGTTGAGTTTGGGACTATCTATGCAGAGCGCCCCAAATTGCGATAAGGACGACAACGAATTCGATGACGATCATGAATCCTGCCACAAGCTTTCACCTCCTTCCGGTAAACAAAAAATGCGACAACCGAAGTTGTCGCAAAAAAACGCAAACTCCGATAGTCGCCAAACTAAACGGATTCTATGCAAGAACTAACTTACATGACACACCGAATGGAATTTGCATTTTTATCAAATTCTATGATGTGTCAAATAGAGGGTATTATTCACCCTTAAAAAATATAAAGAGCCCTTGCAACAATAAGGATTCGTTTAGTTTGGCAAAATAAATATAACACACTCTAAAGAATAATTCAATCTATTTTGACAAAATATTTATAGAATAAAATCAAAAACACAATGAGTGGTTCGATCAACACGGCAGGAGAGGGATACGTATTGATTTTTCACATAATCGTTTTTAATGGTTAAAAAAAGTAGTTTTTTTGAGAATTTGCTTTATTTTTGATTGGTGCTTTTTTAGCTTTTTATGCGGCCGATTGTCGTAATTGACATTGACAAGGTTATATAAAATGGAGTATAATTTATACGTTGGAGCAAAAATCGGACACATATCCAAAAATGAATAAAAACGGCGGTTTATCCACAAAAATGTCCACAATATGCACGCCAAAAGTGGATAAATCACCAAAATAAGGAGTTTTTATGACAGATTATAAGGCGATTTATCAGACCTGGTTAAACTCAAAAGAGCTGACTTCGGAGCAGAAAACGGAGCTTATCGGAATAAAAGACGACGATAACGAGATAAAAGAGCGTTTTGCCGCGGAACTTCAGTTCGGAACGGCAGGCATGCGCGGCGTTCTGGGCATGGGCCCGAACAGAATGAATATTTTTATGGTGAGGCGCGCAACCGTAGGCCTCGCGGCTTTCGTCGAAAGCCTCGGCGAGGAAGCGAAAAAACGCGGCGTAGTCATAAGCTACGACACCCGCCGGTTCAGCAAAAAGTTTGCGATAGAGTGCGCAAAGGTGCTGTCGGCAAAAAAGATTGCAAGCTACCTGTTCGAGGACGTAAGGCCCGTTCCGATGTGCAGCTTTGCCGTCAGGGAAACGGGCGCAATCGCGGGCATAATGATCACCGCAAGCCACAATCCGCCTGCGTATAACGGTTATAAGGTTTACGGCGAGGACGGAGCGCAAATGAGCCCCGAAGCCACCGCCGAAGTGGTGAAATTCATAAAGAAAACCGACGTGTTCGGCCTCGAGGTGGCGGACACTTTGCTTACCGAAGACGGCATAAAAGGGAAGGACAACTTCAAAGCCGACGAATACATAACCGTTATCGGCCGCTCGCTGGACGAAAAATATTTCGCCGCCATCGAAAAGCTTTCGCTGTCGCCTGACGCCATAAAAGCCGCAAACGGCAAGGTGAAAATCGTTTACACGCCGGTCCACGGCAGCGGATATATGCCGGTTATGACCATACTTAAAAAAATAGGAATACCGGTTACGGTGGTTCCGGAGCAAGCCGAGCCGGACGAGAATTTCTCCACCGTCAGAGTGCCTAATCCGGAAGAGAGCGACACGCTGAAAATGGCCGTGGAGCTTGCCGAAAAAATCGGCAGCAACGTCGTCATCGGCACCGATCCCGACTGCGACAGAATGGGCATCGCCGTCCGCGACGACAACGGAAAATTCGTGCTTCTGACGGGCAACCAGATCGGCGTTCTGATGATGGACTACGTGCTTTCCGTCAAAAAAGCCGAGGGGATTTTGCCGAAGAACGCGGCGGTTGTGAAAACCATAGTTACCACCGATCTTGCAAGGAAGGTGGCCGCAGGTTACGGAGCGAAAACCTTTGACGTTCTGACGGGCTTCAAGTTTATCGGCGAAAAGATAAAAGAGTGGGAAACCTCGGGCGAATATACCTACGAATTCGGTTTCGAGGAAAGCTACGGCAGCCTGGTTGGCACCCACGCAAGGGATAAGGACGCGGTCGTCGCCAGCATGATTTTTGCCGAAATGGCGTGCAAATACGAAAGCGAAGGCACTTCGGTTTACGACAGACTTCAGGAGATTTTCAAAAAGTACGGCTACTACGTCGAAAAAGGCGTCAGCATAACGTTTGGCGGCTTGGACGGATTTGAGAAAATGACCGCCATCATGCAAAAAATCAGAAGCGAAATCAAAACGGAATTTGCGGGCGAAAAAGTCGAAAGCTTTTCCGACTACGTTTTGGGCGTAACGACGTTTGCGGGCGGACGCACCGAAAGCATAAGCCTTCCGAAAACCAACGCGGCGTTTTATCGCATGGCAAACGGCGACTGGATGTGCGTAAGGCCGTCGGGCACCGAACCGAAGCTCAAGATTTACGTTTCCACTTCGCGCCCGACGCTTGAGGAGAGCCAAAAAGCGGGAGAAGACCTGCTCCTCTCGATCAAAAACACCTTCGGAATATAAAAAAAGAAAAAAGCGGCAAAAATATTGTCGCTTTTTGTTTGCAAAGCCGATTTTTCGTGCTACAATCACTATACGAAAATTTGTCGAGGGAAAAAATGGACGGAATTGTTTTTTGTTTGGAAATTATCGGTACGGTCGCATTCGCTTTTTCGGGCGCGATGGTCGGCATACGAAAAAAATTCGATCTTTTCGGCATACTGATGATGGGCATAATCACGTCGGTCGGCGGCGGCGTTACGAGGGACGTTATCCTGAACGTTTCTCCGCCTGTAATGTTCGAGCATCCGACCTACTGCATCGTGGCGGCGGTTTCGTCGATGCTGATGTTTTTCCCGTTCGTCAGAAAGTTTCTGGACAACAAATTCGTGCACGGAATGATTTTCGTGGCGGTTGATTCGCTGGGCCTTGCCGCGTTCACGGTGGCGGCGGTGATGTACTGCTTCAACATCGGGGTTCCGAATTTGTTTCTCATCGTAACCGTCAGCTGCATTTCGGGCGTCGGCGGCGGACTTTTGCGCGACGTTATTGCCGGCGACAGACCGTATATATTCACGAAACACGTCTATGCCATTGCGGCGTTCGTGGGCGCGTCGGTGGCTGTCGGCGTCTACGAGCTTACAGGAAAAGAGTGGGCGACCGTGATAGGTTTTATCGTCATCATCGCTATAAGGTACGTTGCCGTGAAATATCATCTGAATTTCCCGACAATCGAAGACAAAAAAGAATAAGAAAAATCAAAATCACGGCACTTTCCGCCGTGATTTAATTTTGTTTTAAGACAAAAATATAATAATAATATTATCTTATACCGTTGACTTTTTCTGTCAACGGGTATATTATAAACAATGCTTAACAATGTTAATAATTTTTGACGGGTCTCGTCGCCCGTTTCGGAGAAAAAATGGATAAACACGAAACCGCAAAGAACCTATTGTTTTCGCTGGCGCAGGTGGCGCAGTTTGCAAGGCAGAATTTGTTTTCAGACAACCTCAGCCAAAGCGAATATATTATCGGTTCGGTGATGTACGAAAGCAAAAAACCGGCTATGTCGATGACGGAGCTTATGGCGCGAACGCAAATGAGCGCTCCGGCACTCAGCAGGTTTTTAAGCAGAATGGAAGAGC
>HF988643.1:0-3305 GCA_000434675.1 Faecalibacterium sp. CAG:1138 | reverse complement strand
CGGGGCTACGCCGTACGTTTTCACGACGAAGACAACAAGAAGAACGTTATGGTTGCCCTCACCGACGCGGCAAGGGAAAAAATCGACACGCTCAGGGAGCAGAACATTCGTCAGACGGAAGATTTTGTGGACAAATTTTCGCTTTCGGACAGCCAGACGCTGATAAAGCTGATCGACAAAATTGTGAATATGAAATAAAAATATATATTTTAGGTGGATTGAAAAATGTTGCAATTAAAAAACATCGTGAAGGATTATGACGTCGGCGACGGCGGAAAAGTGCACGCGCTTAGGGGCGTGGACATCGAATTCCGCGAAAACGAATTCGTTTCCATTCTGGGGCCTTCGGGCTGCGGCAAAACGACGCTTCTGAACATCGTCGGCGGTCTGGATCGCTACACCGACGGCGATTTGGTGATAAACGGCATTTCGACCAAAGATTTCACCGACGCCGATTGGGACAGCTATCGAAATCATACCATAGGTTTCGTGTTCCAGAGCTACAACCTTATTTCGCACCTCAGCGTTCTGGGCAACGTCGAACTGGCGTTGACGCTTTCGGGCATCGACAAATCCGAACGCAAACAACGCGCCGTCTCTGCGCTTGAAAAAGTGGGGCTTAAGGAGCAAATCAACAAACGCCCTAATCAGCTCTCCGGCGGTCAGATGCAGCGAGTTGCCATTGCGCGCGCTCTGGTAAACAATCCGGACATAGTTTTGGCAGACGAGCCGACGGGCGCGTTGGACACGGAAACCAGCGTTCAGATTATGGACCTTTTGAAGGAAGTTGCCGAAGACAGGTTGGTTATCATGGTTACCCACAACCCTGATCTTGCCGAGCGTTACAGCAGCCGTATCGTAAGGCTTTTAGACGGCAGAAAAATCGACGACACAAATCCGTACACCGCCGAAACCGAGGAAGTGCAGGCCAAAATCGACGAGAAAGCCGCCGAAGAAAAGGCCAAGGAAGGCTTATCCAGAAAACAAATCAAACGCCGCAAAAAAGCTTTGGGCAAAACCAGCATGAGCTTTTTCACCGCGCTCAGCCTTTCCATCAGAAACCTTTTCAGCAAAAAGGGCAGAACGACCATGGTTTCGTTTGCGGGCAGCATAGGCATCATAGGCATCGCACTTATCCTCAGTTTGTCGCAAGGGTTTTCCGATTATATTTCAAATCTTGAAAAACAGACGCTTTCAAACTATCCTATCGCAATAACCACGCAAACCAGCGATCTCACCGAAACCATGAACAGCATGATGAGCATGGGCACCGGTTTGACGACGGAAGACAAGAACGCCGAAAAATATCCGGACAAAGATTCCGCAGGTATCCAACACATGATGTTCGGCATGATCGACAGCATGAGCTCCGGGCTTTACACCAACGATCTCAAAACCTTCAAGAGGTATCTCGAGGAGCATAAGGAAGAGGTTGCAAAGCTTTGCACCGTTCAGTACAGTTACGGCGTGAACGTCAACGTCTACAGCTTGGTTTACGGCACCGACGTTAACGGCGACAAAACGATACAGAGCTACACAAAACTCAATCCGACCTCAACGGTTGCCATGGATCTCGATACGGAAAGTCTTATCAAGATGTACACGGAAGACGCGGAAAATTTCAACCCGAAACTTCTTGAGGACCTTAAGAAAGGCAAGTTCGACAAAATTATGAGCGACATGATGCAAATGATGGGCACCATGACGATGATGAGCGAATACGTCCAGTTCAACATGTGGATGGAAATGCTCGACGACACCGAGCTTATCGGCTCGCAGTACGACCTCATCGCGGGCGAATGGTCGGACGATCCTAACGGCGTTTATCTGGTGGTGGATCAATACAACAGAATCCCTGACGTAACGTTGTTCAGCCTCGGATACATGGGGCAGAACGACCTCATCAAATACTTCCTCAGCAACATGTCCGACGACGACGGAAAACCGTATTATTCGGGTGACGTCGAAAACCTCGTGCCGACCGACGTCGATTTCGAAGCTATTATGGACATCAACTACAAACTGATTGAAGATCCTTCCTACTATGGCACCGAATACACCGAAGGCACGGTTTATGAAGACAAATCGAAAGATAAAGAATATGTTAAAAGCCTTTTACCCGCCTCTGAAGACCTTTACGTCGCAGGCGTCCTTAGACTTAAAGAAGGCGTATCCTACGGCAGTCTGACGGCAGGCGGCATCTACTACACCAAGGCCCTCGTCGATCACATCTACGAGCAGACCGAGGCTAACCCGCTGGTGCAGGCGCAGAAAGCAAACCCGGACAAAAACATTCTCAAAGGCGGCAAGAGCTTTGAGGAAGCAAAGGGAAGCTACAACGAAAACTGCAAAAAACTCGGCGTTTCCGATCCGGACGTCCCTGCAACGATCTACATGTATCCGATGGGCTTTGAGGAAAAAGCAGAACTGTCAGAATTTATAAAAACCTATAACAAACAGTTTGAAGAAAACGCAAAGGCCCTTGAAAATCTGTCCAAGCAAAAGGAAGCCGAAGCCAAAGAACTTGAGCAAAAAGGCGACCTTGAGGGCGCCGCGGCAGCAAGGCTCGCTGCCGAAAATTACCATAAGGAAGCGTTGGCCGAAGAGGGCAAACAAATCAAATACACCGACATGCTGGGCATGATTATCGGCACGGTGACGACGATCGTCGACGCGGTCAAATACGTGCTCATTGCGTTCGTTTCCATTTCGCTGGTGGTGTCCAGCTTGATGATAGGCATCATCACATGCATAAGCGTTCTGGAAAGAACCAAGGAAATCGGAGTTCTGCGCAGCATCGGCGCGTCCAAGCACGACATATCCAACGTGTTCAACGCCGAAACCGTTTGCATCGGCGCGGGCGCAGGTTTGTTCGGCGTCGTGATAACATGGCTTTTGAACATTCCTATCACGCTTATCGTAAAGCACTTCGCAAAAATCGACATCGCGGCAAGACTGCCGTTTGCGGCGGCATTGCTGCTTGTGGCAATCAGCATCGTGCTTACGCTCATTGCGGGCATCATTCCGTCCCGTATGGCGGCGAAGAAAGACCCTGTCATCGCGCTTCGCAGCGAATAAAAAAAGAAAAAATCCTCCCACACAGGGAGGATTTTTCAATTAAATCGCCAAGGGCGGTGAAATCACTTCGTGATGAAATTGCTTTGCAATGAAATCCGCCTTCGGCGGGTTGCGGTATATGTCCTAAGCCGAAGGATAAAGGGAGTGTGAGGGTTTCCCTCGCACTCCCACTCGTCATCTGCGCACGCCGAAAAAATGCAAGCGCTTTTTCGGCTTTGCTTGTTGTC
>HF988642.1:2928-3739 GCA_000434675.1 Faecalibacterium sp. CAG:1138 | reverse complement strand
GTTGACGCCGTTTTAAGCGTTGTTAACGTGGTTGCGGATTTTGCCGAGAAAGTTGTAAACAACGAAGAAATTTACTCGGATTCCGATCTCGGCAACGCTTTTAATAACGTTAAACGGAATTTGTGGAAACTGAACAATATGCTCGGTGTAGAGAGCCTTTCGGAGTATACGCTTAAAGACGATTATAACGAAGATGAATTTTTCAATGCTTACGCCACGCTTAATTCGGAGTTGAAATCGGTGACAAAATACGAGAAATATGCGCCTAAATCCTATGCCGCAATCAGAAAGTTTATAGAGATTTACGAGCCGATTCACGATTTGTTGTCTATTGAGCGCAGCGCGTCTTCTCATCCCGAAAAAATTACTAAAAAATACGTTGACGAGCAGATTGCACGCGGCAAATATAAAGACGTAATTTGCGATTTATTCGTAAAACTGCAATACGATTTAAGAGATATGCTTAACGCCGAACCTATGACGTCTGCACACGATTTACTCGTTATGGCAAAAGATAAAGGCATTCTCGACGGCAAGCAAGAATCCGCATTACATAAACTTCGTATGTGCAGAAACGGATTGCAACATCCGGAAAAGTCGCAAATACGTTTCTATAAAGAAACGATTGAAATTTGGCGCGATATAGTATTTTCAGTAAAGGGGGAACGCAAATGAGCCATCAGGTACAAATAGACTACGAGGCGATAGCGATAAGATGCGAAAGCATTTGCGAAGTTGACGAAAAGCAGATCGCCGAACTCGATCAGATACTTTCTGGCATAGAAAACGGCTCGCAAAGCTTACAGAATAG
>HF988642.1:0-2867 GCA_000434675.1 Faecalibacterium sp. CAG:1138 | reverse complement strand
GATTGTAGAAGAACGAGATTCTCTCGCTGGAAAAATCGAAAACTTAAAAGCGCAGGCAAAAGAAGTAGCGAAAAAAGGTGTTGTAAGCGGTGATAGCGACAGATTAAGACTGAATTCTGCCGATAACGTGGATAAAGCGGCGCAAGAGTTGCAAAATCAAGTAAACGAGTTAGCTGCTAAGAGATTAGTCGAAATGCGTGCGCTTTATCAAGGTTTACTTGAAAGCAGTATCGAAGAAAATCAAAAAAGATTGAGAAAAAAAGCAAACGGAGTCGTTACAATCCCCGCCGAGATCCAAAAGCTTCTCGATTCCATTCAGGACGAAACGGAAAGGCAGTTTGCTTACTTTGCATATTTGAAAAACGATACGCTTTCGGGCGATGATCTAATCAGAGCGGGCAGAGAACTCAAAAACGAAACTTATGAATCGCGTATCGAAAAAGAGCGTGAAAAGATTCGCCGCGAACTTGAAGCCGCACGACTTGAAAAGACTATCATCGATAAAGTCGTAACCGAGAACAAAACGCTTTCCGAAATAAGATCGGTGGCAACAGAAGAAATCGTAGGCGAAAAAATCCGTCAGAAGTCGTTGAAAATCATAATGTCGGCGATAACCGCCCGCGGATTTATCGTGGATAAAAAGAATATAAAAATCAAACGCGACACAAACGAAGTGATTTTGGTCGGGCTGAAAGCAAGCGGCGAAAAGGCGGAATTCCACGTGTTTCTGGACGGTAAATTTATTTACGACTTCCGTGGATACGAAGGACAGGCGTGCCAAAAGGATATACAGCCTTTTCTGAACGATTTAGAAGAAGTTTATGGTTTACACGTTACCAAAACGCAGGAAATATGGAGCAATCCCGATAAAATATCGTCAATGAAGTACCAAACGGTAAAAACGAACACAAATAAGAGGTGAAAATAATGGCATTACAAACAACGTTTAACAGGTTAAAACGCGAAGTCGGTATAAAGAGATGCGTAATACTCGATGGCAACGTCGGCGACGTGTATCTTAACGACAAAAAGCAAATCGTCGATTTGAAACAATATCTTACGTATATGCTCAAAGGTATGGAATACGACGACGTTTTGTATTGGGATCGTATCGACGGCATAGACGGAGACGTTTCAAGGCTTTCCGTAATCGATGAAGTCGAAGTTGAAGGCGACGCTTATCCCTTTGATGATGACGAAGAAAATCAACCGCAAGCGGAAGAAAAAACGGGAAGCGGTCAGTTCAAAGAACCCGCTGAGATTTTCAATATCGTATTCAAAAACTTGAAGAAGCCTAACAGAAAAACTGCTTTCGTGCTGAATTGGGCGGATTATCTCTTTTCAAGCGGCGGACAATTACCGCCCGACGAGAGAAAACTTATCACAATGCTCGGGAAAGCGATAAAAGACAAAAAAACGGAATATTTGTCCGCCGAAGTAAACGAAAGCACGGTTATTCTCATTACGAGCAAACTTGCAATGTTTCCAATTTCTTTCTATCAGGGCAACCCTGAAGTCGCTTGTCTTACTCTTTCAAAACCCGACAGAGAAGAACGCGCTAAAATGATGGAAAAAATCGAGAGCGGATTTGACGTAAAACTTAAACCCGGCGAAACGCTCTTGACTTCGGATAAATTTAACGAATACGTCGATATGCTTGACGATTTTACCAACCGTGAAATCGTTCAGATGGCACGCCTTTCGAGAAAAGAAGGCAAAATGCCGTTCGAGCAGTTGTACTTGCTGTTTAAGTACGGCGAAAAAGACAATCCTTGGGAAAAACTCGATTATAAATCGGTTAAAAACATCAAAAAGATTTTAAGCGAACGTGTAGTCGGTCAGGAAGAGGCTATCGAAAAGATTGAAAAAGTCGTTGTTAAGGCTTATATGGGACTGACGGGAATACATAAATCGTCTTCTCGTTCCGCTCCGAAAGGCGTGCTGTTCTTTGTCGGACCTACTGGCGTAGGTAAAACCGAACTTTCAAAGGCGCTTGCAAAATTCCTTTTCGGCGACGAACAGGCTTGTATCCGCTTCGATATGTCGGAATATGCGCAGGAAAACAGCGATCAGAAACTTATCGGCGCGCCTCCGGGATACGTCGGTTATGAAGAAGGCGGGCAACTTACCAACGCCGTAAAAGAAAAACCGTTCAGTATAATTTTGTTTGACGAAATCGAAAAAGCGGCAAAACCTAATCCGAGAATTCTAGATATTTTTCTGCAAATTCTCGAAGATGGCAGACTTACCGACAGCAAAGGCGAAACGGTTTATTTCAGCGAAAGCGTAATTATCTTTACGTCTAACCTCGGAGCGTCCGAAGTGTCGTCTAACGGTTCTAATGAAGAAGTGGCGGAAGAGTTTATAAAAATCGTTAAAAACTACTTCGATAACGAAATCAAACGTCCCGAAATTCTCGGTCGTATCGGTTACAGCAATATCGTTCCGTTCAACTTTATTAAAGACAGGGAGTTCAGCGTAAAAATCGCGAAATCGAAACTTCGTCCCGTTCAGAAAGCAATATCAGAAAAATATCGTATCGACCTTGAATTTGAAGACGAACTTAAATTTATAGATTACGTTCTCGGCGGAGCGGACAGCAGTAAAGGCGGTCGAGATATTCTTAACGCAATCAACGATAAATTGCTTGACGAACTTGCTATGTTTATGTTTGAGAATAAAGAAGAATTGCCGTCGATGAAAGGCTCGAAAATCGTAGTAAAAACAACGAAAAATGGGCTTGAATTTGATTTTGACAATGATTAAGTTCAACGTTGCGAGTATAAACCGTTGTACGGAAACGGAAGGTCCGCACAAAAGATTATGTATATGGTTTCAGGGTTGCGATATTCATTGCAACGAGTGTT
>HF988641.1 GCA_000434675.1 Faecalibacterium sp. CAG:1138 | reverse complement strand
GCGTTGTTTCGACGATTTTGAAGAAAGAGTAAAATCCCGCGGTCACAGATGGAATGATGATATAGATCTGTGGCGAGGATACGACTGGGAAGATTACGGACGTGAAATGCTTGACTGCTGCGGTTACAATATTCCGTCTGAACTTGAAGATTATATCGACTACGAACGCTACGGCGAAAGTTTCAAGTATGACGGCATAGAAGAATACAGCGACGGCTTAATCGAAATACAATAAGGAGTTAAAAACTATGAAAATTACAATCGAAAACAAAAAACAAAAAGCAATCGAACTGATGAACAAATTGGACATTTACAAGCCCTATATCAAAGGTTTCAAAGACAAAAACAGCGTTTGTTTCTATGAAAACTATGGCGGTTTCTGGGCATATCAAGAACCGGAACTTATGGCAAAAATCAAGGAATTTGAAGAAAAACACAACGTCCTTGTATATGCGGTAACTCACGAATACTTGGAATTCGGCGAATGTTACGACTTTCTTTACATACCCGATTATGAAGAGGAATGGGATGAAATGCTTTATCCGCAAGGCAATATGTTTTACGCCTACGCTTACGTATGGAATAAAACCGATGACTTTTGCTCTGAATTCGGCACAATCGGTATCC
>HF988640.1:241834-243639 GCA_000434675.1 Faecalibacterium sp. CAG:1138 | reverse complement strand
GATTCCTCTCCACGTCGGCAAGAGCGGCCGTGGCCTCATTTTTCTATCGAAGAAAGTGCTTAACTTTTTCTTTACTCTTTTTAATTTCTTCCCTATAACTCTTTCTTCTTCCAAGTGCCTTTGAGCGTCAGCGCAATGCCCCACACCGCGCCGGCAAGCCAGCCTATCGGCGATGCCCAGAAAACGCCGTAAAGATACACCTTGTCAAGCACGAGAGCGCTTATCACCCTCACCACGAAGCTGCACAAATTGACGAGCATCGCAAGGTTCGCTGCGCCCGTGCCCCTAAGCAAACTGGTGGAAACGATCATATATCCCATGATGACCACGCACGGCAGATAGATGTTCATAAACGTGCACGCAACCTCTATCACCTGCCCCACGTCGATTTCCGACGGATCGATGCTGTCTGTGTCCAAAAAGATGTTTATGATGCCGATTCGGAAGCATAAAATAAGCGTTGCGAAAACTGCGACCAAACCCGTCATTATGAGCATAAGGCTTTTGTAGCCGTCGGTGATGCGCTTGAATTCGCCTTTGCCTTTGTTCTGCGCGGCGTAGGCCGAGATGGCAATGCCGAAGGAGTTGAGCATCTGGGTGATGATTTCGTCTATGCGGTTCCCCAACCCGAACGCCGTGGTGAACACCGCGCCTTTGCCGTTGACAATGGCGTTTATAACCATAAATCCCACGCACGCGCATGTATTCTGTATGGTGGACGGCACGCCGAGTTTCACGATGGACTTAAACAGCGCTTTGTCGAAAACCAAATCGCCCTTTTTGAGCGCGATAAGCTTAAGCTTTTTCTGCACGTACACGGCCATCGTTACGGCCGAAACCATTTGCGCAAGCATGGTTCCGAGCGCCACGCCCTGAATGTCCATGTTCATAACGACCGTGAAAAGATAGTCCAGAACCACGTTCAGCAAAACGCACGCAATCAGCGCAACGAGCGGCATTTTGCTGTTGCCGAGGCTTCGGATAACCTGCGCCAGGGTGTTGTAAGCAATCATAAACGGCACGCCCGCAAAATAGAACTTCAGATAAACCGACGCATACGGCAAAAGCGAATCGTCAACGTTGATAAGCTTAAGAAGCGGCGTCGAAACGAAAAAGCCGATTACGCCTATCGCCACCGCCAGCACTCCCATCGAAATGAGGAGCGTGGTGTAGCAGCGTTTCAGCTCCACAAAGCTCTTTTTACCGAACTTTTGGCCGAGCACCACTGCCGCGCCCGCCAAAAATCCCATAACCACCGTGAGCAGCAAATTGACCACCGGCAAGCTTGCCGAAAGCGCGCCGAACTGCAGCGCTTCGCCCTTGACGTTGCCGAGGATTATGGCGTCGGTCCAGCTGTAAAACAGCTGAAAAACGTTGCCGGCCAAAAGCGGCAACGCAAACATGATTATCTTTTTCGTAGGGCTTCCGACGGTGAGGTCAACCACACTGCCCTTGGCTTCTTCCGTTCGTTCGTTTTGTTGAAGTTCTTCTATATTTTCCATAACAACCTTCTTTTGTTTTCATATACTATATATCCGTTTTGAAAACAGTTGTCAACTTTTTTAGGGCAATTTTCAAAAAATAGAGGGCAACCTTTTGGCTGCCCCCGATAAGAAGTTGAATTAATGTTTGTTTTGTCAGTTTTTAACGTAAGAAACGTGCAGCAGCTCGTGCGCCCTATCCTTAAGAACGGTGTTATAAAGCTCGGTAACGACAGGGTTCTCGTCGGAAACTCTGATGCCCGTCTGGCGATCGGTTTCGTAAAGACCTTCGCCGCGCGCTTTTTTGACGTCGCCGACCGCAAA
>HF988640.1:196605-241791 GCA_000434675.1 Faecalibacterium sp. CAG:1138 | reverse complement strand
GCAATGCAGCCGCCCGGACAAGCCATAACTTCCACGAAGTCGTATTTCGCTTCGCCGCCCTCCAGCTTGTCGATGAGGTCGCTTGCGTTTTTAAGCCCCGAAACGACGGCGATTTTCACTTCGCGTTCGCCGACGGCGAGCTTTGCTTCCTTGACGCCGTTCATACCTCTTACTCCGGAATATGCCAAGGCTCTCACGGAGTTATGGTCTTTCGCGCCCGCAACGTACCTTAAAGCCGCTTCGGTTACGCCGCCCGTTACGCCGAATATCACGCCTGCGCCGCTTGCCGTTCCGAAAGGTCTGTCCACGGCCGTCGCGTCGATTTCGGCAAGCATTATGCCGGATTCCTTGATCATTTGCACCAGCTCCTGCGTGGTGAGAACGTAATCGACGTCCGGACCTCCGTGTCTGAATTCCTCACGGTTCGCTTCGTACTTTTTGGCCGTGCAAGGCATGATCGCAACGTGCACGTGCTTCTTGTGAATCTTTTCGTCGCCGGTGCGAAGGATTGCGGCAAACATTTCCATCGGACTTTTCGACGTGGAAATGTACGGCAAAATTTCAGGATATTTGGTTTCCGCAAACCTTATCCATGCCGGACAACAGCTGGTGAAAAGCGGCATTTTTTGCTCCGAGCCGAGCCTTTCCACAAGTTCCGCCGCTTCCTCCACGATCGTTACGTCCGCCGCGGTGGAAGTGTCGTAAACCGCGTCGAAGCCCATCATCTTGAGGGCCGTAACGATTTTGCCCATAACGTTTTCGCCCGGTTTTACACTGAGTTCTTTGCCGATGCCCACCCTGACTGCCGGCGCAATCTGCACCGTAACGTAGCTGTCTTTGTCGTCAAGCGCGGCAAACACTTTGTCAACGTAGCTCTTGACCACGATTGCGCCCGTCGGGCATGCCGCGGAGCATTGCCCGCAGTTGACGCACGGCGAATCGGCCAGTTTTCCGTTGAAAGCGGTGGCAATGACCATTTTTGAGCCACGGAAAGCAAAATCTATCGCGCCCACGTTCTGAATTTCGTTGCACATACGCACGCAGTCGCCGCAAAGAATACACTTGTGATGATCTCTGACTATGCTCACGCTGCTGTCGTCTATTTCAGGCTCTGCGGCAGTGTTCGGAAACCGCACGCCTTCGATGTTGTATCTGATTGCAAAGGACTGAAGTTTGCATTTGCCGTTATTTGCGCAAGTGGTGCAATCTCGGCAATGGTTCGCAAGCAGCAGCTCCAGAATCATTTTTCTGTATTTCCTCAGCCTTTCGGTGTTGGTTTTTATCGCCATGCCTGCCCTCGGCGGAGTGCTGCAAGCGGCTTCGATGCCGCCTCTTTCGTTCTCCACCACGCACATACGGCAAGCGCCGTAAATGGACAGTTCGCTGTGATAGCAGAAAGTCGGCATCTTTATGCCAAGCTTTCTTATGACTTCCAAAACGTTCTTTTCGCCTGCTATTTCAACGGAGAGGCCGTCAACCGTCATGAATTGTTTTTCTTCCATTTTCAGCCCTCCCTGATTGCTTTGAAATTGCAGTTCGAAACGCAAGAACCGCACTTTATGCACTTGTTTTGGTCGATAACGAACGGTTTTTTGATTTCACCGCTGATTGCGCCGACCGGACAGTTCCTCGCGCATTTCGAGCAGCCTTTGCACACCGACGGATCGATGACGTAGCGTTTTAGCTTCTGACATTTGCCTGCCGGACATCTTTTTTCTCTTATGTGCGCTTCGTATTCGTCCCTGAAATATTTTATGGTCGAAACCACAGGGCCCGCGGCCGTTTTGCCCAAACCGCAGAGCGCCGTGTTGCTGATGGTGTCTGCAAGATCCAGCAAAAGTTCAATATCGCCTTCTTTGCCTTTGCCGTCCACGATACGGTCAAGAATTTCAAGCATGCGCTTGGTTCCCTCTCTGCACGGAACGCATTTGCCGCAGCTTTCGCGTTGCGTGAAGTCCATAAAGAACCTTGCCACTTCAACCATGCAGCTGGATTCGTCCATAACCACCATGCCGCCGCTTCCGATGATCGCGCCGACCTTTTTGAGGCTGTCGAAATCAAGCGCCAAATCCAAATGCTCCGAAGTCAAACAGCCGCCAGACGGACCGCCGATCTGAACGGCTTTGAATTTGCCGCCGTTTCTGATGCCGCCGCCGATTTCAAAAATGACGTCCTTAAGCGTGGTTCCCATCGGGACTTCGATAAGGCCGGTGTTTGCAATGTTTCCGGTGAGAGCGAAGGCTTTGGTTCCCGGGCTTGTTTCCGTGCCTATGGTGCAGAACCATTTTGCGCCCTTGGTGATGACAGACGGAACGTTTGCGTAAGTTTCGACGTTGTTCAAAACGGTAGGCTTGTCGAAAAGTCCGTGCTCGACCGTGCGAGGAGGTTTCGTCCTCGGCATGCCGCGCTTGCCTTCGATGGAAGCCGTCAGCGCCGAGCCTTCGCCGCAGACGAACGCGCCCGCGCCCTGATTGATATGTAAATCGAAATCAAAACCGCTGCCCAAAATATTTTTGCCCAAAAGTCCGATTTCTCTGGCCTGCTCGATTGCGGTGCGAAGCCTGAAAACCGCGAGAGGATATTCCGCGCGAACGTATATATAGCCTTCGTTTGCGCCGCACGCCACCGCCGCAATCATCATACCTTCCAGCATGCGATGCGGATCGCCTTCCATAACCGAACGGTCCATAAACGCGCCCGGATCGCCTTCGTCGCCGTTGCAGACTACGTATTTAGGAAAATTCTTTTGTTTTGCGACCTGCGCCCATTTTTTGCCGACGGGGAATCCGCCGCCGCCCCTGCCGCGCAGTTTCGATTCGGAAATTTCGTTCACAACGTCTTCCGGAGTCATGTCGAACAACGCCTTTTCAAAAGCCGTGTAACCGCCTATGCTGAGATATTCCTTCACGGAAAGCGCATCAATATGGCCGCAATGCTCCAGAACTATGCGGTCTTGTTTTTTGTAGAACGGAATTTCTTCCTGCTTGCGATAGATTTCGCCGTTCACCTTGTAGGCAAGCCTGTCGATAGGCTCGTTTTGCAGAACGGTTTTTTCAACGATTTCCTCGCAGTCAGAAAGGCGGACTTTCGTGTAAAGATAACCTTCCGGTTCGATGCGCACCAAAGGTCCCATTTCGCAGAACCCGTGGCAGCCGCTTTTTTTCATGGCGATGCTCTCGCCTTTTTCCGCGCAGCTATCGCACTCTTTGCCGTGCAAGCCCGGGTCGTGCGGTTCGACTTTAAGCTCAACCGAGCATTTGATGCCGCTTTCTTCGATAAGTTCTTTGAGTCGGTCGAAAATTTTCAGCGATCCGCTGGAAACGCAACCCGTACCCGCGCAAACCAAAATCCTTCTCTTCTGAAGCTTGGCCGCCGCCACGCATGCGTCGCGGAACTCTTTCAGGTCTTGTCTGGTTTTAAGCATCGATTTTGCCCTCCCTGAGTTCCTCCAGCACTTTTGCCGCCTTTTCTTTGGTCATCTGGGAGTAAACGTGCCCGTTTACGGTGATGACCGGAGCAAGCCCGCACGCGCCGAGACACGCCACCGTTTCAACGGTGAACATTCTGTCGTCGGTGGTTTTTTTGGTTGCGGAAAGGCCGAGTTCTTTCCTTAAATAGTCGAGAACGTCGGTGGAATGGCGAACGTGGCACGCCGTGCCGTCGCAAACCTTCAGAACGTATTTCCCTTTCGGCTCCAAGCTGAAGTTTTCGTAAAAAGTTGCAACGCCGTAAATTTTGGCTTCGCTGAGTTTCAGTTTTTCGGAAAGATAAGGAAACATCTCTTTCGGGAGATATCTGTAAGCTTCTTGAGCCGCCTGCAATACGGCAATAAGAGAGCTCTCTTTGTTGCCGTATTTTTCGATGGCTTTATCTAAAACGGTATAGTCAAAATCACAATTCATGTCGTATACCGGCCTTAGTTTTTGCTTTTTATGTAGCGATCGATTGCCGCCGCCGCGGTTTTGCCTGCGCCCATTGCGAGGATAACCGTTGCCGCGCCCGTAACAGCGTCGCCGCCCGCAAAGACGCCTTCGCGGGAAGTAAGTCCGTCTTCGTCTGCAACCACGCAACCGTGTTTGTTGGTGTCGAGGCCTGCGGTGGTGGATTTGATGAGCGGGTTAGGAGAAGTGCCGAGCGCCATGATAACGCAATCGCAATCCACCGTAAAGTCCGCGCCTTCCACAGGGATAGGCCTTGCTCTGCCGGATGCGTCAGGCTCGGAAAGTTGCATCTGTTGACATTTGATGCCGGTAACCCAACCTTTTTGAGGAGGTTCCGCGCCGCCCAATATTTCCACAGGGTTGGTGAGGAATTTGAAAACTATGCCTTCTTCCATTGCGTGCTCGACTTCTTCGTGACGTGCAGGAAGTTCTTTTTGCGTTCTTCTGTAAACCACGGTTACGTTTGCGCCCAGACGTTTTGCGCAGCGCGCCGCGTCCATAGCCACGTTGCCGCCGCCGACGACAACGACTTCCTTGTTCTCTTTGATAGGAGTGTTGCTGTCAGGCTTGTAGGCTTTCATAAGGTTGGTTCTGGTCAAAAATTCGTTTGCGCTGTAAACGCCGTTGAGGTTTTCGCCCGGGATGTTCATAAATTTCGGGAGGCCTGCGCCGCTGCCGATAAACACGCTTTCGAAGCCGTATTCGTTCATAAGCTCGTCGATGGACAGAACTTTGCCGATAACCATGTTGGTTTCGACGTTGACGCCCAGATCTTTTAAGGTGTCGATTTCTTTCTGAACGATGGCTTTTGGAAGACGGAATTCAGGTATGCCGTAAACCAAAACGCCGCCGGCGAGGTGTAAAGCCTCGAAAACGGTCACTTCATAGCCCATTTTTGCGAGATCGCCCGCGCAGGTAAGTCCGCTGGGACCGCTGCCGATAACCGCAACCTTGTGGCCGTTGGAAGCAGGACGAACCGGTTTTTCGGTGCTGTTGGCGTTGTGCCAGTCGGCCACGAAGCGTTCAAGTCTGCCGATGCCGACGCTTTCGCCTTTGATGCCTCTTACGCAGAATTTTTCGCACTGATTTTCCTGCGGGCAAACGCGGCCGCAAACGGCCGGAAGGCTGGAGGATTCGGAAATGATTTTATACGCTTCTTCGAAGCGGCCTTCCGAAACTTCTTTTATGAAAGCAGGGATATTGATTTTGACCGGGCAACCTTGTCTGCACGGCTGATTTTTGCAGTTCAAACAACGTTTAGCCTCGTCGATGGCTTGTTCTTCGGTGTAACCCAAAGCCACTTCTTTGAAGTTTTTGCTTCTTTCCGACGGATTTTGAGTCGGCATTTCGTTGCGTTTCAAGCTCATATTAGGCATAGTTATTTGACCTCCTTCTTAAACAAATTGCAGGTTTCTTCGTGACGTTTGCGCTCGAACGGTTTGTACATCGAGCCTCTGGCCATAGCTTCGTCGAAGTCGACGAGATGTCCGTCGAAATCCGGCCCGTCAACGCAGGCGAATTTGGTTTCGCCGCCGACGGTAAGCCTGCAGCCGCCGCACATACCCGTGCCGTCGACCATGATAGGGTTCATGCTGATAATGGTTTTGACTCCGTATTTTTCAGTGGTTTTGCAAACGAACTTCATCATGATAACCGGTCCGATTGCGATAACTTCGTCGTATTTTTCGCCACCGAGAATAAGGTCTTCCAAAGCGTTGGTTACGAGGCCCTTGGTGCCGTAGCTGCCGTCGTCGGTCATCATAACGAATTTGTCGCTGCAAGCCTTGAATTCGTCTTCCAGAATAACGAGGTCTTTATTTCTGAAGCCGACGATGCTGGTGACGTTTATGCCTTTTTCGTGCATTTTTTTAGCCACGGGATATGCGATAGCGCAGCCCACGCCGCCGCCGACGACCGCGACTTTTTTAAGTCCGTCCGTTTCGGTCGGTTTTCCGAGAGGGCCGACGAAATCGTGAATGAAATCGCCTTCTTCGAGGTGATTGAGTTTTTCGGTGGTGGCTCCGACGATCTGGAATATAATGGACACCCAGCCCGCTTCCCTATCGTAATCGGCGATAGTCAGAGGAATGCGTTCGCCGTCGGCGTCAACTCTTAAAATGATGAACTGACCCGGTTCGGCCTTTTTTGCGATGAGCGGCGCTTCGACGTCCATACGCGTAACAGTCGGATTCAAGCACTGTTTTCTTAAGATTTTATACATAATTCAACTCCTTATTCCCTATATGGGAAGTAATACTAATATTTATCTTAACATATATGCCCGAAAAAACAAACTGTTTTTTGCAAAAAGGCAAAAATATTGTAAAAACTAAAAACCTCTCTTTCGGGAGAGGTTTTTGGGTGTTTTTGCCAAAATCGTCGTTTACGACAGGCTGAAGTCTTCCTGCCCGGCGTTCAGAAGAAGCGGCGAAAAGGTCTTGACGTATGCGTTCGAAGCGTTCCCCGTTTCAAACACCGTAACTGTGACCAACAGAACGTTTTCGCCTTCCTTCTCAAATTTAAGCTCAACGCTGAATTTTCCGTATATCGCTTTCTCCGACGCCTCGTCGGCGCTACCGAAAACCGCATTGACGCCATTTGCCAGCACCTTTCGGGTTTTATCCCCGTATTCGCTGTTTTTTGTTCCTATCTTCGCACTGCCCGCTTTGCTCGTTACGTCAACGCTTTTTTTGTCGGATGAAATCTTGACGGTTATCGCTTTTTCCACTTTGGCGGAAACGTAGCCTTCCACGATTTTAGCGACTTCCTCTTTGGTTATGAGGTCGCGCCCCTTGTTGTACATGCCGAGGCTGGACGTCGTGAGCGTCATAACCGCAACGCCCAGTATCGCCATTATGGCCATAACCATAATAAGCTCCACCAGCGTTACGCCTTTTTTATTCTTTATCCGCCAAAGGGCTCTGAAAAATCCGTTCATATCAATTATCGCCCGAAACGAAGCTCCGGAAGGTATATCCGTTTTCGGCGTAGGTGTACCAGTAGCCCTGAACGGCTTTGCCGTCGGTCAGAGCCATGGTGCCGCTTTCCACCTTCAAGGTGCCCGGCACGCCGTAGCCTTTGTTTTTGCAGTTGTAGTTGCCCGCCGCCAGATTGTCGGCCTTCGCGCGGGAAAACGCCACGGTGGAGTTGTTTGCCGCCGTAACGTTGTCCTCACCCTTTTTGATGTTGTTGAAGCCCGTGGTGAAACCCCTGTAGGCAAGCAGGCTCATTATGGCAAAAATGGCAATGGCAACCACACACTCAACCAGAGTGATGCCCTTTTTGCCTTTGATTTTGGATATGTTTTTTGCCATATTTCGCCTCTTATTCTTCGTATTTTCCGGCGCTCCAGTTGCCACCGGTGTTGGTGCCGCCCGAGGTGTCGATGTCGCCTATGCCGTTAGGGTCTTCGATGAGCGCCTTGGTCAGAAGCTCGCCGATGTCGTATTTGTCGCTGTCCTCAAAGAACTGCCATCTGCCGTTGTTGTGTCTGGTTCCGATAACTCTGCCCGTCACTATTGCGCCACCCGAGAAGGTGGTGTTAGGGTCGGAAGCGGCAGTTCCGTATGCGGTGTCAGACGCGCAGTAGAACACGCTGTACGGGTTCGGCGAATAGATTATGCCGCTCATTTCGCCCTTTTGGCCCATCATAAACAGCATAGGCCCTTCACACATAACGAACGGTATGCCCGCCGCCACCAACGATTTGTCGGAATTTCTGACGGCCGTATTTTTTATGCGACAATTGTCCCACATGCGAACAATATACGTGAATTTCATGTTCAGCGCCGGATCGCTCGACGACAATGGTCTGTCTTTGGAACCCGTGTTTGCTTCCGCGTAAGATTTGACGCTGTACTTATAGTACTTGCCGGTCTTTTTGCTCTTGAAAATTGTCTGTCCGTTACGTCCGTCATTGTCGGTTATGACTTTTCCGGAAGCGTCTTTTAGTGCTTCCGAATTGACAATGTCCGTTATGTTGGCAACTTTCTCATCATAGGTCATTGTAGAATAGCCGGTGGATTGATTGTTGCTCCAGGCAATGTTCGGAAGCAAATACATGTACGCAACGTTGAAGCTGCCCTGTTGCGGGAACAGAAGACTTATTTCGATATAGCTCTTCGAGTCGAAGTTAAGCATACCGTTGAAGTCGCTGCCCCAGTACACGTTTATGCTGTGATAACTGGTGTCGAGGAACATTTTGAATCCCGCGCCGTCAACGTCGTCCGATGCGGTGTCCTTACCGAAGCCGTAATAGCAATCGCCGCCAAGGTAAATGTCACGCATAAGATAAATGCAAAGGTTTCCGGAACCGTCATAGCCGAACACACCCGCATATTCCTTGCCGTATTTTTCCCACATTGCGCTGTCTGCGCCCGCAAGCGACGGGTTGTAAAGATAGCTCATAACTTCTTTTACGTCGCGTATGAAGTTGGCTTGTCTGGTCGATTCGCCGTCGCTTCTGCTGCAGGAAGAATAGTTGTTGGAACGGAACATGTTGTAGTCGTAGGCACCCAAGAAGATAAGCCTTCCGTAGAACGTGTCGCCAAGGCCGCCGGCGCCGTAAACGAAATATTTGGTCAGATTTTCAATGTTTTGCGCGCCGACAGGGGAATTTTTGTACGACGATTTGTCCTTATACAAAACCCTCCAGTCCCTTGCGTCGGAGTTGCCGAAGAAATCGCCGCTGGTTGCGCTCGGGTGCTTGATGGAGCCTTTGCTCGTCACGGTTATAGCAACGCCGTTTTTGGAGGCGTTTATCGCCCTTTGCAAAGTGTGGCCGAATTTGATTTGAGTTGCGGAAGTGACGCCCGTGAAGTTGACGCCGCCACGGTCGTTAAGTTTGTTGTCTCCAACCTTATATTCCTTATCGCTGCCGGTTTTGGAAAGGTTGTTGTAGAAGTATTTTTGAGGGTTGCTGTCGGCGCCGCCCTGATATGCGTTCTGGAAGCTCTTGGCGGAAACTTCTCCCGCGCTGTAACCCCAAACGCCCATTTCTTTGAGGACGTCTGCCACCGTGTCCACTTCTTCGGCTCTCTTTTGTTCGGTTCTGAGGGCTGCGGAGCTGTTGTGGTTTTTAAGGAATTCGTCGGAGTACATTTCGTCCTCGTTAAGCCTCAATGCGTCGAAAGTTGCCCTTCCGATACTCCCCGTTTGTCCGTTAACGCTGTTGATGATTTTGCCCCAAGTTGCTTTAGAGCCATACGCCATAATTCCGTGAACAAGCGTTGCGTTGGAATCGTTTGCCGCATATTTGCCGATATTCTCGGATTTGAAGTTAATCGATTTGGTTGCTCCGGGGTTGTTGTAGGAACTTTCATTGCCTACGATATAGAAATTCGCGCCGTTTGCGTCATAACTCGTGCCATTATAATAGTAGAACCTATACCAGGAATTCAAAGGATAAAAATTCGGTTTTACGGTTTTTGTTTCCTCGACAGATGTACTTTTTTCACCGCCTACGCCTACTATTGACATATAAGCTTCATAGTAGTTCTCCATAGAATTGATAATTCGCGCCGTATAAATGGTGTAGTTGGTTACCGGATTTGAACTGTCACCTTCGCCGCCGACGTAAAGTTTGTTGAACGCCGTCGTAACACCGTTTACAACGCCACCGTCCGACGTGCAAATGCTTTCGACGGAATACGCAGTCAGACTTCCGAGAATGTAAGTTTCTTTACCGAGTTTTTTGTTGCTGAATTGTACGAATGCATTGCCCTGAACGTAAACGTTTTTGGACACGGTAAAGGTTTGTTCGGAAAGGTTTGCCGAACCGTTGTTCAAATTGCCGTAAGATGCGGTAAGTTTGTATTTTTCGTACTCTTTTATAACCGTGTTGCGAAGCGTGTTGGTGCTGTTTTGACCTAAACTTGTTTCTTTTTCATTCCAGTAATTTCCTGTCAAAACCTGGAACAGAACGTTGTAGGCACGTTTTTCGAAGTTAGTTTCATCGTTATATTTACCAGTAACACCCCATTGATACCAACGCATACAATCTTTTCCAGTTACAAGAACAATTTCTTTCCCCGCCTTGCTGTGATATTCGAGAGAAACCCGTGTTTCTTGTGTTCCATTGATGACTCTCGACATAAACTCGCCGATTTTAAGCGTGTTGCGGCAATAGGAAACAAAGCTCTTGCTTAATGTTTGTGTCGAGCCGTTATTATGAGTGAAAACGTATTCCCCGCTGGAATTTGTGGATTTGGAGGAAATGGTGTTGTTGTAAAGGGAAAGCAGAGCGTTGGAATAATCGCTTGCTTTTTCAGTGCCGTAAATCTGTGCAGCCGTCGGAAACGTCGGGAAACCGCCGTTAAAGCGATAGCCTTCCGTGTCGATCGTGCTGCCGGAGTCGCCGACAACCTTTTCTTTTTCAGGAAAATATCTTGAAAAACTGCCCGAAGTAACGTACAAGCTGCCGCCCACGTAGAGGTTGCCTTTGATAACTGCGTTGTTTGCGTCTTTATAATATCTTCCGCTGCCCTGGTCGGTTTCGGTGCCGCGCATGGTGGAAGTCAAGCCGTTGACGAGGACGTTGCCGGAAACGTAAACGTCGCCCTCGATTTCACAAGCGTTGATGATAAGGTCGCCGTTGACATATAAATTTTCTTTTATGATTGTAGGAATAACGTCCGAATGGCGCGTTGCAGAAGTGCCGATGCACTCCTCTTTCCAAATTTGAGTGCTTGCGCCTTTATAGCCCAAAACCAAGCTGCCGTTTACGTACACGTTGCCGTCAACGGTTCCCGGATAAATAACCCAACCGGTCTGGCCGTCGGTTTTGTCGTTGATTTCTTTCCAAGTGTTGAGCGACAAAAGATAGTCGCCGTCCAAGGCCAGGTCGCCCTCAACCTTGCCCGTTTGCATCGAGAAGCTGCCGCCGCCCGACACCGACATCGAGTTGGTGACCTGATTTATCACGTCACGAACAGAGTTGGTTTGCATGGTGTGAGTGAATTTGACTTCGTATTTGCTGCTGCCGACGTGCGTCGTGACGGTGACCTTCACCGATTTCACGCTGCCGCCCGAAAAAACGGTAGGCTCCAACTTGACGGTGGTTTTGCCGTCAAGCGACGAATCGTTTACGTCAAACTCGACTGGTTGATTGCCCGACAATTCTCCGCTGTACTGATTGACAATCGAACCAAACGTATTGCCATCCTTCAGGCCCTCAGCAACGGAGAGGCAAGACAATTGGGCTTTTTGTTGAGAGGAGGCGAAGATAGATCCGATGCCAGTATTAAAGGAAAGGAGCATAAAGGAAGAAGAAATGACGATGATAACGGACATAGTCATAACAACGAGGAGAAGAGAAGAACCTTTCTTAGAAGCGAGAGAGGAAAAAGAGGCCCTATTGCCCAGAGCCTTGCGAACAATAAAAGAATTCCCCTGCTTACCTTCTTTATCGTGAGTGTGTGGGGTGATAAGCGAAATCAACCATTTTAACAAGTAAACCATAAGTTTACCTCCGATTTTTTGATTGCCCTGCCTGAAGGGCTGTCGGTCGCATATGTTTCAAAACCGCTTCCGTCCTTCGTTGGCTTCCCCTTGGGGAGAAGCTCCGCTTTGCGGTGATGAGGGGGAACCTTGACTTCGCCGTTTTCCGAGCCTGCCGAGGAATCTCCCGGAAAGGACCTCTTTTTTTCGGTTTTGAATAAATTTTTCTTTACGCGCCCACATCGCAGGCGCACGCCTATGCGTTTTTAATATATAATTAGAACCTTTGGCAATCTAAATTTTATCATACAATTTTTCATTTGTCAATATATTGTATGAAAAAACCGTTTCTGTCGCCCTTGCCGGCTTCCCCTTGGGGGGAAGCTCCGCCTTGCGGTGATGAGGGGGAAGCTCTTGACGACACGCCCTGTTGCGCAAAAAAGCGGCAAGGCAAAAGCCCCGCCGCTATTTTTATTTTAACGTTTTTTCCAAACGTCCCACGTCTATTTTGCCGACCGCCGTCCGCGGCATGTTTTTCACACCGAGCACTTTCTTCGGAAGCGACCATTTCGGCAACCATTTTTGAAGGTGCTCCTCGATTTCCGCTTTCCTCTCTTCCGACAGATTTTCACCCTCGTCGGTTTCGACGAACAGCGCCACAAACGGTTTCCCTTTTTCCGATCCTTCCACTGCGCACGCTTCGCGAACGAAACCGATTTCCTTCGCCGATTTTTCGATTTCGACAGGGAACACGTTGAAGCCCGAAATGACGATCATTCTCTTCTTTCTGCCCTTGAACGTAATAAATCCGTCGTTGTCCATACTGCCCAAATCGCCGGTTTTCAGCCACTTTTCGCCGTCTGAACCATCGAATATGACGGAAGCGGTTGTTTCCGCGTCGTCGAAATATCCTTTCATAAGCGTTTTGCCCGACATGCATATTTCCCCGATTTCGCCGTTTTTTACGGGCCGATAGTCCTCGTCGAAAATGCCCGCTTTCGCGCCGTCGATAACAACCCCGATAGTGCCGTTTTTTATGTTGTCCGGTCTGTTGGTGGTGACCACCGACACGGCTTCCGTCAGACCGTAGCCTTCACAGATTCTGCACTCACTTCCGCCTTTTTCAAACGCCGCGTTTATGCCGTTTATGGTCGCCTCGTCCAGCGAATCGCCGCCGCAGTACGCCTGCCTCACCGTGGAAAGGTCGGCTTTTTTGAAGCTTTCGTCCGCTGCAAGCTTTTTGTACATCATCGGCACGCCGGTAAGCAGCGTGACCTTATATTTTTCAATCAATTTGCCTACTTCCGCCGAATCGAAACTGGCAACCATGATAAGCGCGCAACGCATGCACATCATCGTATGCAGCCCGAACCCCAGCCCGAAACCGTGAAACATCGGCAAAACCGTGTATGCCACTTCGTTTTCTTTGTTGAAAAATTTGCCGACAGTGCCTTCTGCCGCCAAAACCATTTCGTTGAAATTTCGGTTGGTAAGCTCAACGGTTTTCGGTTCGCCGGTGGTGCCGCCGCTGTGCATATAGCAACAGACGTCGTCCCCCAAAACCGTTTCTTCAAAGTGCGGCTCTTCGCCGTCAATCTCGGTAAAAGCATAGCATTTTTTGCCGTTTTTGTCGAATTTGGCCGTGCAAACGGACGGCCTTCCCTCTTTTTTGCCCGCGTAATCGTTCACGTTGCAAACCACCGTAACGACGTTTTCAGGCAAGTACGGCGCATAACCTTCGTAAAAAATATCCTCGATAAAAAGCGCCTTGCTTTTGGTCTGCTCCATAAGCTTTCTGAGGCCGAGAGGCGTGTTCATCGCGTGGACCATATTCGCCGTGGCTCCCGCTTTGTTGACCGCATAAACGGCTACGGCAATTTGCGGCATATTCCTGAGGCAAACGCAAACCACGTCGCCCTTTTTTATGCCTTTTGCCGCCAAAAACCCGGCCACTCTGTCGATTTCCGAGAAAAATTCCGAATATGACAAAACTCTGTCCCCGAAAATCAGCGCCGGACAGTCGCATTTTTCCGAATATTCTCTCATGTATCGGTACAAACCGACGGAAGTGCTTTTTGTCATTTGAATTCCCGAAATTTGATGTAAAAATTATACGCCGTTTTGCCCCGTTTTGTCAATCAAAAACCACGGTTCAAGTTCCCTGCCGCAAAATAAAGAGCGCAAACGGAAAAACGACGTCCGTTCGGGCGCCGTTTTCCGCTATATTCTAAGGGGGTATTAAAGATGACTTTTTTATTTATCCGCTTGCGGCAGATAGGTGTACGGATCGATATGCTCGCCGTTTTGCTTGACTTCGAAATGCAGATGATTGCCGCTCAAAGATTCGCTCATTTTGCTGGCAGAGGTTTTGCCGATAACGTCGCCGGATTTGACTGCCTGGCCTTTTTTGACGGTTACGCCGTCCAAAGAGCCGTAAATGGTAACCAAACCGTCTTTGTGTTTTATCGTTACGGTTGTGCCGTTTAAACTGTCTGTTGCGACGCTTTCCACCGTTCCGTCATAAGCACAACGAACGTCTTCGGCCTTTTCGGTCAGAAAGTCGATGCCGCTGTGAGTCTGATATTGACGAAGCGTGGCGTTCCAGACCAGCATATCCATCGAATAGCCTTCGCCGAGCGTGTAATTGGAAGTCGGGCAAACGAACACGATTTTTTCGGGTTCGATAGGTTTGTCAGGCGTCGGCTTGTCCGGAGTCGGGTTGTCCGGGGTGGACGGCTTGTCCGGAGTCGGATTATCCGGCTGCGGCGTAACGGTGCCCGGGTTGTTGACGTTTGCCTGCTTGTCGTTTTCCGCAACAGTTACCGCAACCATGGTTCCGATAGCTGCCAGGCAGCAGAAAATAAGTACATAATATACGTTTTTCTTCAAAAATTTTCCTACTTTTGTGAATGCTGTTTTTAATTTGTTCATTAAGTGTTACCTCCGATTTATGATTGAATTATTCACCGATATTTTTCCTTTTATACCTGTTTTCAAAAACTTCCGGGATAAATTCCGTTTGCCACCACCGTTTTTTCGTCTGTCTCGACGATCACCAGGTTGAACGCGCTGCCGTCTTCAATTCGGTTTTTTAATTTAGGAGTATAATAGTAAGTTATAATATATCCTTCGCCGGTTTCCGTCATGATTTTGGCTGCGCGAAAAATTTTGGCCACTTCTTCTTTTTTCGGGCGGAATTCTCCCTTATACACCGCGGCCTCAACCGAGGTTTTTCCCTTTGATTCGGTCGAAACGTAAAAGGTCTTTCCCAGAACTTCAAAGGCGCGGCGCTCGCCTTCTTCGCCGTAACATTCTTTTACATAGCCTTCGGGGAGCTTATCGAAAAAGTCCCCGTCCGAAAGTCCGCAGACGAAAACCGCGGCTATAAGCATCAGCACTATCAACCATTTCATGCTTAGATTTTTGCCGGTCGTTCGATTTTTTATACAAAAAAAGCGCAGGCTTTTACCTGCGCAATAGTTTTGCATTTATGTTCTATTTCAAATTCTATTTCAGAAGCGACGGGATTTCTCTCACCGCGCCGAGCGCGTAATCGGCTTTTACGTCGCTTTTTTCGTGCATTTCCGGCGTCGTTTCGCCCGAGTACACCAACACCGAAACGAACCCGTTGTTTACGCCGAAGGCGATATCCGTATAAAGTCTGTCGCCAACCATTGCGATTTTTTCGGCAGGAAGGCCGAAACGTTTTTTCACGCCGTCGCCGGCAGGAGTTTCGGGTTTGCCCATAACAATGTCAGGTTTCCTTCCCGTCGTGGCCTCGATCATCAGCATCATGGCGCCGATGTCAGGCATGTCGGCAGGCTCGGCAGGGCACACCATGTCGGGGTGCGTGGCGATGTACGGCTTCCCTTCCTTGAGGAAAATGCAGAACTTATACAGCCTGTCGTACGTCAGCGAAGTGTCGAAGCCGAGCACCAGAATATCGGGGTTTTCGTCCACCAGCTTTATGCCGTATTTTTTGAATTCGGCGGCGAGCTTTAAGTTCCCCAAAAGATACACCGTTTTGCCCCGATAGTGGTCACGGATATATTCGCAAGTCACCATACTTGACGTATAAATGTCGTTTTCGGTCGCTTCATACCCCATTTTGTGCAATCTTGCAACGTAGTCGCTTGCTGCGCGGCTTGAATTGTTGGTGAAAAAGCAAACCTTTTTTCCAAGTTTTTTCAGCTCCCTTAAAGCGTCGAAGCTGCCCTCAATTTCTCTGTCGCCGATGTAAACCGTGCCGTCCATATCAAACAAAAACAGTTCGACTTCCTTGATGTTCTTCATAAGTACTCCTTGCTATTTCAGATGTTATTTTCAAAAAATCCGGATTGCTTCACGTGCAGCAGCAGCCCTCCGTCCAAGGCCGAAGCTACGCTGAGGTCCCCCACCAGAATTTTTCCGCGAGGGCTTTTAGAGAGATGAAAGCCTGCGTCCTTGAAGCTTCGTTTCCACTTTTTCGCTATGCCCTCTAAGTCGATTTTTTGCGCCATATTCAGTAGATCCGCCGCATATTCCGAC
Source organism: Faecalibacterium sp. CAG:1138 (assembly GCA_000434675.1). Lineage (GTDB taxonomy): Bacteria > Bacillota > Clostridia > Christensenellales > CAG-917 > CAG-1138. Next base: position 225,886 of record HF988640.1, on the reverse strand, counting down.
AAAACGAACTTGCGCTTCAAAAAGTCGTCTATAGACGCAAATTCACTCTCCGACAGATTTATATTATAATCCCATTGCGCGTTTTTATCAAGCAACTTGAAGCTTTTTGTGAAATCGGGAGGCGGCAAAAGGTCGATAAACGGTTTTTCGAGGTAGTTTCTGTAAACGACAAGCATCATAGCCGCCGACAAAAAACAGCTTTCGGAAAACTCGGTGCCCTCTTTTGCGGTCAGATAGCTCGGAACGGCAAAGCTCGGAAAATAGTCGTCAGCCGCCACCTTTTGCAGCGCGGCCACAAAATCCTCTGTCTTTGCTGGTTCGGAAAAGAACTTCATAAGCTCAAAAAACAACTCGGTTTCAGGCGGCAAACCGTCTGAAATTTGCAAAAAAGCCTTGTCTATCAGGCGCATAGCGCGATAAAACAACCTGCCATAGCATTTTTCGGGCAGGCATTTTGCGCCCTCATACACGGCGACGGCGGTCGGCTTCGGCGCTCTAATCTGCTGATTTTTCCTTGGAAACACCGCATATTCGTCGAATATTCCTTCCCCGTCAACGACCGTAACTATCGCGATGGTCGCCGCTCCCGTAAATTTTGCAACGCTTTTTGCCGCCATAACGGCCTTCTCACCTCCGACGGCAACTATAAGCCTCACTGCCTCCAGCCTTTCGGCAAGCTCTTTTACGTCGTCCAAGTCCTTCTGCACGGCCGAATTTTGATTTTTTACGGTAAAATTCGACTGCGCCAACCATTTTACGACTTCGCCGGCAGCCTGCTCTTCGCCGACGTCGCATAGCACCGAAACCACGCCGCCGAGGTTGTTTTCTTTTATTTTCGAAACCGCAAGTTCCCCTATATTTCGCATTTTGCACCGCCCGATAGATTTATTAAGTATATCCTAATTTATCTACGACGGAGAAAAACCGAAAAAAAACGGCAAACACAACCGTTTATGCCGTTTTTTGTCTTATTTATAAATCGAGCGCCTGCTGATACACGTCGTTTTTCGGCAGATTTCTGTCTGTCGCCACCTTTTTTATGGCATCTTTTTTAGAAAGCCCGCCGTCCATAAGGTTTTTGACGTGTTCCGAAATCGATAAACCCGAAAAATCCTTCTCTTTCGGCGCGCCTTCGACGATAAGAACGTATTCGCCCTTCGCTTCGCCGACGTCGAATGCTCCCAAAGTGGTTTCGGTGACTCTTTCGAACATTTTGGTTATTTCCTTAACCGCCCAGACCTTTCTGTCGCCAAGCTCCGAATACAAAAATTCGGCCTGCGAATATAGATCGTGCGGGGAAACGTAAAACACCAAAACAAGCGGATTGTTTTTTTGTTCTGACAAAACAGCCACTTTATCCTTACGTTTTTCAGGCAAAAACCCTAAAAACGTAAAACCGCCGTCGAGATAACCGCTGAGTGCCATTGCGCTGGCAACGGCCGTAGGCCCAGGTACTACGGTGACCGTAACGCCGCTGTTTCGCGCTTCTGACACAAGTATCGCGCCGGGATCGGAAATGGCCGGCATGCCCGCGTCGGTGATAAGCGCAATGTTTTTGCCGTCCAAAAGTTTTTTGACCAGCTGCTCGCTGCCTTCCCTTTCCTTTTGCTTGTAATAGCTTACGAGGGGCGCGGAAATGCCGTATGCGTCCAAAAGCGTGCGGCTGTGTCTGGTGTCCTCGCAGGCAATAATATCGACGCTTTTCAGCGTTTCGACCGCTCTGTAGGTTATGTCTTTTAAGTTTCCGATCGGCGTGCCGACGATGTAAAGCGTTCCTGCCATATCAATCCTTAGAATACAATTTTTTCACCCTGTCGGTGTAGTTTCCGTTTTCGTCGAAAACCGTCAGAAAATCGAATTTCACACCGCATTTGCCGCCTTTTACGGCTTCGATAATCACAGTGTCGGGTTCTTTTGAAGCCTTTGGCTTCACCAACGTGATTTTTTTGGTTTGAAGCGAATTTGCATGCAGCACCGCTATAAGCTCGGCCGCCCTTTCGGCGTTATGAATGAAATAGAACTTTCCGCCGAATTTCAACAATTTTCTGACCGCTTCCGCAAGCTCAAAAAATGTCAGTTTAAGCTCGGTTTTACAGACGGCTATCTGCTCGTTTTCAGCCGTTTTTCCGGTCCCCGCCTTCTGATACGGCGGATTGCACACCACGACGTCGTATTTTTCGCATCCGAGGGCGTCAGCGGCCTCTTGAACGGAAATTTCGTAAACTTTGACTACGTCTTCGAGATTGTTGAGTTTGACGTTTCTTTCGGCCAAATTTGCCATCTCGGGCTGAATTTCCACGAGGTCCACGGATTTTGCGCCCTGTTTGGACGCAATAAGTATGCCCACTATTCCGCTCCCCGAACAAAGGTCCAGAACCTTGTCTTTCCGTTTGACCTTCGCCGTGTTTGCAAGAAGCACCGAATCCGACGTAAAGCAATAAAGCTTCGGATTTTGAATAAGTTTAAGGCCGTTAACCTCCAGGTCGTCGAGCCTTTCGCCTTCTCTAATCATCAGGCTTTCACGACCTCGATTTCGAACTTGACGCTTACTCCCGCGTAAAGTTTGGCTTCCACAGGGAATTTGCCCAGTTCTCTGACGTTATCCTTAAGAACCAGTTTCTTTTTGTCCACGTCGAGGCCCTTTTCCTTGAGAGCGTCGGCTATGTGCTGCGTGGTAACGCTGCCGTACATTTTTCCGTCGCCGCATTTTGCCTTAACTTCGACGACTTGCCCCTTAAGCTTTTTTGCAAGCTCTTCGGCCTCGTGTTTTTCTTCGGCCTGACGTTTCTGCTTGGCCGCTTTTTTCTGATTTGCTTCGTTCAAAGCGCCGGCGGTTGCTTGTATGCCCAAGCCGTTTTTGATTATAAAGTTTCTGGCGTAGCCGTCGCTGATTTCGATGACGTCGCCTTTTTTGCCCTGGCTTTTAACGTCTTTAAGGAGAATTACTTTCATTTTTCAATACCTCCGCATATTTCTCTCATACATTTTAGCACATTTCTCGTCATTCTTCAAGTCTTTGGTGATAAAAGCCGTAAATTCGGGAACACTATCAAAAAAGGAGGTAACTATGGAAAATCTTATTTGTCATACCGAAAACTGCGAATACTGCGTAAAGTCGAGATGTCTGGCGGGAATGGTGTCCATTTCCCCAAGCGGCGTATGCAAAACCAAGTCCAAGCGCTCGGGGGGAATGTTGGAGCAAACCTTTGCCGACATCGAAGCCGGCGAGGACTTCGGCATACTGGACAGCAACGAAACCGCCGTGCATTGCGAATCGTGCGATTGCAAATATAACCGCGGCATGCTTTGCTTTGCCGACCATATAGTGGTTGACGACGGACTTTTGAAAACCAAATGCCAAACCAGAAGCAAATAGTGTCAATTTTGCAATCATTGTGTCAAAATGCCGAACAATGCTCGCGTTTTCACAAAAAATAAACGATTGTATTGTGTCGGATAGACACTCATTGACAAGAGCAACAAAAAAACCGTCCCGATATACGGGACGGTTTTACGATAGCTAAAACTATTTGATTTCGACGGTAGCGCCGGCAGCTTTGAATTTTTCAGCGAGTTGTTCAGCAAGATCTTTAGCAATGCCTTCTTTGATTGCTTTAGGAGCGCCTTCAACAACAGCTTTGGATTCAGCAAGACCCAAACCGGTAGCTTCACGAACAGCTTTGATAACGGCGATTTTGTTTGCGCCGACTTCCTTAAGAATAACGTCGAATTCGGTTTTTTCTTCTGCAGGAGCAGCTTCAGCAGCACCGGCAGCAGCACCGGCAGCCACAGGAGCAGCAGCGCTTACGCCAAATTCTTCTTCCAACGCTTTAACGAAGTTGGAAAGTTCGATAACTGTCATACCTTTGATTTCTTCCATCAATTTTGCGATATCTGCCATTTTTGTTTCCTCCAAATAAATGATAAAAATTTCTTAATAATAGGTTGTTTGAATAGAAAAACTATTCTGCAGCGGCTTCGGTTGCGCCGCCTTTTTGTTCTTTTATTGCGTCAAGCACATAAGCGAGCTTGGAAATAGGAGCAAGCATGCTGCCCAGCATTTTCGCAAGCAAAACTTCTCTGGATGGGATAGCAGCGAGTTCTTTAACGCCGTCTTCATTCAGGAAAGTGCCGTCTACGTAGCCGCATTTGACTGCCATTTTGTTGTAAGCTTTTACGCTGTCAACTGCAATTTTTGCAGGAGCCGCGATGTCGGTGGAACCGAACGCAACGGCGGTAGGGCCGTTCAAAGCTTCGTCAAATTGAGTGTAGCCGAGTTCGTTGAATGCAATTTTGACCAAACGATTTTTGAGAACCTGATAGTCAACGCCGCTTTCACGGAATTTTTTGCGCATTTCAGTGTCCTGAGCAACCGTAAGACCTTTATAGTCGACCAACACGATAGAAGATGCCGCGCTGATTTTGGCTTTGATGCCTTCAACTATTTGTTCTTTTTGTTCCAAAACGGATTTAGATGCCAATTTAGTCGTCCTCCTTTCAGTATTAGGTGCCCCGAAGGGTAAGTTTCATAAAAAATCGCCGAATCCAAGCGGAAACGGCGAGACAAAATCTCTTATAAAGTCGTTTCCTCGGTAAGCTGGGATATTACGACCTGTGGTCGCTTACTGTCTTTGGATATTCAACATAAAGATTTTAGCAAATTATCCGATTTCTGTCAAATATTTTGCAGCCGTAGGCCGAAAATATTTGCAGAAACTGAAGATAAAAAGTTAGTTTTGTTTGTAGTTCACCTTGATGCTCGGGCCCATGGTGGAAGCAAGGTAGATGCTTCTGAGGTAAGTGCCTTTTGCAGCTGCCGGTTTAGCTTTTACGAGAGCTTCCATAACGGTGTTAAGGTTCTCGGCAAGCTTTTCAGGGCCGAAGGATTTTTTGCCTACAGGAACGTGAACGATACTGGTTTTGTCAACGCGGTATTCGACTTTACCTGCTTTGATGTCGTGCAAAGCCTTGGTGATGTCCATGGTAACGGTGCCGGATTTCGGGTTTGGCATCAAGCCTTTAGGGCCCAAAACTTTACCCAAACGACCTACGAGGCCCATCATGTCAGGAGTGGTGACGCAGACGTCGAATCCGAACCAACCTTCCTGCGGAATTTTTGCGATCATGTCTTCTGCGCCGACGAAATCTGCGCCTGCTGCGGTTGCTTCGTCTGCTTTGGCGCCTTTTGCGATAACCAAAACGCGAACGGTTTTACCGGTTCCGTTAGGAAGAACGCACACACCACGAACCTGTTGATCTGCGTGACGAGGATCGACGCCCAGTTTGACGTGCAATTCGATGGTTTCGTCGAATTTAGCCTTTGCGGTTTCGCAAACGAGCTTGCAAGCTTCGTCGATTTCGTACTGTTTGCCGCTTTCGATGAGTTTTTGAGAATCTACATAGTTTTTACTTTTAAACATAATACTAATCCTCCACTACGACACCCATGCTGCGGGCAGTACCTGCTATCATAGATATAGCCGTTTCAATGCTTCCTGCGTTGAGGTCAGGCATTTTGAGTTCAGCGATTTCTTTGAGCTGAGCTCTGGTGATTTTTGCAACTTTGTTTTTGTTAGGAACACCCGAACCGCTTTCGATGCCGCAGGCCTTTTTGATGAGGACCGGTGCAGGCGGAGTCTTCAGAATGAAGCTGAAGCTGCGGTCAGCGTAAATGGTGATCACTACCGGGATGATAAGACCGGCGTTTTTGGCTGTTTTTTCGTTAAATTCCTTGGTGAATCCCGGAATGTTGATACCGTGAGGACCGAGGGTGGAGCCTACCGGAGGACCCGGAGTTGCTTTGCCCGCAGGCAGTTGCAATTTAACGATAGCATTGATTTTCTTAGCCATAGTAAAATACCTCCAACTGTGGTTTTAATGAAGCGTATAAAAGATTTGCGCCTCTCCCACTTCTATAAAAAGGGCAAATTTTGCCACTAATTAGCCAGATTAAGTTTTTCCACCTGAGTGAAATCGAGTTCCACAGAGGTCGGACGACCAAACATAGACACTCTGACTTTAAGTTTTTGCGTACGCGCGTTGATTTCCTCCACCTCGCCGGCAAAGTCTTTCAGCGCACCCGAAATGACGTGGACGTTGTCGCCCACTTTGATGTCGAAATTTTCAAGATCGACCGAGTCTTCCAGTCCGTTAACTCTCACTTCTTCGTCGGAAATAGGAAGCGGATGGCCCGTAGGACCAACGAATCCCGTTACGCCGCGAGTCTGCGTCACCATGAACCAAATATGGTTGGTGTAGATCATCTTCAAAAAGACGTAGCACGGAAACTTTTTGCGCTCGACAACTTTTTTCTTGCCGTTCTTTTCGACGACTTCTTCTTCCATAGGAATTTTAACGTCGAAAATGTAGTCCTGCAAGTTGTTGTTTTCGATCATCCTTTTCAGACTGTCTTCCACAATTTTCTCGTATCCGGAGTTTGTGTGGATTATATACCATTTTGCTTGGTCTTTATTTTCCATAAGTCTCCTGTTTACTGTACGTTAAAGAGCTTCTTTTTTCCGATTAGGAAACAAGAAGATTATAAAGCGCGGTCAATCCGCTGTCGATTCCCAAAAGCACAAGGAAGAAAATAAGCACAACGACGATAACGATGCCCGTGGACTTCGTTGTCTCTTTTCCTGTCGGCCAGGTAACTTTTTTCAGTTCGGAAACTATTTCCTTGCAAAGACGGGCGAAGCGTTTGAAAATGTTAGGCTTTTTCTGAGCTTGTACGCCGCTCTTTTTGGAATCTTTTTTGACTTGCTTATCATTGTTAGCAAGCGCTTCGTCATTTGTTTTAGGCGAATTTTTAGCCATAAAACCCTCCGATTACTTCGTTTCTTTGTGAACGGTAGTTTTTTTGCAGAAACGGCAATATTTGTTGAGTTCCAGTCTGTCTGCAGTGTTCTTTTTATTCTTATAAGTGTTGTAGTTACGTTGTTTGCATTCGGTGCATGCTAAAGTGATTCTCACTCTTGCCATATTTTTAGCAGCCATACAAAACACCTCCAAAAAAATTACACCCCTTCGAGAGTGCTTTTATACTATATCACAATTTTGCCTGTTCGTCAAACAAAATTGCCACAAAAACACCGGTATAACGGGGTTATACCTTAAATTTTCGTATTCGGTTGTTTTCAACGATAATACGTCCCCCGCGCGTATGCCCGAAGGCATATCGCGCGAAACGTATATTTATTCATTGAATTTGTTAGGACTTTTTTACCCTTTCGTTATTAGCCAAGAATTTTAGCTACAACGCCCGAGCCAACGGTACGGCCGCCTTCACGAATAGCGAAGCGGAGACCTTCTTCGATAGCGATCGGGGTGATGAGGGTGATTTCCATATCGATGTGGTCACCAGGCATAACCATTTCAACGCCTTGCGGGAGTTTGATGTTGCCGGTAACGTCGGTGGTACGGAAATAGAATTGCGGACGATATCCGTCAAAGAACGGAGTATGACGGCCACCTTCATCTTTGGTCAGGACGTAAACCTGAGAGGTGAAGTGAGTGTGTGGATGAATGCTGCCCGGTTTAGCAAGAACTTGGCCACGTTCGATTTCGGTACGTTGAATACCACGGAGCAATGCGCCGATGTTGTCGCCTGCTTGAGCGTCGTCCAAAAGTTTGCGGAACATTTCGATACCGGTAACAACGGTCTTTTTGATTTCGTCGCTGAGACCAACGATTTCGACAGCGTCGGAGAGTTTCAAAACGCCACGTTCAACACGGCCGGTAGCAACGGTGCCACGTCCGGTGATGGTGAAGACGTCTTCAACCGGCATAAGGAACGGTTTGTCGGTGTCGCGTTCAGGAGCCGGAATGTAAGAGTCGACTGCTGCGAGCAATTCACGGATGCAATCCCATTCTTTGCAAGCGAAATCGCCTCTGAGGCCAGCCTGCATTGCGAGGAGTGCGGAACCACGGATGATAGGAGTATCATCGCCAGGGAAGTCATAGTCGTTCAAGAGTTCGCGAACTTCCATTTCGACGAGTTCCAAAAGTTCTTCGTCGTCAACTTGGTCGCATTTGTTAAGGAATACAACGATGTAAGGAACGCCAACCTGACGAGCAAGCAGGATGTGTTCACGAGTTTGTGGCATCGGGCCGTCGGAAGCTGCAACGACGAGGATTGCGCCGTCCATCTGAGCAGCGCCGGTGATCATGTTTTTAACATAGTCGGCGTGTCCCGGGCAGTCAACGTGAGCGTAGTGACGGGTTTCGGTTTCATATTCGACGTGAGCGGTGTTGATCGTGATACCACGAGCTTTCTCTTCCGGAGCTTTGTCGATTTCGTCGTATTTCATGATTTTTGCTTTACCCTGGGATGCGCAATACATGGTGATTGCAGCAGTAAGGGTGGTCTTACCATGGTCAACGTGGCCGATAGTGCCGATGTTAACGTGCGGTTTTGTTCTTTCAAATTTAGCTTTTGCCATTGTTTGAATCCTCCTACAAATTCTGATACTTTTTATTTTTTTGTTTTTATACTAACGCGCGTGTGCGCATTATTATTAGGTTTTAGGGGCTATTTTTTGCCCACGACTTTTTCTGCCACGGATTTAGGAACTTCGGCGTAGTGGCTGAATTGCATATTGAACGAAGCTCTGCCCTGCGTCGAGCTGCGAAGCCCTGTTGCATATCCGAACATTTCGGAAAGCGGACATTCCGCGTCGATGACTTGCATTCCGTTTCGCATTTCCATGCCCTTGATTGCGCCGCGTCTGCCGACTACACTTGCGACGACGTCGCCCATGTATTCGTCCGGAGTTATCACTTCAACCTTCATAATCGGTTCAAGAAGTACCGGATCTGCGCTTCTGGCCGCTTCTTTGAACGCCATGGAGCCTGCAATTTTGAAGGCCATTTCCGAGCTGTCGACTTCGTGATAGCTGCCGTCGACAAGCCTTGCCTTGAAGTCCACCATCTCGTAACCTGCCAGAACGCCCGAGAGAGCCGCTTCCTGAATACCTGCGTTGACCGCCGGAATATATTCTTTCGGAATCGCTCCGCCCACCGTTTCGTCCACGAACTCGTAGCCTTTGCCGGCCTCCTGAGGTTCGAGAATGATAACTGCGTCGCCGTACTGACCTTTACCGCCGGACTGACGAACGAACTTGCCTTCTTTCTTGGAGGACTTGGTGATGGTTTCGCGGTAAGCAACCTGCGGTTTGCCGACGTTTGCTTCAACCTTAAATTCCCTCATCATTCTGTCCACGATGATTTCGAGGTGCAATTCGCCCATGCCTGCGATGATGGTTTGTCCCGTTTCCTTGTCGGTGTAAGCCTTGAAGGTCGGGTCTTCTTCGGAAAGCTTTTGGAGGGCTATGCCCATTTTTTCCTGTCCGGCTTTGGTTTTAGGCTCGATAGCCACCCTTATAACCGGTTCAGGGAAAGCCATGCTTTCCAGAATAATCGGATGCGCCTGATCGCACAGCGTGTCGCCCGTGGTGGAATCCTTCAGACCGACGATTGCGACGATGTCGCCCGCGTAAGCCTCTTCGATGTCCTGACGATTGTTGGCGTGCATTCTGAGGAGCCTGCCGATACGTTCTTTTTTGTCTTTGTTTGCGTTGTAGATATAGCTGCCGGTGGTGATTTTGCCGCTGTAAATTCTGACGAATGCGAGCTTTCCGACGTACGGATCGGTCATAATCTTGAACAGCAGCACCGATGCGGGTTCGCTGTCGGAAGATTTTCTGAATTCCGTTTTGTCCGTCTTAGGATTTTTGCCTTCGATGCTCGGAACGTCCACAGGGGACGGCAGGTAAGCCACTATCGCGTCCAACAGGCTTTGTACGCCCTTGTTGCGATAACTGCTTCCGCAAAGCACCGGAGTCATTTTGAGAGCTATGGTCGCCTTTCTGATTGCGGGCCTCAGCTCTTCGGCGGAAACGTATTCGCCTTCCAGATATTTCATGGCGATGTCGTCGTCAAAGTCGGAAACGGCTTCGATAAGCTCCGTTCTGGCTTCTTCGGCGGATTCCTTGAACTCTGCCGGAACTTCGATCACTTCGAACTCTTTTCCGAGGTCGTCCTTGTAGATGACGGCCTTGTCTTCCACCAGATCGATGACACCCTTGAACTCCTCTTCTTTGCCGATAGGAAGTTCAATAGGCACTGCGTTGGCTTTCAGCCTTTCGCGCATCATTTCGACGGCGTTGAAAAAGTTTGCTCCCTTGATGTCCATCTTGTTGACGAACGCAAGGCGAGGAACGTGATATTTGTCGGCCTGACGCCATACGGTTTCGGATTGCGGTTCCACGCCGCCCTTTGCGCAAAACAGCGCTACTGCTCCGTCCAGAATCCTCAGACTTCTTTCCACCTCGACGGTGAAGTCGACGTGTCCCGGAGTGTCGATGAGGTTTATCATGTGGCCTTTCCAGTAGGTGGTGGTTGCGGCGGAAGTGATGGTTATACCTCTTTCCTGTTCCTGCTCCATCCAGTCCATGGTGGCCGCGCCTTCGTGAACCTCTCCGAGTTTGTGAGTCCTTCCCGTATAGTACAAAATACGTTCGGAAGTTGTTGTTTTACCGGCGTCGATGTGGGCCATAATGCCGATGTTTCGCATGTTTTCCAATTTAATATTTCTCATATCGAATCTCCTGCTGCTTATGACCCCCTATCAATAACAGCTTGTTACCAGCGGAAATGCGCAAACGCCTTGTTGGCTTCTGCCATACGGTGCGTATCTTCGCGTTTCTTGACTGCGCCGCCTGCGTTGTTGTAAGCGTCGCAAAGTTCGCCTGCGAGTCTTTCGGCCATGGTCTTTTCACCGCGTTTGCGAGCGAACAGAACCAACCAACGGATACCCAGAGTCTGTCTTCTGTCCGGACGGATCTCCAGCGGTACTTGGTAAGTAGAGCCGCCTACACGACGAGCTTTAACTTCCAACACAGGCATAATGTTTTCCAAAGCCTTGGTGAAGGCTTCCATTGCGTCAACGTTAAGTTTTTGTTGCATTATATCAAATGCGCCGTAAACGATTTGTTGAGCCGTTCCTCTTTTACCGTCATACATGATCTGATTGACCAATTTGGTCACGACCTTGCTGTTGTAAACCGGATCAGGCAGAACATCGCGTTTTGGCACGCCACTTCTTCTTGGCATATTAGTTTACCTCCTGATTTTCTAATTGTGGGTTTTCATCCGAATTTGTTATTTAGGCCTCTTGGTGCCATATTTGGAACGAGCCTGTCTGCGTTTAGGAATACCTGCGGTATCCAAAGTTCCGCGAATGATGTGATAACGCACACCCGGCAAGTCTCTGACACGTCCGCCACGAATTAATACGACACTGTGCTCTTGAAGGTTGTGACCTTCACCCGGAATATACACCGTACCTTCCATACCGTTCACAAGGCGAACCCTTGCGATTTTACGAAGCGCGGAGTTAGGTTTTTTAGGGGAAGTCGTGGTTACGGACAAACAAACGCCTCTTTTCTGCGGGCATGCACCCATGATAGGAGTCGTGGTCTTTTTGGTTTGACGTTCCCTGCCGTGTCTGATTAATTGATTGATTGTTGGCATTATGTTACCTCCTTGAAGAATAAAATCGGATGAGCTTGTCCAGCAACCCGAAGGATAAACTCAAACGCATGTATCCCGTGCCCGGGGACGAATCTACTTCTTGATTCCGGCCGTAAGCGCCGCCACTTCGATGCCACAAACCTTGCCGAGTTCAACCATACTCGCAGTGTGATACACTTTTACGTTTGCGCTCTTCGCGGCCTTTTCGACCTTGTCAACCATATATCCGTCGGCATCGTCCGACACAATCACACACCTGAGCGTGCCGTCCATAATTGCCTTGATAACTTGTTTCGTACCGACAACTTTGTCGGAGGACTTGATAAGACTTACCAATTCGTCCGTCATTTTAAACTCCTGAAAAAATCCATAGAATAAAAAACCTGTATCAATACTACAAGCCTTAATATGTTATCAATTTATCGCAAATATGTCAACGAAAAATCAACCCTTTGCGAAAAATTTTTTACCCTTTGGCCTTTTTTTGCACTTTACTTTTGATATTTTAGCATATTTAGCCGAAAAAGTAAAGTAAAATGGCGCGCCTGCGCTCGAATTGCGTATGCGCACGCAAAGAAAAAGTCCGACGCGCCGTGCGTCGGACATAAATTCAGAAACTTGCCATATCCAGCCTTACCGTGGCCTTTGCGTCGAGATCCAATCCCGCAAGCCCCTTGCCGTTTTTTATGGAAAAATACGCCGCGGAGCCTATCATGGCGCCGTTGTCGGTGCAAAGCCTGAGCGGAGGATATTCCACCTTCAGCCCGTGCTTTCGGCCCTCTTCGGTCATTTTTCTTCTGAGCTCGGAGTTTGCCCCCACGCCTCCTGCAATAACAATGGTGCCGAGCCCCTCTTTAAGCGCGGCCTTCACCGCGTTTTCCACCAGCATATCCGTTGCCGCCGCCTGAAAGCTTGCCGCAACGTCGGCGGCGTTTATCCGTTCGCCTCTGTCTTTTGCGTTGTGAACGTAGTTGATGACTGCGGTTTTCAGGCCGCTGTAGCTGAAATTGAGAGTATCTTCTTTCCTGTACGCTTTCGGAAAAGCAACGGACGCCGTTCCTTTTTCGGCAAGCTTTTGAATTTCCGGCCCGCCGGGATACGGCAAACCCAGAACTCTCGCCGCTTTGTCGAAGGCTTCGCCCACCGCGTCGTCCTGCGTGCAGCCGAGAACCTCGAATTCTTCGTAGTCGGTAACTTTCAGCACTGCCGTATGGCCGCCGCTGCAAAGCAGACATATATACGGCGGAGTCAGCGTTTTGTCGGCGAGATAGTTCGCCGAAATATGCCCCTTTATGTGGCTGACGGCGATAAGCGGTTTGTTTTTTGCGTAAGCAAGCGCTTTTGCATAGGAAACTCCCACCAGAAGCGCGCCCAGAAGGCCCGCTCCGTAGGTTACGGCGACCGCGTCGATTTCGTCCCAGGTAAGTCCGGACTGCAAAACGGCTTCCTTCACCGTTTCGTCGATGGCCGCGGTATGGTTGCGGCTGGCAATTTCCGGCACCACGCCGCCGAACCTTCTGTGGATTTCGATCTGCGAAGCGATGACGTCCGACAGAATTTCCCTGCCGTTTCTGACCACCGCCGCCGCGGTTTCGTCGCAACTGGATTCGATTGCCAGAACGACCACGTCTTTTTTGCCGATCAGTTCTTCAAATTTGATTTTTGCGGTTTCGGTATAGTTCATCAGCAAGATTTTTTGAGATATTCGAAAATGAATTCGTCGATGTTTCCGTCTATAACCGATTGGACGTTGGCGTCCTCATAGCCGGTTCGGTGGTCCTTGACGAGAGTGTACGGACAGAAAACGTAGCTTCGGATCTGACTGCCCCACTCGATTTTTTTAAGCTCGCCCTTAAGGCCCGCCACTTCTTCCTTTTGTTCTCTTTCGCGTTTTTCGACGAGCTTACTCATAAGCATACGCATGGCGGCTTCTTTGTTCTGAAGCTGACTGCGTTCGTTCTGACAAGCGACCACTATGCCGGTCGGAAGGTGCGTAATTCTTATGGCAGATTCCGTTTTATTGACGTGCTGACCGCCCGCCCCGCTGGAGTGGTAGGTGTCCACCTTAAGCTCGTCCGGCGAAATTTTGATTTCGTCGTCGTTTTCTATTTCCGGCATAACTTCCAAAGAAGCAAAGCTCGTGTGACGGCGGCTGTTTGCGTCGAACGGACTTATTCTGACGAGTCTGTGGACGCCTTTTTCCGCTTTAAGATAGCCGTAAGCGTTGGTGCCCTCGACGGCAAAAGTCACGCTTTTTATGCCGGCCTCGTCGCCCGGAAGCATATCCATCACTTTGACCTTGAAGCCGTTTCTTTCGGCGTAGCGGGTGTACATTCTGTAAAGCATACTCACCCAGTCCTGAGCTTCGGTGCCGCCGGCGCCTGCGTGAAGCGACAGTATGGCGTCGGACGCGTCGTACTTGCCTTTAAGCAAAGTTTCCAGCCTTAATTTTTCAATATCGACGGTTAAAGCGGCGATTTCGTCGTTTAACGACGCCACTTCTGCGTCGTCATCGGTTTCGACGATGATTTCCGCAAGCACCTCCGCGTCGTCGACTTTGGCGCAAAGCTTCTTGTAGTTTTCCAGTTTTGTTTCCGTCGCTTTCAGCTCTTTGCCGACTTCCTGCGCGTGCGAAACGTCTTCCCAAAAGCCTTCCTTGTGCTGTTCGGCAGTCAGCTCCGCCGCCCTCTTTTCGAGGGCCGCGACGTCAAGACTTTCGCCCAAAAATTTCAGTTCGTCCCTAAATTCCGAAAGCGTCTTGGTTTGTTCGGTCAAATCTATCATAAATTCCTTCCACAACAATTTTTGTATTTTTTGCCGCTGCCGCAAGGACACGGATCGTTTCTGCCCACTTTTTCCGAGCCTCTCACCGCGGTTTTAGGAGCGTTTTTCTTTTCGACTTTCATTCCGTTCGAGCCGTCCTCGCGCTTTTCGACGACTATCTTCATCAGCGTGCAAACCGTGTCTGTCTGAATGCGGTCGATCATATCGTCGAACATTTCGAAGCCTTCCTGACGATAAGCGATAATAGGATCACGCTGGCCGTACGCCCTGAGGCCTATGCCCTTTCTGAGCTGATCCATGGCGTCGATGTGATCCATCCACTTGCTGTCGACGGTTCTGAGCATAACGATTCTTTCGATGTCGCCGAAGTCCACGCCGTCTTCTTTCGCCGCGGCGATTTTTGCTTTGTAGCACTCCGTGACTTTTTCGATAAGCTGTTCCTTAAGCTTGTAAACGTCCATGCAGCTTGCCCTTTCCGGCGTCATGAAATTCGTTCCTTCAGGGAGCAAACGCTGCTCTATCGCGCGGTTAAAAGCGTCGTAATCCCACGACTGAAAATCAACGTTGTAGTCGGCGTGATAACCTATAATCTGCTCGCAGACCGGATCCAGCATTTTGAGGATCTGTTCGTGTATATCGAGGCCCTTAAGGACCTTCATTCTTTCGCCGTAAATGATTTCGCGCTGCTTGTTCATAACGTCGTCATAGCTCAAAACGTGCTTTCTGACGCTGTAATTGCGGCTTTCAACCATGCGTTGCGCTTTTTCGATCTGTTTGGAAACCATGCCGTGAGATATCGGCGTGTCGTCGTCAACCTTCAAAAAGCCCATAACCGACTGCAATTTGTCGCCGCCGAATATCCTTGCCAGATCGTCCTCCAGCGAGATGTAGAACACGCTGCTGCCCGCGTCGCCCTGACGACCGCTTCTGCCTCTGAGCTGGTTGTCGATACGCCTGCTTTCGTGGCGTTCGGTGCCGATAATCCTGAGGCCGCCGGCTTTTATTACTTCTTCCTTTTCGGCGTCGGTTATTTTTTTGAAGGCTCCGTAGTGGCGTTCGTATTCCGCCTTTGCCAGAAGCACTTCCGGGTCCTCGATTTTGGCAAAGCTGGTGGCGGCTTCGATGATTTCGGGCTTGTATCCGTCCGATTCCATCTTGGCTCGGGCCATATAATCAGGGTTGCCGCCGAGGCGGATATCCGTGCCGCGGCCCGCCATGTTTGTGGCTATGGTAACGGCGCCTTTTCTGCCCGCCTGCGCGATGATTTCCGCTTCCTTTTTGTGGTTTTTGGCGTTGAGAACGTTGTGAGGTATGCGTTCGCGAGTGAGCATTTTGGACAGCTCCTCACTCTTTTCAACCGTTATCGTGCCGATAAGAACAGGTTGTTTTTTGGCATAGCAGTCCTTGACGTCCCGAACGATTGCGCGCATCTTGCCGGCCTTGGTGGTGTAGATAATGTCTTCCTCGTCCACCCTTATCATCGGAAGGTTGGTCGGAACCTCCACGACGTCCAGCCCGTAGATGCCCTTGAATTCCTCTTCTTCGGTTTTGGCCGTACCGGTCATGCCCGAAAGCTTTTTGTAGAGGCGGAAATAGTTCTGCAAAGTAACCGTGGCAAGGGTTTTGTCCTCACTTCTGACGCGGACGTTTTCCTTGGCTTCGATTGCCTGATGCAAACCTTCGTTGTATCTGCGGCCTATCATGATACGACCGGTGAACTCGTCGACGATAAGCACTTCGCCGTCGCTGACGATGTAGTCGCTGTCGCGCTTCATAATGTAGTTTGCCTTGAGCGCCTGACGGATATAGTGGTTAAGCTCGGTGTTGTCGAGGTCGGCAAGGTTAGAAACCTTGAAGAATTTCTCCGCCCTTTGCACTCCGTCGTCCGTGAGGTTTATGCTCTTTTCCTTTTCGTCGATTTCAAAATCCACTCCCGGAAGAAGAGTTTTTGCAAAGCGGTTTGCGATTATATACATTTCGCTGGACTTGGTTCCCTGCCCCGAAATGATAAGCGGCGTTCTCGCTTCGTCAATCAGAATGCTGTCCACTTCGTCAACGATTGCAAAATTGAAGTCGCGCTGAACCATGCGGCTTTTTGTAACGACCATGTTGTCCCTAAGATAGTCGAAGCCGAATTCGTTGTTCGTGCCGTAGGTGATGTCCGCGTTGTAAGCCTGACGCTTGAGAGACGGATCCATCTGCGACTCTATGCAACCGACGGTAAGTCCCAAAAAGCGGAAAACCTTGCCCATCCATTCTTCGTCGCGGCGGGCGAGATAGTCGTTGACCGTCACGATGTGAACGCCGTTTCCTGTAAGCGCATTGAGATAGGCAGGCAAAGTTTCGGTAAGGGTTTTGCCTTCACCGGTTTTCATTTCGGCGATACGTCCCTGATGCAGAACGATGCCGCCCACCACCTGAACGTAGTAAGGCCTCAGGCCCAGAACTCTCGCGCAGGCCTCTCTGACCGTCGCAAAAGCCTCGGGCAATACGTCGTCAAGCGTTTTGCCTTCCGAAAGAAGTTTTTTGAACTCGTCGGTTTTGGCTTTAAGTTGCTCGTCGGATTTTTGCTTGTATTCCTCCTCCAAGGCTTGCACGCTGTCGGCGATTTTATAGATTTTTTTCAGATTGCGGTCGTTTTCCGACCCGAATATTTTTGTAAAAAGTCCCATTTTTCTCCTTTTTGGGTGCGGCCGTAAGGCCGTTATATTTTCTATAAACTATATTCTACATTATTGCCGCCCCGTTGTCAAATATAATTTATACATACGAAAATGCGAGGCATCGCCTCGCATTCGGTTAATTTTGACCTTTTTCGTCGGATTTTGCGGTTTCGCCCGCAACATGATATTTGGTTATGCACGCAGTCAGCCCCGACACCGACTTCGCGCCGGCTTTTCTCAAAACGCTTGCGCACTCCGAAAGAGTTGCGCCCGTCGTGTAAACGTCGTCCACGATTACAACGTCTTTGTTTTTGAAAGCGTCGGGATTCGTCACTCTAAACGCGCCTTCGAGGTTGGCGGCTCTTTCCTTTGCCGTCAGCTTCTTCTGCGCTTTGGTGTTTCTTATCTTGGTAAGCTCGTCGGAAACGGGAAGCTTAAGTCTTTTGGCAATTTCTTCGGCAAGAATTTCCGATTGATTGAATCCGCGGTTCCGTTTCTCCGCAGGCGTCATCGGAACGTACGTCAGAACGTCGGCCGTAAACCCCTCCGAAAGATAAGTGTCCGTCATAAGCACGGCCAAATCCTTCAACAAATAACGTTTGCCGCCAAACTTTACGCCGTAAATCATTCTCCTCGCTTCGTCGGTGTATTCCAGCGCCGCGCGGTTTTTCATAAGCACCGATTTGCTGTTTTGACAGCGGTCGCAGTACGTTGCGTCGTTGCCCATCGGAACGCCGCAGAAGGCGCAGATGCTGCCTTTTATTATCGGCAGCGCTTTTCTGCATTCGGCGCAAAACGCGCCTCTTTCTTTCCCGAAAAGCTCCTTGCCGCAAAGATCGCAGGTGATACTCGCGGGATATACCGCAGCTTTCAGCTTTTCGAGAAAATTTTTAAGCTTCGGCAGGCTATTCATCGTGGCCGACCTCCTCCCTCACAAACTCCTTTAGCAAGCTGTAGCGAGTGGCGGTATAATTGTTTCGGACCATACGCCCGACGGCCTCTTTCGTCCCCACCACGACCACGGTTTTTTTGGCTCTGGTGATTGCAGTGTAAAGAAGGTTTCTGGTGAGCAGAAACGGGTTGCCTTGAGACACGCTTATGACCACCGTGTCAAACTCGCTGCCCTGACTTTTGTGTATGCTCACCGCATAGGCAAGAACTATCTGATCCAACTCGCCAAACGAATAAACTGCCACTTTACCGTCCGTAAACGTAACGGTAAACTTCTGATTCAGCATATTTATCTCGGTTATAAAACCGATATCGCCGTTGTAAACGCCGGTGCCGGATTCCGAATAATTCTCACGTCTGACCGTCCATTCCATCTGATAATTGTTGACGATCTGCATAATTTTGTCCCCAACTCTGTAGGAGTTTTCGCCTTGCTTTATCTCCGGCTCCGCAGCCTTTTTAGGGTTCAGATTTTTGCGGATTTCACGGTTCAGATTTTCAACTCCCGCAACGCCTTTTTTCATCGGGCAAAGCACCTGTATGTCGGTGGCAGACTCTCCCGTAAACTTCGGAAGCCTTGACGTTACGAGGTCCACAACGGCCTGCTTTGCCTGCAACGGATCGGCCTTTTCTTCAAAGAAAAAGTCCTTGTCTTTGGCGTCCAAAACAGGCATTTCGCCGCGGTTTATGCGGTGCGCGTTGGTTACGATAAGGCTTTCTTCGGCCTGCCTGTAAATGTGCGTAAGATAGGTTACGTCAAACACTTCCGAGCCTATTATGTCCGCCAGAACGTTGCCTGCGCCCACCGACGGCAGTTGATCCTTGTCGCCCACCAGAATGAGGCTTGCGCCCGTCTTGACGGCGGAAATAAGCGCGTTGAAAACGTATTCGTCCACCATGCTGACTTCGTCCACAATAACGACGTCGCTGTCCAGTCTGGTGTTTTCGTTGTAGGTGAAAAAGCCCTTTCCGTCCTTATAATCGAGGTCCAGAAGCCTGTGAATGGTTTTCGCTTCTTCGCCCGTAGCCTCCGACAGCCTCTTTGCCGCGCGGCCTGTCGGCGCGCACAAATTGACCTTGTAGCCCGCCGAACGGAAAATGGAAACTATGCACTTAACTATGGTGGTTTTGCCCGTTCCCGGGCCGCCCGTTATGACCTCCACGCCCCTTGAAAGCACTTTTTTCACGGCTTCCTTCTGGTTTTCGTGCAGGGTGATTTTGTTTATCAGTTCGTACCTGCAAATGGCGTCCTCCGGATCTATGGAAAGCGGCCTGTGCTCGTCCAGAAGCCTTATAAGCCGCCTTGCTATTTTCTTTTCGGTGACGTAGTTTTTGTAGAGCATAATCCCTCGGTGATCGAAGGAATCGTACTCGGCGAGCGTGCTTAAAAACAGCATATCGTCAACATTTGCCAGCACTTTCCCCACGTCCTCCGACGGGAACTTCAGAAGCTCCATAACCTCTTTCACCAGTTCGTCTTCCGGAAGATAGGTATGCCCGCTTTTCGACGCGGCCTCTTTAAGCACGAAGGTTATGCCGGCTTTTATCCTGAAATCGCTGTCCTCGGCAATGCCTTCTTCTTTTGCGATGCGGTCTGCGGTGGCAAAACCTATTCTGTCAACGTCGTCAACCAGTCTGTACGGATTTTCCTTGACGACTTTGACGGTTTTGTCCCCGTAAATCTGATAAATTTTCAAGGCCATATTCAAACTGATGGTGAACTGCTGCAAAAACATTATGGCTTCGTTCATGCGCTTGACTTCGTTGTAGCACAAGCCGATTTCCATCGCTTTTTTGAGGCTCACGCCCCTGACCTTGTATAGCTGAGTCGGAGAATTTTCGATGATGTCCAGCGTTCTGGTGCCGAACGCCGTAACAATGGCGCGCGCCGTAACCTCGCCGATACCCTTGAAAAGTCCGCTCGACAGATATTTTACGATAGCCTCCGCCTGCTCCGGCGGATAAACCTCAACGTTTTCGGTGACGAATTGATAACCGTGTCTCGAATTGTTTTTGAACGTGCCACGCAAAACTACCCGCTCGGCTTCTGCCACGGGCGGGAATATGCCGACAGCGGTGATAACCTCACCGCTGCCAATCGCTACGTCCAAAACAGTGTATCCTGTTTCGGGATTATTGAAAATTACGGTTTTTATTTCGCCTTGAATTTCCATTAAGTGCTATTTGTTCTCCAAAAGTTTTTTGATCTCTTCCGCCTTGTCGGTTTTTTCCCAGGCAAATTCACTTCTGCCGAAATGGCCGTAGTTGGAGGTGGCCTGATAGATAGGTCTTCTGAGATCCAAATGTTTTATGATGGAAAGCGGTCTGAGATCAAACACCTTTTTGACGATTTCCACCAGTTTGTCGTCGGACACGACGCCCGTGCCGAAGCTCTGCACCGTCAGCGAAACAGGGTGCGCGCGACCGATCGCGTAAGCGACTTCGATTTCACATTTTTTGCAAGCTCCCGCCGCAACGAGGTTTTTAGCGACGTATCTGGCCATATAAAGTGCGCTTCTGTCCACTTTCGTCGGATCCTTGCCGCTTAAAGCGCCGCCGCCGTGAGCGCAATAACCGCCGTAGGTGTCGACGATGATTTTGCGTCCGGTAAGGCCGCTGTCGCCGTGCGGGCCGCCTTTTACGAAACGTCCCGTCGGGTTGATGTAGAACTTGGTTTCGTCGTCCAGAAGATTTTTCGGGATTGCAACCTTCACGACCTTTTCGATGATGTCTTTTTCGATTTGCTCGTGCGTGACGTCCGGGTTGTGCTGCGCGGAAATAACCACCGCATCCACTCTCGTAGGTACGCCGTTGTCGTATTCCACGGTAACCTGCGATTTGCCGTCAGGGCGAAGATAGCTTATTTCACCGCTCTTTCTGACTTCGGTGAGACGACGGGTAAGCTTGTGCGCCAAAACGATTGCAAGCGGCATAAACTCTTCGGTTTCGTCGGTTGCAAAACCGAACATCATGCCCTGATCGCCCGCGCCGATTTTGTCGGCTTCGTCGCCCTCGAATTCCTGCGCGTTGTCCACGCCTTGAGCAATGTCCGGAGACTGCTCGTCGATTGCGCTGATAACCGCGCAAGTGTTGCCGTCAAAGCCCAGCTCGCTGCTGTCGTAGCCGATGTCCTTTATAACTTTTCTGGCAATGCCGGTGAAGTCGCAATAGCTTTTGGTGGAAATTTCGCCCATAACCAGCACCAAACCCGTGGTTGCGCAAACTTCGCAAGCCACTCTGGCATTTTTGTCTTTGGAAATGATGTCGTCCAAAATGGCGTCGGCAATCTGATCGCAGACTTTGTCCGGATGCCCTTCGGTTACGCTTTCGGATGTAAATAATTTTTTAGTCATAATAACGTATATATACCTATTGTTATAATCTCCCTGCAAACGAACCGCCTGCAGGGAGCAAAGTGCTATTCTTCGTCTTCAGGATAAACGTCCTTGACGATGTTGCTGTAGTCGACCGCATATTCCGGAACGACCGGTTCGATTTTGTTTTCGACGGCAGGAACGGTGGTTATGTTGCGGTAAATCTTCATGCCGGTGCCGGCAGGGATAAGTTTACCGATGATAACGTTCTCCTTAAGGCCGAGAAGCGGATCGGTTTTGTTCTTGATAGCGGCTTCGGTCAGCACTCTTGCGGTCTCCTGGAAGGAGGATGCGGACAAGAAGCTGTCGGTTGCCAAAGCGGCTTTGGTGATACCCAAAAGTTTCGGGCTTGCGATTGCAGGCACGCCGCCGGCTTCGAGCACTCTTTCGTTTTCGTCGTCGAAAGCAAACTGATCAACCATGGTGCCCGGGAGCATCTTGGTGTCGCCCTGCATTTCGATGCAGACCTTTCTGAGCATCTGACGAACGATAACTTCGATGTGTTTGTCGTTGATTTCAACGCCGGAAATGCGGTAGGTTGCCTGAACTTCCTTGGCAAGGTAATCCTGAACGCCCTTAGGTCCTTTGACTCTCAGCATATCCTGAGGATTGATGCTACCTTGAGTGAGAGCGTCGCCCGCTTCGACGAATTCGCCGTTTTGAACTTTGATTTTTGCGCCGAACGGAATGTTGTAGGACTTGACGTCTTCAACGCCGCCGTTCACGGCTTTGACTCTGATCACGCGGTCGTTTTCTTCTCTGGAAACAACGCCGCTGTTTTCGGTGATAACCGCCTGGCCTTTCGGCTTTCTGGATTCGAACAATTCTTCGACGCGCGGCAGACCTTGAGTGATATCGTCGTTGGTTGCAACGCCGCCCGAGTGGAAGGTACGCATGGTAAGCTGCGTGCCCGGTTCGCCGATGGATTGCGCCGCGATGATGCCGACGGCTTCGCCCAGTTTAACCGGATTGCCGCTGGCCATGTTTTTGCCGTAGCACTTGGTGCAGATGCCGTGACGGGTTTTGCAGGTCAGAACGCTTCTGATGTGAACCTGTTTGATGCCTGCCGCTTCGATGGCGTCCGCCTGATCGGGGGTGATCATCTTGTCGGCTTCGGCGATAATTTCGCCGGTCTTCGGATCGACTACGTCGTCCAAAGCGAAACGGCCGTTCACGCGTTCGCTGAGGCGTTCGATAACGCTGTTGTTGATGTCCAGAATCGCAGATACCCACGCGCCTCTGGTGTCGCCGCAATCCGCTTCTCTGACGATAACGTCCTGAGCAACGTCGACCAGACGACGGGTAAGATAACCGGAGTCTGCTGTTTTTAAAGCGGTGTCGGTAAGACCTTTACGGCCGCCGTGAGAGGAAATGAAGTATTCCAGAACGGACAAGCCTTCTCTGAAGTTAGCCTTTACAGGAAGTTCGATGGTACGGCCGGACGGGTCGCTCATCAATCCACGCATACCGCAAAGCTGACGAATCTGTCCCATGCTTCCGCGGGCGCCGGAGTTTGCCATCATCCAGATAGGGTTGAACTCGTCAACGCCTTCCTTGAGGCTCTTTTCGATTTTATCCGCAGCGTCTTTCCAGGTTTCGATGCTCGCCTTGTAACGTTCGTCTTCGGTGAGCCAGCCGCGGCGGTATTTGTTTTCGATGCCGAGAACTTCTTGTTCGGCTTCGTGAACGATCTGTTGTTTTGCGGCAGGGACGTTCATGTCGAACACGGACGCGGTGAGCGCGCCGACGGTGCTGTACTTGTAGCCCTGCGCTTTGATTTTGTCCAGAACCTCCGCAGTTCCCGTTGCGCCTTTACGCTTGAAGCAAGCGGCAACGATTTTGGAAAGTTGCTTTTTGCCGACCACTTCCTCAATTTCCAGACTTAATTTGTCCTTTTCGCGGTCAACAAACCCCAAATCCTGCGGGATAGCTTGGTTGAATATGATACGACCGATGGTCGTGTGCAGCCTTGTGGAATACTTGACTCCGTCGATTTCTTTCTCTCTTCTGATGTAAACCAGAGATTGAAGTTCGATAACGCCGGCCTGATAAGCCATAAGGGCTTCGTTTTCGTCCCTGAAGGATTTGCCTTCGCCTTTGGCTCCCGGACGAATGATGGTGAGGTAGTAGCTGCCCAAAATCATATCCTGCGTCGGGCTGACGATAGGTTTGCCGTCGGAAAGCTTTAAGATGTTGTTGGTGGACAGCATCAGAATCCTTGCTTCGGCCTGAGCCTCGATGGAAAGAGGAACGTGAACTGCCATCTGGTCGCCGTCGAAGTCGGCGTTGAACGCGCCGCAGCTGAGCGGATGCAATTTGATTTCTCTGCCTTCAACGAGCACCGGTGCGAAGGCCTGAATGCCGAGCCTGTGCAGCGTAGGCGCACGGTTGAGCATAACAGGGTGATCCTTGATGACGTCTTCCAAAATATCCCACACTTGCGGTTTTTGGCTGTCGACGTAGCGTTTTGCGTTTTTGACGTTGTGACAAATACCTCTGGAAACCAGTTCTCTCATGATGAATGGTTTGAAGAGTTCCAAAGCCATTTCTTTCGGCAGACCGCACTGATAGAGCTTCAGTTCAGGTCCGACGACGATAACCGAACGACCGGAGAAGTCGACGCGCTTACCCAAAAGGTTCTGACGGAAACGACCTTGCTTACCTCTGAGCATGCTGGACAAAGATTTGAGATCTCTGTTGCCCGGGCCTGCCACAGGCTTGCCGCGTCTGCCGTTGTCGATGAGGGCGTCGACGGCTTCCTGAAGCATACGTTTTTCGTTTCTTACGATGATTTCAGGCGCGCCGATTTCCTTAAGACGTTTAAGACGGTTGTTGCGGTTGATAACCCTTCTGTAAAGGTCGTTGAGGTCACTGGTGGCGAATCTGCCGCCGTCGAGCGGAACCATAGGGCGAAGATCAGGAGGAATGACAGGAAGCACGTCCAGAATCATCCAGCTCGGTTTTTGGCTGGTTTCTTTGAACGCGTCCAGAATTTCAAGGCGTTTTACGGCCTTAAGTCTCTTCTGACCTACGTTTTCGGTTACGATTTTTTTGAGGTCGGCGCATTCCTTGTCGAGGTCGATGCGGGCAAGAAGCTCTTTGATAGCTTCGCCGCCCATACCTGCTCTGAAGGTGCAGCCGTTGTCTTTTGCTTCCTGATATTCTCTGTCGTCGATGACCTGTTTGTCCGCAAACGCGCTGTCGCCTTTGTCCAGAACGACGTACGCGCTGTAGTACAAAACTTTTTCAAGGTCTTTGACGTTCATATCCAGGCAGATACCTATTCTGGAAGGAACGCCCTTGAAATACCAGATGTGAGAAACAGGGGTGGCCAGTTCGATGTGGCCCATTCTTTCGCGACGAACTTTGGATTTGGTAACTTCAACTCCGCATTTTTCGCAAATGATACCCTTGTAACGGATACGTTTATATTTACCGCAATGACATTCCCAGTCTCTTACCGGCCCGAAAATTCTTTCGCAGAACAGGCCGTCTCTTTCCGGTTTTTGAGTGCGGTAGTTGATGGTTTCAGGTTTGGTAACCTCGCCGTAAGACCATTCGCGGATTTTTTCAGGCGAAGCTATACCGATTTGCATTGAATCGAAACTGCTTAATTCGTACATAAATTTTTAACCTCCTGTCCGCTCTTAGTCGTTGTCGTCGCCGAACAATTCGTTCGGAGCTTTGGTAACTTCGAAGTCGGCAAAGATGTCGGCGTCGTAGTCGCTGTCGGTGTTGTCGAACAAGTCGCTCAGGCCGCCCGAGAACAAGTCGTCGCTCTTTTCTTCGTCGTTATCCGAAAGATTGAAGAACTGGCTCGGATCGATTTCTTCCTTGTCGTCTTCCTTCGGACGAACCGCGGATACCGGAGCGTCGGAAAGTTCGTCGTCGTCCACGAAATCTCTGAGCGAAACTTCGTCGTGATCTTCGGTGAGAACTTTTACGTCCAGAGCAAGGCTCTGCATTTCTTTAATGAGCACCTTGAACGCTTCAGGAATACCCGGTTCGTTGATGTTTTCGCCCTTGACGATGGACTCGTAGTTCTTCACGCGGCCAACCACGTCGTCGGACTTGACGGTGAGGATTTCCTGCAAAACGTTTGCCGCGCCGTAAGCTTCGAGCGCCCAAACTTCCATTTCGCCGAAACGCTGGCCGCCGAATTGCGCTTTGCCGCCCAGAGGCTGCTGCGTAACGAGGCTGTACGGACCGGTGGAACGAGCGTGGATTTTGTCGTCGACGAGGTGATGCAGCTTGAGCATATACATAACGCCGACGGTAACCTTGTTTTCAAACGGTTCGCCGGTTCTGCCGTCGTAAAGCTGAATCTTGCCGTCGGCAGGCAATCCGTTTTCTTCGAACAAACGCTTGATGTCCTGTTCGTTTGCGCCGTCGAAAACAGGGGTGCAAACCTTCCAGTCAAGCAATCTGGAAACGAGACCGAGGTGAACTTCGAGAACCTGTCCGATGTTCATACGGGAAGGAACGCCGAGCGGGTTCAAAACGATCTGAAGCGGAGTTCCGTCTGCCATAAACGGCATATCTTCCTTCGGAAGAACTCTGGAAATAACGCCCTTGTTGCCGTGACGTCCGGCCATCTTGTCGCCCACGCTGATCTTACGTTTCTGCGCGATGTAAACCCTGACTTGTTTGTTGACGCCCGGATCGAGTTCGTCTTTGTTCTTTCTGGTGAACACCTTGACGTCAACGACTATGCCGCTTTCGCCGTGAGGAACTCTGAGGGAGGTATCCCTGACTTCTCTTGCCTTTTCGCCGAAGATGGCCCTCAAAAGCCTTTCTTCAGGGGTAAGCTCGGTTTCGCCCTTAGGCGTAACCTTGCCGACCAGAATGTCGCCGCTGTGGACTTCCGCGCCCACCATAACGATGCCGTCTTCGTCCAGATATTTCAGAGCTTCTTCCGAGAGGTTCGGAATATCTCTGGTGATAACTTCTTCGCCGAGCTTGGTATCTCTGGCTTCGCTTTCGTATTCCTCGATGTGGATGGAGGTGAAAACGTCGTCCCTGACGAGTTCTTCGCTGATGAGGATAGCGTCTTCGTAGTTATAGCCTTCCCAGCTCATAAAGCCGACGAGGATATTTCTGCCCAAAGCAAGTTCGCCGTGATCGCAGCTGTGGCCGTCTGCGAGAACGTCGCCTACGTTTACGGTCTGTCCCTTGTAAACGATAGGACGCTGATTGATGCAGGTGGACTGGTTGCTGCGTTGGAATTTGTGCATCTCATAAGTGTCGACGTCGCCTGACGGACGGGTGACGAGAATACGATCCGCGTCGACGTATGTAACCGTGCCGCCGTTTTTGGCGATGACGCACACGCCGCTGTCGTAAGCGATTCTCTGTTCTACGCCGGTTGCGATCATAGGAGCGGTCGGACGAATGAGCGGCACTGCCTGACGTTGCATGTTGGAGCCCATAAGCGCGCGCTTGTTGTCGTCGTTCTCGAGGAACGGAATGAGCGCGGTAGCTATGGAAATAAGCTGTTTAGGAGAAACGTCCATGTAATCGACGCGTTCCTTTTCGACTTCCTTGATTCTGTCGACAGGTTCCTTCCAGCCTTTCTTATATTCGTTGGTGATGAAGCGGCAGTTTACGCGGTCGTGAACGAAATGGCCTTCTTCGTCCAACGGTTCGTTTGCCTGCGCGACGACGTATCTGTCCTCGACGTCTGCCGGCAGATAGTCGACGTGATCGGTTACGATGCCGGTGGCTTTATCTACCTTTCTATACGGGGACTCTATAAATCCATATTCATTTACGCGTGCGTAAGTGGAAAGGGACGTGATAAGACCGATGTTCTGACCTTCAGGGGTTTCGATAGGGCACATTCTGCCGTAGTGAGTGTGGTGAACGTCACGAACTTCGAGGCCTGCTCTTTCGCGGCTGAGACCGCCCGGGCCCAAAGCGGAAAGCTTACGTTTGTGCGTAAGTTCGGCGATAGGGTTAGGCTGATCCATAAACTGGGACAGCTGGCTGCTTCCGAAAAATTCCTTGATGGCGCTGGTGACAGGCCTGATGTTGATGAGGTAACGCGGGTTGATTTCCTTATCTTCCTGCGCGATGCTCATTCTTTCCTTGATAACTCTTTCCAGACGGCTGATACCGATGCGGAACTGGTTTTGCAAAAGTTCGCCGACGGAGCGTACGCGGCGGTTTGCAAGGTGATCGATGTTGTCGATGTCGCCGATGCCGTAAGTGAGACCGAGGTTGTAGCTTACGGTTGCAACGATATCGTCGCGGGTGATGTGCTTCTGCACAAGCTCGTGAACGTTCTGCTTGATGACGTTAATGCGTTCGGCGTTGTCTTCCACGCTGTCCAGAATAACCTTGAGGGCAGGATAGTAAACGAATTCGGTGATACCGAGCTCTTTAGGGTTACAATCGACGAAGTCGGCGAGGTTGACTGTGTTGTTGCCGATAACTTTGAAAGCTTTTCCGTCGTCGTTGATTTCTTTTTTCAGCATAACGACGTTGACGGCGTTCTTTTGAACTTCTTCCGCCATCTGACGAGTGATGTATTGCCCTTTTTCAACCAGAATTTCGCCGGTAAGCGGGCTTACGACGTCTTCTGCGGCTCTGTAACCTTCGATGCGGTTTGCAATGCCGAGTTTTTTGTTGAATTTATAACGACCGACTTTGCTCACGTCGTAACGACGGGAGTCGAAGAAGGTGTTTTCAATGAGGATTTTCGCGCCTTCGCCGGTCGGAACTTCGCCCGGACGGAGCCTTCTGAACAGATCTATCTGACCTCTTTCGAGAGTTCTCGCTTCGACAGGATCCTTCGCGATGGTGTCCTGCAAAATAGGTTCGTCGCCGAACAAAGCGATGATTTCTTCGTCCTTGCCCCAGCCCAAAGCCCTGATCAGAGTGGTTGCGGTGATTTTACGAGTGCGGTCGACGTGAACCCACAAAACGTTGTTGGCGTCGGTTTCGAATTCCAACCATGCGCCGCGGTTAGGAATGACGGTGCCTGCGTAACGAGGAACGCCGTTCTTGTCCGGTTCTGCGCCGAAATAAACGCCCGGGCTCCTGACCAGCTGGCTGACGATAACGCGTTCCGCGCCGTTGATGACGAAGCTGCCGCTTTCGGTCATGAGAGGCAAATCTCCCATAAACACGTTGTCCTCGACGATAGAGCCGGTTTCGAGGTTGACGAGCTGCACCCTCACCCTCAGGCCTACCGAGTAGGTGGTGTCACGGTTTTTGCACTCTTTGACGGAATACTTCGGCACAGGGTCCAGCGAGTAATCCAAAAAGCGGAGTTCCATGCGGTCGCTGAAATCGCGTATCGGAGAATAGTCTTCGAAAACCTCTTTGATACCCGTTTCAATGAAGGTTTTGTAGGAATCTTTTTGAACTTCGATAAGATACGGAATCGGGAGGACGTCTTTGATTTTGGAAAAAGTCATTCTCTCGGTGGTGCCGTACATTTCCTTATGAATTCTTTGTTGCGACATATTTCACGCTCCTTCAAAAAAATTAAAATCTAACGCACAAAAATGCTTGAAATTTCGTTGTAATTTGCCCGAAATCAATGTATAATAGCATCAAGCGAAAATCGCGAGCGGGCGAAAATATCCCCCTACCCTATCTCCATAGGGCGCACTACGCATTATATTAAATGGCATTTATCTATTTTAGTGCTAAAATATGGAAAAGTCAAGCGATTCGCCTTGCGTTTTTGCATTTTATAAAAATTTTTTTCAAGAGGTCAAATCCCATGAGAATCGACAAATTTCTCAAAGTTTCAAGGGTGATAAAACGCCGCAGCGCGGCTCGCGACGCATGCGACGCAAGCAGGATAATCATCAACGGAAAAAGCGTCAAACCCGCAAAAGAAGTCAAGGTAGGCGACGTGGTCGAGGTGGCGTTCGGCGGCGGCACCTTAAAATTCGAAGTGCTGGAGGTAAAGGACACCGTCCGCAAGGAAGACGCGGGCGAAATGTACCGCATCATCAATGAATA
>HF988640.1:165501-196486 GCA_000434675.1 Faecalibacterium sp. CAG:1138 | reverse complement strand
GCAATCGGCGGTTCTTCCTTTCACCCGTTTCGAAAACGTGGCGACGATATATCTCGTCGTCGCGCCGGAGAGGACGGAAGAATTTCAAAAGCTTTTTGACGGCTTCGACGGCAGACTGAAAATAGTTGCCGGCGGCAAAAACCGCACCGAAAGCGTAAAAGCCGCTTTGGCGCTCTGCTCCTCAAAATACGTTCTCGTGCACGACGGAGCAAGGCCCTACGTTTCCCCGAAAGTCATCACCGACGTTATGTGCGCCGTGGAAGAAACAGGAACCGGCGTGCCGGCAGTCCCTCTTTCGGACAGCTTAGCAAGATGCGACGGCAAACCCGTGGACAGAAGCATCGTCCGCGCCGTCCAGACGCCTCAGGGCTTTTTGACCGAAAAGCTTAAAAACGCCTATTCGCACGGCCGAATCGCCACCGACGACGCCGCTTTGTACCACCTCGAATACGGCAACGTAACCCTCACCGAGGGCGATCCGAAAAACGTAAAAATCACCTATCCTTCCGACGTTCCGACTTTCCGCGCAGGCACGGGGTACGACG
This sequence comes from Faecalibacterium sp. CAG:1138, assembly GCA_000434675.1. GTDB lineage: Bacteria > Bacillota > Clostridia > Christensenellales > CAG-917 > CAG-1138. Next base: position 195,941 of record HF988640.1, on the reverse strand, counting down.
TTCACCGTCTCGCAGAAGGCCGAAAGCTCCTGCTTTGCGGAGTGGAAATCCCGTTTGAAAAAGGTCTTTCGGGACACAGCGACGCCGATGCTCCTCTGCACGCGCTCATGGACGCCGTTCTTTCGGCGGCAGGTCTTCCGGACATAGGTCATTTCTTCCCCGCAGACGACGAAAAATACGAGGGCGCGGACAGCGCAAAACTTCTTCTCGAGGTGCTGAGAACCGTTTACGAAAAAGGTCTGCGCCTCGTCAACGCAAGCATAGCCATTATCGCCGAAAAACCAAAACTGGCACCTTACGTGGACGAAATGAAAGATAAAGTGGCAGAAATTGCGCATATCGATCCGCTTCAGATCGGCATATCCGTAACGACGAACGAAAAAGTCGGCGACATTGGCGACGGCGAAGCGATTGCCGCAGTCGCAACGGTTCTGCTATCCGACGCCAACTGACGTTTCCGCGGCCATACGGTCGCGGTTTTTTTTGGCATACCTAAAAGATTTTTTGCATACGTTATTGCGGAGGCAAAAAATGAACAGGAAAATCATATTTATGCGGCCGGTGTCGCAAAAGGCCGCTCCGCTGGCCGTCAAATTCACCAAAAATCCGAAAAGCGTCATGATAGATCTGACTGCTCCCGAATTTTCGGGCAAGGCAACGCTTTTCGTAAAAGGCGACAGGTTGCTTTCTTTTGAAATAAGTCCCGGCAGAAATCTTCTGGACGCAGGCTCCATAGACGCCGAAAAAGCGTTGTGCCTTATTGCCGCGGCTGACAAACCGCTCTACTACGGAAGCGCAAGCGGCGACACCATAAGATGCTTCTCTCTTTTGGACGAAAAGAAAAAACAGGACAGGCGGGAGCCGCAAAAAAAGGCCGAAAACGAGCCTGCTCGCCAAGTTCAAGGCGCAAAAGTGCTTTCGGACGAAGATAGCGAAGCAAAAACTCTTGATGAAGAAAAACCCGAGGTCAGGCCGTTTTCCGAAGCGCCGGGATTTTCCGGCGAAAACTTTTACGCTTCCATAAAACCGCAGCTGGACGAAATGTTCGTCTGCTACCCGGAAGACAACGAACCGGAAAGCGTTATCCCCAACAGCAAATGGATCCGAGTGGACACGAAAAACAGCTTTTACGTCATCGGCATAACCTACAATCTGGACGAACCCGAATTCGTCTGCTACGGAGTTGCCGGCACCTACGACGTCAAGCCGCCCGTAGAGATTGCAGACATCTGCAGCTGGGTGCCGGCGGATCTTTCTCAAAAATTCGGCCGCGGCTGGTGGATGATTTATCAGGACGCAAGCACCGGAAAAACCGTTTTGAAATAATTATTTTATGCACAAACAAAAACCGCCGTTTCAACGTAAACGACGGTTTTTTTGACTATTTTTAATTGTTTAAGTGCTTTTTCAGCACTCTCGATATTTTCACGATGTCTTCCACGCTGAAGGCCTCGCCTCTTATCATCGGCTCAAATCCCGCTTCCGAAATGACTCTTGCCGCGGTTTCTTTGGAGATGAAAAACGACGCCGAAAGATTGTTGTTGAAGGTTTTTCTTCTCATTCCGAAGGCCGCTTTTACAAGCTTTAAGCACAGCTCTTTGTCCTCGTTTTCAAACTTGTGCGGATCTATGTCTATTCTCACCACCGCGCTGTCGACGTTAGGCGCGGGATAGAACATCGTGCGGGAAACTTTTCGGGTTATCACGGCGTCGCCGCGCATTCTGACGCTCATGGTTATCGCGCCGTAGTCGCCGGTGTTCTCTTTTGCCACCAGCCTTTCCGCCACTTCTTTTTGAATCATAACCGTGATGCTTTTGACCGGAAGTCCGCTTTCCACAAACCGCATGATAAGCCCCGTGGTTATATAGTACGGTATGTTCGCCACCACGCGAAATTCGCCGCCGGTTATCGCGGCGATTTCTTTGTCGGACATTTTCAGAACGTCGCCGAAAATCACCTCGACGTTGTCCAGCCCCGACAAAGTTTCTTCCAAGACGGGTTTCAGGTTTTCGTCAACCTCGAAGCTTATAACCTTCCCCGCTTTCTCGGCAAGAGCGCGGGTAAGAGTGCCCGCTCCGGTCCCTATTTCGACAACCGTTTCGCCCTCCTCGAGGCCGCTGTCGGACACTATGGCCCTCAATAGGTTGGTGTCCGTCAAAAAGTTCTGCCCCAGATTTTTGTTGAAGCGGAAGGACTTTTCTTTCAAAATTTCCTTGAGCTCTCTCATTCTATATACGTCCTCATCCTGAACTCGGCGCCCACGCTTTCGGCCACCTTGCGGCAGGCTTCGATTTCCTCTGCGCCGATGGTGTCAACCACGCTGAAAACCACCTTTATGCCCTCTTCCTTCAATTCTTTCGCAAAATCCAGAAGGGCGTAAAATCCTTGCTCTCCGAATATCGAATGGCATAGGTTTTGATATTTTTCGGCCGTAGAGGCGTTGAGGCTGACGCTGACAACGTCCACAAGGCCTTTCATCTTTTTCGCCACGCCGCTACCTGCGATAAGCTTTGCCTGGCCGTTGGTGTTCACGCGGACGGACGCGCCTATTTTCTTCAGGTATTTCGCCACTTCGAGAAGAACGTCCAACGCATACAGCGGCTCGCCGAAACCGCAGAAAACCGCTTTTTCGACTTTCCGTTTTTCAAGCTCTGAAACAACCTCTTTTGCCGTCGGTTTTTTTGCGAGCCAAAGATAATAGTTCTCAATTCCGTCGTGATTTCTCCTCAAACAAAAGGTGCAGTTGTTGCTGCACTCGTTTGTAAGGTTTATATAAGTTTTGTCGTCTATGTCATAGACAATGGTGTTATTCTTCATTTCAACCTCGAAAACAACCCGTAGGCGTTCTTCGTCGTTACGTTTGCTATTTCTTCCACGGACACGCCCCTGACCTTCGCCATTTCTGCGGCGACGTATCTTACGTAGTTCGGAAGGTTCGTTTTTCCCCTCATCGGCACGGGCGCAAGATACGGACTGTCCGTTTCCAGAAGAAGCTTATCTTCCGGCAACATTCTGACCGTTTCCACCGCGCGGACGTTGTTTTTGAAAGTGAGAGTTCCGCCGAACGCAAACGACGCGTCCACCGCTCTCATAAATTCCTTTGCCGTTTCCGGACTTCCGCTGTAGCAATGAAGCAAAAATCCGTGTTTGATTTTGTCGGCGTTTTGTCTGACAAGCTCCAGCATGTCGCCGTAGGCGTCCCTAAGGTGAATGGCCACCGGCAATTTCAATCCGTCGGCAATTTCCAGCTGCTTGACGAAAGCTTCCGCCTGAACGCTTCTCGGGGACAGATCGTAAAAATAGTCAAGGCCTATTTCGCCTATGCCCACGACTTTTTGTTTGTTTTTGGCAAGATTTTCGATTTTCAAAAAATCGCCGTCCGTCGCCTTTTCCGCCTCGTGCGGATGCACTCCGACAAGCGCGTAAACCTCAAAAAACCTTTCGGCAAGAAAGACGGCGCGCTCGGAGCTTACTAGGTCGCTCCCTGCGTCTATAACCCGTCCGATGCCGTCTGAGGCAAGCGACGCCACGATTTCGTCTGCCTGTCCGTACAGCCTTTCGTCGTCAAGATGACAATGCGAATCGACGAGCATCATCTTACTTCGCTTCCCGAAAGCATTGTTTTTTCCGGGCTTACCACGCACAAATTTCCTTTGCCGTCGTCTGCGCAAAGAATCATGCCTTCCGACATTATGCCCCTGAGTTTTGCAGGCTTAAGGTTGGAAACCACCACAACTTCTTTGCCGACCATTTCTTCAGGCTTATACCATTTTGCAATGCCGGAAACGATGGTTCTGTCCGTTTGTCCCACTTTAACCGTCATTTTGAGCAGTTTATCTGCCTTTTCGACTTTTTCGGCGGTAAGAACCTTGCCGACCGACAGTTGTATTTTGGCAAAATCGTCGATGGTTATTTCGTCGGCCTTCGGCACTTCGACGTATTCCTCTTTAGGCTCGACGGAGTATTTCTGCTGGACAACTTCCACTTTTTCCATCACTTCGTCCGCGTCAAGTCTCGAGAACAAAAATTCCGGTTTGTCCGAAACCTTGGTGCCGTCTTTCGTAAGGCCGAATTCTTCAACGCTGTCGAAATCACGCAGTTTTGCGCCCACGAGTTCCGCTGCCTTTTCGGCTTTTTCAGGCATAAACGGCGCCAACAAGCTTGCACCGATAACTATGGTTTCGGTCAGGTTGTAGAGCACGGTTTTCAGCCTGTCTGCGTTTGTAGGATCTTTCGCGAGGGCCCACGGAGTGGTTTCGTCGATATATTTGTTCGCCCTTCTGAACACTTTTAACACCTCGTCCAAAGCGTCGGCGGTTTTGAATTCGTCCATCTTTGCCGCAACTTTTTTGTATGCGGAAACGACGGTTTGTTTGAGGTCGTCGTCAACGTCCGCGCAAACGTGCTTGTTCTCGACCACGCCGCCAAAGTATTTGTTGCTCATGGCGACGGTTCTGTTTACGAGGTTGCCGAAGACGTTGGCAAGGTCGGAATTGATCTTGTCGGTAACCAGCCCCCAGCCGATGACGCCGTCGTTGTCGAACGGCATTTCGGAAAGAACGTAGTATCTCACGGCGTCCACGCCGAAAATCTCCGCCATATCGTCGGCATAAATGACGTTACCTTTGGATTTGCTCATTTTTCCGCCGTCCTGCAACAGCCACGGGTGGCCGAAAATGCGCTTTGGCAGCGGCAGATCCAGACTCATCAAAAAGATCGGCCAGTAAAGCGTGTGAAACCTGACGATATCTTTTCCGATAACGTGAAGGTCGGCAGGCCACAGCCTTTCAAACTGCTCGGAGCTGTTGCCCTCGGCGTCGTAGCCGATGCCCGTTATGTAGTTTGCGAGAGCGTCCAGCCATACGTAAACGACGTGTTTAGGATCGAAATCCACCGGAATACCCCACTTGAAGGAGGTTCTGGTTACGCAAAGGTCCTGAAGACCGGGCTTGAGGAAGTTGTTCACCATTTCGTTCTTTCTGGAAACAGGCGAAATAAACTCCGGATTGTCGTCCAAAAACTTTTGCAGGCGGTCGGCGTATTTGCTCATTTTGAAGAAATAAGCCTCTTCTTCCGCCGGCTTGACTTCTCTGCCGCAGTCAGGGCATTTGCCGTTCACAAGCTGACTTTCCGTCCAGAAGGACTCGCAAGGCGTGCAATAAAGCCCCTTGTAGCTTCCCTTGTAAATGTCGCCCTTGTCGTACATTTTTCTGAATATTTTTTGCACCTGTTTCTCGTGATAATCGTCGGTCGTGCGAACGAATTTGTCGTAAGACACGTTCATCAGATCCCAGATGCTCTTAATCTCGCCGGCGACACCGTCGACAAACTCCTTCGGAGTTTTGCCGGCCGCGGCGGATTTAAGCTCGATTTTTTCGCCGTGTTCGTCGGTTCCGGTCTGGAAAAACACGTCGTAGCCCTGCTTGCGCTTGAAGCGGGCTATACTGTCGGTGAGAATAATTTCGTAGGTGTTCCCGATATGCGGCTTGCCCGAAGTGTAGGCAATGGCCGTGGTGATATAATATTTCGGTTTACGGGTCATACAAACGTCTCCTTAATAAGTACTTACAAATCATAAGTAGTTTACACTACTTCGCCCGAAATGTAAACAAAAAAAGTTATTATTTTGAAAAACGCCGAATAAAATAGCCCGAGGTGAAGTCGTGAACGTCATATTTTTGATAACCGTGCTTATAGCAACCGTGGCCGTAGCGGTGATAAATCCGGAGAATTTCGTCGGGATAATGCTGTCGGGAGCGACCGACGCCGTAACGCTCTCTGTAAAGCTGGTGGCGGTTTACGCGGTGTGGATGAGCGTCCTCGAAATGATGGACCGCGCGGGCCTTAACGCAAAAATGACCAAGCTGTGCCGCCCTTTGACAAACGCCCTTTTCAAGGGCGAATCGGACGAAACCAAAAAATATATCACCGTAAATCTGGCGTCGAACATGCTGGGGCTGGGAGGAGCCGCTACGCCTGCCGGCATAAAGGCGATTTCGCTTATGGACAACGGCTCCGGCGTGGCGACGAAAAACATGATTATGCTGGTCGTCGTCAACGCAACATCCATTCAGCTTATCCCCGCAACCGTTATGTCGCTTCTCGCTTCTAACGGAGCGACGAATCCGTCGTCTATAATCCTGCCTACTCTTATTTCCACCGCCGTTTCCACCGTTACGGGCATAATTCTGGTCAAAGCGCTGTATAAAAAATGAGTTATCTTCTTCCGGCATTCGTGGCCGTCGTGCTTATATATTCCGCCGCAAAAAAAGTTAACGTCTACGACTCGTTCGTCGAAGGCGGCAAAAAGGCGCTAAAGCTTGCCTACGTCGTTTTTCCGTTCGTGTCGAGCGTGCTTATCATGATTGCGCTTTTTAGGGAAAGCGGCCTCTCGGAAATGCTCACCGCCGCGCTCGAAAAGCCGCTTTCGGCCGTGGGAATCCCCCCTTCTATGGCCGAGCTTCTTCTTTTGCGACCGTTTTCGGGAAGCGGCACACTCGCCTATTTCGAAACCTTACTGAAAAAATGCGGCGGCAACAGCTTCGAAGCGAAGTGCGCCGCCGTAATCATGGGCAGTTCGGAAACGATACTCTACGTCGCCGCCGTCTATTTTTCGGGCACGGGTGTCAAAAAACTGAGGGGCGCCATAGCCATAAGCCTATTTTGCAGTCTTTTGGGCGCCGTCTGCGCCTGTCTCCTTTGTCGGCTCGGATAGTTTCGGCATAAGTGCCTCCGGATTCGGGTTTTGCCCCAATCTGTATTCGATCATTTTGTAGATGACTGCCATCGTCGGCGCCGCAAGCATAACTCCCCAAAAACCGAACAGCGCGCCGCCGACAAGCACTGCCGTTATAGTCCAGAAGCCCGAAAGCTCCAACGTCTTTCCCACCACCTTCGGGTATGTCAGATTGTTTTCGACCTGTTGCAAAAGTATCTCGAACGCCACGAATATGAAAGCTTTTTTCGGACTTACCATAAGTATCAGCAAAAATCCGAACGTGGTTCCGACGTAAGCGCCGAGTATCGGAATCAGGTTGCTGAAGCCTATCACAACGGACACCACAGGCGCATACGGCAGCTTGAAAACGAGCATTCCCAAAAAGCACATTCCGCCCAGAACGAAGGCTTCCAGCGCCTGCCCGGTCATAAATCTGGAAAACACTTTTCCGAACACCGAACAGAACCTTAACAACCAATCAGACACTTTAACAGGCAAAATCGACCGTATAAACCTCTTAAGCGAGTTTCCGAGCATTTTGCGCTCCGACAGAATATAGACGGATATGACTATGCTGAAAAACACGTCCACGGCGCTTGAGATAAAGCGTATAATGCGCTCGGCCACGGCGGAGATGTTCTCCATAAATCCGGACAAAAACTCCCCTCCTTTTTTAAGCAAGCCGTCCAGAAGCGAAGCTGCTTTTTCTTCGGAAACGCCGTATTTTTGCAGCAAATCCATAACAAACTTTTTGGCAGTTTCAACGTAGCTCGGCAAGTTTTTGCCCACCGATTTGACGCTTTCGACAAGCGGCGGCACCAGCACGAAAGCGATGCCCGCCACCACTCCCGCGAACAAAACGTACACGGTGATTATTGCAAAAATGCCCGCATATTTTTTGTTTTTGTATATCTTCTTTTGGAAAAAATCAACCGCTCCCTTCAAGGCAAGAGCAAAAAAAACGCCGATAAGAAGCGTTTTGAATGCCGACAGAACGGTTTTCAGAACTCCGACCGCCCCCGCAAAATTCACGGCCACGGCAAGGCATGCGGCGGCAAGCACGATGTATTTCACAATCTTTTTGTTCATACCCTTATTTTGCCGCCCTTTTGCCTAATTATGCAAAGCCGAAAACCTTCCTTAAAAAAGAAAACCCGCCGAACGTTCGGCGGATTTTTCGTTAGTCGTTAAAAGCAACTTTATTGAGTTCGTCGATAAGCACGTCAACGTCCAGCCCGTGAACCATTGCCGCCTCTTCGATGGTTTCGCCGTGAGCCATCATACAGCCCAGGCAGTGCATGCCGCATTCCATAAGTTTGTCGACTACGGCGTCTTTGTTTTCCACTTGATCAATAAGCTCGGAAATAAGCATTTCCTTTGCGATTTTTTTCATTGTATATCTCCTTGAGGTTTTATCCTTATTTTACTCAAAAATGCCCATAAGATACAGTATTCCCGCCAGAACCGCCAAAGCGACCAGCACGGCTATGCCGACTTTCCACGGTGAAACAGGCGTTTTTCCGCTTGCTCTGCCGGATCTGCCGTTGACGAAAAACTCGTATTTTTTGCCGCGGTAAGCAAAAAAGCTGTGATAAATCGGGTACAATATCGCCTTAAAGAATATGGTTTTATGGTTTGTATAGATATTCAGATAATCGACGTGATCGGCAGAATATTTGTTCAGGATTCCGCGTTTGATTTCGGCATCCATCTTGCTTTTGGCCGTTTCGAAGCACTTTTGCACGCTGTCGCACGGGCGCTCGGCCACATAGCCTGCCAGAAACTCCTTTCTGTATTCCAACGCGTTTGCCGTGTCGAACGGACCGATTTTGTCCATTTGCCTCTGATCCAAGTGCACGGACGCTTCGATAACCATGTTCTCGAACCTTTTGACGTAGGTGCCTTTGACGTAAAACCATCTGATGTAGGTTTCAGTCCTTCTGTTTTCGCCGCTGCCCACCGTCCTCGTTTCGTTTTCGCCAAGGCGGCCGTCGTAGGCGCTTTCGGTGTCCGACGTGAACGCATAGGCCGGCTCGTATACGGGCCTCATTGCTTCGGGTTTAAACGATTTTTTAAATTTCGACGGCGCAAACCATTTGTTTTTTATCCATCTTTTGCTACCGGCGACGGCTTGCTCCTTGGTCACGATAAACGGCAGAATGCAATCGGGCTTTTTGCCCTGCAGATTCTCCGCCGAAATGACATTGGTAGAGCCGCAGAACGGACATTGCTCTGCGGTTCTGAACCCCGTAACCACTGTTTCCGCCTTGCAATTAGGGCAAATATAAACGCTTGCGCCCGCTTCCGGAACCTCGCCTTTTTCGTCAAAGGTTTTGAAGTCCCAACCTTCTCCGATCGGAACCTTGTCGACAAGCTTCTCGGTTTTGCAATACGGGCAAACCAGACAACCCTCCGCCGGAGAGTATTCCATATTTGCGCCGCACGACGGACATTTTATGACGTCGCTTGAAGAAATATCAGACATTTTTATTTGATTTTGGTTCCGCATTCAGGGCAGAATTTTGCATTCGGAGCAACAGGTTTGCCGCATTCAGGGCAAAACGCCGCTTTCGGCTGAACCTTTTCGCCGCACTCAGGGCAGAATTTTGCATTAGTCGATATGCTTGCTCCGCATTTTGCGCAGACGGCTTTCTGCGCGCCGAGACCTCCTGCCGCTTTGTTTTCGTCTTTTGCCGCCTTCAGGCTGTCCGCAAAAGCGCCGCCCATGCCGATGCCTGCGCCGAGGCCGATGCCTGCGCCCGCAAACGTGCCGGCCGCTCCCGGATTTTTGGCCGCTTCGCGAATGGCTTCTGCGGTCTGATACTGCGTGAAGGTGCCGATTTTGTCGCCGATAACGCCCATAGAAGTGCGTTTGTCGATCATCTTCTCCACTTCCTCAGGAAGCGACAGATTTTCGATATGGAAACCGGTAACTTCCAAGCCGAATTTGCCAAGCTCCGGAACTATCGCCGCCGCGGCCTGTTCGCCAAGCTCGTTGTAGTTCATGGCAAGGTCCAGAGCGGAAAGTTTGCTTTCGCCGATGATATCGGTTATCTTGGAAACGATAACTTTTCGGAATGTTTCGTTGATGGTTTCCGTTTTGTAAACTTTGTTAGTGCTGGTCAGTTCGGTCATCAGTTTCTTAGGATCGACGACACGGTAGCTGTAGATGCCGTAGCCGCGCAGTCTGATGACGCCGAAATCCGCGTCCCTGAGCATGATAGGGTTTGTGGTGCCCCATTTTTGGTTGACAAACTGTTTGGTGTTTACAAAGTAAATGTCGCCTTTAAACGGCGTTTCAAACGCGTATTTCCAGCTGTAAATGGCAGTCAGGAACGGAAGGTTGGCCGTTTCAAGTTTATATCTGCCCGGTCCGAACACGTCGGCAATTTTGCCTTCGTTCACGAAAATGCAAGCCTGCGATTCTCTGACGGTGAGCTGGGAACCCTTCATAATTTCATATCTGTCAGGAATGTCGAAACGCTGCACGATGACATCGGTGCTGTCGTCCTTCCATTCGATGACTTTGAGCATTTGTTTTTTAATGAAACCCATGATATATCCTCCGTAAGGTTGTTTTTTATCGTAAAAAGATTATAGCATAAAACTTTTGAATTTTCAATAGTTTTTCGATATATTCAAAAACCGCTCCGCAAAAAATGCGAAGCGGTGTGATTTTAGGACTTGACGGCCGTCTTGAAGTCGTACTTGCAGTACTCGGTGCCATCGTAAATTATGTTGCCGTTCGAAAGGAAGGTAACGTCCTTACCTGCGGCCTGAAGTTTGTATCTTTGGAGGCCTTGGTGTTTTGCGTTAGCTTGATCGTAAACCTGATATTCGCCGTCCACAACGACGTATCTGCCGTCCGTCGCCGCCACAAAAGCAAAGTTTGAGTTCTGCGTTTTGCCGTCCGTGCGGAAGCTGTAATCGTAGTTTGCGTCGAACACGATGTAGTTGTAGTTAAGGTCGGCCGATCTCCAGGCTCCGGAGAAGTCAAAGGAAATCTGCTTTTCTGCGTAGTCGTTGAAAGTCAACGTGTACGTGAGCGCGTACTGATATTTTACGACCATCGAGCCGTCTTCGTAGTAACGTCCGACGTAGCAAGTGATGACGTAAGCGCATTTCTCGCTGCCGCCGCCGATAGAAAGCTCCGCCGTCATCCAGTCGCTTCTGGTGGTGAAGGTTTCGGACGTAAGGATCTGCGTGAGATACTTGACGTTTTTCTCGCCCGTCACGTTGCCATTAAAGTCCAGACCGTCCTTGGTGAACACGTTGACGTCGGTGAGGGCGTCGTCTTTATAGTAGTACTTGGTGTACTTGTAATAAAGATTGAACGTGAAGTTTTTGTTGGACTTAAAGGAGGTGCCGAGATGGGTCTTGCCTGCATATTCGTCGTCCACGAGATCCAAGGTTATTTGCTTCGGAAGCGAAACCGCCGAGGTCTTGTTTCCGTCCGAAAGGCCGGGGATTTTGCCCTTTAAGTAGGCTTCGATTTCCTCGTTCGAGTTGTACGCCGAAACGTCGATAGAGCGCTGTAAAACGTGAATTTCAGCCTTTAAAGTCTCGTTTCCGCCGACTTCAAACCTCAAATCGTAGTTTTCTGCGCTGCCGGAATAGGTAACTTTGTAGCCGCCCTGCGTGCTGACGGTGGAGTTGTATTGTATGAACGTATCCGGATCGTCGCTGAAGGCAACGTTGACGATTCTGGAGATTATGCCGTCGGACGAATTGCCGTAGGCATCCACAACCAGAACGTATTTTTCGGTGCAAGCCGCGTCGGTGTAAATGACGCTGTCCTTCACATAGTACACGGTTTCGGAATCGGCAAACTTGAACTTGACTGCCGTTTTGTTTATGACTTGGAATTCGAAAGCGTTTTCGAAGTTAAGGCCCGATCTCGACAGCTTGGCCACGATTTTGCAGGATTCGCTGTTGTACTTGGTGTTGTAGCCCGATTTGTCCCAAACGAGGTTGTAGGTTGCGTCGGTGGTGGAAAAAGCGTAGTAGCGGGTGGTTTCCGTCGTACCTGCTTTTTTGAACTTGACGTACACGGTCCTCGGGAAGGACGGGAACGGAGCGTTGTACGGATCTATCTTGGTTTCCGTGTCGAAAATGGCCGAGTAGGAACCGTTGGTTTTGGAAACTTCAGCTACCTCGTAAGCGTAGTACTTGAAGGTGAACGGAATTTTCTGCGGACCTGCGTACTCCTTGTTTCTGATGATTGCATACACCGTGAAGGTGTAGGTGTTGTCTTCCGAATAAGCCGCCACGTTGAGGCCTTTTTTCACCTGCGACATGTCCCAGGTTACTTTTTCGGTAACTTCCCCGATGCCTTCGAAGTTGACTTTACATTCGGAAATGCTCGGAGCGTCGTAGCCGACGTCGAACATGTTGAGGCCGGTTTTGTAGCCTGCAAAGCCCGAAAGCGCGGCCAGCCTTTGCTCGAGGTCGCTGGAAACGACCACGCACGGTTTGACGTTTACTTCAAATTCCACGTCGGTTTCGCCGTAGCCGGATTTGCCGACCTTGCACGGAACCTTGAACGTGCCGCCTTCATAGGTGTAGTGTATGCCCGAAAGGTCCCACCTGAGCTGCAAAACGGTTTGCGTTTTGCCGATTTGGACGGTGGCGGTTTGCGGGTAGTTCGCAACGTTCAGAGGATCGGTTTCCGGTCTGCCTTCCGAAACGTAAGCGTAAAAGTTTTGCTCGTCAAGCGCGCTCTGCACCTCGGAAAGCTTTTCGGCCGTCGGGGTGTAAGCGTAGATGATGACGGTTATGTCTTTTTTGAAATAACCAATGCCCTTGCCGTAGGTTACGGTTGCGGTGAAGGTCTTGCCTTCTGCGGCCGTAACGTCAACGTCGATGTTTTCCCAGGAAACGGGATATTCTTTTATTTCGCCCGATTCGAAAGTGACCATAACGTATCTGGCCAGACTGAACGTCGGGGAGAACGGATCGCTGTCGTATTCGTACGGGTTGACAACGGTGAATTGCGCCTGCATATCGTCGTTCACGACCACTCTGTTGAGAACGGTCAAAGGAACGTTGACGATTGCGCTTTTGCCGCCGTACCAGAACCTTACCAAAGCGCCGTCGAAGTCACCGCCTTCGTATTGAGGGTTTTCGTAAACCGCGCCGGAAGCGCTTTCCACTCTCTCAACGGAGAACGGAAGGCCGGTAACAGGGTTGGTTACGTCGCTGTACAACGAGAAGAATTCCGCAGTTGCGAGAACGGTTTGTTCGACTCCGTCAATCCTTACGCGGAGGTAAACCGCGGAAGGATAATGAATAGCGTCGTCTTCCATCGGATCGCAAACGATGCTGAGAGCGTCCGCGTCCAGAATCTCCAGAACTTCCAAATCGCCGCTAACGGTTATGGAATCGTCTGCCGAGCGGGTTTCGCCCGGAATGCTGAACGTGCCTGCCCTTCTTGCCGCCGATTCTCCTTCGGCAGAGCCGCCCGCGCCGCTATCCGTTACGATAACGGAGAACACGGTTTGACTGCCTATAACGATGCCTGCGTCAACGGTGATTTCGTCGCCGGAAACTTTGTCCGCAAGTTCCTCGGCAAGGCCCGGAACGTAAACGGAATATTCCGTTCTGTAGTCGTTCTTCTTGCCGCCCTTGGTGTATTCGACGAGGAGGCTTCCGGTGGAAGCGTAGGTCGCTTTGTCAACGTACACTTTCAGAACTTCGTTTCTCGGGAGCATGATGACGGTGTCGATGGTTTGCATGTTGCCGTCGTCGGTGTCCATCAGGCCGCGGACTTTGACAACCGCTTTCAGGCTGCCGCCGCTGTTTGTTACGGTTTGATTTTCTTTGAGGTCGACTTCTACGACGGACATAGTGGATACGGTGCCGTCTTCGAAGGTTACGCCCGCGGTGCCGAGCACGTACTCGGTGATATCTATTGCCTGGCCGTGCGAGAGTTCTGCGATCTTCCAAACCGCGCCGTCTGCAAACTGAACGTTTGCGTTCTTAACGGTCTTGTCGAGAACGTTCACTCTGACGTTGGCTTTCTGAGGTTCGGAAAGAACCGTTCCGTCCGCCGCGAACACGCCGCCTATCTGCACGGTAGCGATGAAGCTGCCGGTGCCTTTGTAGCTAAGATCTACCTTGTCTTTGTCCGGAAGAACGAGCGTGGTGGCCACTCTGGTGGTTGCGCTGTCTGCCGCGGAGCCGACGAAGAGTTCGACGTCGAGCATGTTGCCGTCGGTGAGGCTGATGCTGGAGCCGGTGTACTCGTCGTACGGATTGAAGCTGAAGGTAGGAGTTTTGCCCGTTACGCTGTCCGGAGTGATCTTGTCGAACACTTTCTTGTCAAGATGCACCGGAATGGTAACTTTTTGCGTCAAGCCTTCTTTAACGCCGACTTTTGCAACCACTTCGCTGTCGAGACCGAGGTAAGCTTTCTTCTTGTCGTAAGACTTCTTGAGCTTCGACAGATCCCATTCGACGCTGAGGGTGGCTTTTTCGCCGGTGGTGAAGGTAACTTCAACGGTGGTAAGCGACTCGAAGTTTGCTACGATGTCGTAGGTTTCTTCGGTGAGCGCCAGAACGTCGCCTGTGCCGTTCACAACCATGTTGAAACGTTCTTCGTCAGGAAGCGTAACTTCCGAAACGGTGCGGTCGTAGTGCGTGACGGTGAGAGCTTCGTGAATTCTGCTGCTTCCCGCAACGGAATACCAGAATTCGAAGCCGTCGTAGTCGCCGTCCAGACCGTCCAGCACGGAAACGTTTGTCTTCCAGTAAAGTTTGCCGTATTTTGCCTTTGCCGCAATGTTTGCAGGAACCACAGGCAGGTTCGCCGCGTCGTACTTGGTGGACAGAACCTGGAAGGTGCTGTTGTTGAGCAGTGTGACGATGGTTTCAGGGAGCGATTTCACGCTGCCTGCGGCGATGCCGAGCGGATCGATGTGGAGTTTGGTGGATCTTACGAATTCACCGTTCTCGTTCAGATAACCGTAGAGGCTCTGATATGCGGTCAAGGTGGACACTTCGACTTTCACACGGCCGACGGTTACGTTTCCGGCATAGCCGTACATGTAGCTCGTTGCGCCCGGGGTGAGATCAACCGTAGAGGAATCCCAAACGACGTGCGTGCCCGCAAGGTCTTTGGAACCGCTGTTCTTGGTGTTGGTGCCGTCGTTGAAGGTAACGTACACACGTTGCGGCAAGCGCGCGCTGTCGTGCAAGCTTTCGGCGTTGAGTTCCCACGGATCGAAAGCGTCCATAACGGAATAGGTTACGCCGGAGCTGATGAGGTTGGTGCCGATTGCCTTTTCGGTCTCGTTGTACCAATCCCAGCTTCTTGCCGATTTAACGTTGATTTTGCCGTTTTTGATAACGAGCGCGAATGCCTGACCTGCGTTGGTGCCGCCAGTGGCACTTCCCATATTGTTTGCCGCAACCGTTTGTCCCGGTTCGCAACCCAAAAGCAATGCGATGGTGGACACGAGCGCCATGCTTTCGCTGTTCTTTTCACCCTTGTCGAGAACGATGACGGCTTTTGCGGTCGTGCCGGCGTCGAAGATCGGGAACGGCAGAAGCGCGTCGAGGATACCCCTTACGTTGTTCTCAAGAGTAGGGAGCAAGTTGATGACGCTGCCGATGTTGAAGCCGATCATATTGCCAAGGCCGGCGATGAGATTGCTATAGAAGCCGTTGGTGAAACCGTAAATCGTTACGTCCGGAAGATTTATCTTGTTGCCGTTGACGTCTGTTACGCTGCCGGTCTTGAGATAAGTCATCTTTTGCTCGTAGGTGAGCGAGTCGTAGATTGCATACTGCTCTGCGGTCAGAACGCTGCCGCCGAGGAAGCTTCCGACAAGGTTATCCAGCAAATAGTTGACGTCTGCAAACAGCTTGTTGAAGAAGTCGATGTCGAGATCCACTTCGATGGTGCTGTAGCGGTCGCTTCTGTTGGTGAGGCTGGTGCCGCCGACGAACGCGTTGGACGCGTCGATGTCGTAACCGTTCCACCAGTCGAGCTTGACGCCCTTGATAAGCTTGCCGATGTCGAGACCCGTGAAGAAGTCGAATGCGCTTGCTTTTGCCGCTTCTTCGGTGGAAGCCGCCGCGCCTTCGCTTTCCGTTCCGCTGCCGGAGATGAGGCCGATGATGTCAAGGTCTGCAAATTCCATATCCTTGAGGAAGCTCAGAACCATATTGTAAATAAAGTTGGAGCTGGAGCCTTGCAGAACTCCCGACAAGTCGCCGCCGATCTTGTTGTTGTAGAGGTAGATGTCAACTACGTTCCTTTGTTCTTTGCCGCTGCCTGCCTTCGGGAGGTAGATGTTGAGGTCAACGAGGAGAACGTTGTTGCCGAGGTTGGTGCCGCCGGTGGAGCTGGTTTGCGTGCTTGCGCCCGTCGTCCTTACGGAGATGATGGTGCTTGCGCGAACCTTGGTGCTGTCGCCGACTTTGGCGTTGACGTTGCCGTCATATTTGCGGGAGACGTTGTGGTTCAGACCGAGCTTGATGTCAAGGTCGTGAGCGTCCAGAACGCCGGACAAAATGTTGGCAAGGTTGATTGCGCCGCCCGACGCAAGGTAAATTGCGCCGTAGTTTTCTCTTTCGCCTTCGTCAGGAAGTTCTCTTTCCTGAATGAAGTTTTCTGCGTCCGTGGTCAAAGTGAAGTCTTTGATTGCCAGATACAGGTTGGAGCCGTACGGATCGCCCACGACATTCACTTCAACCGATTCGAGTTTATCCAGGATGTTGAGAGATACGGTTGCGGATTGCGCGTCAGGAAGCGGAATACGTTTGAAGTAGCCGTTTCTGTCCTGAGTGACGATGTATTTGTACGGGCTGTATTCGTCGGCGTCGTAAACCTTTGTGCCGGCGAAGGTCATGATTTGATAGATTGCTTCAGGTTCGAGCGAAAATTCGATGAGGCCTTCGTCCAGAACGAGGGAAATCCTTGCTTTTTCCGCAACCTGAGTTTCGTCTGCGGTGGAAATTGCCGAACCGAGCATGCCGCCGATGTCGATTTCCAGTCCGCCGAGCAGATCGCTGAGGCCGAACAATTTGATCTTAGGAAGTCCCAGGCCCGAAAGGTCGGCGTAAACCGCGTCGTCGCCTTCGACTTTGTAGAGGCCGAGAACTTTCTTCTTGACGTTGCCGTAGCTGGTGATGTTGATTTCGACGCTGATTTCCGACTTCAGAATACCTGCGACGGAAAGAATGCCGTCCGAAATAGCGGAAGGAACGTCGACAACGACCTTCAGCACCAGTTCGTAGGAAATTTCACTCGACGCCGCAGCGGTTACGAGATAGTTTCCGAGTTCCGCAATCTCGTTGAGATCAAACGGATTGTTTGCATCGTCCGTAGTTCCCGGAGTCAGCAGCGAACCGACGAGCAACGACAGGTAGCTCTGCAAAGTGTTGGAATACTCTGCGCTCGAAGTGTCGTTTGCGCCATTGGAGGTGCCGAGAGTGAACTCGAGGTTTGCGCCGATTGCCAGTTTTTCAACGCCGATTGCGCCGGTTTCGACGTCGTAAAGCGTCTGGAAGCCCTTGTCTTCGCCGTAAACGTTGTTTGCAAACAAGGTTTCGGTGGAAACGTAGTTAGGGTGTTTTGAGAGGTTATCCAGAACGCTGTCGTTGACGCTGAGGATAAGATCGTCCAGTTGCAGCACGCCGTAGAAGTCGTCGGAAAGCTTCAAGGTAAGCGCAGGACGAGGCACGTCGTTGAACTTCATGTATTTTGCAACGTAGTAGGTGGTAGCTTCGTTTCCGAGTTCCGTGCCGGAAGCCGCCTTATACTTGCCGTTTGTCTTGACGTACAAACCGTTGACGGAAGTGTCGAGTTCGACGGCGGAGCCGTTGAGGTTGATATAGTACTTACCACCGCTGTATTTTGCGGTGACGTAAGCCGTTTCTTTGTCAAGTCCGGAGGTGATGAGCGTGTAAACGTATTCTTTGTGCGCCTCTTCCGCGTTCACCACGCCGGTGCGGACGTATTGTTCGTCGAAGTTGGAGAACTGGTTCTTGCCGACCTGAGCAACAGGTACGTATTCTCTGCTGTCGATGCTGAGGCTTGCTTCGCCGAAACGAGGAAGCAGTCTTTCGCTGAAGTCAACGTCTTGTCCCTGGCTCTTCTGCACAACCTTGATGATTGCGTCGATCATGGACATGTTGATGCCGATTGCGAAGCGTTCAGGCGCGAACACGAGGGCAACGTAAGCTTGCAGGTTGCCGATGTCGCCGAACAGCAAATCGCCCCAGCTTTGACCCATGTCGTATTCAGGGCTGCTGTCGGTTGCGGTGAACAAACCGGTGTTCGACAAAGCGTCTTCGATGATTTTTGCTATGTTGACGTTTGCGATGCGGAGTTTAGGGATACCCAGCGCAGACACGTCGACGTAAATGTCGGTGCCGTCGATGTAGGCCGCGATTGCAGTGCCCACGCCGTTGGTCATATCCGCAACGTCTTTGTAGATTTCCACAGCGACTTTAAGTTTGCTGAAGTCGTTGAGGTCAACGTAAACGTAAGTGTTTGCAACGTGATGCATATCGACGTCGTTTGTAATGTCGATTTGCACCAGCGGGTTCTGAAGCAGCGAAACGCCCTGCTTGTTCTTAATGAGGGTGAAGATTTCGCTGAGGTCGGCCGCCGCCGTGCCGCTTGCGTTCAGGGTGTAGCCGAGGCTGCCCAGAAGCTGGATTTCGACGGAGGACTTGAAGATGTCCTTGAAGTCGGCCGCAGACGCCGGAGCAAGACTGCCGCTGTCCATAACTTCTTCTATAGGCGAAGTGCCCAGCTTGATGTTGTGAAGCTTGAGTTCAACGCTCATGGTTTCGGAAACGATGAGGTTGACTTTTATCGTCATTGTGAAGACGTCGATCGACAAACCGCCGCTGACTTTAGGCATATCCTCGTATTTGAGGCCCGCAAAGTTAGGGTTGCTGGAAAGCAGCAGGTCAAACAGTTTTCCGAAGAGGTTTTCGGAAAGGTTGATGCTGATGGTGCCTTCACTGAACTTGAGTTCGCCCAGAATGCCGTTGAGCACGTTGAAGATGCTTTCGCCGAGCAAACCGTAGTTCTTGGTTTCGCCGTCGGACGCCACCGCGCCGGTCGAAGAACCGATGCCGCCGATGAGGCCAGCAAGGTCAAGTTCCAGCTTGAGTTTGCCGAGGTTTCTGTAGTTGGACAAGTCGATATAGACGCCCGCTTTTCCGCTTGCTTCTTCACCGATAAGGGTGATAACGATGCTGCTGCCCACAAGCGCGGAGCTTCCCGAAGTGGTTTCCAGAGAAAGCGTGATGCGAAGCTCTGTTCCCGCAAAGCTCATAGGAGTTGACAGCAATCCGCCCAGATTGACGTTGCCTTCGATCTTGATGCCGATGTCGGTTACGCTGTCCTCTTCGAGGGTAGCGATGATCATCTTCATCTCTTCTTCGCCGATGCCGAAGAGCGGTTTGAACGCTTTTGCCCAGTCTTTGACGTCTTCAAACGCCACAAGGCCGAGGTCGAGTTCCGCGCTAAGGCTCAGAACGCCGAGTTTGAGATCCACGACGCTTTCGCCGAGGTTTTTGTCCGCGCCGAGGTTCACCGTCAGGAGGTTCGAGAATTCCGACGGATCGATGTTGACGAGGTCGCCGCTATAAGTTTCTTTGTCGAAAATCTTTATGGTGCTGCCGCCTTCGAGACCGTTTTCGGCGAAGTCAAAGCCGTTGAAGGTGAGGAACAAGTCCACAACCTTGTCGCAGTTTGCGTCCTGAAGCTGAATGAACAGGCCCATGACGAACGGATGCAATTCCATTCTCAGTTCTACGCCGAGGTTAGGCAGATAGCCCGCTATGGTTTTTCCGACTTCTTCGCCCGCAATAAGCTGAACGATAGCAACGATAAACTTGCTGCTGAGGCCTACGCTGAGGAAGTTGTCTTTAAGCAGGATGATTACGGAAGCAAGGCTTGTAAACACGTCTGCCGTCGCAGATTTTTCCATGTTTCCGTTTGCGGTAGCCAAAGCGTTCTCCACGCTTCCTTCTCCGCCGCCGTCATCTTTCTTCTTGAGAAGGGCGAGAACATCCTTGATTTTTAAGCCGTCGACGGAAAGTTTAGGCAAACCGAGGAATCCGAGATCAACATACGCCTTGCCTGCGGTTCCGTCGTAGATAATGGTGGTCTGCACGGTTTTGCCGGCTTCTCCGTTATCCCTTATAAGGCGGATGGACAGGTCGAGAGCGGTGATTTCGAACTTCATTGCCTCGATGTCGTACTCGAAACCGAGGTAAACGTTGATGTCGTAGTTAAGGCTCATATCCATTTTGTCGATGGTAACTTTGGTGTCCAAATCGCCCAAAATGCCGCCGAGGATCTGACCTGCGGTGATGCCTTTGATGTTGTTGGTGTTGAGGCCGATGGTGCCGGTGAGTCCGATCTGGACGCCGTGCGCATCGGTTATGCTCTGCCAGTTTTCTTCAGGAATGTCGAAGTTGTATTCCGTAACGCCCACGGTCGGAGCAGGAATATAAACGCCGAGTTCGCTGGAGAAGAAGCTGAGGTCCACTTCGATGAGGCCGTTGCGTCCCACAAAAACGTACTTATCGAGTTTTGCGTGAGTCGGGTTCGTCGGATCGTACTTGACGTATGCGCCTTCGAGATAGACGTAGAAGTCGTAACGATGCAAACCGAAGTGTGCAGGGTTGGTTTTGTCGTAGTTTTCGATGACGTAGTCGCCGTTTTCGTCGTAAATTGCAACCTGCGTGCCGTTCTTGTCGTCCTTTGCGTAGAACAGCTGTTGCGCGGTAGCGCCGTCGAACAAAGTGTAGAATCCCCTGTTGAGGTTGATGCTGATCGCGTTTCTGCCGAGATCGAAGTCAGGAGCCTTCAGTCCGAGATTAGGGAACACGAGGTTGAAGAGCTCGGTGAGGTAGCTGTTTGCGATAACGACGCTCAAGGTCTTGTCTGCAACGTCTATGGAAGCGACGAGGGAATTGATAACCTTGACGACGGTGGCCATGGTGTCCTCGCCGTCTGCAGAAGACATTGCGGAACCCGCGCCGTTATCCTTTTTCAGAAGTTTATCCAACAATTTGTCGACGAATTCTTTTTCGGCAACGATGTTTTCAAAGCCCAGACCGTCGAGTTGCAGATATACGCTGCCCTCGCTGAGGTAGATGCCGATGATCTTCCGGCCGTTGTCGTAGACTTCGATGCCGGCGTTGATGCAAGCAAGAAGCGCGGACACGTCGAGTTTTGAAAAATCAACGGTTTCGAGAAGTTGTTTGAGTTTCACGTCTGCGACAATCTTGACGCTTAGGTTATTGATAAGCTCTGCGGCGTTACCGGAAGCGTCCCTGACCATAATCTTGGCGAGGAAGTCGCTTATGTTTGCAAACAGAGGCTGGAATATCTTGGTAAGGTCCATGGTGTCGGAACCGTTTTGTCCGATCATCAGGCTGTAGATGTCCAGTTCGAGCTGCAAATTGACGTGTTCCATCACGACTTCCGGATTTACGGAAATCTTTTTGGTTTCTTTGTCGTAGGTCATGTTGAAGTCGGCCGCTTCGACATAAGCGTAAGCGTCTTCGATGGCCACGAGGTCATTGTGATGGAAGCCTATTTCGATGTTGTGAAGTTTAAGTCCCACTCTGAGCATTTCGGCAATCACCGCGTCCAAAGAAACGCTGAGGTCGAAGAGACCGGTTTCTTCGTTGATGTAGCCGATGCTGAGCATGGCGTCGAGATCGATGCCGTCAGGGAGAGTTATTGCTTTTTTAACCGCGTCAAGGTTGAGAACCCAATCAAGGAGCGCGCTGGTGAGCCTTACGGAGATGGCTTTTCCGTCCAGAATAATCTGAACCGCCGCCATTTCCACGTCGAAGTCGTCGGCAGACGCCGCTGCGCCTTCACCTCCGCTCTTTTTGTTGTGTCCAAGCTTTTCGCCGAGAATATCTTCCAGTATTCCGCCGAGATCCAAACCTGTCAGCTGCACTTTTGCGGCTTCGCCGAGCAGGCCTCTTGCGTCAACGTAAACCACGCCTCTGGTGTAGTATGCGCCGAGAAGAAGCACGTCGCCTCCGATTCCTGCCATCCGAAGTTCCACTTTGGCCTCCAAAGTGTTGAAGTCTTCGAGGTTGACGCTTATTTCCACGTCAAGGTTAAGCTCCAAAGTTTCGCCGTCTTCGGCAGGAACGTTGAGGTCAAGCGCAAGGCCCGGCAAAATGCCTGCCAGCAGGTCGCCGATGTTGAAGTTTCCGTTTTCTGCGCCGATAACGAGCTGTACGCTTAAACCTGCGTTGAGCGGAATCTGAGTGATGTTGGTGGCTTCGCTTACAACCGTTTCAGGCACTACGCCGTTTTCCGGATTGATGGCAAGGCCGATATTTCCGATGCCGAGGCCGATCTGCAGGGCGCCCAAGGTTACCGCGACGTCTATGCCGAGGTCACCGAGACCTTTTGCGTCTTCCCAATCGATCATAACTTTGGCGCCGACGTTGCCGAAGATTTCCACAAGGTGCAAATCCATATCCGGAAGCAGCAGCTCGAGGAGGGTTTCGACGAGGCCGGTGTGAACGAGCACGCCGAGACCTGCGCTGCCCAGAACCACGTCAACGGCAAGCTTCATTCCGATTTCTTCTGCGGAAAGCTCACCCGCGCCACCGTCGGTTGCAAGAGCCGCACCTTCGCCTTTATCTTTTCCGATACCGCCGATGATGTCACCCAGCGCAGAAGCTGCGTTTTCGATATAGAGAACAGGGCTTCCGTTGTAGTTATACATATCGACGTAGCCGTTGCCCTCGTACAGATAAAGACCGATATAAACGATTCGGTTGCCCAAAGCGTCATAATCGAAAATTTCGAGAGAAATGTCAAAGTTGGTCAGGTCGATTTTTCCGCCCTTGACCATATTTATGATATCGTTGATAGTGAACGCCGCGCCGACGGAGATGTTAAGTCTGTTGTTGCCGGTTTTGAGGCTTATGACATACAGCAAATCGGCAAGTCCGTCCACGCCGTCCGCTTTCACCAAATCCAGAACGGTTTTGATGAGAGGAGACGCGTTGTAATCTGCGTCGTCCAGAAGCGACAAGTCGACATACGCGTCCAAAGAGACGGTGATTTTGTCTTGCATTATATTTGCAACGTCGGAATAGTCACCCGTGTCGCCGAGAGGCAGATTCATGTTGTTGGACGTAAATCCGACTTTATAACCGTAGATGCTTAGGCCGATATCCAGACCCAAAGCAAGAGCTATGTCAACGTTGACGCTAGCTTTGCCGCCGTTCTTAGGATCGTTGGTTTTTAAGGTAATTGCAGTCGTACGGATCTTATAGTATTGTTCCAAACCGTCGTGGCGGCTGTCGCCTGCATCGTAAAGGACGTATTCTCCGTCCACCTTGACGTACGGACGGTTGTCCATAATGTCTTCAGGTTTTGCTTCGGAGCAAAGCATGAAAGCGGTGTCGTCGGTCTTTTCGTTGACGAGGTTCACCGCGTCGAGACTTCCCTCCGAGAAGTCAAAGCCGGTAAGAAGCTCCGAAAGAAGAACTGCGATTACATTGTAGGCAAGCCTGATTTCCAGCCCTCTTTCTCCAACTCCGATATAATTTCCGTCAAGGTTCAGAAGCTTGTTTAAAAGCGCTTTGGTGTCGACTTTTCCCGAAGGAGCAGGCTCTTCGGTGTCGCCGTCGGTTGAGAGCGCGGCGCCTTCGCCCTTATCTTTCCCGATTCCGCCGATGATGCCTTTGAGCATATCGAGGCTGATCTTCATGTTCTGAACGCCGATTTCGTCGAGCTTGAGGAAGATGTATTTGCTTGCGATGCCGTCTTCACCGACGTAATCGATGAGCGCAACGTAAACTTTTTTGCTGCCCAAAGAAATCTCGAGCGCAAGGTCCAGACTTTCTAATATGGTATTTATATTTAAGTTATCTTTGTTAGCTAATATATCTTTGACGTTGGCGTTGACCATAATCTTGAGGCCGATTTGTCCCATTGCGTCGTTGGTGAGGCAAAGTCTGACCAAAAGCTTGTTGAGGAGCGTCGTCAAAGAGATGTCGCCTATCTTCACGTCGCCGAGGAGGTCGCCCAAAAGTCCGTTGAGTTCGGTGTCGGTTTCGGTGAGGCGATAGCGAATTGCAAGCTCCAGTTCGACGTAAACGTTACCCTCTTCGTTGAAATCGACGAAAATATCAGGGTTTGATTCGACAGGAGCCAGGACGCCTTCGATAAACGAGGTGCCGATCATAGGATAGCCCAGCCAGACGCCAAGGCCCAGACAGTTGGTGTCAACGTCCACCCTCAAAACGACGTCGTGCAAGTTAACACTTACGGACGCGCCCGCGTCAAGGCTTTCAACGATGCCCTGAATACCCTTCACGAGATTGTCTTCGATTTTCACTCCAAAGGACGGAAGCATGCCCAGAATTCCGCTTATGAGTGCGGTGGACAGTTCGATTTTGACGGTGTTCTTGGACAAAGCAAAGATGAGGTCCATCGTTGCGTCATCGTCGGCGGTTGCAACGGCGTTTCCGTCCGCAGCGTTTTTGTCAAGCTTCTTCAAAATGCCGGAAATTTTGGCGTAAACGTCGTTCAGAAGTTTTTCGATGGCTTCGATGTCGGTCACCTTAAATGCCGAAATGTTGAGGCCAGGGAACTGTGCATACACGTCCGAACCGTCGATATATACGCCGACAAGCAATTCGTTGCCGGTGTCTTTGAGAAGCAAGACTTCCAAAGATACTTCGGTTGCAAGGGCATTGGAGAAATCCAGATTGCCCTTCAGGCTGAGACCGATGGAGGCGGTGTGATCGTCTTCGAAATTGACGCCGAGGCCGGTGGTGAGGTCGCTGACGAACGCCGAAACGATGTCGTCGACGTTAAGTTTGCTTTCTTTAAGAACAATGTCGACGCCGGCTTCGAGGCTCAGGCTGACGGTAGAAAGGTCCGCCAAGCTGACGTATTCGGTTTCGAACACCTCTTCTTCGATGGCAGGAATGACTGAACCCGCCTTGAGGCCCAAATTGATGTTATCGACTGTGAGGCCGAAGCAAATCGGATCGATCTTCAGGCGAAGATTGAGCGAAATGCCATCGTCAAAGCCCAGCCACAGACGGCTTTCTGCTTCGTTGAGTTCCGGCATTCCTTTGACTTCTTTGCCCAGAATGAGGGTTACGACCGCGTCGATAAGTTTTGCGCCGATGCCGATGGATATTGCTTCTCGGCTGATGCCGATGCCGGACAAAGCTCCGTTCAGAAGGTCAAGAATGTTGGCCGGAATAAGCGGGAACGTCGATGCGTCGATGGCGGAAGCCACCGCAGACCCCGCCGGCCCGTCCGGATTAGACGGATCTCCGGGCTTTGTCGGATCGTCCGGATTAGACGGATCGTCCGGCTTCGGCTTGATAAGCCCGTCCAGAAGTCCGCTGCCCAAAAGGTTGAATTTGAGTTTTACGTTGTCGGCAATGGTACCGTTCAAACGGATATAAAGCATACCGTTCTGGAGATAGAGACCGATGATAGGGTCGTTGCCCATTGCCACTCTGCCGTAATAAATTTCGACGGCAATTTCGCTGTTCTGCAGCAACTCCTTTATGTCAAGCTTGCCGCCCGATATAAGCGAACCCAAACTGATGTTACCCGCAAGACGGATGCCGTAGTCCTGTTCGAGATCGGTTAGCACTTCACATTTTAGAATAATGTCGGACAAAGCTCGCAAAATGGAGTTCGTCTGCTCTTGGGTGAGATTGCCGTTTTCGTCGTATTTGTAGAAGTTGGCAAGAATATCCTTAAGTTCGGTTTTGTTGTCGGAGGCCGAATTCTCGTCTGCGGAAACGTGGAAGTAACCGGAGATGTCGAAATGCACCACGTCGAGGTTGAACTGAACGGTGTCTCCGATGGTCAGAAGGTCAATGTGTTCGAATTCTTCCAGCGCAACGCTGTCAATGAACTTTCTCGCCTTGAAGCCGATTTGCAGGCCGTAAATGCCGAGATCTATGCCGAGGACGGTTTTTTCGCCGTCTTTAAGAGAAATCTGAACGCCGAGTTCCAAAGCATTGAGGAACGGAACACCGTCCTCTCTGCCCCAATCAATGGAAACTTCCGCGCCGATTTCAGGAAAACTGATGTTTTTAACTCTGTCCTCGCCGTTTTCGTCGGTGTAGTGAACAGGGGAATTCGTTCTCAACGCTTTCACCAAAGCCGCGGTTGCCGCGTCAAGCTGTCCGCCCGCCACGCTGCCTTCTATTGCTCCTGCAAGATAGCTGAGGAGCGCGCCGGTGATGCCGGTGGCAACTTCAACCTTGATGCCTTCGTCGCCGAGAGCAAGACCGAGGACCACGTCGGACAAATCCATCTTACCCAAAATGTCGGCAATGCCGCCGGACGAGTCACCCTGCGTATTTCCGTCTCCGGAGCCTCCTTCTGTTGCCATTGCGCTGCCGGGAGCCGGATCAGGCTGTTGTTCGTCCGGTTTTTTATTGATAAGACCGGACAAAAGCTCGATCAAATCGAGATCGATATAGAATTTTTCAATGCCGAGAAGCGGAACGTCTGCGTACAGCGCGCCCGAAGAATAGTAAACGCCGATAAGGGTTTTGCCGGTCTGACGCCCGGTAACGGTGAGAAGAAGTTCGGTTTCGTTGTCCTGCGGAGCGTTTCCGAGGTCGAGGTTGGCCTGCAAGTTCAGAATGAGGCCAGGATTGATGTCTTCTTCGACGTTAAGCCCTACCAGAAGGTCGCCCAAAAGTCCGCCCGCAACGGTGGAAAGGTTGATTTCGCTTTCGCTCATTTCGAGGCCGACTTCCAAAGTGAGGGCCAGATAGAACTTCATGTTGGACAGAACGTCTTCGTAGCTGTCAGGATTCGTCGGAGCGAGATCCAACGCCTCGAGCCCTACCAGAATATGGCCGAGGCCAAGACCGAGGTCGAGATTGAATTCTTCTTTCTTCACTCCCAGATTGACGTCTATATAAAGTTCGCTGAGATTAAGGCCGTCAAGGCTTATTTTAAGGCCGCTGCCTTCGGTGACTTCAAAGCTCGAAAGGAACGGTTTTAAGTTATTTACAACTTCGTTGTCGGTGCCGGCAAGAGCCGTAACGAGAGCGCCGATGAGGTCGGAAGCGAGGCTGACTTCGATGGCGGAGCTGTCGATATTCACGCCGCTGATGACCGCCGCGACGATGCCGAGAATCTGTTCGGTGCTCATTCCCTTGTTTTCGCCCGTGTCGCCGCCCGTGTCTCCGTCCGCAGTTGCGGATGCTTTTCCGAACAGGTTGACTTTCACGTCGCCTTTCACAAGGCCGGCAAGGTCGAGTTTAAGCTTCGGAATGCCGATTGCGGACGCGTCCACGTAAAGCATGCCGTCAGAGAGGAATATGTCCAGACTCCTGCCGTTGGACGCCTTGGTGATTTGCACTTTTGCGTCCAGACTGTGCCAGAGGTCGGTGGAGATAGTGTTGATTTTGAGGTTTGCCTGAATGCTGAACGTGTAGTTGAGGTCAACGTTGTTTTCGACGTCCAGTTTAAGCAAGATGCCGTACAGAAGTTGCTGAAGGTCGGTAAGCTCCATGGAACTCTTGCCAAGCTGCAGTCTGAAACCGCCGTTCAAAGCAAGACTTACGGTGTCGAAGCCCAGACTGTCGCTGAGGCTGTCGACGGTGATTGCCGAATACGGCTTGCTGTAGTCGTTGAAGTTAGGCATCTCCCAATCGTCGAGATGTCTGCCGTAAGTGAACGAAATAGGAAGCGTTAAACCGAAGAGGTCACCGTCGGTATCGTTGCCGAGGGCAAGATCCACGGTGAGCGCGGCACTCCCCCAGGTGGTCAGATCCGGAACGTAGCTTACCATCGCTTTGGTAACAGGCAGGCTAAGGCCCGGTTTAACCATTGCCAAAATGGTGTCGAACACTTCGCCCGACAGATCCAGAGTGAGGCTTGCAAGCGTGTATTTGCCGTCGCCCTTTTCAATTTCGATGCGCGCAAGAATTTGTTTTAAGAGCGCAAACACGTCCACGCTGTTTTTGCTGGTGGTGGACGAAGCGGTTGCGCCGTCTGCGGTGAAGTAGTGGAAAATCTTAACGTCGCCGGATTCGATAAGGCCCTTTGCTTCGTCATAGATGGAATCTTCGCCTTCTGCGGAAGAGGTAACCGCATCGGCTTTTGCCACGTAACCGGAGATAAGCCTCGAAATGGACGGAACTTTTTCGGTGATGAGTTTGTCCAAAGCGTCCTTAATCATGACGTTAAGGTTGAGGCTGGTGGTTGCGGAGGTTTTGACGGTCTGCAACTTATAGCGAGTCCAGCCCGCGTGCTTGGTCGCGTCGTATTGAACGTAATAATCTCCGTCCAGAACGACGTCGCCTTCAGGATCCTGAACCGCAACGGTTTTGGTGGTGGTCTTAATATAGTTGTTCATCTTGTATCTGCCGCTTCCCATGCCGGAAAGATCGACGTACAAGGTTTCGTCCGCGCCGACGTAGTAAAGCCCCGCGCGGAGCTTCTCGTCTTCTGCGCCGTATATTTCCACTATGCCGTTGGTGCGGCTGTTGTCTTTGAGGTCAAGTTCCAGACGCAGCTTGACGTGCAGTCTGAAAACGGTGCGATCTACGTTTATAGGAAGGTCTCCGAAAGAGGTATCGGAGAGCGTGAAATCTTTGCCTATGAGGCCGCTTATGAGGTTGCCGAGACCCGCGTCGAGGGTGCCGACGGTGTAAGTGTGTTCTTTGGCGTTGATTTGAAGGTCGATGTCCGCGTTGATCGTCGTGAGGCTATAGTCGATCGTATCGGTAACGGAGAAATCGGGCATGTCGAAATCCGGCTCCACGCCGAGGTTGAAGTCGCATGCGCCGAGACGCGCGGTCAAATCGTTATATGGAGCGTCGTCTTCGGAAACGTTGGAACGGTTGTCCTTAAGCTCGATGCCGAAATCCATGCTCTTGAAAAGGTCGTCTTTTATGATTGCGTTGACGGCAAGGCCCATCTGAACGTCGCCGGAGACAGCTTTCAAAATAGCGTCCAGATCCCATCCGAAAGCAAGCTCCAGAAGATCGCCGACGTCGGCGAGGGTGTCGCCGAGAAGGCCCGGAACGATGCCCATTACCGTAGGCAGCAAGCTGTTAAGCTGTCCCAGAGGAACGTAAAGATGCTGTTCGCCGGTTTCGGTGGTGGTCAACTGAGCGGTGGACATATCGAGTCCGGCAAGCTTTTTGATGGTTTCCAAAACGGAATTGCCCAGAATGCCGGAAATCATGCCCTTAATCGCACTCGGAACGTCGCCCAAAAGGCCGCCGATAAGTTCTCCGAAGCCGTCCTGCTTCAAAAAGCCTGCGAGATCGAGCTCGTCAAACAGTTTTTGAGCCGTGGAAGCGCACCATTCGAGGTCCATATCGTCGCTCTTGAAAACGTGAACGCCGTCGGCAGAACCCACCGATCCCGCGATGTTACGGGTGTCGATATAGAAGTAGCCGTCGATTTTGTAGAAACTCATCAAAATCTTTTCCGCGCCGTTTTCGTCAACCAGACGAACGTCGAAGCGGAATTTGCTGTTCTTCTCGTTCTCGATGTCCAACGCCGCTTTCACGTCAAGGTATATGTATTTAGCGGTGTTTTCGTGTTCCAGGAACAAAAAGCTGCTCATCGAGAAGTTCATGTATTTGCTTCCGATGTAGCCCTGTTCTTTGGATTTGGCTATGGAGTCGAAAATCATCTGCATCGCAAGGCCGTTGTTGATGCTTTGCGTAGAGCTGATGACGTCGTCGTCCTTTGGCCCGTTGTTCGGCTGGTTGTTTCCGCCGGACGGAGTTTGGTTTCCGCCGTTCGGAGCGTCGTTGGTACCGCAGGCTGCAAAAACAGACAGCAGAACGCAGACGACAACCAGAACCAAAATCAACTTGGAAAAGTCAATCCTCTTTTTCATAAATTAGCCTCCTAATCTTTCCGCACATATCACACATTATATGCGCGGGCATGCGTATGCGAGCATACGCCACATAATTATACGATTCTATTTTACCTCGAAACATAACCAAAAGTCAATGCATATCGCGGCTTTTTTTGAAAATTTGCCGTCCGACTGTCAACAAAGCACTCTTCTTAAGCGACAACCGTACACTTTTCTTTACGTTTGACACCTTCAGGTTCCGAAAATCGAATAATTTTTCCAAAAATCGGAAAAAGCTTCTTTGGCTTCGATCGCTTTTGTCTGCCGCTTTTTGCGGCAATTATCGAGCGCCAAAAGAACGCCGTATTCTTTCGTGTCCAAAACAATTGCAAATGGCCGAAACTTGTGGTAAAATGTATAGGTGAAATTGTTTTCGACGCCATGCAAAAATCGTTGTCAAAGAAGCTTCAAAACGCTGTTTTACAACAAATTTAAGCGTTTAAGCGACGAAAACGCACGATAAACTTCAAAATCGGAGATAAAACAGAAAATGAAAGCCGCGCTCTTTGCCATCGGCGGGATACTCAGCGGGTGGCTGCTGAAATTTCTGAAATTTTTGGGCGGAGTCGTTCTTAGGGGACTGGGGACGATACTTTCCTTTTTCGGTCTTTACGTTCCGGTTATCTATCTTTTGTTCGGCCTCGTGCTGAACATAGCGTTCAAATTCAATCCTTTCGGCGGCGACGTAAACGGAAAGCTTTACGTTTTGGGGCTTGTAGAGTGCCTGATCTGCACCGTAATTATTTGCGTAAGAAACCTCGTTGCACGGCCGATTCAGAGCGTTTTCGCCTTTTTGAAGGGCCATTCTTCCGGACGGAGCGGCGGGCAGC
>HF988640.1:121496-165476 GCA_000434675.1 Faecalibacterium sp. CAG:1138 | reverse complement strand
AGGCGCGACGCGCCGGAAACGCCGGAAGTTTACCGCAGTTCGGTGCGGCCGGACCTTATCGTTTACGAATACCGCAACCGTTACGACCTTTTCAAGGACGAAAACGGCCGACTTCGATTTTTGCGAACGGAGTATAAATGATGGAAAAATCAAAACTTGTGAAAGTTGAAAAAGTTAAAAAGAAACGCATCTGGGAAATAGATTTTCTGAGAGGGCTCAGCATATTTCTGATGATTATCGACCACGCTTTCATCGCGCTTTCCGAATTCGGCGACGCCTGGTTTACGGCGGGGCAAATGCGAGTTTCGGCGGAGATTCAGGCATACGGCCTCATCGAAATGATAAAAGCCATGAGCTCGGGAGAACTTCTCGGCGGCGCAAGCTTTGCTCTAAGGCTTTGCTATTTTTCCGAATGGTGGTGGCTCTACTGCGGCTTCAGAAAGGTGGCTCAACCGCTTTTCGCGTCGATTTTTATCGTTATATGCGGCATAAGCTGCACGCTGTCACACAACAACCTGAAGCGCGGTTTGCTTTTGCTGCTGATTGCGGAAGCGCTGACGCTCGGCACACACCTTTACACGAAACCGAACGTTCTGAATTTCGGCGTTTTGCATCTTTTGGCCGTGTGCATACTGGTTTTTGAAGGCATAAACGCCATTTTCAAGGGCGACAAAAAAAGCATTGCGGCGGTCACGGCTTCTCTTTCGGCGGTGCTTTTGACGGTATTTTTGATATTGCGACACAGCCAAAGCTTTGCCGAAAGCTACGGGCCTGACACCGGCCTCTTCAAAAACGTGCTTTTCTGCACCAAACACAGCGCGCACTACGCCCCGGGCAAAATTTACAACAACGCCTTGTCGTTTTCGCCTATTGACTTCTTCCCTATTCTTCCGTGGATGGCGGTGTTTATGTTCGGCGCGGCGTTCGGAAAAATATTCTACGAAAAGAAAACCAGTCTGCTTCCAAAACTCGACGGCAAATGGAACAAGCCGCTTCTATTTATGGGGCGTTACACCATCTGGTTCTATCTCGGCGAACCTGTCGTCGTCTACGGCATATTGATGCTCGTCAGCTACTTCAAAATGTCGCCGGGAAACTGGGTGCTTTTCTGAAAACCGAAGTTTATCCGCGTATTTTTTGCTGATAAAACGCTTTTTTAGCAAATTACGCTTAAATAATATTACAAAAAACATTTATCATAACGTCAAAAAAACCCTGCCTCGTCGGCAGGGTTTTTATAATTCGATTTTGCCTATTCGGCTTTTATTGCAGGGATTTCCGGAACCTTGTCCGAAAGCTCCTTCACCTTCTTCCCCAAAAGTCTGTCGGCCAGCTCTTGCTGCTGACGGCTTACGCCGAAAGTGATGGTGATGTTTTTGGATTTTTGCGGCTGCGCTGCGGCAGGTTGCATGAACGGTGCGGAAACGTATCCTTGTTGTTCGGCTTGCTGCGCGGCAAAGCTCGGATCGACGCCCTCGATGTTGTTGTTGACGACAACCGTCTGTTTGCTTGCTTTTGCCACTTG
Source organism: Faecalibacterium sp. CAG:1138 (assembly GCA_000434675.1). GTDB lineage: Bacteria > Bacillota > Clostridia > Christensenellales > CAG-917 > CAG-1138. The sequence goes on along the minus strand of HF988640.1, from coordinate 163,951 downwards.
CTTGTTGAGCTTCTGAACGAATTTTGCAGGTTTGGAAATCTTTTTGAACGCGTAGGTTTTGCCGCCTGCGGTGTTGATGTAAAGATTGCCGTAGCCGAACACGCTTCCGAAAAGTCCGTAGTTGACGGTTACGCTGTCAATGCTCTTTAAGGCGATATCGACGGATTCCACACCTTGCCTGCTGGCCACTTTTGCGTTGGTCAGAACGATTTCGGTTCGGGTTGCGGAAACGATATGTCCGATAAACATCAGCACCGTCAACGCGCCGAAAGCGACCGCGCACCACATAGGAACGGATTGCAGCTTCGGTTTGTCGGCAAATTTTGCGGAGATAAGCGTCGAAACGCCGAAATACACCGCCGCGGTGATGATAAGCATCAAAACTTCCCTCAAAAAAATCCAGTTGGACTTGCGGGTTTTCATAACGATTTTTTCGCCTTTGTTCAGTTGTCTTTCAAGATAGCTCATTAGGTAACTCCTCCAAGCAATACTAATATATTAGCACATGAGTTTAAGTTTTGTCAATAAACTACGGCTCATATTTTGACGCGCTTTGAAATTCTATTCCTCGATAACCAACCTGTCGTTGATGGTTTTGAGCATGTTTCTGTCAATTTTGACGACTTTTCTGTCATAAGTTACGAGGCCGTTGATTTCAGATTCGACGTCTGTCAGCTGAGTGTAAACCGCAGCGGCCAGTCCGTTCTTCATTGCGGCTTCCACTTCGCCCTCAAACAGCTTCTTGAGGCCGCCGTTCAGATCCTCTTTGTTCCCGTAAACCTTATAGCCGAAAATTTTGTCGGAAAAGACGTGGCCTTTTTCCTGATAGCTGTAGCCGCCGTACTCGGAAAGCACCACAGGCCTCGACAGTTTTTCGGTGACGTGTCCCGGAACCCAGTTGACGACCGCCTGACCTTTTTTGTTGCGTTTGATGCGGAACGGATACCAGTAGCGGTGAATGCTCAAAAGATCCTTGCCGCCCTGATCGTGCCAACCGGAAGCCGGATCGACGGTTCTCGTCGGATCGAGCTTTTTGATGAAGTCGTAAACCTTCAGGCTGTCGAACTGTCCCCAACCTTCGTTGAAAATCGTCCAGAGCGCGAGGGACGGAACGTTGTAGAGCGCGTCCACCATTTCCTCGAGATCCTTATAATATTCGTCGCGGCCGGCCTTATCCTTTCTGGAGAAGCGTCCGTATTTTTTGTCGTCGAGCCTGACGTGAATGAACGGCCATACGCCGATGGTGAAGAAGTTGTATTTGCCGCCGCCCAGAAGCTTGGTGACGCCGTTATACACGCCTCCGCCGTTTATCATGTCCTGCCAGACCAGAACGCCCAGCTTGTCGCAATGGTAGTACCACCTTAAAGGTTCCACCTTGATGTGTTTGCGGAGCATATTAAAGCCCATTTCTTTGGCAAGCTTGACGTCGTAGGCCAAAGCCTCGTCGGAAGCAGGGGTGTACATACCGTCCGACCAGTAGCCCTGATCCAGAAGGCCGTTATGGAAATACGGTTTGTTGTTGAGCATAAGCCTGTCGTAACCGTTTTTGTCTTTGCCGACGGAGAACTTGCGCATACCGAAGTAGCTTTTGATTTCGTCGTCGTCCAGGGTGATTACGACGTCGTAAAGATTCGGTTCCTCCGGCGACCAGAGTTTTGCGTCCGAAATTGCGATATGAGTGTCTTGTCCGACAACGTAAGTTTGCTCGGCAACCACTTTATCTGCAAATTTCACGGTGATTAAACCGTTTTTCGGTTGTTTCGGCGCAATAATCTTCACCACGATTTCCGAATTGTCAACGTCAGGAGTGAAGTGGATTTTCTGCACGTAGTTTTCAGGAACGCTTTCCATCCAGACCGTTTGCCAGATGCCGCTCGACGGGGTGTACCAGATGCCGCCGTGTTTGAGGCTCTGTTTGCCTCTTGCCTGAGGCCCGAGATCGGTAGGATCGGTAACCTTGACGATTATGCGGTTTTCGCCTTCAGTAACTTTGCCCGTAACGTCCATAGAAAACGGATTGTAGCCGCCGACGTGATCGCCGCAGAAAGTGCCGTTTATGTAAACTTCGCATTTATAATCGACTGCGCCGAAATTCAGCAACACGCGGTCCTTTATGAAACCCTCCGGAATTTCAAACGTTTTTTCATAGTGCAAAACGTCGTCCGGCATAACCACTTTCTCAACGCCCGAGAGCACGCATTCCGGAGCAAACGGCACCACGATTTCGCCGTCGTACGCGGAAGGAGTATCCATGGTTTTGGTTATGGCATAATTCCACACGCCGTTTAAGTTAAGGTAGCTGGACCTTTCCATTTGCGGACGAGGATATTCCTGAAGCGGATGATTGCGGTCGAGTTTCTCGCCCCATTCGGTCATAATTTTCATAATATTTCTCCTTACTTTTGTTTTATTTGCGGAAACTGAGCTATGCGCACGACCGTCGCGCCGTAAGGCACCAGCGTCATTGTTTTTTGTTCGGTATAAACGGCCTTTTTAGGGATTTTTCCGGCGTCGCCGTCTTTTTCTTCCCAGTTCGCCACGGGAACGGCCGCAACTTCTATTTCGAAAGGCGGATGCTCGGCGTCGAACGGACTTTTGAAATTCTCGCCCGAAACCGTCTTAAGAACCTCCAAAGTGCCGTCTTTTCTGATTATCGGCGAATTGCGCCACTGCGAGAGGTTATAAAAGGCGTAGGTGTTATGCGGAGCCTTGCCTCCTATAATCTGCTTTTCGAAATTCTGTTTGGAAGCAAGCACCAACGAGCCTTTTCTGAAGCTGACGGATTTGTTCGGATTTACCACCGCCACAGGCTCGGAAACGAACTTCAGCTTTATTTCGTCGCCCTCTTTCAAAACACGTTTCAGTTTCACAAGCCCCTTGGTTTCCTTTGCGACGAGCTTGTCGCCGAGATAAATTTCAAGAGTCGTGTACTTCGGAACTCTGAAAGTTAACGTAACCTGCGGATTTCCCGCAACCTTTTCCACCGCAAAGACAGCTTCGTCTCCGAACGGATAATCGGTTCTTTCCGAAATTTTCACTTCGCCTTCGCCTACGGCGGTTTCGACGGCGCACGGAGCGTAAACCATAAAGGCAAGCTCGTCTGCGCGCTTAAAGCACAGGTTTTTCAGAAATTTCGGCCACGCCTGATGCAAATTGGCCGTGCAACAGCCGTAATTCGGCAACAGACCGAAAGTATTTGCGTCGTCGTTCACGTCGAAGAATTTGCGTTTTTTGACGCTTGCCGACAGCTGATTGACTTGCTGAACGTATTGATGCGCCGACATATTGTCGGTGAACATGGCAGGCAAAGCGTTGTAGGCCACGGTTTCCAAAAGATCCGCATAAAACGGATCACCGGTAACCAGCAGATTCTTCTGAAACGAGAACATCGCCTCGGCCACCGCGCAAAGCTCGATGCCTTTGGTCGGATCGGTGCCGTCCAGATGCTCGTCCGAGGTGAACATGCCCACTGCGGTGCCATGATGTTTATAAAGACTTTGTATGCCTTTTTTAAGGCTTTCGCAAGGCGCGTACGCGTCGTAAAGATTGCCGTAAATCGCAGGATATTTCATCGCCATGGCAACGTTTACGCCGTGCGTAAGCATAAGTTTTTTGACGAAACGGCGTTTGTTGAACCGTATGGTTGCGGACGCTTTCGGCGTTTTCAGCGGTTTTAGGCCGTGTTTTTTGCGGTAATCGGATTTGGCCCCGATCTTTCGCCCGAAATTCACAAGCGGTTTGGAAATATATCTTCCCGCAGGATGTTTGAAACGGAAATTTTCAAAATAACTCGTCCAGTCGTAGCTGAAACCTTTGATTTTTTCCACGAGATCCAGCAAAAATTCGTCGCCCGTCTTTTTATAGACGAATTCTATCGGAACGATATACTCGAACGCCCTTGCCGCCGCCCAGTATCTCGGAGGATTTTCGTCCAGAGTGTTGTACATATACTTGAAGAACCTTCGCATAAAGGTTATGACCTGCGCGTCGTTCGTGGCTTCGTAGTAGCTCATAAGCGCTTTCAGCGCCACGCACCTCGGCCACCAGTCTTTCGTCCTTTGCGGACCGAAATCGCCGTCGGCTTGCTGACTGTCCAAAACGGCCTTCACCCAAAGCCCCGCCTTGTCCAAAAGCTTGCCGTCCGACAAAACGTAGGCAAGCGGAACCAGACCGTCCATATAATACGGTCCCAGTTCCCACGCTTCTCCTTTGCCTCCCAGCCACGCAGATTTTTCGGACACCTCGTCCCAGCACTCCGGCAAGTCCGAGGTTATGCCGTCCGCCTGAATCCTGAGCTGATTAAGCAGCCAGCCTTGCGGTTTTATCTTGGTAAGTTCCAGTTCTTCATACCCGGAAAAAAAGTTCTTTTTTGCCATTTTTTCTCCCAAAAGGTTGTTTATGTTTATTATATGCTGTTTTTATCTTTGTTTTCCGAAACGTTCGACCTATGCCGACGGACAAAAAAGGCAGTATTTCTACCGCCTTTTTAATTTAGTCGACGTCCTCCATCATTTCGTAAACCTTCTTCTTAGGAAGAGGTTTGCTGTCGCCGTGTTTGACGAGAGCCATCAAAACTATGGATATAATGACGCATACGGCGGAATAAGCAAACAAGCTGCGGTTGGACAGATGATCCATAAACAAGCCGCCGATATACGGAGTGATTGCCTGCGCGCTCATGGTCGCCATATAGTAGTAGCCGGTGTATTTGCCGACGTCTTTTGCGGAAGAAAGTTCAACCACCATAGGGAAGGTGTTGACGTTGACCACGATGAGGCCGAAGCCTGCGATGAGGTAGAACAGAGCGAACATAATCGCTTTCACGCTGATGCCCCATTGCGGTTTGATAAAGAGGAACACGCAGACGAAGGAAACCGTCGCAAACAATAAGCCCAGCATGATGCTCTTTTTACGGCCGATTTTGACTGCCAGCATACCGACAGGTATGAAGGCCACTGCGGAAACAGCCATGCTTGCGGCAGAAACCACGGTGCCGATAAACGGCGTGCAGCCCAGAACGTTTACGATGTAAATGGACAAGTTGGAAGAAACCGCGTTGTAACCCATGAACCACATAAATATGGAAGCGAGAATAAGAAGGAAGCTTATCGTTTTGGATTTTTTGAGTTTTTGTTTTTCGGCGGAAAGAACGGTTTCGTCTGCCGCTTTGTCGGCGGTTACGCCGTCCTCTGCTTCCTGTTCCCTAAGATCGACGGCTTCGTCGTCCTCGTCGGTGATGCCGTATTCTTCGCAGATGCGTCTGCATTCGTCAACCATCTTAGGTTCGTTGACGAGCTTGATGAAGCACAGAAGCAAAATGCCCATGGACAGAGCGTTTGCGATGTAAATGCCGACGTATCCGTTTTCGTTGATCAAAAATCCCACCATGTAGGTTATGGTCGCGATTGCGCCGCCCACGCCGCCGGCGAGGTTGATGATTGCGTTAGCCTGGCTTCTCAGCGGTTTCGGCGTAACGTCAGGCATAAGCGCGACCGCCGGGCTTCTGTAGGTGCCCATGGCCACGAGAACCAAAAACAGAATCAGAATGAAGAACACCAGTCTTACGGAGTGTTGCTTGGTAACCTGATTGTAAACCTGATCGTTTATGTAGCGATTCATTCCGTCTTTGGCAAAGCGGTTGAAGTAGCCCGCTTCGTCGTCGGTCGTGAGATTGACGAATTCTTCCTTGGAAATTTTCCCGGAAAGTTCGTCGAAAACGATTTTGGAGATGTATTTGTTTTCACCGCTTTCTGCGTCGTCGTAGAATTCGGTAAGCTTTTCTTGTCTGAAAGCGGCGTCTTCGACGAAACGGGTTTCGAGGTCGTTTCTTATGACGTTGGCTTCCTTAAGCTGACTTGCGGTGGTAACCGGAATGAAAATCATCAGAACGATTGCCGCCAGAGTGCCCAGAACGATAAACGGAGTTCTCCTTCCGTATTTGGACTTGCAGCTGTCGCTGATTTTGCCGAAAAGCGGCAACATGAACAGCGCAAGCAAATTGTCGAGGCCCATGATAAGGCCGCGCATAGCGTTTGAAAGGCCGAACGCATTGTCGATGAGCAGAGGTATAACGTAGTCGTACACCACCCAGAAGCACTGAATGATTGCGAACGCAAACCCAACTTTTATGGTTTTTTTGTAGTCAAGTTTAAGGTTCATATGTATTCTCCCTTATTTTAGTACTAATATAGTATAACAAATAATTTACACGATGTAAACCGAACGAAAAAATTTTTTGATTTTTTTGTAAAAACCGTTGACAAGGGCGAAAAATTCGTTTATACTAAAATCAAGAATGATTACTGATTTTTGCGGAGCGCTATGAATTACAGCAAACAACGAGAAACCATCTACAAAATTCTCTCCGGCACCAAGTCGCACCCGACGGCGGAATGGATTTATGAAGAAACCAAAAAGGTTCTTCCGTCCGTCAGCCTCGGAACGGTGTACAGAAACCTCGGAATGCTGGAGACTGCGGGCCTCGTTAAAAAAGTCAGCACCACGCTCGACACCGAGCACTACGACGCCGACGTCAGCCCTCACGCGCATTTCGTATGCTTAAAGTGCGGCAGAATTTTCGACATATTCTGCGACTTCGACGAAGTGAACAAAGCGGCGACTTTGAAGGGTTTCAGAACGCTGTCCGCCGAGCTCACCGCCACGGGTTGCTGCCCTGACTGCGCTCATCAAATTGACACATCAGACGGTTTATCGTCTGAAAATATATAATAATAATTGTTTTGGAGGATATTGATATGAAAAAGTTTGTATGCACCGTATGCGGTTACGTTCACGAGGGAGACGAAGCTCCGGATTTCTGCCCGGTTTGCAAAGCGCCTAAATCCAAATTTAAGGAACAGTCCGAAGACATGGTCTGGGCGTCCGAACACGTCGTCGGCGTGGCGAAAGGCGTTGATCCTGAAATCGTGGAAGATCTGAGAGCCAACTTCAACGGCGAATGCTCGGAAGTGGGCATGTACCTTGCAATGAGCAGAGTCGCTTTTCGCGAAGGTTATCCTGAAATCGGCCTTTACTGGGAAAAAGCCGCTTTGGAAGAAGCCGAACACGCCGCAAAATTTGCCGAGCTTTTGGGCGAAGTCGTGACCGACAGCACCAAAAAGAATCTGGAAATGCGCATCGAAGCCGAACACGGCGCAACCGAAGGCAAAACTCTTCTTGCCAAAAAAGCCAAGACTTTGAACCTTGACGCCATTCACGACACCGTCCACGAAATGGCCAGAGACGAAGCCCGCCACGGAAGAGCCTTCCAAGGCCTTTTGGAAAGATACTTCGGAAAAAAATAAAATAAAAATTAAACCGACGAAAAAACGCCCGCTTTTCTGCGGGCGTTTTCGTTTTATATTTCAGATGTTGTCCACGTCGCCGTTGAAGTTTTTGACGATCATAAACTCAAACGGAGCGAGCGTATAGTTCCCTTTCAGCACCGCTCTGTTGTTGAGCAGATTGATGCTGTCGGACACAACCTTGAACGGTTCCCAGTTTTTGCCGTTGTTGCAAACGAACGTCAGGCGTTTGTCCCCTTTCGTCCACTCCATTGCGAGAACCTTGTAGTCGTCCAGAATTTCGAAATTTCCGGAGAAAATATCGCGGTTGTTGGTGCGGATACCGCCGATTTTGCGATAAAAACCGACGAGCTTTTCGTCCTCACGTCCCCACGGATAGGTTCGGCGGTTCAGAGGGTCCTCGTATCCCTGCACGCCCGCTTCGTCGCCGTAGAAAACCGACGGAACGCCCGGAAGCATATAGTTTAGCGCAACCGCCATACAGAGGCGGAGCTTTGCGTCGTCGTAGGCCTTGCCCGTGAGCTTGGTTTTCAGCCTTTCGGCCTTGGTCGTGCCGTCTATGGAAACGTCGGACAACCAGTTTATGGCCCTCACCGTGTCGTGAGTGTCCAGCATGTTCATCAGGCAATCCACCGTGCGGCGAGGATAGTTTTCAAGAACCGTCCAGACTGCGCTTTTGAAAGCGGAAACGTCGCCGTATTTTACGTAATCCAAAACCGCTGTACGGAACGGATAATTCATCACTCCGTCAAGTTGATCGCCCAGAAGATACGGCCGCAAAATGTCGTAGCTGACCTTGTTCGACGCGTCCTCCCACACTTCGCCCAAAATAAAGCAGTCGGGATTTATGGCCTTTATGCTCTTCCTGAGCTCGTTGACGAATTCGATAGGAAGCTCGTCCACGACGTCCAGTCTCCAACCTTTGACGCCGAGCTTCGTCCATTTTTCGATGACTCCGCCGGCCCCCATAATAAACCTTTTGTACGTCGGGTTGGTATGCACCACGGTCGGACAGCAATCGACGCCCCACCAGCTGGTGTATTTGTCGGGATAGTGCTGAAAAGTGTACCACTTGTAATACGGCGAGGTTTTGGACTGGCACGCTCCGACGCTGTCGTAACGGCCGAATTTGTTGAAATATACGCTGTCGCTGCCCGTATGATTGAAAACCCCGTCCAGAACGACGGCAATGTCCAGATCTCCCGCCTTTCCGATAAGCTCTGTAAAGTCCTCTTCGGTTCCTAAAAGCGGATCTATTTTCAGATAGTCGCCCGTGTCGTAGCGGTGATTCGAGGAGCTTTCGAAAATCGGCGAAAGATACAAAACCGTAACTCCCAGGCTTTTTAAGTAGTCCAGTTTTTCGGTTATGCCCTTAAGGTTCCCTCCGAAGAAGTCGTCCGCGCGGTATTTGCCGTCCGGCCCCACGATTTCGGGATCCTCGTCCCAGCTTCCGTGCAGGCGGTAGCGGCCGTCTGCCACAACTCCGTCCGCCCTGTTGAAGCGGTCGACAAAAATGTGATAGATTATGCCGCCTTTCACAAAATCAGGGGTTTTATACGACGATTTATATACGGTAAGCTGCCATTCCGGCAAATTTTCGCCGCAAACGGCGTTCATATATTCGTCCCTGCCGTACTGCCACATACCGAACTCGTTGAACACTCTGAAGCTGTAGTGGTATATGCCTTCTTTGGAAAGCTTAAGCGTTACGGTGTAAACGTTGTCGCCCTCTTCTTCGTGGCTGAAGGTCATAGGGTAAAAGTTCTGCTCGCTTTTTCTGACGCAGAACAGAACTTCGTTTACCTCCACCCACTTTGGAAGCGGAAACCTGACGGTAAATTCCTGATCGGTGGCAACCGCTCCTCTCGGGGTTTTGAATTTTTCGTTTCTGGAGTTGAAAATCATTGCTATTTGGTTTCGTCGATCGGCGTAAGATGCCAGATTCTGTCGGCATATTCCTTGACGCTTCTGTCAGACGAGAAGAAGCCCGCGTTTGCGGTGTTCATAAGGCACATGTGGCCGAAACGGTATTTATCCTTATAAAGCGAATCGACTCTGTTCTGCGCATTGACGTAGCTGTCGAAATCGGCAAGAACCATGTACGGATCGGCGATGCCGCCGCGGCCTACGGTGAGGCTGTCGGCAAGCTCGGAGAATCTGACTCCGTTGAGGCCGTTTCTGAGCGTGTCGATGATGTCGCGTATCCTTGCGTCGCGGACGTAATAGTCGCTTGCGTTGTAACCTTTGCGGAACAGCTCTTCCACTTCGTGCGCCAGAAGACCGAACAGAACGATGTTGTCGTCGCCGACTCTTTGATGAATTTCGACGTTTGCGCCGTCAAGCGTGCCGACGGTAACCGCGCCGTTTATCATAAATTTCATGTTGCCCGTGCCGGAAGCCTCTTTGCCCGCAATGCTTATCTGCTCGGAGATGTCCGCCGCCGGGATTATGATTTCCGCCAGCGAAATGCGGTAGTTTTCCAAAAATACCACTTTCAGTTTGCCGTTTATAGACTTGTCGCTATTGATCACCTGCCCGATGACGTAGATGAGGCGAATGATTTCCTTGGCCATAAAGTAGCTTGACGCTGCTTTTGCCCCGAACACGAAGGTGCGCGGCGCGATGTCCAAATTAGGGTTTGCTTTCAGACGATAGTAAAGGTCGATGATGTTGAAAGCGTTCAGAAGCTGACGTTTGTATTCGTGCAGACGTTTGACCTGCACGTCGAAAATGCTGTCCGGATCGACCGAAACGCCGTTTTCTCTTTGAATATAGTTTGCCAGACGAACCTTGTTTTCGCGGCGGATATTGAAGAATTTGTCCAAAACCGCTTTGTCGTCCACAAATTTTTCAAGGCCTTTTAACTTGTCTGCGTCGTAATAGTAGTCGCCGCCGATAAGCTCGGTAACCAGCCCCGCAAGCCCCGGGTTCGCCTGATTAAGCCACCTTCTGTAGGTTATGCCGTTGGTGACGTTGGTGAACTTTTCGGGATGAATGGAATAATAGTCCCTGAAAATGCTGTTTTTAAGTATATCGCTGTGAAGCTCGGACACGCCGTTTATGGTGTGCGAAGCCGCAAGGCAGAGGTTTGCCATTTTGATTTGGTTGCTGTCCATAATGGCGTTGTAGCTGACCTTGCCGTAGTCCCCAGGGAACTTCTGCCAAAGCTCGCCGCAGAAACGGGCGTTGATTTCGCAGACGATCTGGAAAATCCTCGGCAAAAGACTGCTGAACAGGTGTTGCGGCCATTTTTCCAAAGCTTCCGCCATAACGGTGTGGTTGGTGTAGGAAACGGTGTCGCAGGTGATTTTCCACGCGGCGTCCCACTCGTAGCCGTAGTCGTCCATCAGGATACGCATAAGCTCCGGAATGCACAAGGTCGGATGGGTGTCGTTGATGTGAATTGCGGCTTTCTCGGCCAGATTGTCGAGGCTCGGGTTGGTCTGAAGGTGGCGTTTGATGATGGATTGCATGGAGGCCGAAACGAAGAAATATTGCTGTTTGAGCCTCAAAGCCTTGCCTTCGATGTGGTCGTCGGCAGGATAAAGCACCTTGCTGATGCTTTCCGCCATGGCCTTTGCTTCCATAGCCTTGACGTATTCGCCCCTCGAGAACAGCGCCATGTCGAAATCGGTCGGAGCCTTGCTGCTCCAGAGTCTCAATCTGTTCACGACGTCAGGCATGATGCCCGACACGTTCATGTCGTAAGGAACCGCCAGAATGGTGGTGTAGTCTTTATGTTCGACGTGCAATTTGCCGTCGATCCAGGTTTCGTTTATGGTTCCGCCGAAGTGCACCTCGAAGGTATCCTCGGTTCTCGGAGCAAGCCACACGCTGCCGTTTTCCAGCCAGTTGTCGGGAAGTTCCACCTGATAGCCGTCAACGATTTTTTGTTTGAAAATGCCGTAGTCGTAGCGAATGGAAAAGCCGGAAGCAACGTAGCCGCAGCTGGTTAGGCTGTCCAGATACGCGGCCGCAAGACGGCCGAGACCGCCGTTGCCAAGGCCCGCGTCCGGTTCTATTTCGTAGATGTCGTCAATGTCGAATCCCAGTTCCTTGACTGCGGAAACGACTTTGTCCTGAATACCCATATTGTAGATGTGGTTTTTGAGGGAGCGGCCCAGCAAAAATTCCATCGACATATAGTAAACGTGTTTGAGGTTCTGCTCTCTCACCCTCTTTTTGAAGTCGAGTCTCGTTTGGGTGAGCAGATCTCTGACGACGTAGCATACGCTTTGATACATTTGGTTTTTGGACGCTTCGTCGGCCTTTATGCCGAAGTAACGTTCGCATTTGCCGGAGATAAGATTTTTCAGATCTTCCGTGCTGAGTTTTGAGTAGTCCATGGGGAAATCGTTCTCCTGTATGTGAAAATTTTTATAACCGTTTTAAAGCGATTCGTAAAAATCGCTGTACTTTTTGGCGGAAGCCTTCCAACCGAAATCACACTTCATGCCGTTCTGTTGCACCTTTGACCATTGTTCTTTGTCAAAATAAACTCCGAGAGCGCGCCATACGGCGTCAAGCATATCGTAAGGATGATAGGTTTTGAAGGTAAAGCCTACGCCCGATCCGTCGGTCGGATCGAACGGAGCGACGCTGTCTTTCAATCCGCCCGTTTCCCTCACCACCGGAACTGCGCCGTAACGCATGGCAATCATTTGTCCCAGTCCGCACGGCTCGTATTTCGACGGCATAAGGAAGATGTCTGCGCTGCCGTAAATCTTTTGCGCTATTCCGCCGTTAAAGTTGATGATTGCGCGAACCTTGTCGGGATATCTTTCTGCGGCGTTTTTGAACATGGTTTCGTATTTCCAGTCGCCCGTGCCGAGAACCACAAGTTGCATGTCGGCTTTCAGCATTTCGTCCAGAACCGGGGCAACGAGGTCCAGCCCCTTTTGCTCGGTAAGGCGGGAAACTATCGCCACCAGCGGACGATTTTCCGAATATTCGAGCCCCAAGGTTTCCAGCAGGTTCTTTTTGTTTTCCGCGCGTTTTTTGACGGTTTTTGCCGAATAGTTCACAAGCAGATTTTTGTCGGTCTGCGGATCGTATAGCTTGGTGTCGATGCCGTTTATGACGCCCCTAAGCTTGTAACGTTTTTCGCTAAGTATGCCCTCGAGGCCGAAAGCGTAGAAGCTGTGCTGAAGCTCGGCGGCATAGGTTTCGGAAACGGTGGTTACGAGATTTGCGCGCTCGATACCCGCCTTCAGGTAGTTGCACGCGCCGCGCCACTCAAGAACGCTTTCCCAGTCCTGCGGCATGCCGAGAACGTCGCCCGTCACGAAGCGATCGAACTGCCCCTGAAATTCGATGTTGTGAATGGTCAGCACCGTTTTGGTGTTTTTATAGCCGTCCATACCTCTGTAGAAGCAATCCAAAAACACAGGAACCAAGGCCGTTTGCCAGTCGTTGACGTGCATTACGTCCGGATAAAATTCGGTAACCTTGACGATTTCCAAAGCCGCCTTGCTGAAAAAGGCAAACCTTTCGCCGTCGTCGAAGTGGCCGTAAAGGCCGCCGCGGTTGAAATAGTATTCGTTGTCGACGAAATAATACGGCACTCCGTTTTCGGTAGCCTCGAACACGCCTGCGTACTGCCTGCGCCAGCCGAGGTCAACGAAAGTGCTTCCGACAAAGTGCATTTTTTTGCGGTTTTCTTCACTGATACCCTGATAAAGCGGCATAACGATCCTGACGTCGTGGCCCATTGCTTTCAGAGCCTGAGGCAAAGCCCCCGCGACGTCTCCCAGACCTCCCGTCCTCAAAAACGGAGCGGCTTCAGAGGTAACGAACAAAATTTTCATAGTATCTCCTTATTTTGTCTTAAAAACATCGTATGTGAAAAGCAAATCCGCGGTTACACGGTTTTGCCCTTGACGATGACGATAGGATAGGTTTCGTATCCCGAAAGATGTCTGTCCTTCTGCACTACGACGCTGTTGTAGGTGATGACGGAGCTTANNNCGCTCTTGTCGGTGATGACGTAGCTTATGTCCGCGTCTTTTTGAATGACGCCGTGTTCCATAACTATCGAATTTTTGACCTTTGCGCCCTCTTCAACCGTAACTCCGCGGAACAGAATGCTGTTTTCGACGGTGCCGTTTATGACGCAGCCGTCTGCGATGAGGCTGTTTTTGACGCTGGCGTTTTCCAGATATCTTGTCGGCACGCTGTCCTTGACCTTGGTGCGGACAGGGCCGTTCTCGTCGTAGAACAGATTCTTTCTGACTTCGCTGTCCAGAAGATCCATGTTGTGTTTGAAGTAGGAAGGAATGTCGTCGATGACGGCAACGTAACCGTCCACTTCATAGACGAACAGTTTAAGCTCGTCGCGTTTGCGTAAGATAATATCTCTTTCGAAATCTATAAGGCCTCTGGTGTAGGCGGCTTCGACGAGGCTCAAAAGAATGTCTTTATGCGCCACGTAAATAAGCATATTTACCAGTCTTTCCGACTTATCGAATTCGTTTGCATAAGCAAAATCGGTTACTTTGCCGCTTTCGTCGGCCTCGACGACCATTTTGTGCGAATTAAGCTCGGAGGTTTTGTAGGCCAGCATAGTTATGTCCGCGCCCGACGCGATATGCTTTTCCACCACTTCCTCATAGTCCACGGTGTAAACGCAGTTGGAATTGCAAACGACGACGTATTCCTCTTTTGCGTCCTTTATGAAGTTTCTGATTGCAAACAGCGCTTCGATTTTTCCTCTGTAAACGTCCCTTAAGGTGTTGAGGCCGAACGGAGGGAACAGAACGATGCCGCCGTTTTTGCGGTTAAGGTCCCAGTCTCTGCCCATTCTGAGGTGGTCCATAAGGCTGTTGTAGTTGTTTTTGGTGATGATGCCGATTTTGTCGATGCCGCTGTTGACGAAGTTCGACAAAGCAAAGTCGATAAAGCGATATCTGCCGCCGTACGGAAGCGAAGCGATGGTGCGGTGAATGGTAAGCTCGTTCAGATGACTTTCGGCAGTGCCTGCGAAAATGATGCTCATAGCATTGTTCAACATAATTCTCTACCTCCTATTCTCTGACCATCAGGCCTTCGCCGACCACTCTGTCGTCGGCGATTTTAAGGTTAGGCGCAACGACCGCGATTTGCCATTCGCCCTTGACCGGAGCAAGCTGTTTGCTTCCGATTTTTGCGTTTTTGCCGACCACTGCCCCCCAGCCGATTATGCTGTGCTGCACGACGGCGCCTTCCATAACCTCTGCGCCCGGCATCAATATGCTGTCGCGAACGACGGCGTCTTTTCCGACCTTGCAGCTGTGGCTTATGACGCTGTGCTCCACGTCGCCCTCAACCAGACAGCCTTCGGAAACGATGCTGTTTTTGACCACGGCTTCGCGCGCTATGTATTGAGGCGGCTCGGCGGAGTTTCTGGCGTAGATTTTCCAGTTGGGATCGTCGATGTTGAGGCCGCTCTTGCTGTCCAGAAGGTCCATATTCGCCTCCCACAGACTGCTTATCGTGCCCACGTCCTTCCAGTAGCCGTCAAACTCGTAGGCAAACATTCTCTGCCCGTCGGAAAGCATTGCCGGAATGACGTTTTTGCCGAAATCGTTTTCGCTTTCCTTGTTTTCTTCGTCGGCGATAAGATAGCTCCTGAGTTTGTCCCAGGTGAAAATATAGATGCCCATGGACGCCTTGGTGGATTTAGGCTTTTTCGGTTTTTCTTCGAAAGCCACGATGCGGTCGGTGTCGTCGGTTTCCATGATGCCGAAGCGGTGAGCTTCCTCCAAAGAAACGTTCAGAACCGCGATGGTGCAATCGGCATCGTTGCGTTTGTGAGCGTCAAGCATCTTGTCGTAGTTCATCTTGTAGATGTGGTCACCCGACAGCAAAACGACGTAATCGGGATTGAATCTGTCGATAAAGTCTATATTCTGATAAATGGCGTTTGCGGTGCCCTTGTACCACTCGCCGGATTTCGCCCTCATGTACGGAGGCAAAACGAATATGCCGCCGTTAAGCCTGTCCAGATCCCACGGCTGTCCGTTGCCGATGTACTGATGCAGCTCGAACGGGCGATATTGCGTCAACACGCCGATGGTGTCGATGTCGCTGTTGATGCAGTTTGAAATAGGAAAATCGATGATGCGATATTTCCCTCCGAACGGAACGGCAGGTTTTGCCATATCCTCGGTCAGAACTCCCAGTCTGGTGCCTTGTCCGCCGGCAAGAAGCATTGCCAGACATTCTTTTTTAGCTTGCATAAATCATTCCTCCTTATGCTTGTCGTCCGATTGAGACGTTGGTTTTGAAAGTTTGAAATAAGTTACCGAATAAGCGGGTATATTCACCGTTATGCTCTGCGAAAATCCGTGCATAGGCACTTTTTTCGAGGCGTAGCACGGCTTCCTGTCGGAACTGCCGCCGTATTTTTTGAGCGTCGAGGTGAAAACCGCCTTGTATTTGCCTTTTTCGGGAACGCCCATTCTGTATTTTTCGCGCGGAACCGAGCTGAAATTCAGAACCGTCAGCAGCGGCTCGCCGGACTTGTCGAACCGCACGTAGGAATAAACGTTTTGCACCGCGTCGTCAACCGAGCTCCACCTGAAGCCTTCGGATCTGCAATCCAGCTCGTAAAGCGCGGGCGTTTCCAGATAAAAAGCGTTCAGGTCGCGCACGAAATTCCACAAGCCCTTGTGTTTCGGATAGTCCAGAAGCAGCCAGTCCAGCTGTTCGGCAAAACGCCATTCGATGAATTGCCCGAATTCGCCGCCCATAAACAGCAATTTTTTGCCCGGGTGGCTCATCATGTAACCGTAAAAAGTTTTGAGGTTTTCGAACTTGTCGTCGTAGGCGACCGGCGGGCGATTGATCAGCGAAAGCTTGCCGTGCACCACTTCGTCGTGCGAAAGCGGCAGAATGTAGTTTTCACTGTAGGCGTAAGTTATTCCGAAAGTCAGCTTGTTGTGGCTGCCCTTTCTGAAAAACGGATCGGTTTTGAGATAGTCCAGCCCGTCGTTCATCCAGCCCATGTTCCACTTGAAGTTGAAGCCGAGGCCGCCGACCGCAGGCGGTTTGGTGACCATAGGATAGGCCGTCGATTCTTCCGCGACGGTAACCGCGCCTTTATATCTGGACAAAATAACGCTGTTCAGTTGCTGCAAAAAGTCCTTTGCTTCGAGGTTGTAGTTGCCGCCGAAGCAGTTAGGCTCCCATTCGCCCTGTTTTCTGGCGTAGTCCAGATAGAGCATCGAAGCGACCGCGTCGCAACGTATCCCGTCGATATGATATTTGTCGAACCAGAAATTGACCGCCGAAATCAAAAAGCATTTGACCTCGTTTTTGCCGTAGTCGAAAATTTTGGTGCCCCATTCCTTATGCTCGCCTTTTTTCGGATTTGCGTATTCGTAGCAAGGAGTGCCGTCGAACATGGCGAGGCCGTGCTCGTCCTTCGGGAAATGCGCCAGCACGAAATCCAGAATGACGCCTATCCCCGCCTTGTGGCATTTGTCAACGAAATACATAAAGTCCTTCGGACTGCCGTAGCGGCTGGTCGGGGCGAACATGCCTGTAACCTGATAGCCCCAGCTTCCGTCGAACGGATATTCCGTTATAGGCATAAGCTCGACGTGCGTGTAGTTCAATTTTTTGACGTATGGAACCAGCTCATCCGCCAGCTTTTTGTAGTCGAAAACGTTGCCGTCGGCGTACCTTCTCCAGCTGCCCGGATGCACCTCGTAGATGTTCATCGGGCTTTCGTACGGATTGACGGTTTCCCTCTTTTTCAGCCACTCGGCGTCCTTCCACTTGTAGCCGTCGAGTTTATAGAGTTTGCTGCCGTTTGCCGGAGCCGTTTCGAAATGCAGGCCGTACGGATCGGACTTAAGAACGGTTTTGCCGTTTTTGGTGACGGCGTACTTGTAAACGTCGTACTGCGAAAGGCCTTCCACCGAAATTTCCCATATTCCGCCCTGCTCTTTTTTAAGCGGCGAGGCCTCGATGTTCCAGTCGTTGAAATCGCCGACGAGGCTGACGCAGTCCGCATTCGGAGCCCAAACCCTGAAACGCCATTTTCTGACGCCCTTTTCACTGTATTCGGTCGGTGAAAACAGCTTGTACGCCTCGTAGTTGGTCCCTTCCCCGAACAGATAAACCGGTACGTCGATGCCATAGTTGTCCATACATTACCTCAAACATAGAATTTAATCAAAATTATTATAGCAAATTGCCAAAAAAATTTCAATAATCTTGCCGCCGAAACTTAAACATTTTTTGCGTTCGGACAAAAAAAACGGCCGCGCCGTAAGGCGCAGCCTTAATTTTTACACTCGAGTCGGGTTTTTCGTGAGGATTGCGGCGATTTCGTTTGCCGTCTGTTGCTGGGAGCCCAGATACCTTACGACGACGTCGAAGCCGTCGGTGTCGGTGTCGTCGCCGTCGGTTACGACGTAGCACAAAACGGACGAATTTCTGACCGCAAGATAGACTTCGTAGTCAAAATCGTCAAAATCTATCGCAACGGAAGTGGTTTCGTATTCCGAAAGGTCCTTTGCCGCGCCGTGAAGCAGCTTATAGAACCACTCCGTGCCGCCCTCCGACAAAATCGCTTTTCTGGACGGACGATTCGCGTTGTACAAAACGAGATCGGAAAACGACAAATAGAAAAGCCCCAGCCTGTCTGCGATAAGCGCCGCAAGCAAGCAGGAGAGCGTTTCGTCCTTTGAAGTTATAACCACGTTAGAAACCATTTCTTCCTCCGAAATCGTGGATAAGTATATCACAATTTTGTCGGCAAAATCAATGGTTTTTGAGCGGGTTTTGAAAAATAATCGCTATTTTTTGTTCTAAACGTCGATTTTGCAAAATCGTCAGCACTTGACTTTTCCGCCGAGGGCGGCCTTGTAGTCCGTGAGAAACGTCGTTACCCTCACAAGCCCTTCCGACATATCCACGCCCTTCTCCGCCTGTTTTTCGGCGTACCAGGCCATGATCTTTTGCATATCGCGTCTTGCCGGCGCAAACGGCAGCCTCAGAACGTAGCAATGGCCGTTGTTGAAGACGTTTTTCCCTACCTGATACGCGTTTTTCACGCCCGCGGCGTTGAGGTAGCCCGCCATGCGTTTGGCTTCGCCGAGACATAACAGGTCCGAACCGCCGCCGTTACCATAGGACTCCGGAAAATCTTTGGTGATGTAGTTGTACGGATCGGCTTCCTTGTAAAACTCCCATTTTCTGAAGGCTTTGCGGCTTTTTTGCCCCGAAAAATATCTGACCATCAGAAGGTGCGTAAACGGAATTTTGTACATTGTTTCGAAGCTGAACGCGCCGGAAATGAAAATGCAGTTTCCTACCTTGGTTTTAAGCTTCGGAAGCCCCAGTTTTTCGCCGTAGGAAGGCACCGAAGACGCGCACGCCAGACACGCCGCGAGGTGTCCGCCCGAGCTGTCGCCGGTGACGGTTACGTTGCCTGCGTCGAAGCCGTATTTTTCGGCGTTATCTACGATAAAATTCAGCGCGTCGGCCACGTCCTTGAGGTTTTCGGGGAAAAATATTTCCGGTGACAACCTGTGATCTATCACACAAACCGCCGCCCCTAAAACGGCAAAAAGTCTGGCGTAGCCGTCACGTCTTTTTCTGTTGTGAATCATCCAGCCGCCGCCCGGAATTTCCAGCACCACCGGCGCCTTTTTCGCACCGTTTGCAGGAAGATAAACGTCCATAACGAGGTCCTTTCCGTCTACCGTTTTATAGACGACGTCCTTGATTGTTTTTATTTCTTCCACGAACGGGCTTCTTCCGTTCGGTTTTGCTCTCGACTCCTCCACGACGTCGAATATTTTGCTCATAACAGGTATTTTAAGCATAATTTCCCTCCACCGAAATTTTCTTACGTAAAAATTTTACTATGCCGGAGCAAAATTTGTCAACGCGTTTTTCATCCGAACACCGAATTTTGTTGATTATTTCAATATAAATGTGTTATAGTTAAAGATAACATACACTTACCTAAACATGTCGATTTTCGACTACGGAGGAAAACCAATGAAATATCCGCATCTCAAAAATCAGGATCCCGAAGTTTACGCAGCCATAAAAAAGGAAACCGCACGCCAGAAAAAAACCATCGAGCTTATCGCAAGCGAAAATTTCGTTTCGGAAGCGGTTCTCGAAGCGGTCGGCAGCCCTCTCACCAACAAGTATGCCGAGGGTTATCCGAACGCAAGGTACTACGGCGGCTGCAAGTACGTCGACGTCGTCGAAAACCTTGCCATAGAACGACTTAAAAAGCTTTACGGCTGCGATCACGCAAACGTTCAGCCGCACAGCGGCGCAAGCGCAAACTTTGCCGTCTATTTTGCTCTTTTGGAGCCGGGCGACAAAATTATGGGCATGAGCCTCTCAAACGGCGGCCACCTCACCCACGGAGCAAAAGTCAACGTTTCGGGCAGATATTTCAAGGTCGTGCCTTACGGCGTGGACAAGAATACCGAAACCATAAACTACGACGAGGTGGAAAAACTCGCCCTTGCGGAAAAACCGAAGCTTATCGTGGCGGGCGCAAGCGCGTATCCTCGCGTCATAGATTTTAAGCGTTTCAGAGAAATTGCCGACAAAGTCGGCGCATATCTTATGGTAGACATGGCGCATATAGCCGGCCTCGTGGCGGCAGGTCTGCACCCGAGCCCCGTGCCTTACGCGGACGTCGTAACCACCACCACTCACAAAACGCTGAGGGGCCCTCGCGGCGGCGTGATTATGTGCAAGGAATACCTTGCGGCAAAAATCGACAAAGCGGTTTTCCCGGGCACGCAAGGCGGGCCTTTGGAGCACGTCATCGCAGGCAAAGCCGTTGCCTTCGGCGAAGCGCTTTCCGACGAATTCAAGGCATATCAAAAGCAAATTATCCTCAATTCCGCGGCCATGGCCGACGAAATTCAAAAGCTGGGCATAAAACTGGTTTCGGGCGGAACCGACAACCATCTTATGCTTCTGGACTTCTCCTCTCTGGGCGTAACGGGGCTTGAGGTGGAAAAAAATCTGGACAAGGCGGGTATCACCGTCAACAAAAACACCGTGCCGAACGAAACCCGCAGCCCGAAAATCACCAGCGGCATAAGGGTGGGCACTCCGTCGGTTACGACGCGCGGCATGAAAGAAGACGATATGCGCCTCATCGCGCGACTTATCGCAAAAATCGTTTTTGAAGGTAAAACCGCAATACCCGAAGTTCGGGCGGAAGTCAAAAAACTGATTGCGAAATTCCCTCTTGAATATTAGAAATTTTTTAAGGAGAACGTTATGGAAACCAAAAAGCTTTTTGCAGTACTTCTGGTGTTGACGCTTGTTGTGTTCGTTCTTTGCGCCTGCGGCGGCAATAACAACAATGGTGGCGGCAACGGCGGCGGCAATGGCGGCGGAAACGGCGGCACCAACAACAGAAACGAAAATCAAGCCGAAAAATTGCGCACGCCGAAGCTTCAAACCACAGACGAACGCGTCGAATGGGATCCTATCGACGGCGCAAGGGAATACTTTTTCACCATAAACGGCGAAGGCCCTTACTCCACCGTCGACAACTTTGTGTACGTCGAGGACGGCGACGAGGTTGTCGTCTGGGCGGTAGGCGACGGGCAGAAATGGCTTGACAGCGACCCGTCCAAACCCGTTATCTGGCACGGAAACGGCCAAAGCAGCGAAAGGACCTACGATCCTCTGAGCCTCGGCGTAATGCACCTTGCGGCAAACGACAACGGCAACGTCGTCGTAGCGTACGCGCACGATAACGAAATTCTCGTCGGAGGCGAAACCTACGAGCTTTACGCCAGTTCAAATCCCGACACTTATGAACTCGAATACTTCCAAAAAGTCGGCGACGATTACGTAAAAAGCGATTACGAAAACCAACGCGAGGGCAGAAATATCAAGCTTAACGGCCTATGGTTTGCTCCGTTAGACAACTATAGTCCGGAACTTATATCCGGCACCTGCGACCTTGTTGCCGAAAACGGCGACTTTTTCCGTCGCGAGTCGTTTTATTCAAACGGCGAAAGCAGATTCGCTTTCTTCTCCCGTTGCGAAACGTTCCCGGGGAGAACCTTCGTGGTAAACGAAACCGAGCACACCGTTTCGGAAGCCGTTTTTACCTCCGAAAGCGTGACGCTTGACGGACACACCTACGAAAAAGCCGACTATTGCTCTTTTGCCGACGATCTCGGCTTCAATTTCGGCGACGGTAAAGATAAAGACAAGGACGAGCGGATAGGCGACGCGTATTTCTACGCCGAAAACGCAGAAGTGTTGCTTGTGCCTCGCGACTACTACCCCGGCGCCGCCATTTTGGAAAACGGTACGGAGTACTACGTCAAGCGCACCGCAAGCGGCAAGCTTTACGTTATGGAGTCTTCCAATCGTTACTCCGCCATCTCTATGACAAACGACTCCCTCACCTTCAAGGGCGTGGACTACGTAAGGGCAAATTCCTGCGGAGGCGATTATATAAACGACAACTTCTACAGCTTCGAAACCAACTCGCTTGCGATGATTTCCTACAATTACGCAATCTTTTCGGGCGAGAGATACGACTTTTCGTTGATTTTGGCGGGCGAAACCTACCCTACTCTGTTCGTCAACCGCGTAATGAACTCCAACACGGTGGAAAGCTCCAAAATCATCACCGTTTCGGGGGAAGAAGGCAGACGAGTCCTTTCGGTCGGCGGCGCCGAATACAAACAGTACGAACGGGTTGAAGAAGAAACCTATTTGTCCGACCTCGGCATCTACAAAACGGACGACGACGCGTACGCTACCGTAAACTCTGTCTTCGAGATCGGAAACGAACGTTTTGGCATATACAAAATAGAAGAACAAACCTATCTGTCTTCGTATAACACCATCGACGACACCGGCGTTTTGTTCCAGCCTATCGATCGTACGGAAAACTCCTTTACCTTCAGAGATAAAACCTATCTCAAGCTGAACCTTTCCGAAGCCACCAAAGACGTAGCCGAACCGATTTTGGGCAAATATCTGTATTTCAACGCTTACAGCGGCACCCGCACGGTTTACGAAGAACAGACCATAACCGTCGGCGAAGGCAAGGAAGCTTATACCAAAATCATTTCCGTTCCGAAAGAAATCCCTTGCGAGCGTTACGACAGCCGACACATCAGCGTCGAATATGACCGTTTTTGGGAGAGGTATTGCCTCGACGGAAGCGATAAGACGATCATAATGATGGCGAACGGCAAAATCGTCGGCGTCAAAAATACCTATAACGAAATTCCGTATTACGAGGTTCTCACGGTAACGGACGACGGCAAGCTGTCGTATAACGGCGTGGAATATTCCAACGTCAACAACTACGCCGTTGCCACCGAGGACGACATGGCCGGCCTCGCCGTAAACTACGGCGCGTTATACATCGCAAAAACAGGCGACAACCAAGTCGATTATCTCTACAATTTCCTCCCCGTAAGCGGCAAGCTCGGCTATAGAAGCGCAGAGTTCAAATACGGCACAAACAGCGAATATCCCCTTGAAACTTTCTACAAAATCGGCGACTATTTCGTTTCGGCGAACAGTTACTTTGCTTTCAAGCTGGGCGACGACAAGCTTATTTCCGAAATAGGCACCAGCGGATACTTCCACAAAGAATTCGACAAACTCGGCGTGGGCGAAAAGTTTTGGACCGGCAAACTCTATCACGACGAAAAGTTTGACGACAAATATTACATGAACGTGGATCAGACGCAGGTTCTGTTCGCAACCAGAAAAAACACGGGACCTGAAATTCGCTCTCGCATGTTCGGAGAAACCGAAGCCTTCAGCCAAAGCTACCTGCTCTACGGCGGCGTGCTTGACGGCGAAACCTTCTACTTCTACGCAGACGATTTCTACAACGTAATGTATCTCGACACCTCGGACGAATCAAAAACCTTCCGTCCGATGACCGAAGCCGATTTCTTAGCTATCAAAGAAGAAAACGACCGTCATAACGGCAAAACCGCCGGCACATACGTTCGGTATTATAAAAACGATTCGTCTTCGGGCAATAACTACAACGTTTTCCAACTGACCGTCAACTCCGAAAGCGACGTTTCTTACCGCATGTCGAGCATCAAGCATAACGGCGTTTGGCATAAAGGCTTCAGAAGCTACGACGAAAGATCGTCGGACCTTCTGGGCACGTATATAAACGGCGACGGCAACCTGATGGCAATGGAATTTGTGTATCAGACCGGCCTTTCGGCTCACGACTCGGGCCTCAAAACCATGACCGCTTTATTTGGTGGCTACGGCATGAGCGTCCATAACACAGGCATTTACGGCGAACAGCACTATTCGTACCTCCGTTACCAGAGTCCGCTCACCATGCTCACTTCCCTGCCTGACGACGTAAAGGCCGCGGCAGGCACCTATTTTGCCGACGGCAAAACCACCTATCGTTTGACGGAAGCAGACGGAAAGGTTTATCTCTACACCTACCTCTCCTCCGTTCAGGGCAAGGAATATGACATTTCCTCTTATGACATGGTTTACACCGACGAAGAAGGCTCGTTCTACGTTTGCAGCGACAGCCGCGACACCTCCGCTTGGGAAATCAATATCGGATATACGGATCAAGTGATGAAGGGCGTTCCTTACCTCAGATTCGCTTTCGACCGCGACTCGGGCACGATTTTCGAAATAGCCGAAATGACCGGCGAAAATAACTCCCTCTATCTTTCGGACGAAGGCTACAGTCATTCCACGCCTTTCGACGCGTCCGCATACGACGGCCTCTACGCCGCAACGGCTTACCACGACACGGGCGTTTCGGTGGCGGAAATCAGGGGCGGCGAGCTTATCCTCAAAAACTTCGGCGCCGACGTCAGCTCATACGACTACAACCAGTGGAAAGCATACGGCGATCAGAGATTCGAACTTTTGGAAGAAAACGGCACCATCTACGCTTACCATTGCGGAGAGCCGGCACGTTTCATAAAATCTCATTTCGAAGTCGGCTTCAACGCAGACGGAACCTTCTACACCAAGCCGTATCACCTCAATGAATGGACTGCCGGCGGCGAAGACGCGACACCTGACCTTGTCTATCGCTCCGCAAGGCTCGCAAAATACGACGAACTTCCTGAATCGTGTCGCGACTCCGTGTGGAAATCGAACGGCTTTACGGACGAAATCGTCTTTGACTCGAGCACTCAAACCGTTACGCACGGCGAAGATACCTTCACCCTCTACGTAACCGCCGAAGGCAAGTTCTTCCTGAACGTACGCTATGACTGCTGGCTCATAACCGACGAATTTATCATAGCCAACGACATCGGCACCGGAGCAGACGACAAGCCGCAAGGGACCAACTACTTCTACCATTACAAATCTCATTTTGCGGGGCAAGGCAGCGGCACGTTCGGCAATGCGGAAGGAGATATCGTCATCGTGAACGGTGACACCTTAATTCTTCCGGACGACACCGTTTGCAAGTTGTATATCACCAAAGTCTACAACGAAAGCACACGCTCGCACGTCACTGCGGTGTTTGCGGAAAAGATTGCCGAAAACGGCACGATCACCTATATCTCCGTAAACGGCATAACGAATCCCGAAAACAGACCGACGCAAATTTCGGTGGACGGCAAATACTATTCCCGTTTCAACACCACCGAAACCGTTGACGGAACCTACGCTTCCGCAGACGGCGTCAAGCTCACAATCAAAAACGGCGTCGTAACCGTTTCGGACAAAGACGGCAACGCTCTCGACAGCGGCAAGATTTTGTTCAACGAATCCACTAGGGCCTTCGTTATGAAGCTCGACTCGGCAAACGGACAATTCGTCTATCCCGTACAAAAAGACGAAAGCGGCAACCTGACCTACAACGGCACAACCTATCTTAAAGACGCCGAATCCACAGAGGAAACCGCTTAACTAAAACAACAAAAAATCCTCCCTTCCCGGGAGGGTTTTTTTATTAAATCGCCTTCGGCGATGAAATCACTTTGTGATGAAATTGCTTTGCAATGAAATCCGCCTGCGGCGGGTTTCGGTTTATGACGCATTTTGTTTATTTTCTGAAAACACGGCCTTCTTTGCGAGGGGCGGGCGCAGGCGTTTCGCCGTCCGTGTACCCGACGATAAGGTTGCCGATGCCTTCATAATCTCCGACCACGCCGAGATCGGCCAGTATGCGTTTGCCGCTTTCGGTTTCAAAAACTTCTTTCGTGCGGTGAATCCAGCAGCTGCCAAGCCCCAGCGCGTGGGCGGCAAGCATCATGTTGCCCATTGTCAGACTTCCGTCGTAAACGTACGTAGGGACGGACTTGTCGGCAAGCACGACAAGGACGGCCGGCGCGCCGTAGAACGGATCGGCGTCGCGCCCCATAACCTCGGCGTTGAGGCGTGAAAGCTCGTCCCTGAGCTTTTTGTCGGTGACAATCAAAACGATAGGGCTTTGCGCGTTTCGCCCGCTTGCGGCGTATAGGCCCGCTTCGGCAATTTGTTCCAAAAGCCCTTTCGGAACCTGTTTTTCCGTGTATTTGCGCACGCTTCTTCTGCCGTATATATTTTCAAAAACTTTTTCCATAACGAATCTCCTTACGTTTGTTTTTCCGATTATATTATAGCATGACCGCGTCAGATAAATCAACCCCTGTTTTTCTATCTTCGGTATTGTTTTTTGCAAATGGCGCAAAATACGGACGGAGGTGATTTTTATCCTTAAATTGCTGATGCTTATGATGTGTTTTTCAGAAGCGTGCCTTTCTGCCGGATTTTTCACGATTTACGACAATTTGGCCGTGGTGAACAAAAATATATCCGGTTATTCCGACACGCAGGAAGACAGTTTTCCTGCTCGCGACGCCGACAGCACCGTAGCCGGAGCCGACGACAGTCTGCTTGACGCGTATTCCGATGCGGCCTATATAAAGTTTTTTGAAAACTACGTTATAAAAAGAAAAATCGTAACTTCTCTGTCCGAAAAAAACTTAAACGAAATGGCGAACAGATATTCCGTCCGCCCCGACAGACTGAAAGTGCTTCTCTGCTTGCAATACGCTTTGGAGAGCATCGGGAAAAGCTACACCGTTCCCGAGCTCGCCGAAATGTCCGACGGGGAGCTTCTGGGGCAGGCCCTAAGCTACTATTCCGTGTTCTGGGGTGGTCTGACAAAGGAAGAAAAGGCCGACGTTAAAGCGGCGTTTGAAAAAACAAAGCAGGAAATCAAAGCGAAAAATAAAAACGGTTAAACAACAAAAAACGGAGTTTATTGCTCCGTTTTTTGTCATAAATTGCTTATTTGTTCACTTGGTTGATAACGTTACCACTCAAAAAACCTTCCAGATTTTTGACGGAAACGTCCATAAGCCTGCGCCTTGCCTCAAGCGGCGCCCATGCAATGTGCGGCGTGACGATGCAATTTTTTGCAGCTAAAAGAGGGTTTGAAGCCTTTATCGGTTCTTCCGAAACGACGTCCACCGCGGCCCCCGCAATTCTCCCAAAATTAAGGGCGTCCGCAAGCGCTTGTTCGTCCACAAGGCCGCCCCTGCTGGTGTTTATGAGGTATGCCGTAGGCTTCATTTTCGAAAGCGTTACGGCGTTTATCATTTTGTCGGACTGCTTGTTCATCGGGCAATGCAAACTGACAAAATCGCTGTTTTCAAGAACCTCGTCAAGCGTTACGCTGCCCTCGAACGGAGTTCTCGTCGTTACGAGAACGTTCATCTTGAAAGCCTTTGCGATTTCGGCCACTCTTTTGCCGATGTTGCCGTAGCCGACGATGCCCAGAGTCTTCCCCGCAAGCTCCGTAAGCGGCCTTGTCCAGAAGCAAAAGTCTTCGGAACTAAGCCATCTGCCGCCGTGAACCGCATCGTTATGTTCGCCCACACGGTTTGCAATTTCCAGAATGAAAGCAAACGTAAGCTGCGCGACGCTGTCGGTGCTGTAGGCCGGCACGTTGCAAACCGCTACGCCTTTTTCCCTGGCGTAATCGACGTCGATCACGTTGTAGCCCGTGGCGAAAACGCTGATAAGCTTCAGGTTTTTGCACTTATCCAGAACTTCCTTGCCTATCACGGTTTTGTTGGTGAAAACGACTTCGGCGTCGCCTATGCGTTCGGCGGCAAGCTTATCGGGGGTGCGGTCGTAAACCGTCAGTTCCCCCAGCTTTTTTATACGGTCGAAGTTCATTTCGTTTCCGACGACGGTTTTGCCGTCCAAAATCACGATTTTCATATATCTTCGTCCTCGTCCGAAACGTCAGCCGCGCCCTTGCCTTTTTGCAGAACTATGCGCTTGATTTCTTTTCGGATTTCCCTTATTTTCGGATATTTAAGTTTTTGCGCGCCGTTGACGGCGATGTTTGCCGATTTCGGATCGGCAAGCTTGGCGTATTCCATGGCAATGAGAATATAGGTGTCGGCTTCTTCCTTTATCTGAACCGCCTTTTCAAAATATTCTATTGCTTTTTGCGAATCGCCTTTTTCGCTTTGCACGCGGCCGAGCATAACCAGAGCGACCGTATCGACGCTGTTTCTCATAAGGGCTTCTTCGGCGTACTTTTCGGCGTCGTCGAAATTTTTCATCTTAAATTCCACCGAGCTTAATGCGTCGTACACGTCCGATAGTCCGTATTTTTTGAACTTCGGCGTTTTGAGGGCTGCCAGAAGTTTTTGTTTCGCTTTCAAAAAATTGCCTTCCGTTTCAAGGCGTTTTGCGTATTCTATATTGCCGTCCCCGGAGGAGGAACGGTTTTTCAAAAACATAACCACAATCAGCACAAGCATAACGCCGATTATGGCAAGCATAACGTAGTCGACCGAACCGGCCGCCAAAAATTTAAGCATAAAATTGTCCTTTTGTCAGAATTAAAAGGGGGTTTATATTTCAAAACCCCCGATTATACCTTGTTTTTTGTTATTTAGCAGCTTTTTCCGCGTCGAGATACTGACCCAAAGCGTAGTAAGCAACCTTGAACATCAAGTCGCCGATTACGCCGGCAAATTCCGGTGCGCCGTCGACGATGAGGTAGTTTTTCATCATGAAGTCCATCATGTCTTCCTTGCTCATCAAAATGCCGAGAGCGTGTTCGGGAGTGTCGAAAATCATGGTGAGGAACGGTTTGCAGCGAGGATATTCGCCACGGCCGGCCTTGGTGTTGCCCTGCTTCATTCTGATGTAGCTCTGAAGCTCAGGATAACCGCTGACCTTGAGTGCGTAGCAACGATCCGGAGAATGTTCGGTTACAGCCTTGAACGCCGGATGTCCCGCTTTGTTGAGCTGGCTCATTGCGGTGACGAGCAGATAGAAATACAACCTGACCAGCATTTCCTGATCTTCGGGTTTTTTAGGTATTTCGGTCGCTTGCAGCAAGCCTGCCATGCGAAGAAGAGTCATGAGAACCGGAACCAAAATGCCGAGTTTGGTCAATCCTTTGATTTTAGGAAGCGGCATGCCCTTGCCTGCGAAGAAGATGATGAATTTCTTCAGATCAGGGAATGCGAATTCAACGTCCGGAGCTTCGTGAACCTTGCCGATATAGGTGGTCCATTTGCCGTCTTCGACAACGAAGTGCGTGCCCATAACGCCGCCTTCGACCTGATCGCATTTTGCGCTTACTTGAAATACGAAAGATTTACCTTGGAATTTCTGGCTGTATTTAGGTTCGTTTTCCGCAATGACCTTCAAAAGTGGCAACGCAGCGTTGAAGAACACTCTTGCCGCATAGAAATCATCTTGAGAAAGTTTTACTTCTTTAGCCATAATTTTTACACCTCGTCTGTCCAGTCGTCTTTGCTTCCGAAGCTGAATTTGGAGAGATCCATACCTGCTGCGGCAGCTTGTTGTTGAATAGCTTTTTCCATCAGGTCGCGAGCGTTCTTGACGATGCCTTCCTGATCGATTTCGTGCATAGCCATAAGGTCTTCGTGCAGACCGATGGCGCTGAATTTGTCTTGCAAGCCGAGGCGTTTGAAGGTGCAAGGAATGCCGCTTTCGCAGAGAACTTCCGCAACCGCGCTGCCGAGGCCGCCGATGACGCTGTGGTCTTCAACGGTGATGATACGGCCGGTTTCTTTTGCTGCCTTCAGGATAGCGTCCTTGTCGATAGGCTTGATGGTGTGCATGTTGAGAACTCTTGCAGAGATGTTGTAGTCTGCTTTCAGAACTTTTGCAGCCTGAACAGCCTGATATACGCAGGAACCGCAAGCGATCAAAGTGATGTCGTTGCCTTCGACCATTTCGACTGCTTTGCCCACTTCGAAGCCATAGTCGTCGGTGTTGTAAACGACCATGTCGAAACCGCGGTTGATACGGATATAGAACGGACCCGGGGTGTTTGCCGCGGCGCGAACCGCAAGACCGGTTTCGATGCCGTCTGCCGGGCAGATAAGAGTCATGTTGACGAGGCCGCGGATTGCAGCGAAGTCTTCGATGGCGTGGTGGGTGGAACCTGCCTGACCGAAGGAAGTGCCGCCGTGGGTGCCGATGATTTTAACGTTTACGTTCTGATAGCAAACGTCGGTGTGAACCTGATCCAAAGCCCTCAAAGAGGTGAAAACGCTGAAGGAAGAAGCGAACGGAATAAGACCGCCTTTTGCCATACCTGCGGCGATGCCGATAAGGTTTTGTTCCGCAATACCGACGTTGAAGAATCTCTCAGGGAATTTTGCTTTGAAGTCGCCGATTTTGGTGGAGCCGGCAAGGTCGGCCGTCAAAGCGACTACGTTAGGATTTTCTTCGCCGAGTTCGACGAGAGTTCTGCCGTAAATTTCAGCAGTTGCGAGTTTCGTGGTTTGATCGGTTGTATAAGTAAATCCGCCTGCCATGATTATTTACCCTCCTTTTCTGCTCTGGCGATGCGTTCAGAGCGCTGTTTTTCGATGTCGGCCTTGACGATGTCGTATTTAGCCTGGTCGAGTGCGCCGTAGTGCCATTTGTAGTTGTCTGCCGCGAAGCTTACGCCACAGCCTTTGATGGTGTCGGCAATGATACAAACAGGTTTGTCTTTAGCCTGAAGAGCGTGCTCGATTGCGTCGGACAAAGCGTTCATGTTGTGGCCGTCGACGACGATGGTTTCAAAACCGAAAGCGGTCCATTTGTCGGCAAACGGTTCGAGTTTCATAACGTCTTCGGTGTTGCCGTCGATCATGTTGTGGTTGCGGTCAACGATGGTGATGAGGTTGGTTGCGTTGTAGCTTGCGGTTGCCATAGCGGCTTCCCAGACGGAGCCTTCGTCGCATTCGCCGTCACCGAGGATGAGGAAGGTTTTGTAATCTTTGCCCTTAACTCTTGCAGCGAGTGCAAGGCCGAGAGCCAAAGCGGAGCCGTGTCCCAAAGAACCCGTGGAAGTGTCGAGACCTTTAACCTTATTGCTGTCAAGGTGAATACCGAGCTTGCTGCCGGTGAGGTTGAAGGTTTTGAGATCTTCCGGATCGATAAGTCCCATTTGTGCAAAGAGCGGGGCCAGAATAACGCCGATGTGTCCCTTGGAAACAACCATTCTGTCCCTGTCCGGATCATCGTAGTGTTTCGGGTCGAAGTTCATGTACTTGTAGTACAGAATCGTCAGCAAATCCGCCGAGCTGAAGCTGCCGCCCAAGTGACCGCTTCCGGCCCAGAAGATAGTGTCGGCGCATAGAGAACGCAGGTCAGCGGCCTTATTCTCTAAAGCAACCCATTCTTGTTTTGTCAAAGCCATAGAAATTTTCCTCCTGAAATATGGTTTTATTGTTTTTAATCTTATGCGTACTATGGCGCATCAAATTACTTCTATTTTAACATACGGAAACGCCCAAAATCAAGCACTATTTTGTTTTTCTTTTCGCCACGACGAGTTTTTTTTGCCGATTTTCAAATCAAAAACTACAAAAACAATTAAAATGTAATTTATCGGGCTTAGTTGACGGCGGCACTTATTTGTGTTAAAGTTAAACTATAAAACCCTCGGGAGGGAGAAATATCGTGGAAGAAACCAAAAAATCATTCGGCGAAACGGTCAAAAAACTTGCAAAACGTTACTTCATCGACGCCTTTGGCGGAATGGCGCAAGGCCTGTTCGTAACGCTGATTGCCGGCACGATAGTGTCGCAAATAGCAAAACTCATCGGCACGGACAAGGGCTTCGGCGCGCTGTTGATGCTGATCGGCAACGTGGCAAGCGTACTTATGGGCGCCGGCATAGGCGTGGGCATTGCGCATAAACTCGGCGGAAAAGGTCTGGTCCTGTTCGGATCGGCCGTTGCGGGGCTTATCGGCGCGTTTCTGCCGCAGGCCATCTTCGACGTCGCGGCAGGCGACAGCGCTTTCACCCTTATGGCGGTTGCCGAAAAGGTGCAGATTTCCGCAAACCTCGCTTCGGGAAGGCCGGGCAACCCTATCGGAAGCTATATAACCGTGCTTCTCGCAATCGAGCTCACAAACCTCATCGCAGGGAAAACCAAACTTGACATTCTTATCGTTCCGCTTTCCATAATGGCGGTGTCGATTCTCGCCGGTTTCGTGGCAGTTCCCGCCGTGTGGCTCATAAGCCTCATTTCCCGCTTCATCGAAGTGGCGACTGCGGCGCAACCGTTTATCATGGGCGTGGTTATCTCTGTCGTTATGGGCATACTTCTCACAATGCCGACAAGCTCGGCTGCGATCTGGATTGCCGTTGCTGCGGGTGTTGAAAGTGACGCAATGCTGCTTGCCGGCGGCGCGGCGGTCGTCGGTTGCGCTTGCCAGATGGTGGGTTTTGCCGTAAACAGCTTCAAAGAGAACGGCTGGGGCGGCCTCGTCGCGCAAGGCCTCGGCACGAGCATGCTGCAAATCCCTAACATCATGCGTCATCCGAAAATCTTCATTCCGCCTATCATCGTCAGCGCGATTTTGGGTCCTATGTCCACCTGCGTGTTCAAACTGCGTTGCAACGCGTCCGGCGGCGGCATGGGAACGAGCGGGCTGGTCGGCGTGTTCGGCACCGTTCAGGCGTCCGGAGGCGTTGTGGAACCGTGGGTTCTGGCTCTCGGCATAATTCTTCTTATGTTCGTGCTTCCTGCGGCGCTAAATTTGCTTATAACGTGGTTTATGCGCAAAAAAGGCTGGATTAAAGACGGAGATATGAAACTTGAAGCGTAAATAACATATCAAAAAACCGCACTTTCGGGTGCGGTTTTTCGTTTGGTTTTTCGCTATTTTTCTTCTTCGGGCGGTTCTTTTTTCAGATTGATTTTGCGGACGAATTCAAACTTTTTACGATACAATTTGTTCAAAACCGTTATCATCGGCCCGTTGGTCAAAGCGTTTATCAGAGTGCCGTAGCCTATGCCCTCGAACTTCCACCAACCGAAGAACAAAAAGCTCATTGCCACCGCAAGCACCAGACTGATCACGTCGTAAACGGTTTTGGTTTTGCCGACGTCGAAGCCGAACTTTTCGGCAATTTCCTTGACGGCAAGCTCGTAAACCTCAGGCGAAAGATACGTGTTGAACATAAACGCCACGCCGACGGCAACCGTAACGCTGCCCACGGCAAAAATAATTATTCGCACCCACAGTTCGTCAGTCGGGATACGGCCCGCCACAAGCATAAACAAATCCAGAAGCGCGCCGTAGATTATCACCGACGCCACGGCGAAAAGATATCTTTTTTTGAATTTTCCTATCACCGCCGTCGTCACCAGCAGAAGCAACGCCTGAAAAAGATATTCGGCCAAGCCGAACGAGAACCAGCTTATGCTCTCCGACAGCTTCAGATACACCAGATACGCAGGCGCAACCACCATGCTCACGCCAAAGTCCGCGCGCGCCATAAGCGCCGTTCCGAAGGCAATGGTTACCTGCCCTATCGCGTACGCCGCCTCCATGGGAAACGCTTTTTTAGCTTTCAATTCGGTTTTTTGTTCGGTTTCCATAATTCACCTTAAAAAAAGCATCTTCGGTTCTGTTTTTATTAGAAACAGACAAAGATGCTTTTGAGTTTTTATTTTTTCGGTCTAAAACAGACCGGTTATTTTGCCGTTTTCGTCCAGATCTACGTTTTCCGCGGCAGGACGCTTCGGAAGCCCCGGCATAGTCAGCACGTTGCCCGTCAGCACCACCAGAAATTCCGCTCCGGCAGAAGCCGTAACCGACCTCACCGTTATTCTGAAGCCTTTCGGCGCGCCGATTTTTTTCGGATCGTCCGAAAAGCTGTACTGCGTTTTTGCAATGCAGACCGGAAATGCGGACGTTTCTTGCCTTTCGAGGTTTCGGATTTGCTCCTCTGCCTCACTCGTATAATCCACTCCGTCCGCGCCGTAAATCTTGGTTGCGACGGCCTCGATTTTTTGTTTTATCGTCAAATCGTCTTCGTATGCAAACGAAAAATCGTTTTCGCCGTCTGCGACTTTGACGACTTCTTTCGCAAGCTCCAAGCCTCCCGCGCCGCCGTCTGCCCACACCGTGGACAGCACCGCCTTAACTTTAAGCTCGTCACACTTTTTTTGGACCAGTTCGATTTCTCTGTCCGTGTCCGTCGGAAATCGGTTTATCGCGACGACCGCAGGCAGCTTATAAACGTTTGCGACGTTGCCGACGTGTCGCAGAAGGTTCGGAAGCCCCTTCTCGAGCGCCGCAAGATCTTCGTTTGCAAGCTCCTCTTTCGGCATGCCGCCGTGCATTTTTAAGGCCCTAACCGTGGCAACCACCACGACAGCCGAAGGCTTAAGCCCGGTTTTTCGACACTTTATATCCAAAAACTTTTCCGCCCCGAGGTCGGCCCCGAAGCCCGCTTCGGTGATTGCATAGTCCCCAAGCAGTATTGCCGCTTTCGTCGCAAGAACGCTGTTGCAGCCGTGCGCAATATTTGCAAACGGCCCGCCGTGGACTATTGCCGGAGTCCCCTCCAGCGTTTGCACCAGGTTTGGTTTGAGAGCGTCCTTCAAAAGCGCGGCCATAGCTCCGCTCGCCTTAAGGTCTCTCGCCCTTATCGGTTCGCCCGACTTATTGTATGCAACGATAATGTTGCCTAATCGGTGTTTTAAGTCCGCATAAGAGGTTGATAAACACAGGATTGCCATGATTTCGCTGGCGACAGTGATCAAAAAACCGTCCTGGCGTTCTATTCCGTTTTTCTCGCCGCCGAGGCCTATTTCTATCTTGCGAAGCTCCCTATCGTTCATGTCGACGGCACGCTTCCAGGTGATTTTCGAGGTGTCTATATCCAGCGCGTTGCCTTGGAAAATATGATTGTCCAGCATGGCGGCCAAGAGATTGTTCGCTGCGCCTATCGCGTGGAAATCCCCCGTGAAATGCAGATTGATGTCCTCCATCGGCACCACTTGCGCATAGCCGCCGCCTGCGGCTCCGCCTTTAAGACCGAAAACAGGCCCCAAGGACGGCTCTCTGAGCGCAACGACTGCCTTTTTGCCGAGCTTCATAAGCGCATCGGCAAGGCCTATCGTGGTCGTGGTTTTCCCTTCGCCGGCAGGCGTCGGGGTGATTGCCGTAACGAGCACCAGCTTCCCTTGATCCTTTTTGACTTTTTCAAAAAGCGACAAATCGATTTTCGCCTTGTTTCGGCCGTACGGCTCGACAAGTTCTAACGGAATGCCCGCTTTTTCGGCGATGACCGATATAGGTTCGGTTTTTATGCTTTGAGCAATTTCGATGTCGCTTTTCACTTTCCGTCCTCCGAAATCAGATGTTTATATTATACACCGTTTCGGGCCTAAAATCAACGATTTTTCGGTTTGATTTGCCGCCCGAACGGTTTTTTGAGAAAGAAAAATTCTTTTTTTGTTTTTCCGTGGCTTTTTGCTTGCAAAAAAAATATTTGTATGATATTATCCTGCTGTTTATTTTACTTTCAAGGTGAACTATGAAAAATTTTGTCAAAAAATACGTCGGCGACAAGGCCTTCTACAAAACCGTTCTGGCAATTGCTCTGCCGATTATGCTGCAAAACGGCATAACCAATTTCGTCAGCCTTCTGGACAACATCATGGTCGGCCAGGTCGGCACGGAGCAAATGTCGGGCGTAGCCATCGTCAACCAGCTTATTTTCGTTTTTAATCTTATGGTTTTCGGCACAGTGGCCGCAGGCGGCATATTCACGTCGCAATATCACGGCAAGGGCAACGTCGACGGCGTAAGGCAGACTTTCAGGTTCAAACTTATCGCCGGAACGGTCATTTTGGCCGTGGCGGTGCTGATTTTTGCGCTTTTTGGCAAACAGCTTATCGGCCTTTATCTTAACGACGGAAGTCAGGAAGGCGACCTCGAACTTACCCTTTCCTACGGCGTCGACTACATCTGGATTATGCTTATCGGCCTCGTGCCTTACACCTTCTCGCAGGCCTTTGCGGGCACGCTCAGGGAAACCGAAGAAACACTTTTGCCGATGATTGCGGGCCTTGCCGCAGTCGTTGTGAACTGCGTGGGAAACTATATTCTGATATTCGGCAAATTCGGCGCGCCGGTTATGGGAGTCAAGGGCGCGGCAATAGCCACGGTAAGCTCGAGATTTGTGGAGCTTGCGGTGCTGATTGTTTACACTTTGGCAAAGTCCGACAAGTATCCTTTCATAAAAGGCACGTTAAAGCATCTGTTTTCAATAGATAAACAGCTTGTTTTGGACATTTTGAAAAAAGGTTCGCCGCTCATTCTCAACGAAGGGCTCTGGGCAATAGGCGTAAGCGCGCTCGCCCAGTGCTACAGTCAGCGCGGCCTTGCCGTGGTTGCGGGATATAACATTTCAAGCACCATCGTCAACGTTTTCAACATAACATATATGGCCCTCGGAAACGCCGTCGGCATAATTTTGGGCAAAATGCTCGGCGCAGGCAAATTCGACGAAGCGGTTGACACCGACAGAAAACTCATTGCTTTCAGCGTGGCGGTTGGCGTGATTATGGCAGTGCTGCTGTTTTCCACAAGTCACCTGTTCCCTCAGATTTACAACACCACCGAAGAGGCCAAAACCGTAGCTTGCGACATTTTGAGGGTTGCCGCCCTTCTGATGCCCGTCCAAAGCTTTTTGCACAGCTGCTACTTCACCATTCGCTCCGGCGGAAAAACGCTTGTCACTTTCGTTTACGACTGCGGCTTCGTGCTGCTGGTGAACTTCCCCATCGCGCTTATCATCGCAAAGTGCACCGCGCTTCCGATTATGCCGATGTACGCAATCGTCAACGGCGTCGACGTGGTGAAAGCGTCGCTCGGCTTCATTCTTTTGAAAAAGAAAATCTGGCTCAATCAGATCGTTTAGAAACTTAACCGAAAAAAACCACCTCGCCGAGGTGGTTTTTTGTTATCGTTCGTTTTTTCGTCATATATTATCGTTATACGTTTGCGACGCTTCCCACAAAGAGAGGCACTCCGCTCACTTCGTCCACTATCATAAAGATGAATGGCCTGTCGAGATACATTTGGATTTGGGTAAATTGCGAAGGATCCATAGCGGTTGCATTCACTATCACCGTTGCCGCCGCGGCCTTGGTGCCGTTTTCGTCAAGCTCGATTGCAGTCTTTTGCAATATGTTTGAGATATACACGTTGAACGCATCGGTCGTTTCGTACATGTTCGAGAAATCCGCGCCCCACATGTCGAACGCCGACGGCATTCCGTTTTTCGCAAAATAATCGCTAAGCTGCACTTCGTAGTCGAACTTGAAGCACGGAGTCATAGCGTGAACCATATATAGCTCTCTTTGTCTGCCGTTCAAAATGCCGTACATCTCATTTGCGTCAAAACCGGCGATAACACTGTCAAAATCTACATCTTTGCCGCCATATTTTCCGTCGTCGGTCGGAAGAATTCCGTAAAACGCAATTCCGTTTGCTTCATAAGCGGTTTTGAATGCGTGGAAGTTTTCGGATTTGAAATAGCTGTAACCCGTCGAATAAAACCCGCTTACGGATTTCGTGCGGCCGTCGGAATCGGTGAAATCGACGTTCGTTCTGTTGTAGCCACCCGCCTGCGCCCATCTGGACTCG
Source organism: Faecalibacterium sp. CAG:1138 (assembly GCA_000434675.1). Taxonomy (GTDB): domain Bacteria; phylum Bacillota; class Clostridia; order Christensenellales; family CAG-917; genus CAG-1138. The sequence goes on along the minus strand of HF988640.1, from coordinate 126,746 downwards.
AAGAGCAAGGTGTTCACGAGAAGCATAATGGCTTTTTCGTTCACGTTGTCAAGCATCTTTTCGATCATGCCGTCGGTTTTTTTGGATATCCAAAGGTTTACGTCGGCGGCAACGTTGACGTCCCTAAAGTTCGCTTTGTAGAGGTCGACGCCGTAGTAGAGGGCGTTGACGTCCAAAAAGTTTTTCTTCGGCATGATGCCGTAGGCGTCGTTATACCATATCGCGTTGGAGGTGGAAAGATATTCTTCAAGCTGTTTGTTTTCGTTTATTCTGGAATAAAGATTCGCGCAATACAAATTAAGCGCGTCCATGTCAAGCCCCAAAACCTTTTCCATTTCGGATTTGGTGATGCCGCCTGCGCCGTTTGCGCACATCGAAAGACACAGATAGGCCGACAGCGGCGACAGCATGGAGTTTTTGCCGGACTCGGTGTTTTTTCTGAAGAGGTCTGCGGCAAAGCTCGTCATTGCGCGCCTTGTTTCTTCCATTTCGAAAATCGACGTGTCGGCTTCGGCGTAAACTATTTTGTCTTCCGAAATCTTTTGACTTTTCATTTTCGTACCCGTGCACGCGGCGAATATCCCCATACACAAAGGCAGAATTCCGACGGCCGCTATGACCTTCAAAAATTTGCTTTTCATAAAATCTCCTTTCCTTGCAGCTTGGCAAGCTTTTTATTTCCCGGTCGATCCGAAGCCTCCGTCTCCGCGAGCCGTGACGCCAAGTTCGTCCGAAATTTCAAATTCGGCCGTGTAATACGGCATTATGACCAGTTGGGCGATGCGTTCGCCGGCCACAATTTCTTCGTCCTTCATACCGAAATTGTGAAGCGCGACGATGATTTCGCCCCTGTAGTCGCTGTCCACGACTCCTACCTTATTCGCAGGCGCAAGATTGCGCTTGGTTGCCAGCCCGCTTCTTGCAAAAACCAGCCCCACGGTGTCGGTCGGAAGCTCGACGCTTATCCCCGTGCCGAACCTGACGACTTGCCCGGCAGGCACGATTTTGCCTTCCACCGCGTACAAATCCGCGCCTGCGGCGCCGGCGGAAGCGTAGGACGGAACCACTGCTTTTTTATCCAGTTTTTTGATTTTCACTTTCATTCGTTACCCTCACTTTTTGACGTAACGCACCGTTTACAGATAAAAAACAACCGATAAACTTTGCGTTTGGTCAATTTGCATACGTAATGTGTTTTGTTTCTCGGCGGCAAAGGCCGCTTGATTTAAGTACATTATACATCATGCCGTTTGCTTTTGCAAGGGTTTTTTTGTTTTGAACGTTTTTGCGGCTTTCGCCCGAAATTTTGACGAAAATCGCCCCGATTTTATGCACGTTCGCCCTAAATTTGTCGATTTCGGGCGAATTTAGTTGACAATATCTGGTAATTGTGCTAAAAAATTATATTATCGCTACACACGCATACGCACGTTATTCTTATAATAATTATGCGATGCCCGGCGATTCGGACGTTCTACAACGTATAGTCCGAAAAAAACGGCTTTGTCCGAAGGGCGGCAAAACTTTTCGGTTTTTTCGCCAAACGAGGTCAGAATGGTTTCTTACGCAATAGTATTGACGGCAATTTTGTTCATCATCGCCGTTTCGATGATGAGGACCGCCTCCGCAGTTTCCGCGGAAGGCCTTTGCCGCAATACCAAAATCGACCTCATATACCACAAAACGAAGCACGGCGTCTTCCACCTCGGCGGGTTTATTCTGTTGTCGGGCGCGATTACGGCGCTTCTTTCCGCTTGCAGCGATTCGCTTACCGCGGCGCTTTCGGCAAGGTTTGTGGAATTTATGAGAAAGACTGCCAACCTGTTTTTCGGCACACGCTCGCTTTTCGGCGCGCTTAACCTCGTTTGCATTTTCGTAACTATGATTATCTTTGCCAACTGTGCGCTTACTTTCGCGCTTTTGGCGGCTTGCTATTTCGTGGCCGTTTTCAAATCGGCATGCGGAAAAGTTCTTTCCGAAATAGAGGCCTTTTATTCCTGCCCGAATTTTTCGGAGTCCAACCTTTACTTAAAACTCAAGCAGCTTCGCAATTAGCGTAAAAATCCGTCAGCGCACGTCGGTGCGCTGTTTTTCGCGCGCAAAAAATTCGGGAAGCGGCTTTTTTATTTAAAAGATTATATTTGTCTTCCTTTGCACAAACTAACTTAAATCGGAGAATTTCATGAACGACAACAATCAAAAACAGCCTTCGCGCCTTGCACGAAAGAAACAAGAAGTGCCTGCAATCGAAATCAAAAACCTCGGCAAAAAGTATCCGTCGTCCGACGTGTACGCCGTTAAGGATTTCAACATGACCGTGAACCCCGGCGAAATCGTGGGGCTTTTGGGCCATAACGGCGCGGGAAAATCGACCACACTCAAATGTCTGACAGGCATGCTTCCGTTCGGCGAAGGCAGCATAAAAATAAACGGATTCAACATCAAAACCGAACCGGTCCGCGCAAAATCGACCTTCGGTTTCGTTTCCGACCGCCACGACGTTTTCGTGAAAATGACGGGGCTGGAATATCTGGCCTTTATGGCGGACGCTTACGGCGTGGACGAAAAAACGAGGCTTCGCCGCATAGAATATCTGGATAAGGTTTTTCCGCTCGGCGACAGACTTTTGGACCCTATAAGCGACTATTCGCACGGCATGCGCCAAAAAATCTGCATGATGGGCAGCGTCATTCACCGCCCGAAGCTGTGGATTTTGGACGAGCCGATGATCGGCCTCGACCCTTTGACGAGCGCGAAAGTTGCGGCCTTTATGAAAGAATACGCCCTAAACGGCAACGCCATTCTGTTTTCGTCGCACAACATCAATTCCGTGGAAAAGATCTGTAAGCGCGCCGTCATCATTCAGGGCGGACAAAAAACCGACGACTTCGTTATACGCGACTTCGTGGCGCAAAATCCGGGCGTTGACCTCGAGAACTACTTTTTGCAAAAAACCGTTCTCCGCAAGACGCAAAAGGAGCAGAAATGAAAAACGGCTACAGACTGCTCCTGACCGAGCAGCTTAAACTTATGATGCCGAACTTCAAAAGCAAAAAGCATCGTGCCGACGCTTTGGGTTCGTTCGTCATTATGGCGGTTCTCGTGGCGATGATGATAGTTGCCTTCGTGGTGATTTTCGGAAAATTCGTCGAAACCTACACCGCCATCAAAATCGACCGCGTGTCCGACGTGCAGGCGCGCCAGTACGAAATTATGTCCATCGTCTATTTCATACTGTTCGTTCTGTGCATATTCGTCGGCGTGGGCGGATTTTGTCGTTCGCTGTTTGAGGACAGCGACATGAACATCATTATAACCATGCCGTTTTCGGGGGCGCAGATCTTTTTCGCAAACACGACGGCAGTGTATCTCAGGCAAGTCGCTTTCACCTCGCTGTTTCTGCTGCCGGTGAATCTGACCTTCTTCAAAACGACGGGGCTTATCGACGCCTACAACGTCGTTATGACCTTTGCCGAATGTCTGCTTTTGCCTGTTATATCGCTGGGCGTTTCGGCGGTCGTGGTGCTTCCGTATTACTGGATAAAGAAAAAGCTTACCTCGCGTTACGCTTTGACGTTCGTTCTGATAACGCTTATTGCGGGCGCGTTTATGGTCGGCTACGGCTACGTTTTCGGCATCGCCGAAGATTTGCTGTCCACCGGTCGCATAAACTCTCTTTTCAACGAAAAGGTTATGAACGGCATCATCGCTTTTTCCAAATCGTGCTTCCCGGCAAATTATCTTGCCGACCTTATGCTGAAGCGCAACGTCAATCGTGCAGTCGGCGTTTTGCTTCTGACGATTGCCGTTTGCGCGGCAACGTGCCTGGTGGTGGTGCGAGCGGTGTTTATCAAGGTTTCGCAGGCCAAGCTGAACATCAGCGTCCCTCACCCGAAGAAAAAGGGCGTTGATTTTGCTCCGAAAAACCGCCTGTCCGCGCTTATCAGAAAAGAATTTCTGTTGGTGCTCAGAACGCCGAACTATTCCTTCATGTACTTCACCACCGCGCTCACCGTTCCGATTATGGCCTATTTTTCCGCCAAAATCGGTGCCGAGCTTTTCGGCGGCGTGCTGAACGTGAAAGTGGGCTTCGAGCTTTGCACGTTCGTTACGGTGCTTTACGGCTCGCTGACGAACACGTTCTGTTCGACCAACATAAGCCGCGACGGATATATGGCGATGAGCCTCAAAACGATGCCGTTCTCGGCAAGCAAGGTGCTGACGGCGAAAATGCTTTTCTGCGCGGCGGTATCCGTGCCGAGCATATTGCTTACGGCCGTGGTTCTTGCCGCAACGGGGCTTGAAACTCTGAAAGAGGCAGTCATGACGTTTGCGTCCGCCGCCATGATAACGGTGGCTCAGATTATGTTTGCGACGCGTCTGGACCTCAATCACCCGCATTTTCCGAAAACCGACGACGGCGAAATCAAGGAAGCAGGCAGCACCGTAAGCATAGTTATAATGATGGCGCTTCTGGTAAGCGGTGCGTTCGGCACGGCCATGCTGTATCAGGCGATTGCCGCGCTGCTGGGGAATTCCTCCGCCGCCATGCAAAACGCAAACGGCGTGAGCACCGTCATTTCGCTGGTCGTTCCCGCAGTGCTGCTGCTGGCTTCGGCAGTCTATTTCTCGGTAGGTCTGAAATCGGCCTACAGAAATCTTAACGCGGAGGTGTAAAATGAGAAAACTGGTTACCGTATTGATGATAGTTCTGCCGCTTCTGTTTTTGGTGGCGGTTTTCGCGATCACCGGAGCCGCGGCCATAGGCGTTGACATTCACGCAAACAAACTGGTCATCACCAACAAAGGCACGAACGGCATCTTCCACCTCGACATCTCGGGCTACGACGAAAGACCACTCTATCTTGACGACCTCGGCGTGGAGGTTCGCCCCGTGAAAGCCAAAGATAAAACCTTCAAAACCGTCATAACCGACGCGGAAGGCAACCCGACCGACATCGTCGGGCTGTCGGACGACGGCAAATTTTTGCTCGAAGGCGTGGGCGTGGCGAAAATAACCTGCACTTCCACCGACGGCGGCTACAGCGACAGCGTGCTGTTCAACGTAACCTCCAGCGGAGCTTTGGAACTCGGCGTTCAGGTTACCGACGCGTTTTCCGGCGAAGTCGAACTTCTCAAAAACGCAGACGGAGCCTATTACGCCTCCGTACCTGCCGGCACCTATTTCGTTTCCGGCATCGTCTATCCCGCGGGAGTTGCGGGCGCAAGCGTCGAGTACTCCTCTTCCGA
>HF988640.1:95901-121481 GCA_000434675.1 Faecalibacterium sp. CAG:1138 | reverse complement strand
TACTCCTCTTCCGATGACGACGCCGCGTTCGTAAACGGCGTTTCGGGCGAAATTCTCGCGCGATTCAGCGGCAAAACGACGATCACTTTAAGCGTTGACGGCGCAAGAGGCAGAATAACCGAAACGTTGATTCTTAACGTCGAAAAACCCGACTCCGTGGTTGTGAACGGCTCGAAAAATCTGACGATTGCCGTTCCGAAGGATTCGGACAGAACGGTTTTGTACGTCGAAATGCCGTCTGCGGAAAGCTACCCTTCGGCTGACGACGTCGGCTTCTTCGGCACGGGAGTGGAAAACTTCGAAACCGAAAGCCTCGGCGGCGGCAAATACAAAATCACCGTTTATCTCTCGGGCGACGCGGGCGAAGACGATTTGGATTGTCAGCTTGCTTTGGGAAGCGTGGTGAAAAACGCGACCTTGAGTTTTTCGGAATACGTTTTCGAGCTGTCGTCTTCCCTCCCTGTTTCTCCGTCCGGCGAGATTGCGGCGCTTTACGGAACTCCGCTTACGCTGTCGATCGCTGCCAAACCTTACAATAAAAACATATTATACAGAGCGGAACTCACCGACGACTCGCTGGCCGAATTTTCCGTTTTGGACGGATATCTGACCGTTCGCGCGTTAAAAATCGGCGTGGCAACGCTCATCGTTACCCCTTACGTTCTGACGGAAAGCGGTGAAAAAACCTATCCTGCCGTCGAACGAAATATCTTCGTCACGCCGCACTACACCTCGCTTATCTTCGAGGAAAGTGCCTCGACTTACGGCCTTAAAGGCAACCTTGCCGTCGCTTCCATGCGTTTTGACGGCGACGCGGCAGTGCAACAGCCTTACAAAACCGGCCTCGTTGCCAAAGCCAAAAACTACGACGAAGCGGATTTTGCGGATCTTACCTTCACCTCGTCAAACGGCGCGATAGCCTCCGTTTCCCCTTTGGGACTTATGGACGTAAAGGCGACCGGAAACGTCACTATTACCGTCAAATGGAAATACGGCGACCTCTTCGGCCTTAAACCGGTTTCATACGTTTACACCGCAGTTGACGGCGTGTGGGCGGAAACCTACGAAGACCTTATGAACGCGTCCAAGAAGCGCCTTAAAACGGTTTTGAAAAACGACGTGGACGTCGGCAAAAAGCTGTTCGATGGCACCGGCAAGGCACTATACGACGACGCGACGATGCAATCGATTCTGGAAAGCGAAACCTCGCTTCTCCCGACGACCGCCGACTGGACCTACTACAAAAACCGCGGCCTCGCGCGGCCGAACGTACGCTATGCGGTGGAATTCACCAACGACGTGTTCGGCAACGGCTACACGCTTTCCGCAGACAACATAACCAACATGACCGATTCGACGGGCAACCTCCGCCGTTACGCGCTGTTCAGAGGACCTCTCAACTTCGTCGCCGTTTCTCACAACGAAATGGGCGCGTCCGTCAAGGCGCAGGATAACGTGGTCTTTCTTGTTCGAACGAACGGCGTGGTTATCGACAACGTAACGCTCCTCGGCTGCAACGACGAAACGCTGGAGGACGGCTCCGGCCTCAACCTGACGCTTTTGAACAACGTCGGCACCACTTTGGAAATCATGTCCGACGCAACCGTAACCGACAGCTACGTCCGAAACGGCCGCACGGTTGTCAGAGCCTTCGGCAGATACGGCGTCAACCCTGACGACAGCGTGAACGTCGAACAGGAAAAAATCAACGTCAAAATAGAAGGTTGCCTATTGCAGAACGCGAGGGAATTTATCCTCAAGATCGGCACCAACCGCGCGGTGAGAGCCACCGACTACTCTTCGTTCGACAAAACCTTTGCCCCAAGGCTTACAAACGCTTCGGGCGAGGCTTACACGGCAGCAAACAGCCCTCTTTGCGACGAATATTTAAGCGACGACTATTTCGTAAACACCTACGTTCTGACTGACGTCGTTCTTAAGGACAGCGTGCTCAAAAACAGCGGCCTTTTCACGATAGGCATGGAAAGCCACTTTGCCGGCGGCATGCTGGTGGGCGAAACCTTCAAACAATTCGACGGCTGGAAAAATCTGGCGGCAACGTCCTATCCTGCCGTTCTCCACATGGTCGGAAACGTCGTTCTGGACGACTGGAAACCTTTGTCCAACGTCGACAGCTCAACGCTCATCGAAACCAACAACAACTTGGCTGCCGAAACGTCGTTCCTGAACCTCAACATCCGCGCAATGTTAGAGAGCCTGAAAAAATCCGACGAAAAGTATAAAAACATCATTGCCGAACGCTCCGACGGTCAAAAATACGTCCACGGCGGCATAGCTTTTTACGGCGGCGGCTACAACTATTCGATGGTTGACTTTTCGGAATATACTTTTGAACAAATGAAACAATATACGATCAACCTGTCCGTTCTCAATCGTCCGGACAACGACCAAAGCCTTCAGCAGCAAGGACAAATGCTTCCGTATGCTGCCGGCGGAGAGGACTTCCGCTTTATAATGTTCGACGCCACCTCGGCCTACGGCAACGGCGGCGCGGGACAAAACTAAGGAGAGTTAAAATGAAAAAAAGAATATCTTTTCTGATATGTCTGGCGTTGATTATGCTCGTCGCATTGTCTATGGCGGCGTGTCATAAAACCAACGTTCCCGACACCCCGAGCCCGGATGACAACAACAAAACCTATCCGACCGTTATCTTCAATTTCAACGACGGCACCGGAAAAACCCAAAGCGTCAAAATGACGGCTTCGGCAAAGGCCCCGAACGTCACTCGCGAGGGCTATCGTTTTTTGGGCTGGAGCAAATCCGCAGGCGGCACGACCTTCGTCGAAAACCTTCGGAACCTTGCAGACGGCACGCAGGTTTTCGCTATATGGGAAGTTAAGCTTTTCCGCGTCAACTTCGTCGTGAACGGCGAAGTCGTTTCCTCCGACAACGTTGAATACGGCAAGGCGGCAACCGCTCCGAATCCGGAAACCTTTAAGGACAAAATTCCGGCGGGCAAGGTTTTTGCCGGCTGGGATAAGGATTTCGCCGTCATAACAGGAGTTTTGCAAGTGAACGCGCTGTTTTCCGACATGCAATCGTACACCGTAATCTTCTACAAAGAAAAGGGCGACGCCTCTCCTTACGAAGTAAGAACCGGCACGGCGGCCGACGTTATACCTTCCGTCGAAAATCCGGAACTTGCGGGCTTTAAGTTCGAAGGCTGGTTCGACGCAGAAGGCAACGAATACGTCGAGGGAAAATATTTTGAAAAAGACGCGACTTACTACGCAAAATGGTCGGTTGCAAAACCTAACGCCGCAACCGCTTTGCCTCTTACCATGGTTTACGGCGAAACCAAAACCTTGGTTGCAACCCCTGCTTCCAACAACGTGGAGGCAATTAACTACGCTTATTCTTGGTACCTTGCGGGACGAAAAGTGGCCGACGGCCTCGAAATCGAAATTTCCGGCCTTAACGCAGGCACTCACACCTACACCGTAAAAGTTACGGCCTCCTACGAAGGCCGCGGCGAAAGCTCTGCCGAATCCACGGTAACCGTAACCGTGCAAAAAGCGACTTTAACCGCAACCGTATCGCCGATAAACTTCGTTTACGGCGACGATTTCGCATCGGCCGAAGTAACCTATTCGGGTTTCAAAGGCTCTGACGACGAAAGCGTGGTCAGAGGCGAAAAGCACTTCCTGACCGAATACGTCCAAGGCGCGGACGTCGGCAAATACTCTCTCTCCGTAAAAGTCGGCGAAGACGGGCTTTGGGCCGACAACTACGACTTAAACGTGGTAACCTCGTTTATAACCGTTAAGGAAAAAGCCGTGTCGGCAAGCGTAGCGGACGTCCAAAAAACCTACGACGGCACCCCGCTTACTTTCTCCGGCAACGTGTCGTCCGAAGATTTGCCGGACGGGGACGAGCTGACCGTCGAATTCAAAACCGATTCTCCTAACGCCGGCGAATACTTCTACCGCGACGGAGAAAGCTCCGGCATAACCGTTTTGTCCGTAAAAGTCGAAAGAAACGACAAGGACGTTTCCAAAAACTACAAAGTTACTCTGACCGTTTCCGCCTCTATCGGGCTTGCAAACGTCGAATATACCCCTGTCGAAAACGTGGAAACCACCTTTGACGGCAAGGAACATTTTGCGTCGCTTACGCTTGAAGGCTTCAACGTAACCTACAGCACCGACGGCGAAAATTTCAAAGCGGCTATCCCTACTTTCACGGACGCGGGCGCATATACCGTATATTATCGCATCGAGCGCGGCGGCTATAAAACCGAAAACAACAGCTTCACCGTGACCATCAAAAAGCTTGCGGTTCTGGTGAAGGCAAAAGACACCGTCGTAACTTACGGCAACAAGGCTCCGACGCTTTCCTACGAATTCGTCGGCGAAACGCTCTCCTCTGAACTCGAAGCTCTTCTTAAGGACGACCTTCTTGCCGCTCTTTCCACCGACTACGTCCAAGGCGACGGCGTTGGCGAAAAGACGGTGTATATGGCAAAAATCGATTCCGACAACTTCGACGTAACCGTCCAAAACGGCAAAATCGACATAAGACCGCGCACGGCCACCGTCAAGGCTGACGACAAAACCGTTGTTTACGGCGACGCCGCAACTCTCACGGCAACGTTCGTCGGGCTTTTGGAGGGAGACACCGCGGAACCTACCCTTACCTGCGACGAGAACGTAAGCGGCACGCCTGTCGGCGAATACGAAATTTCGGTAAGCGCGGCGCACGCTAACTACGTTTTCACTTTCGAAAGCGGCACGCTCACCGTTACCCCGCGAGAAATAACCTTGCGCGTTTCGGACGGCACCGTCACCTACGGCGACGAGTTTGACGCGGCGAAACAAAATTGCGATATCGTTTCGGGCGAAATTTTCGGCTCCGACGAACTTAACGTCGTTTATTCCTCTTCTTACAGAGTCGGCGGGGGCGCAGGCGAAACCTTTGAAATTACGGCTGTTTGCCACAATAATAACTATTCCGCAACCGTCCAAAACGGAACGCTCACCGTCACGAAACGCGAGGTATCCGTCAAGGCGACGGCAAAAACCGTGGTTTACGGCGAAGCTGCCCCTGAAACCTACGACTTCGACGTTTTGAGCGGCTCCGTTTACGGCACCGACGACCTCGGCCTTACGTTTGCGGCAAAAACCTACTACACGGGCGCAAGCGTCGGCGCATACGACGTCACGGGCTCGGCGACAAACGACAACTACGTCGTCACCGTCGAAAAAGGAACTCTGACGGTTACGGCGCGAAAAATAACCGTGAAAGCGGAAGACAACACCGCCGAATACGGCAGCGCGGCTCCTTCCCTTTCTTACAGCCTCGTTTCGGGCTCCGTTTACGGCACCGACGACCTAGGCTTTACGGCAAAAACCTCTTATATCGCAGGCGACAAAGCCGGAGAATACCAAGTGCTCGTAGAATTTTCGGAAAACGTCAACTACGACGTCACCGTTCAAAGCGGAACCCTCACCGTTACCCCGAAAGAAATCACCGTTTCGAGAACCGTCATCGTGGCTCAAAGCGGCAACAAGTGGAGCCTCGTCATCGAAGGCGAAGAAATTTCGGGCATGGTTTCGGGAGACAAGCTCTATCTTACCCTTAAAACCTCGTCCGCAGAAGACGGCGAATACGTCGCAAAAGGCGACCTTTCGAACGATTTCGAAGAACCTACTCTTTTGAAGATTCTGCGCGGCTCCGAAGACCGTCTGGCTTCTTACGTCATTAAATACGACCTCAACGTAACCATATCCACCAAACACATCACTCACGATGCAAAAGGCTACGTCGGCGCATACGACGGACGGGCTCACGGCGGCACTGTTACCGTGGAAGAAGGCACCTTGATAACCTATTCCACAGACGGCGCGGACTATAGCCTTACCACAAGCCCCGAATTTACAAACGCCGGCACCTACACCGTTTTCTTCAAACTGGAAAAGGAAGGTTTCACCCGGACCGTCGGCAAATTCACGGTTGAAATTCAAAAACGCGCGGCCACCGTCAAGGCAAACGACGTAAACGTGGTTTACGGCGACGAAGCGCCCGAATACGGCTACTCGCAAACGGGCATTCTGGCCGAAGATCTCGAATCTCTGAATATCACCGTATCGTCCGCCTACGCCAAGGGCGCAAACGTCGGCAAGTACGACGTAACCGTCGGCTTCACCGAAAACGCAAACTACGAAATCGTGACCACGGTCGGCAAACTGACCGTGGATAAAAAGGCCGTGGACGTAAGCCCGTCGGACGTCACGGTTTCCTACGGCGACGAAGCGGCAGCGTTTGACATCCCTGCCGAATACGCCTCCGTCGTCCGCCTCGAAACGTACTACTACGCGGGCGCAAACGTCGGCCGGTACGACGCTACTGCAATCGTCCTCGACGACAACTACAGCGTCACCACTTCCTCAAAAGTGGTTTGCGTGCCAAGGAAAGCTACCGTGAAAGCGGAAGACAAAACCGTCGAATACGGCTACGACAAGCCGGACTTGACCTACGCCGCATCCGGCCTCTACGGCTCGGACGGCGTTGAAGTTACACTTTCCGCGGACTATGCCGCAGGTATGGCTGCCGGCACTTCCTACGTAATCACGGTTAGCGTAGCAGATAACGGAAACTATGACTTCACCGTTCAAAACGGAACGCTTACGGTTGAAAAACGCAAAGTTACCGTGACGGTGCACAGTCAAACCGTCGTTTACGGCGACGATTTCGACACCTCGGTATGCGGTTTTGAAAACACTCCGCTCTACGGCGACGACAAAGTTCCCGTCACGTCCTATAACACCACATACAACGTGGGCGCGAACGCGGGCGAAACCTTTGAAATAGGCGCGGAAACGGCAGAAAACAACAACTACGAATTCATAGTCGTAAAAGGCGTTCTCACGGTTCTGAAGGCCGATTTGACGGCCACCGTAACCGGCCCTTCTGCAATCGTTTACGGCGAAACCCCTGCCTTCGACTTCATCGTTACTTCCGGCCTCAAAGCGGGCGACGAAAAAGCGGACGTCGGCGTGATGACCTATTCGACCGATTATCTCACCGCTCCTGCCGCAGGCACCTTCAAGGTAAACGGAACGCTCGATTCCAAAAACTACACCGCCACCGTGTCCCCTTATTCCATGACGGTGGAAAAAGCCACCCTTATCGTCACCGTCAACCCGACGGCCACGGTAACCTACGGCGATCCTATCCCTGATTTCGGTTTCACGGCCGAAGGCTTCAAGTTCTCCGACAACGAGGCTTGCCTGACTATAAGGTACGAAACCACTTACAAAAAATCCTCGCCGGTTATTGCCGAAGGTTATCGCTACAACGTCGACCTCGACAAATCCACGACGCAAAACTACACTTTGACCAAAGGCTCCGACGGCGTTCTGACGGTTGAAAAAGCAACCTACAACGCGTCCGACGTGCCGTCGAAGACCGTCAGAGGACAATACAGCAAAGGCCTTACCCTCGGCTCCATAACCCTTGACGGAGGATTCTTCTGGAAGGACGAAGCAGAACTTGCTTTCTGCACAAAAACCGCGTATGAAGCAACCTACAACGCCGATCCTCAAAACTATCTGCCGTTCGACACCACCGTTACCCTTATTCTCGAAAAGGCTGACGCCAGCGCAAGCTGCGACTACGCCGAAATCGACTGGAACGGCGGCAACCTGTTCGACAGTCTCTCCGAAGTTCTTAAGCCGAACTCCGACAGCGGCTGGGACGTCGCATCCTACACTTATCAGATTCTTAATTCGCCTCAAGGCGGTAACAACGTCGTTGACGGCGGAATCTATAAGGTGAAAGTGTTCGTTTCCGAAACCGGCAACTATAATGCGACGACCTGCGAAACCACTTTGGGCGTAAGGGCGGCAAACGTCGGGGGCACCCTGACCACTTTGGAAAAAGCGCTTCAAAGCGCGGGCAGCGGAAGCACGATAACGCTTGCCTCGAACGGCGGTGTCTACGCCAAAGTATTCCTCTCCGCAGGCGACTACACTTTGGCATCGGGCGCAACCTTGCTCCTGTCGGCAAGCTCCGACAGCTCTGCTTTGGGCTCTGCAACTTATAATTCTGACGCCGGCGCACCGTCATACGTTGACACAATCTCCGATTACATCGAACACATTCTGACGATAATGACCGGCGCAAACCTCACCGTCAACGGCAACGTGCGAATTCAAGGCATTTTGGGTCGTGGAACCGTCGGTTACAGCGGCGGCACTTCCGGAAAGCATAGCCAGCTTGTCAACAACGGCAACATGACCTTCAATTCCGGCTCCAACCTCGACGCAAAAGGCTTTGTGAAAGGCACCGGCACCGCAACCTTCAAGTCGGGCGCAAACGTCTATAGTCCGTTTGTCGTCATTGACTTCAGAGGCGGCACGAACACCGTCACCGTGTTCAACAAAGGCAAGATCTCGCCGTTTAGTCAGTACGAAATGCCGAACGTTCAATGTCGTCAAATCTACGAAGCGGGTGCAAAACATACCGGCTACGTCGATTTATATGCAAGCGGCAAGCATAACACTGACAAGAAAGAAATGATAGGTTCAAGCGGCATAATTCAAATATCCTCCGGCTATCTCGAAAAAACTTATGACAGATCGGCTCAGAAGGCTACTTTGACGATAGTCGGCACAGCAACTCTCGGTTCCTTGACCTTGTCGGTATCGGGTGTTGACGCAAAAATGGCCGACGTGCAGTTCCCTATCCCGTGGACTTACAACGTAAACATCGGCGACGGCACTACGGCGACAACGTTGACGGCTCCGTATAAATACAAAGTTTTGACGGGAGCGAACGTAACCGTTGCCCAAAACGCCACGCTTACGACTTCCGAGGCAGTAATTGTTTACAGCACTTTCACCGACATGGAGTTCGGCGGATCGATATATCCGTCCAAATCGGCGGCAAACTTCGTGGTGAACGGCACTTACAACGTAAACGGCTCGTTCGGCGGCGAAATCAAATCAACCGCTTCGGGCGCAAAAGTCGTCGTTTCCTCATCGGCAACGCTTTCGGTCACTTCAAAAGAAGGCAACAGCGGTGATACCAAATCTTGGCAAGCTTTAATCGGCTTAGGCAGTTTTACCACGGTATTCACGGCAAATGAAACCGCAAGGTTCTCCGACGGGACCGCTCTTGCAAAAGGAACAACCTACACCTACAACGGTTCCGCTTGGAACTAAAACGTCAAAAACGCAGGCTTCGGCCTGCGTTTTTTGAAAACCCGTTGATTTTTTGGTTTTTTTGTGTTATACTCTGTCCATAAAACATCGAGGAGCAAACTATGGCGAAACTTGACGAAAACTATTTTAAGATAGATCCATCCGGCCGCGACCTCAAAAACATCGAGGACGTGATAGGCTCGGACGAACAAATTTTGTGGAGCGGCAAACCGAAAAAGCGCGCGTTCCTTATTAACGCGTTCACAAAAATGCTGCCGATTGCGCTTATCTGGCTGCTTTTCGACGGCGCGTTTATCGGCCTTATGATCGGGACAATGGACGAAATCCCGGCATCTGTCAAAATATTTATGGCGGTGTTTTTCCTGTTCCATCTGATGCCTGTGTGGATTTGGCTGTCGAACGTTCTGACGGCAAACAGACAGCATGAAAATTTGGAATACGCCTTCACAAACAAGCGCATCATCATAAAATCGGGCATCATCGGCATCGATTTCAAAAACATCTATTATTCGGAAATCGACTCCGTGAACCTAAGGGTGGGGCTTGTGGACCGCATCGAGAAAGTCGGCGACATCTATATCAAAAGCATCGGGGGCGCAAACGTGCTTTACGATCTGGAAAACCCGTATACCCTCACCGAAAAGCTGCAAAAAATCGTCGTGGACATCAAAACGGACATACAGTTTCCGAACAACCTCCGCCCGGCCGAAAACGACGGCTACAACACCAAATACACCTATAGAGATTAGTTTAATCTTAAAAAACCTCCGCTTTCAGGCGGAGGTTTTTGATTAAAGCTCTTTTTTCTGTTTGTCCGAAAGCTCGGACAGGCGGTTGTCGTAGGCAAGCTTTTCCAGAAGGTCCTTCATGGCGGTGTCAAGCTCGCTGCCCTCACGGTAGTCCGCTTCGAAAATCCAGTCCACGCGGTCATGCTTCAGAAGCGGCTGCGCCTCTGCTTTTTCGCCTTTCGGATAAAGACCTATGGAATGCCCGCCCGACTGCTTCACCAGCTTCATACACGGAACGTCGGTCAGCCCGTCGCCCAGATAAATCATATTCCCAAAATTTACCCTTCTGTCCCATTCCGGAGTGGAAGTGTTCAGATCGAAGTTGTTGCAGATGTCCAGAACGCCCTTGTTTATCCTGTAAACGAACTGCGTTTTGTTGGTGTAGTTAACGGCCATTTTCGCCCATTTTGCCTTGCCGTCCGGCCCGTACAAAAACTCGGACGCATAAATCTTTTTGAAATACTTGGCCACGGTGGTGCCTTCGATGATTTCTTTAAGCCCCGACGACAAAATATAATGCTCCACCTCGACGCCGGCCTTTTTGCCGTATTCGTTGATGCGGTCGAACCAGCCCTCCACGCCCGGGTGATATTCCACGTCCTTGCCGCACTCCACCAGCATTTCGCGCTTTAAGGGATTGCCCGCTTCTTCGGCCTTTTCCATCATGCAGTACATATAGGTCAGAATCCCGTCCATCTGCTCTCTTTGGGCAACGACGGAGGTTTCCGCCCAAAAATCGTCGGGCTCCATGCCGACGGACGGAATGAAGGTGTACTCCTGCATATCTCTGGTGCAGAGAGTTTTGTCAAAATCGTATAAAATTGCAACAATAGGTTTTTTCATATTCAAACAGATAAGTTAAAAAATGTTTTTTGCGGATTGAGGCCATTCTCTTTCCGATTTTATTGTACCTCAAAAGGGCGGCCTTTGTCAAGCCTTTGCCGAAAATCGCAAGCACTGCCGAAACGCGCCCCGCCGGGCGCGCTTTTCACATAAAGAATTTGTACCAAACGTAATTCAAGAGGTTCCACGGATCGGCAAGCGTTTTTAACCTGAAAAGTTTTTCCGAAAGCCTGCTTCCGCAAGGCTTCATAAGCCCGACGTGCATAAGCGACAATCCTTTTTTGACGTCTTTTGAATCCACACCTTCCGGAACGACCCCCGTAACCGTAACCTTTTTGCCCGGCAGAAGGTCGAAAAAGTTGTCCGACAGCGGACTGTCATAAGCCGTTTTCAGGCGCAAGCATCTGACGAATTTGTCGCTTTCAAGGCAGTATTCGGCCGTCGTTCCCCGCACTTTGACGTCCACGTCGATATTTGCCGCAGGAAGCGAAACGTTGCGTTCCTTGTCGAACAAAACGGTTTTCGTCTCCGATTTTCCATAAGCCGACAGCGTTGCCGCAAACACCGCGTTTTTCAGCGCCTTTCTGCCGCCGAATTTTTTCAGCTCACCTTCCCAAACCACTTTTTTGTCGCTCCCCAGGACCGAAAACGCCGTTTTTTCCTCAAAAACGACTTCTCCGTCAAAGCGCACGATTTGAACCGTCAGAACGCCTTCCTGCGGTTCGATTCTGTCGTTTAAGGCAAACACTCTGAATTTTTTATCGCCGTCCTCGATGCTGACCGTGAACGGATTCATAAATTTTTTCGCCTGATATTGAAGCGCTTTATAGCGTTTGTGATAGTCGATTCCCGCCCACGAACAAGTCGGCCAGCAATCGTTGAATTGCCAGTACAACGCTCCGTTACATCTGCCGGCGTTCCTGCGCCAATGCTCCGTTGCATCGGCAACGCAGGCCGCCTGACACACCTCGGAAAGATAAACGTAATCCTCGAACGATTTTGGCAAACGATAATTTTCGGTTATGTAAAACTTCATTTTTTCGTTGCCGTTTTTGCATTTTTGGTGCGCCGAAAACGCTTCGTCGGACAAACTCGGCAGGTTGCCTTTTCCTAAAAAACCTACGACCGTTCTTTCGTCGGGCATAGATTCGAACCCGAACTCCGAACAAAACCGCGTGTAATTTTTTCTGTAGAATTTTATCGGCTGAAAGCCGTGCCATACCGCCCAAAGATGAGTGTCGCCCACGTCCTCCGAGCCGTTCTTTTTCATATATCCCGCGCCGAGCGGCGAACCGGGAACGTATGGGGTGAAATCGTTATGTTTTTTTATCAAAGCCGGCAAGGTTTCGTAGAAAAAGTTTTTGGCGGACGCAATATATTTTCTTTTGTAAATCCAGGCCATGGACATAACTTCTATTTCGTTATTTCCGCAAAAGATCGCCAGCGAAGCTCTGTGCGACAGCCTTTTTACCTGATATTCTATTTCTTCCGAAACGCTTTTCGAAAACTCTTCGTCAAAGAACGGATACCCCTGACACGCAAACATAAAATCCTGCCACACCAGTATGCCGTACCTATCGCAAAGGTCGTAAAAGATTTCCGAACCGTATTCGCCTCCGCCCCAAACTCTGAGCATATTAAAGCCGCACTCTGCCGCAATTTTTACGTACCTTTCGACGTCTGCCGCAGTTACCCTCGACGGATAGCTGTCGAACGGAATGACGCTGGCTCCCTTGCAAAAAACCCTTTTGCCATTAACCTTGAAGGCAAAGTTTTCACCGTATTCGTCGGGCGAAAGATCAAGCTCGACAGTTCTTATTCCGATTTTCTTTTCTTTTTCGTCCACAACCGTATCGCCGCTTAAAAGCTTCAGATTTACGGTGTAAAGCGGCTGTTCGGTTCGCTTTGTCGCGCCGTTAGGCTGCCAAAGCGTAGGATTTTCGACTTCGAAAACAAACGTATTTTCACCGCTTTGCGCCGCCGATTTTCTTTGCTTGTCGCCGCTCGGCGAAATTAGTTCCGCCACGAGTTCAAGCCCTGCCGCGAGGGGTTTTTCTGCCGCCGCCCTAACTTCCACCGTAACCTTTTCGCCGTGATGCTGAAAAACGTCAAATTCCGAAATTCTTCCGCCGGACGAGCCTACAAGCCTCGCTTCGCCCGTTATTCCGCTTACGGGGATAACCGGACCCCAGTCCCAACCGAAATGGCAGGACGGCTTTCTGAGCGCGGCAATGCCGGTAAGTCCGTTGCCGTTCACGGGACATTTCAGCGACTTTTGTCTTTCCAGAACGTAATTTATCGGGGAAGAAAACTTCACCCGAAGCAAGTTCTTTTCGGCCAAAAACTCTTTCACTTCAAATTCGTACCCTACGTGCGCGTTGGAGGTTTTTGCCACAACGCGGCCGTTCAGGGTTATCTCGGCCAAAGTGTCAAGCCTGTCGAAAGCAAGATAAATTTTGTTGAAATTCAAAAACGCAGGCGAAAGCTCAAATTGCTTTTCGTAAATCCAGTCGCGCTCTCCCACCCACAAGTCGGCTTTTTCGTTAAGGCCGACGAACGGATCGGGAATTTCGCCAGCTTCCTGCAAAGCCCGATAGTTGCATCCGGGGACGGCCTGCGCATAGGTTTTCCCCGTTTCGGCGTCGGTGAGCGTCCATTTGCCGTTAAGTTCAAAAACGTCTTTCATAATTATTGTTTGCTCGGCAGACATTCGATGACCACGGCGGATTCTGCCGCCCTCACTTCAAATTTTCCTTCGGCGGCGTAAGGCAGGAAGAAATAATCGCCTTGCTCCACTGTTTTCAGATAATTTTCGCCGATTATTTCAATTTGACCTTTTTGCAAAATGAAAACCGCAGGTCCGAAATTCGGGACGAAGCTTCCGCCGCCGAAGAGCGTGTGCCTTATTTCCGAAAAACACGGCGTGTCGTCGTAACCTATCAGCAATTCCTTTTTATATTCGGGGGTATCGACGAGAATTCTCGGCTTAACGGCCGCATACTTTTTGGCGGCATCGCCGTAAATATCATAGTTCACGGCAGAAAGCGCAACCTCTTTTTCGAGGCCGATATATTCCTCTTCGTAACTTATATGATAGTCGCCGCACCATCTTTCGGGTTGAATGGTGAAATCCGTCGGCTCCTGCACTTCGATTATTGTGCAACCTGCTCCGATTGCATGCACAAGTCCCGCCTTTATAAGCCACAAATCGCCTTCTTTTACCTCAACGCCCGAAAGCAAATCGCCCAGAATTTCCTTTTCGGTTTCGCTTCTTTCTTCCAGCTCCGACAGACGGCCTTTTGTCATTTTGTCCTTGAAGCCGAAATACAATTTTGCTCCAGGCCTAGTTCCGATGACGAGCCACGCTTCGGTTTTTCCATAGCTCGAGCCGAAATATTTTTCGGAAAACTCCTTTGTCGGATGCACCTGAAACGGCAATCTTGAGGCGCTGTCGAGATATTTCACCAGACAGTCGTATTTCCTGCCGCCCAAAAGCTTGTCGGGATAATTTTCAAGCAGGTCGTCGAAATAAACGTCCGTGCCTTTCACAACCGAAACGCCGTCTCTCGGGCCGAAATATTTAGGATTAATGGCCTTGACTTTGCTGGCAATCCACTCCTCGGGGAAATAGCAGTCTTTCCCGTTGTCTTCTCCGAAAAGCGCGTCGATGCCTCTGCCGCCGCGATAAATTCTGTACACGCGGTTACGTTCGAAAAAAATCGGTTCGGAGGTAAGTTTTTCAAGTTTATCCATTTTGTCTGCTCCTCGTTTGATAAAATAATTATACGCCACGCGCTCGTTTGCTGTCAAGAATAACAGACAAACTCCGTGCATAGCACGGATAACGGCGTTTTTCATCGAAATTTCCGCTTCAAACGGTTGCCAGGCAAAAATTTTGAGACTATAATACTATCGCTATGGAAAACACTATCGAAAAAACCAAAAACAGTATGCTTGAAGGCAAGCTTTGGGACAAAATCATTTTGTTCGCCCTTCCGGTTGCGCTGACCGCTATTCTCGAACAGCTTTTCAACGCCTCCGACATTGCCATCGTCGGCAATTTTACGGGCGAGCTTAAAACCGTGGCAGTGGCCGCGGTGGGCGCAAACACCCCTATCGTGGGGCTTATCGTCAATTTTTTCGTGGGGCTTGCGTTAGGCTCCAACGTGGTTATTGCAAACGCAATCGGCAAAAAGGACTTTGAAACCGTCACCAAAGCCGTGCACACCGCGGTGCTGCTGTCGGTTATCGGCGGCATAATCATTGCGGCGATAGGCGAAGCGGTTGCGGTCGCCGCCCTGAAAAAACTGAACGTCCCGGACGACGTTTTGCCGTATGCGGCGGATTATCTTCGCATTTACCTTCTGGGGCTTCCCGTCATTTTGCTTTACAATTTCGAAGCGGCCATCTTCAGAAGCGTCGGCGAAACCAAAATGCCGCTTATTGCCCTTGCGGCGGCAGGAGTTATCAACGTTGTGCTGAACCTGTTTTTCGTCATCGGGCTTAAGCTGAACGTAAAAGGCGTGGCCATAGCCACCGTCATTTCGAACGCAATCAGCTCGGTTTTTCTGTTCGTGAAGCTGCTGAAAACCGACAAGTGCATCAAGCTGCACCCGAAAAAAATCCGCATCTATTCCGACAGCTTCGCGTCTATCATGAAAATCGGCCTGCCGTCGGGCGTACAGAGCGCGGTCTTTTCCATTGCAAACATTGTCATTCAATCGGCCATAAACGGCCTCGGCGCCGCGGTGATGGCAGGCTCCAGCGCGGCCTTCAACATCGAAATCATCGCCTACTACGTTTTCAATTCCTTCAGTCAGGCGTGCACCACCTTCGTCGGGCAGAACGCAGGCGCAAAGCAATACGACCGCTGCAAAAAGGTTTTCAGAATATGCGTTGTGGAGGACCTCATTTTTACCGGCGTGTCCATCGGCATAATCATGCTTTTCGGAAAGCCTTTGCTTTCGCTGTTCGACAGCACTCCGGAAGTCGTCGCCATAGGCTACGTCAGGCTGGTTTACATCTTTGCGTCCTACGGCTTCAGCATGCTTTACGAGGTAACGGCAGGCTATATGCGCGGCTACGGAATTTCGCTGGTTCCGGCTATTCTCACCATAATCGGCATTTGTGTGACCAGAATATTGTGGATAAACCTCGTTTTCCCGCAATACAACACTTTCAAGTGCATTATGACGGTTTATCCTATAAGCCTTGGGATAACCGCAGTGCTGATGTTCGGCGCGCTTTTATGCTACCGTCCGGCAAAACGCTTTTCAAAAGAAGACGCGCCCGCCAAGGCGGCGTAAACGAACGAAAATTTACAAAAAACGCTCGCGTATAGGATAATATCCTTAGCAAAGAAATTTCACTTTGAGAAAAGTGCAAACATCGCATTTGACTAGTCAAGTGAAACCGGGCTAAGCCTGAACCCTTATAACAACAGAAAGAGATAACAAATCAGCTTATAGCCGAGATGTTACCTCTTTTTCTGTTTGTTTAATGAAATCGTGGTTGCACCACGATGAAATCTTCGCTTTGCTCAGATAAAATCCAATGTCAAGACCTTGGATGAAATCAAATCCGTCGGATTATAACCCTGCGAAGCAGGATTTCATCGCGACAGCGATTTCATCCACCAAAGGTGGATTTCACCCGTCAAAGACGGATTTGACTGCGTGATACTCCGTTAAGAGTATCACGCTATCAGCGAGCGTTTTTCTGTTTTTTCTTCTCGAAAATTCGGTTTTCCTTGAACACAATGCTTCCCTTCACTCTGTCGTTTTTCGGATAACACTTGACATGCGGAAGCAGACGATTCCGTTTGTAGCGGGACAAAATTTCTTCGGCAAAGCGAATGTCGGCGTCCACGATGTCGGTGGATATAAGCCCTCTTTCGTGCCCCCAGTAAAGGGCGTAGTCGTCGGCTATTTTTCTTATTCTTCTTGCGCTTTCAAGCCATTTTTCGACGGTCGTCGCATGCGGCAGAAACAGCCACTCGGAAACAGACATATTGTCCCCCACGAAGGCAATTTTCGTTTTGTCGTCCAAAAGCACGATGCTACCCAAGGTATGCCCGGGCGAGTGTTCCACCCTGACTTTTCGTCCGCCGAGGTCAAAAACGTGCCCGCTTAAAATTTCCACGACCTCGGGTCTGCGCCCGAATTTCACCACGTCGCGAAGCGTTATGCCTTCGGATACGAAACTTTTGCCCGCAATCAAAAAGGCTTTCCTTATAAACGTGCTCGTCTGGGATCTGAAATTTTTGCCGCAATCGTCACGGTGAAGATAAATTTTTTCAAACGCGCCGCTGCCGCCGATATGATCGACGTGGCCGTGCGTTCCCACCACGATAAGCGGTTTGTCGGTGATTTTTCGGACCGCGCCTTCGATGTCGCCTATGCCCATACCGCAGTCGATAAGAAGCGCCGCTTCATCGCCCAAAAGCAAATAGCAATTTGCAAACCCGAAGTCGTTCAGAACGTAGGTGTCCGGCGCAAGTCGTTTGGTGGGATAATCGGTTCTCTTTCCTCGTTTCATTCTATATCTCCGTTTTTGTTTGTTTCATTCTACCACATAAAATCCGCCTTGTCAAAAAACAAGAGAGCCTGACGAAGGTCAAACTCTCTTTTTGCGTTTTGTTACGGGTTTTGAAAAACCTTATTCGATGTCGGAAACGAAGCAGCCGTCCGCGATTCTGCCGATGCTTTGCCAAGCTCCCCTGTTTGCGCGAGGTCAGCTGCCGTATCTTTCGATAATTTCCTCCATTGTTCTTCTGTTCTCTCCCTCGAGCGTTTCTAAAAGCATAGCAAGAAGATCGATTTGTTTTCTGTTCAAGCGAGGTACGCCGATGATATAATCGTCCGTCAAAAAAATCCCGCCGCCTTTGCCCTGCTTTGTGTATATCGGATATTTCAACGAAAGAAACGTTACGTCGTTTTCAATCGTTCGCTTGCTTACGCCGAATTCTGCCGCAAGGTTTCCTCTCGTGTCACACCGTCTTAAGCGCAAAACGAAAATTATCGCCAACCGTCTTTCAAATGCCGGCATTTCCCCTCCTTAAAAATGCGCCGCTTACCCCGAGGCATACGCTACGTACTGCGCATACACGAAAAGCGAAACCTGCTATGTGCGTGATATTCTTCTTTTTCACGAGCATACGGCACTTTCCGAATATCCGTGTTTTTCTGCGCCGTTATTTTTCTTCCACGCCCGCAAGCGCCAGAAACTTTTTGTCCGATTGTATCGCGTGAGTCAAAAACTTCCCGTCCCTAAAAAGCGCGTATGTGCTGACCGGCGACGGAACGTTTCTCGCGGCTTCCCTGCTCGT
Source organism: Faecalibacterium sp. CAG:1138 (assembly GCA_000434675.1). GTDB lineage: Bacteria > Bacillota > Clostridia > Christensenellales > CAG-917 > CAG-1138. The sequence continues at coordinate 103,335 of HF988640.1, read as the reverse complement.
GACGTGTATGACTTTAAGCGGGATTTTATGTTCTTTTGCGACCTCTTCTATCCTCGGCACCCAGTAAAAGGTGAACGGGCATTGATCGGTGTAGTAAAGGACGAAGCCGTCTTCGTCCGTCTTCGGATTTTTTGCGCACTCCTTAAACTTCGGCGGCTCGGCGTTCGGGACAAGCGGCAGATACATGACGTTTATGCCACAGGCCGACGTATCCGAAACCGCAAAGCCTTTATGAGCCAAGTACTTCGGGTCTGACAAAAACTCCTTCTTTCTTCCCTCCGACGACAATATGCAGACGCCTTTTTTGCCCTGCTTTTTCGCGTCCGATATGCACTCGCCCAAAAGGTCGTTGGAATAGCCGTGCCCCTTCATCGAACCGGCAATCCACAGACAATTTATATAAACGTACCCGTCGGCTTCAATAGGCACCCATGCTTTTTCGGCCGGAATATATTCGATAAAACACTTGCCGCGCTCCTCGCTGCGATAAAAGACAAGGCCGTCATCAAACAGCCGCTTCATCCATTCCTTTTTTGCCAGACTTTGTTTACCCGACATCGCACAGCAAATATGCTCCTTGTCAACGTTGTCTTTGGTTATTCTGACGTATTTCATCTCGTTTCCCCTTTGTATATTTCTAAAAATTGACGAATATGCCGTTCGATAATCTCCGGAATGCGTCCTCCTCCCCTTGTGCCGAAACCGAATCGAGAGCAGCTTTCAATACCTCCTGCTTCGTATTCCTTTTTCCGTTTTTATCCTCCGAGCCTTTCAATCCGAGTGTTTTCACATTGTACCTGCCGATCGTTCGGTTTGTCAAGCGTTTCCCTCCCGCTTTCGGCATCTTCCCAAAAGAAAAACCGAATTCCGCTTGCAACGGAATTCGGTTTTATGGGCGAATTTTCTCTTTTTTATGCCGTTATTAAAACGATTTACCTCATTTCATAATATAGCATTTAAGACTTTCTTTTCTACATTATTTGAACGATCGGTTTCCCGATAATCCGGCATATCGATTATTTTTCTTTTATAATATTGTCAAAACAAGGATCCGCATCCGCAATATCTCCGAAATACACGTGCGCGGCTTCGCGGCAGCCGCCGTCGCATTTTACGCCCAGATATTCGCAGTTTTTGCACATAAGCGGAATATAGTCTTTCGTAACGAACCGATTCCAATATTCGTTTTGTCCCAAGCCGTCTATCTCCGTCCAAAAACAAACTCTCGTCGGGCTGTGATTGCATACCTTCACGTATCCGCTCGGATCTATCACGAAAAATTCTTTTGCCGCCGAACAGAACGACGATATTTGTAGATATTTATATTTATCGGGGTTTTTTATTATACAATACGGCAATTCCGTCCCGACGTGTCCGTACAAACCCGCGCGCGACAACACTTCTTCCGCAACGTCGAACATTTCGTTTATTTCGTCTATAGAAAGGAGATATTGCTTGTTTTCCAACCCTCGTCCGCCGGGCAAAAATCTGTTTAGCAAAATATACGTCGCGCCATTAACAAGCGGCAACGCTATGTTTTCAAACAACTCTTTGATATTGTTTTTAGTTACTGCAATATTCGCTACCGTCTTAATTCCCAGCTCTTTGCACAAAGCAAACAACGCAAGCACGTTTTCAACGTTATCGACGCCGGTTGTTTTATGGAACGATTCGATTCCCGGCACGCTTATGCTTAAAAGCACGTTGTAGGGCCGCAACTTAGACAGAAACTCCCTATTAAGGTTCTTTCCGTTAGATATAAGGCCGACGGAAAATCCGGCGTTATGGGCGTATGAAATCAGATCAAGCAAATCCTCCCGCAGAATCGCTTCCCCGCCTGAAAACGTAATCTGCTTCACTCCGTATTTCTTCACCTTGTCGAATATTTTTTTCCATTCGTCCGTCGAAAGCTCGGCTTCTTTCAGCGACGGCTCATTCTCCCACGGACAATAGCAAAAGAGGCATTTATGATTGCAACGATAAGTAAGCTCAACCGTTAAAACACTTGGAAGCATCATTTGTCGTCACCGCTATTATCCTGTCTGCAATAGCACATAAGTTGCTCTATCGTCTCATCGTCGAACTCGAAGAACTTCCATTTCGTATCTTCGTTTTTTTTGTATTTAAGTTCGCCTATCTTGCCACCGTTGTTCTCTATGCAAGCGTCACAATAATAGTTTACCCACGTATCAAACCCTTTGTTGCGTAATACGTTGCGTATTGCATCGATCTTGTTTTCCACTGAATATTTCTGAAAAACAAATCGTTTTCCGCATCTAAAACACAGGCGCGTGTCATCCTGCCACCGTCGCGGCATATAACACGAGACCGACAACATCCAATAGTATCTTTCAATGTCTGCAATCGAGTTCACGTTTTGCTCAAACAATTCGTCTAACTTTTTTTCCAACTGCTCTTTTGTGTACTTTTCCATTTTTACCTCCAAAGCGTATTTATTATTATTTGATTTTTTTGCGGGCGAAACGACTTTTAAAACGTTGCTACTTCCTTTTATAAAAGCACTTTCCGTCGGAGGTTTTGCCGATCGGAAATCCGTCCGCTATAAGATAATCGACGTTTCTTGCCACCGTTTTTCGATCGCAAGGTTTGTCTTTGGCCGTCAAATATTTCGCAAGCTCCGTATAAGAAACCGGCGAATCGGCGTCGGTGTATTTTTTTAGCACCAACCATATGTGCAATATAATCGTTTTGGTTGCATAAGTTTTCTTCGGCCTCATGTCGTTCTCCTCTTTTAATTATATCAAATAACCCTAGACAAAATTGTCCGACACCTTGATTATAGTTTCAACGAACGCGTTTGTCAACACGACTTCAAAAGCAAATATCTTGCCGAATTTCGGCGGCCTTAAATAATCATTCAAAAACGTAACGTAATGAAATTGTAAAAAATTTATGAAACAGCAATACCAAATAAACTACTCTGCTTTGACAATACCAACGACAAGCAATGCAAAATCCCCGCTTGAACAAAAAAAGAAAGCACTCGTTTTGAGTGCATTCATACGCTGGCGGAGAAGCGGGGATTTGAACCCCGGCTACGCTTCTCACGTACTACTCCCTTAGCAGGGGAGCCCCTTCGGCCTCTTGGGTACTTCTCCACGGCCCGAACTGTTTTCGGATATTCAACGCTAAATCATAATATCACAGATAGAATTCTTTGTCAACGATTTTGACGAAAGTAGGGCTGTTGAATTTTTTCGGCCGATTTTTGTTGTTGACAGGAAAATAACCGACGTGATATAATCGCTTTGGAGGAAGCTATGCAGATTTTTAAGAAATACGCGCCATACGCGGCCATAGTGCTGATGGCTTTTGTCGGGATATTATGCGGCAGCTGGTCGGTGAAGGCCGGGCTGGTTGCAGAGCATGAAAAAGCGACAGGTAACCTGATTTTTGCGCAAAAGGACTTATATTCCGTCGCCGTGACGCCAAAAAACGGGCAAACGATCGACGAAGTGATTGCCGACTTCTCTTCTTACGCAAGTTTTAAAGGGGTTTACGCCGGCATACCTTCGGCCAGCGGCTTTGCCGAAATCGGCAAAAAGCGGTTTGGCACGATCATCTGTTTTGAAAGCGACAACGCTCCGTCCGTCACCGCAGAATTCGTCAAAAACGGCAGAGGCCTTACCCTGAGCGACAAAGCCGACGGAAAGAAGGTCAACGTCGTTTTGGGCGGAAAAAACTGGGAAAAGCATGACGTCGGAAGCACTTTTGAAACCACTTTATTTTCGGGCGACAACGCTTTGGGGATAGAAGCCACCGTCGTCGGGAAAATGGACACTCCGTTCGTTTCGAGGCTGCTAAACAACACAACCGACATTTACGAAACGTACGGCGGCGTGATAATTTTGCCGGGCGATCTTATCAAAGAACTGGTGCCGAACGCCTTTGAAAAATACGTCGTCGCATTTGCCGATTTCGAAGATTACAAATCGGTTTTCTCCACAATCGATAGTTCCCTTAAATACGAAAAAGCCGAATATTATCAATACCCGTCAGACGATAAACGGCCCGGCTACAGCAAGAATTTTTACCTCTACGGCAGCATAATAATCTCCGCCGTCTGCGGCCTGCTGCTGCTTTCGGCAAACGGCAAAAAGAGAATCGTCTGCGCCGTCTGCTACGGCGTTCTCGGCGCGGGGACGACTCTTATATCTGCTCTCGTTTTCAAAAACTCGGTTTCGAGCTGGTGGTATGCGGGAAGAACCTTTGACTTCGCTGTCCCGATCGCGGCCGTAATCGTGTGCGTTGCCGCCGTTTTTACGGCTATCGGCGCGGTAGAACTGCGTCGCAAAAAATTGCACGAAACCGCCTCGCCTGCTTTCGACCTGACGAAACCGACAGACTAAATAAACGTACAAAACGGCGTTTATCGTTTGATTTTTGACAATAAACGGTTCGTTTTGCGATTTTGGCAGAATTTTCAAAAGCAAACGAGCGAAGTTTTCTTGCAAAATTTGCAAGATTCGAAATTGAAAATTCTGTTGACAAGTGTATAAACATAATGTTAAAATATAAAGCAATAAGGGAGTAATCGACAGTTACTGTAACAAACGTCAACACTCGGGCGAAAGCCCTGGCTTTGTTTTAAACGATGAGACTTATCTTTCGGGATAAGTCTTTTTTGTTTCTTCGTAACGTAAACTAAACCTTATAAAGGAGACTTGAAAGTGAAAGAATACCTTAAATCCGCAGACGTCGTTTTGAACGAGGTTTCGTCGTCAGAAAACGGACTTACGTCCTCCTCTGCCGCCGAAAGACTTGCAAAAAACGGCAAGAACAAGCTCGTTGAGAAAAAGGGCGAATCGCTTATAGTGAGATTTTTGAAACAGCTGGCCGAACCGATGACGATCATTTTGCTGGTTGCGGCCATAATTTCGGGCGTAATGAGCGTGGTTGAAAAGAGCTTCCCTTCCGACGTCATCATCATTATGGCGGTCGTTGTGATCAACTCCGTGCTCGGCGTCGTTCAGGAAAGCAAGGCCGAAAAAGCCATTGCCGCCCTGCAGGAGATTGCCGCCGCCACCTCAAAGGTTTTAAGAGACGGCAAAATCGTCGTTGTGAAAAGCGAGGATCTCGTCGTGGGCGACGTGATTTTGCTTGAAGCGGGCGATTCCGTCCCCGCAGACGTCAGAATTTTGGAGTGCGCCAGCATGAAAGCGGAAGAAGCCGCCCTCACCGGCGAATCGGTGCCGGTTACCAAAACCGCCGCCGCGCTTTCGTCGGATTCGGGTGAAATTCCGCTCGGCGACAGAAAGAACATGGCCTTTATGGGCAGCACCGTCGTTTACGGCCGAGGCAAAGCCGTTGTGGTTGCCACAGGTATGGACACCGAAATGGGCAAAATCGCAGACGCGCTTCAGAACGCCGTCGACAACAAAACTCCGCTTCAGCAAAAGCTTTCGGGGCTATCCAAAGTTCTGACTTATCTGGTCGTCGGAATCTGCGTAGTTATATTTGCCGTCAACCTCATTAGGGCATGGGTTACGGGCGGCTCGCTTACGGGCCGAGTGGTTCTGGACACGTTTATGATTGCGGTATCTTTGGCAGTTGCGGCGATACCGGAGGGGCTTGCAACCGTAGTAACCATAGTGCTTTCTATCGGCGTAACAAATATGAGCAAGCACAACGCCATAATAAGAAAGCTTACCGCGGTTGAAACGCTTGGTTGCACGCAGATCATTTGCTCCGACAAAACGGGCACTTTGACGCAGAACAAAATGACGGTTGTAGAAACCTACGGCGAAAACGAAAAGCTTTTAGCGACTGCAATGTCGCTCTGCTCGGACGCGGAGCTTGACGCCGACAAAAAAGAGGCCGTCGGCGAACCGACGGAATGTGCGCTCGTCAATTTTGCATATAAACTCGGTTTTGACAAAAATATTCAAAAAACCGAACTGGAAAGGGTGGACGAACTTCCTTTTGACTCCATGCGCAAGATGATGACCACGGTGCATAAAGACGAAAACGGCAATCTTTTGCAGTTCACCAAGGGCGCGCCGGACGAAATTCTGAAGCGTTGCTCTTCTTACCTTTCCGAGGATGGCGTGAAGCCTCTGACCGACGAAAAACGCGCCGAGATTCTGGCGGCGAATAAAGCCATGGCAGACAAGGCCCTGAGGGTTTTGGCCGCGGCCGAAAAATCGCTTACCGCTATCCCTTCCGTTTGGGAATCGGATGCCGTGGAAACCGACCTTTGCTTCGTGGGACTCGTCGGCATGATCGACCCGGTAAGGCCGGAAGTCAGGCCTGCAATCGACGAATGTCGCCGCGCCGGCATAAGACCTATAATGATAACCGGCGATCACAAGGATACGGCTGTCGCCATCGCTATGCAGCTCGGCATAATAACCTCGCCTGACCAAGCGATAACAGGCGCCGACCTCGACAAACTGAGCGACGAGGAATTTTTGCAAAACGTCGAACGCTTCTCCGTTTACGCCCGCGTTCAGCCGGAGCATAAAACCCGCATCGTCAACGCATGGCGACAAAAAGGTTACGTCACGGCTATGACTGGCGACGGCGTCAACGACGCGCCGAGCATCAAAAACGCCGACATCGGCGTGGGCATGGGCATAACCGGCACCGACGTTACCAAAAACGTTGCGGATATGATTCTTGCGGACGACAACTTCGCCACCATCGTTTCAGCGTCCGCAGAAGGCCGCCGCATCTACGACAACATCAGAAAATCCATTCAGTTTTTGCTTGCGTCTAACTTGTCCGAGGTGCTGTCGATATTCGTTGCGACGCTCGTCGGTTTCACCGTCTTTAAGCCTGTTCATCTCCTTTGGATAAACCTTATCACCGACTGCCTGCCGGCGCTGTCGCTGGGCATGGAAAAGCCTGAAAAAGACATTATGGACCGCAAACCGCGCGCCAGCTCCGACGGTATCTTCTCGGGAGGTATGGGCTTTGCGATTGCCTATCAGGGCGTGCTGGTTACGGCAATAACTCTCGCTTCGTATTTTATCGGCGAACGCTATTTTTCGGAACTGCATCATGCGGAAGCGATTGCGGCGGGCGCTTACAGCGCGGAAACCCTCGGTTCGACAATGGCATTCCTCACGCTGTCTATGGCGGAAATTTTCCACAGCTTCAACATGCGCTCTCTGCACGGATCGGTGCTTACTATGAAATATCAAAACAAATGGCTTTGGGGCGCGGCGGCGCTGTCGCTTCTTCTCACCACCGTCGTTATCGAAGTGCCGTTTTTGGCAAATGCGTTCCAGCTCGTAAACCTGGATCTTGCGGAATATATGGTTGCGATGGCTCTGGCCGTTTCGGTTATTCCGATCGTCGAGCTTACCAAGCTTTGTTACAGGACCTTCAAAAAACGCAAAGCGGATTAAAAGGTTACAAAAAACCGCCGGTTTGACAGAAACGGCGGCGGTGTTTTATTTTTATTTAATA
>HF988640.1:0-95888 GCA_000434675.1 Faecalibacterium sp. CAG:1138 | reverse complement strand
GCGGTTTTTTTGTTTGATTTTACACGATAATCGTTTTTATTCGACGATAAACGCCGCGGAAGCGCATTTTTCGAGCGTGGCGGAAACGACTTTGCCGTTTGCTTCGACGGCACCGAAAACAGGCGTTACGGACGGGTTTTCGGCATCGAATTTTGCCGAAACGTAGGCGTCCTTTTTAAGGGTTTCGAGGTTGAAGGAGATTTTCTTTTTATCTCCCGATTTGTTGAAAAACAAAACTGCCGTTTTCCCTCCAGCAAGAGGTTTTGCAAGCACGTCCACGCGGCCTTTCTTTACGCGTTTTGCCTGTTTGCAAAGCTCGTCCTGGTTGATATTTATAAGCGACTTGTTGGTTATTATCTCCAAAACGTTGTCGGGCATCTTTCTGACGTCGTTTCCGAGAACGAGCGGAGCGTTCATAAAGCACCACAAAGCAAAGTGCGACATGTTCCGGTCGTACGAAAGTTTGCCGTTGCCCACTTCGAGCATGTCGGGATCGTTGAAATGCCCCGCCGAGGAGCGTTCGAAAAGCTTGACGTTTCTGGAGTAAATAAGTTTTATCCACGGCCAAATCGGCCTTATGTCGGGCGTCGTACGCCACATATTCCCCGCCGTGTCACCCCAAAGCCAAGGTTTTCTGAAACCCCATTCGCAAATGGAAAACAAAATAGGTTTTTCGGGGGCGTTTCGCTTTTCGGCAACGTTTTTCGTCGCAGCTTTAAGCGCGTAGGCCATTTTTCGGTATTGAAGGATTGCGCTGTCCTTACCCGACGCCACAGGATTATAGAGCTTAATTTCGTTGTTGCCTTCTTCCAGTCGGACGACGGTCTGAAACCTTGCGGTGTGCTGAAAATGTTTTTGGTCCGGGAAGTTTATTTCGTACGGCGTGCCGTTGACTTCCGCAATGACGAATTTAGGGTACCTTCCGTGCTTTTTGATGTTCAGAGTCAGAACGTAGTCGCCGCTCTTTCTTGCGAAAACGTTTTTGAAAACCATTTTGCCCTTGCCCGCGTCGAGGCCGGAAACGTATCTTTTGCCCTCAAGGCCCTTATCGGGCATAAACCTTGCCAAACCTTCCAAAACGGCGTTGGAGCAAAGATACCTCTGCCCTTGCTTTTCGCCTTTTTCGGTTACGGTTACCGCCCATATAAGAGGCGCGTAGGAAGAAAGCGGCACGTTGTGGCAAAAGTCGTATTTGAAATATTCCACACCCCACTCGGCAAGCGTTTGGGCGTCCTGACGTTCCCTGCCTAAAGAAGCCGGGAGATCCTCGCAGGTGAGGGTTCCGTTTGAGCTGTAAAGCCCCAGCTTGAAGCCCATGGCGTTGATTTTTTCCACAAGCGGTTTTATGCCCGACGGAAAAGTCGCCAGATCTCCTTGCAAATCGCCGTTTTCGTCCCTGACGTTGGACTGCCAGCAGTCGTCCAGATTGACGTAGGAATAACCTGCGTCCAGAAGTCCCTTTTCCTTCATGGCTTCGGCCGTTTCGAGAATCAGATCTTCGTCGATATGGTTTCTGAAAGTGTTCCAGCTGGACCAACCCATAAGCGGCGTGCGCCTTACTCCGGTTTCGTATTTTTCGATTTCGGGAACCGCAGCCACCTTTTTGGCGCCGACAAGCAGGTTTCTTATGTAGCAGAAGGGGCACATATTGTTTCTTTTCATATCTATTCCTCCTTTTCGTTATTCTGAATGAGGTTCACCAAAAAATCTATGACAACCGTTTTCATAACGTCGTAGTTGAGATAGCGGTGATGGTCGAAAACGTATTCGTGGGCAAACGATTGCACAACGTTCATGCCGACGTGGATTTTTTCGAGAGGATTCTCTATTTCGACGCCCGACGCCCTGAGCTTTTCGGCAAGCTTTAAGGTGATGTCGTCCTCAAGCGCCAGAAACTTTTTGTTGACGGCTTCGTCCGTGCTCTGCAAAGAATGCAGCACTTCGTGCATTTTTGCGTTTTGCTGATGGGTTTTGACCGCGCCTTCGACTATGTCGGTCATAAGCTTTTTGGCGTCCGCAACCGTCGCTTCGTCGAAAATTTCGAATATAGGACGGAAAGTGTCGTCTATGTAAATGTCCAGAATGTCCAGAAGAATGTCCCGTTTGTCCCTGAAATAGCCGTATACTATGCCCGTGGAAACGCCGGCGTCTTTCGCGATGTCGGCAGTCGTGGTGCTGTGATATCCCACTTCCGAAAACAGCTTGTAGCCGGAAGATATGATTTTGTTTTTCTTTTCGATGGCGCGTTTTTGTCGCGGCTCTCTTATTTCGCTTTTCATACTTTTTACCTCACAGATTTATATTGTATAATAAAAAAACCGATTTTGCAATAATTTTTTGAAAAAATATGAAATTTGTTTCGTATTTTGATTGACAAGACGACTGTCAGGAAATATAATGTATATGAAATTGAAATAAGTTTCATATTTTTGAAACGTTGGGAGGATAAAACAGTATGCCGATTGTGCTTGCACCAACAAACGTCGATCTTAAGATCATCAAAATCGCAGCAGACGACAAAACGAAAAGACACCTTGAAAACCTCGGAATTCTCGTTGACGGAAACGTTACGGTTCTGAGCTCGTCGGGAGGGACGGTCGTTTGCAAAATCAAGGACGGAAGAATTGCTTTGGACAGCAATCTTTCCACAAAAATTCTGGTCACCGTGGCCGAAAATGCCGCATAGACGAAAAATTTGAAAACTATGGGCTTCGGCCCGCGACAAAATATTAAAGGAGAAGAAAATGACCAAAACTTTAGACAGCTTCGAGCTTGGTGAACGCGGAATAGTCAAAAGCGTATCCGGCGAAGGAAAAATCAAACGTCGCCTTTTCGATATGGGCATTACGCCGGGCGTCGAAGTTTACATGCGCAAAAGGGCTCCTTTGGGCGACCCTATCGAAATCACCCTCAGGGGTTATGAACTCACCCTTCGTAAAACCGAAGCGGCCCTTGTTACGGCGGATGTAGTAAAATAATGAAAAGATTTGCATTGGCCGGCAACCCTAACTGCGGCAAAACCACTCTTTTTAACAGCTTAACCGGTTCCACGGCACACGTCGGCAACTGGCCGGGCGTAACCGTCGACAAACGTGACGGCGTTTACAAAAAATGCGCCGAACCTATTCAGATCATCGACCTTCCGGGCATCTACTCTCTGAGCCCTTATACTCCGGAAGAAGTTATCGCCAGAAACTACATTCTGGACGAAAAACCCGATTGCGTCATCAACATCGTGGACGCAACCAACCTTGAAAGAAACCTGTTCCTTTCCACTCAGATTATGGAAATGGACGTTCCTATGGTCATCGCTCTCAACATGATGGACGCCGATCAGCAGGCAGGCGACGAAATCAACGAAAAAGAACTCGAAAAAAGACTCGGTGTTCCTGTCGTAAAGATTTCCGCTCTTAAAGAAACCGGCCTCAAGGAACTTATGGAACGCGCCTACTCCGCTTCCAAAAATCCTCGCGCGGGCAGAACCGTTCTGGAAGAAACCTCTCTTGCTCACATCATCTCCGACGTTACCATCGCTCTTAAAGGACAAGGTATCCAAAATCCTCTGTTCCACGCAGTAAAACTCGTCGAAGGCGACGAAATCGAAGTGGAAATGCACAAATCCGCGGCTCCTATGGTCGAAGAATTCAAGCAAACTCACTCCGACGAACTTTTCGGCACCGACTACGAAGCGCTGGTTGCCGACGCAAGATACAAATACATATCCAAAAACTTCTCCGTCGTCTTAAAACGTAAATCCAACGACAAACTTAAGATGACCAAGTCCGACAAAGCGGACAAAGTGCTCACTCACAAGATCTGGGGTATTCCTATCTTTCTCGTAGTGCTGTTCTTCATCTTCCACCTTACCTTCTCCGAGAACCTTCTGTTCCTGAACGGTTTCACCGAAGATCAGGCTTGGATGCCTTCGCTTTCCGAAAACGACGCTTTCCTCATCAAAGACGAAAACGGCAACGTGGCATATCAGCGTGATGACGACGGCAACATCGTTTACGAACGCGACGACGACAACAATCTCGTTTTGGACGAAGACGGCAATCCTATCCCTGTTCCCGAAGGCCTCACCTACGGCGCAAGATGGCTTGCCACGGTTTACGACGGAACTCTTTACAGCCCGGGCGTTGTTATCAACAACATCTGGAACGACATGATAGTCGGCGAGCTTGCAGGACTTTTGCAGGGCGCAATCGAAGAAAGCGGCATGAACGAGTGGGCAGTCGGTCTTATCAACAACGGTATCATCGACGGTCTCACCGCAGTGCTCAGCTTCCTGCCTCCTATTTTGGTTCTGTTCCTGTTCTTCTCCATTTTGGAAGACAGCGGCTACATGGCTCGTATCGCATTCATTCTCGACAGATTATTCCGCAAATTCGGACTTTCAGGCAGAGCTTTTATGCCGATGATCATGGGATTCGGTTGCTCCGTTCCTGCAATGATCAACACCAGAACTTTGGCTGACGACAAAGAACGTACCGCAACCATTCGTGTTATTCCGTTCTTCTCCTGCGGCGCTAAACTGCCTATCCTCACCGCCGTTGCGGGCGCAATCGTTGCGAACGCAGGCATAGGAAACGCAGACCTCATCACCTACAGCATGTACCTTTTGGGCATCGTAGCCGCAGTCGTAAGCGTGCTGCTTCTCAGGAACACCAGCCTCAAGGGCGAAACTCCTCCGTTCATCATGGAGCTTCCTGCTTACCACGCTCCGCAGTTCAAGAACCTCATGCTGCACCTGTGGGATAAAGCCAAACACTTCGTCAAAAAAGCGTTCACCATTATCCTTGCTTCCACAATCGTAATCTGGGTTCTTTCACACTTCAGCTTCAGCTGGAAATTCCTGGAAGACGAACAAATCAACGAAAGCATTCTTGCTCAGCTCTCCATGCTCATTCAGCCTCTGTTCACTCCGCTCGGCTTCGGCAGCCAGCTCGGCGAATACGGTTGGGTATTCGTTCTGGCGGCAGCCACCGGCCTTATCGCAAAAGAAAACGTTATCGCTACCTTTGCTACCCTCGCCGCTTGCCTGACCGCAGCTATCCCTGATCTCGGAAACTTCAACATCGACGCCGAAAGCGGTATCCCTGCAGTAAGAGCAATGATCAAGGCTACCGGTATCGGCATTCCGGGCCTCATCGCTTTCATCGCTTTCAACATGACCACGATCCCTTGCTTCGCTGCAGTCGGCACGGCCAAAGCGGAACTCGGAAACGAAAAACTTTACAAAAACACCCTGTTGTTCTGGATTTGCTCCAGCTACGTTGTTGCCGCAATGGTTTACACCATCGGTTCCTGGTGGTGGACGCTGTTCATCTGGGCAGTCGTTGTCGCAGCGGTTACCATCGGCGTAATCTACAACAACAAATACGGTATCAAAACTCTGTTTAAGAAAAAATAATTTTTCGGCACAGCCGAAAGGAGCGTATTATGGGAATTAAAGAAATTCTGCTTATCATAGCGTGCGTGGCAATAGTCGTCGGCGTTTCGGCAGGTTCCCTCATTCGCAAAAAGAAGGGAAAGGGCGGCTGCGCTTCGTGCGGAGCGTCCTGCCCGTATGCGGGAGCGTGCGGAAAAGCCAAATCGGCTTGCACTTGCGGCGACAAAAAAACCGACGCAAAAGAAAAAAAATCCTGCTGCAAATAAACTGACCTTACCAATATCCATCCCAACCTTAAACGGGCGTCCCCAAAAACGGGCGTCCGTTTATTTTTGCGCGTCTTTTCAGTCGCAAAAGAGGAGCGGCCTGATTTTATGGCGAAATGCTACATTTTAAGGCAAAATGTCTGCCCGTAAACTTGCAAACGACGGATAAAATGTGCTATAATGTGGTTATCTATTATATTATAAGGAGATATTATGACAATGAAAAATCGTTCACTTTCGTAATTTGCGTCGTGGCGGCTTTGTTGGTTCTGCTGACGGGCGCGGTTTCGGTTTCTTCCGTTCCCGCTCTTGCCGAAGAAACGACCACACGCTACAAAATCGCACACGTTACGGATATGCACATCTTTATCGAAAACTACGCGAACATCTATTCGCGGGCCTATATCGATAAAGCGAAAGGCACCAAACTTTTGGAAGAAAGTCAGCTCGCCTCCGAAATCGCCTTTAACGAACTTATGAACATGGAAGAGCCGCCTATGTACGTCTTTATCACGGGTGATCTCACCAACGACGGCGAAATCGAAAACCACGAATGGGTGGGCAATCTTCTCAAAAAAGTTACCACCGAAATGAGGAAAAAACCGGGCTACGAAGGCTTCCAGATTTTCGTAATTCCGGGCAACCACGACCTCTATAACAAAAAGGCAAAATCCTTCCTTCCTCCGGCGGAAGAAATCGAAGCCTGCACCACTTACGAAGAACTGAAAACCCTTCTCGAAAACTACGAAGGCATTTCGGTGGTTTCCGCAAAGGTTACGGACTTCTTCCGCATCTACTCCGATTTCGGCTACTGCGACTGCGAAGGCCGAAAGGATGGCAATCACAACGCAAGCTGCGGCATGGCCGACGGTTGCTCTTTGGAATTTTTCTACGAAAGCAACTTCTGGTACGGCGGAAAAGGCGTTTCCAGAGATCAGCTTGAGCCTGTGGACGGCGAAACCATCCCGAAAGACGTTCTCAAAGCTTACGAAGACACCAAAAACTTCGCGCTCATTCAAAGCTACGCCAAACTTTGCAGTTTAAGCTACATCGCAAGAATCAAAGATATGACCGTTCTTGCCCTCAACGCCGACAGCAGAGACTACGACACCGACTTCCCTGATCGCGTCAAAAAAGGCAAAGCAACCACCGCGGAAATCGCAAACGGCGGCTGGCACGAAACCACCGGCGCTTACATCTCCGACGAATGTCTGAAATGGGCCGTGGAAAGCCTTAAGGACGACGTCAAAAACAATCGCGGCATCTTCACTCTGGGCCATGCGAACTTCGTTCCGCACTTCACCATGGAAGACGAAATCATCAGCCTTTTCGTTTACGACAACTGGGAAGAAGCCACCTACACTCTTGCCGACGCCGGCATTCGCTACGGTTTCAGCGGACACCAACACGCCAACGATCAGGTTGACTACGTCACCCAAAACGGCAACGTGTTCTACGATTTCGAAACCGGCAGCCTTATAAGCTACGGCAGCGCCTACCGCACCGTCGACTACACCAAAACCGTCAGCGGCAACAAAGTGGTGGAAGACCTCAAAACCGAAATTCACTTCCTCTCCGACAGCTCCTCCGCCGACAAATACACCTATCACCGCCCGGAACTTTACAACAACGGCGGCAGTGATTTCGGCGTCAAAATGGACACCGTCGCAACCGTCAAGGACCGCTCGGGCAACGCATGCTCCATCGGCGACTATCTTGTCATAGTCAACGAAGACCTGCTCTCCTCTGTCGAGAGCGGAATGTTGGGCACAGTCATAAACGAAAGTTTATACGACACAATCGAAGGTTTAAGCGCAGGTATGGGCAAAATGCCTTATCTGCAAGCCGTTGTGGGCGACCTTCTGAAAGACGTCAGAAACTTTGACTTTTATAAATTCCAACCAAATGCCGACGGCAAATGGTTTTCGCTTTCGAGCACTCCTGAAAGAGGCTACGACATCGTAACTTACCTCACTGACGCTCTCAACTGGGTGCTCTCCTACGACTTCGGCTACGGCGAAATCCCCGGCGGCTACACCCTCTCCGACGGCTACATGACCGTGTACGGCGCGCACCTCAACGGTTCCGGCACCACCGAAATTCCCGACGAACTGAAACCTCTTTTGACCTCGCTCGAAAACGGCGGATTCGTCAGATGGCTGGTGAACTTCCTCTACGATGCTCTCGTTCCGCAACTTCAGCTTTTGCTGGACGCTCCGATCAGAACCGTCGACACGATGGCCCCGCTTGCCGTCGGTAAAGGCTTCGACATTGCCGCCGCTCTGAAAACGAACCCGAGCGGAATGATTGACAGCCTCGCAAAAGACAATTTGTCCAAATACGCTTTCAAATCGAATTCCGAAAACGGTTACTATTCCCTCAACGGACTTCTGAAAGACGTTTACGCGCTTCTGACCGGCGACGAATTCGGTCCTCTTCTCGACAAAGTGCTGTCGCTTTTCAGCGGTGCGCTCGGCGATACCGCGGGCACGATAATCAATCTTATCCCGACCGTCAAGGAATATCTGGGCATGTATATTGACGGCGGCACCGACCTCGGCAAAACGCTGGACGACGTTCTCATCGACAAATACGTCACCGACTCTTTCTGCAAAAACCTCGGCGACTATGCGAAACAGATTCTCGAAAGCTTCTACATCGACACCACTTTCGATCACGCTTACGAAAACGCAAACGCAACGGGTCTTTTCAAGGCTTACGGCGAAAACTACCTCGTAACCTGCACCTATAACGGCGAAAAGCTGTTCGGCGGACACACCTACGACAGCTCCGTGGCGGTGAACGTGGTTCCTACCACCGAAAACGGTCTGAAACCGGGACGCATCAGCTACACCTTCGGCGACAACGTTTACACCGATAAAAACTTTATGTGGTTCACGTCGGTTCAGGTTGACGTTTTCGACAGAACCGTCGTTCCCGAAAGCTTCATTCGTTATTCGACAAACGAAAACCTTTCCGCAAGCACAACGGTTAAAGCTAACGGCGAAAACGTGCTGAACGAAATCCCGACCATCGACCTCGGCATCGCATACTTCAACCTCAACTACGCGATGAAGACCTACAATCGCTACACCGTTTCGCTAACCGGCCTCGAAGAAGGCAAAACCTACTTCTATCAAGTCGGTAACGACGCGTACGGCTGGTCCGACGTCTACTCTTTCACCACCGGAAAGACCTCGGGAGGCTTCGAATTTATGGCCTTCTCCGACATTCAGGGCAGCGTAGAAAGAAACTACGTCGACAGCATGAACAACCTGTACAAAGCCACCGTTTCCACCGGAAAAACCACGTCATTCATTCTGAGCGGCGGCGACAACGTGGACAACGGCAAAAACTTCTGGCAGTATATGTGGATGCTCGACCATCAGGCACAAAGCTGGGCAAACAACACCTACGTCAGCGTTGCGGGTAACCACGAAAAGCACCACTACGACCTCACCTCCAACCTTGCAACCCCGTCGGGCGCAACGGTTTTGGAAACCGGCATCTACTACAGCTACAACTACCAGAACACTCACTTCGTCATTCTGGACACCAACGATCTTGACAGCGAAGGCAACCTTGCAGAGGCTCAGACCGAATGGCTGGAAGCGGACCTTGCCGAAGCAGACAAAGACGAAAGCATCACTTTCATCATCGTAACCATGCACAAAGGTCCTTACACCGCTGGCAGCCACGCTTTCGACAGCGACGTCATCGCTTTGAGAAAGCAGCTCACCCCGATCTTCGCCGTTTACGGCGTTAACCTCGTTTTGCAGGGACACGACCACACCTACAGCGTTTCCGAATACATCGACGAAAACGGCGAAAAAGCGGACGTAACCTACAACTACGACGGCAGCGTGGTGACCGACGGCGTGCTCTACGTCAACCTCGGCACTATGGGCGACAAGTTCTACAACTATCTCTACAGCGACGAAGTTCTCATCAAAACGAGAGACAAAGCGCCCGAAGGGCTGGAGAAATATCTCACCGCCGACAAATATCTGGAACTGACCGAAACTCCGGTTTACGCCAACGTTTCCGTCGACGGCGACAGAATCACCCTTAAGTCCTACGCATATCTTGCCGACGGCAGCGTAGTTGCCGTGGACAACATCATGATCGCAAGGGGCGCGCTCGAGGCTCCGAAAACCAAACTTCCGGTCGGCGCCGTTATCGGCATCACCGTCGGCGCAGTCGCGCTGGTGGGCGGCATAGTTTGCCTGTTCGTTTTCCTCGGCAAAAAGAAAACGCCGATTGCAGCTTAATAAAAAAATCGACCGCAGGCATTGCCTGCGGTTATTTTTTGCCGCAAGGCGACCTTTTGACGGCTTTTAAGGGCAATTCGTTTGACAACGGATAAAAGCCGTATTATTATAAAATACATAAAAAGTTATTTACACCTTAAGCGGAGAACCACCTCTATGGACATGAAGCAAATCGAAAAAAAATGGCAAAAAATCTGGGCGGACACCGGGCTTTATAAGTTCGACAACTCCAGAATCGACAAAAAATATTACGTTCTCGAGATGTTCAGCTACCCTTCCGGCGCAAAACTTCACGCGGGACACTGGTTCAACTACGGCCTGTCCGACAGCTTTGCCAGGTTCAAAAGGATGCAAGGCTACGAAGTTTTCCAACCTATGGGCTTCGACGCGTTCGGGCTTCCTGCCGAAAACTACGCCATAAAAACGGGTATTCACCCTAAAGACAGCACCGAAAAAAATATCGCCACCATGGAGCAACAGCTCAAAGCCATCGGCGCTTCGTTCGACTGGGACTACGAGCTGGTCACCTGCCGTCCGGAATATTACAAATGGACGCAATGGCTGTTTTTGGAGCTGTATAAACACAACCTCGCCTACCGCAAAGAGGCTCCGGTTAACTGGTGCCCTTCCTGCAACACGGTGCTCGCCAACGAACAAGTCGTCGACGGCGCTTGCGAAAGATGCCACACCACCGTCGTGAGGAAAAATCTTACGCAATGGTTTTTCCGCATAACCGATTACGCGGAGGAATTGCTCTCCGGCCTCGACACCATCGACTGGCCTGAAAAAACCAAGCTTATGCAGCGCAACTGGATCGGCAAATCCACCGGCGGCGAAGTTACCTTCAAAACGGAAAACGGCAAAAGCTTCAACGTGTTCACCACCAGGGCCGACACCCTTTTCGGCGTAACGTACGTCGTTCTCGCGCCGGAGCATCCTTTGGTTGACGAACTGACCACCGAAGCGCAAAAAGCCGAAGTGGAGGCGTATAAGGACTTCTGCTCCAAATCCTCCGAAATCGAACGTCAGTCCACCACCAGAGAAAAGACGGGCGTGTTCACGGGCTCCTACGCCGTCAACCCTATAAACGGCAGAAAGGTTCCCGTCTATATCTCCGATTACGTGCTTTATACCTACGGAACGGGCGCTGTGATGGCCGTTCCTGCGCACGACACCCGCGACTTTGCTTTTGCGACCAAATTCGGTCTGCCGATTGAAAGAGTCATCAAATCCGCCGGCGGCGAAGCGGACGAGCTTCCGTTCACCGAATACGGCGTGCTCACCGCAAGCGGCGAATTCGACGGCATGACTTCGGAAGAAGCGAAGGTGGCAATCGTCAAAAAACTGGAAAATTCCGGCGAAGGCAGCCTCAAAACCAACTATCGTTTAAGGGACTGGCTGGTCAGCAGACAAAGATACTGGGGCGCGCCGATTCCTATGATTCACTGCCCGAAATGCGGCATAGTTCCCGTGCCTGAAAAGGACCTTCCGGTTCTTCTGCCGTACAACGTCGAATTTATGCCCGACGGCAAAAGCCCTCTGGCAAAGAGCGAAGAGTTTATGAATTGCACCTGCCCTGTCTGTGGCGGAAGCGCCAGACGCGATCCGGACACTTTGGACACCTTCGTATGCTCCAGCTGGTACTATCTCAGATATCCCGACAACAAAAATTCGGAAAAAGCGTGGGATCCTGCGCGCATAAACAAAATGCTCCCTGTCGACAAATATATCGGTGGAGCGGAACACGCCTGCATGCACCTGCTCTACGCGCGTTTTTTCACCAAAGCGCTCAGGGATATGGGCTATCTTAATTTCGACGAACCGTTCAAATCGTTGGTTCACCAGGGCGTTATTCTGGGGCCTGACGGCTACAGAATGAGCAAATCCCGCGGGAACGTGGTAAGTCCCGATTCCATGGTGGAAAGATACGGCTCCGACGCGCTTCGCTTGTATCTGATGTTCGGCTTCAACTACACCGAGGGCGGACCTTGGAGCGAAACGGGCGTCGAAAACACCGTCAGATTTATGGACCGCGTGGAAAGGATCGTAACCAAAGCCGCAACCTGTCAGCATTTCGACGACGCGTTCGGCAAAGAGGAAAAAGAACTGGACTACGTCAGAAACAACACCATAAAGGCCGTCAGTCAGAATATGGAAGCCTTCGGCTTCAACACCGCCGTCGCAAGGCTTATGGAGCTGACCAACGCTTTGTATAACTACGACAAATACTCCAAAAAGAACAAGCTGTTTTTGGACGCCGCAACCGACCTCGTGCTGCTGATGGCTCCTTGCGCACCACACTTTGCGGAAGAACTGTGGGAGAAGCTGGGCGGAAAATATTCCGTTTTCAATCAAAGCTACCCTGTCTGCAACGAAAAAGCGCTCGTTCTGGACGAAGTCGAACTGGCAGTTCAGGTAAACAGCCGCATCAAAACCAAAATCAGCGTTCCGTCGGGCCTTAGCCCTAAGGAAATCGAGGAATACGCAAAAGGCCTCGACGAGATCAAACAGCTTATCGGCGATAACGTCGTCAAGAAGTTTATCGTCATTCCTAACAGAATCATAAATATCGTAATGTAGGTGAAATTATGTTGGACTTAAATTTAATCAGAACAAATCCTGAAAAGGTGGCCGCGAGCCTGGCCAAAAAAGGCTGCACGGTTGATTTTACGGAGCTTTTGGCATGGGACGCCGAAAGAAAAGCAAAAATAGCGGAAGTCGAAACCCTCAAAGCAAAACGCAATAAGGTTTCCGCAGAAATTCCGAAGCTTAAAAAAGCCGGCCAACCGGTGGACGAAATATTCAAAGAAATGCGCGAACTCGGCGACGAGGTTGCAAAGCTCGACAAAGAAGTTTCCGACCTTGCCGACAAAGTGAACGGTTTTATCGCCTGCCTTCCGAATATGCCTGACGACGACCTTTTGGCCGGCGAAAAAGAAAACAACAAAGTCATCAGAGTGGTCGGCGAAAAACCGGTTTTCGACTTCCCTATGAAAAACCACGTCGATCTCTGCACTTCTTTGGGCATCATCGACTACGACCGCGGCGTCAAGCTTGCGGGCAACGGCTACTGGCTCTACAGAGGCCTCGGCGCAAGGCTCGAATGGGCACTTCTGAACTTCTTCGTTTCCGAACATCTTGCCGACGGCTACGAAATGATTCTTCCTCCGCACATGCTCGGCTACAACTGCGGCTTCGGCGCAGGTCAATTCCCTAAATTCTCCGACGAGGTTTACTGGATCAAAGAGGAAGACGACGACAGAAAGAAAGGCCACTTTATGCTTCCGACCGCAGAAACCGCGCTCGTCAATATGTACTCCGGCGAAATTCTGGACGAAGCAAAGCTTCCGCTCAAGTTCTTCGCCTACACCCCTTGCTACAGAAAGGAAGCCGGCAGCTATCGCTCGGAAGAAAGAGGCATGATCAGAGGCCACCAGTTCAACAAAATCGAAATGGTGCAATACGCTCATCCCGAGCACAGCAAAGAAGCGTTTGAAGAGCTCGTAGAAAAAGCCGCTCGCCTCGTCGAAAAACTGGGCTTGCACTTCCGCATTTCCAAGCTCGCCGCAGGCGACTGCTCTGCCAGCATGGCACGCACCTACGATATCGAAGTCTGGATTCCGTCCATGGGCATCTACAAGGAAGTTTCCAGCGTTTCCAACGCCAACGACTATCAGGCGCGCCGCAACAACACCCGCTTCAGGAATACCAAAACCGGCAAACCGGAATACGTTCACACCTTAAACGGCAGCGGCCTTGCCACCAGCAGAATTCTGCCTGCAATCGTCGAGCAGTACCAAAACGCCGACGGCAGCGTTACCGTTCCGGAGGTTTTAAGACCGTTTATGGGCGGCGTCGAAGTGATAAAATAACGATAAAAAGCGAGGCGGTTGCCTCGCTTTTTTTAATATTTTAAGCAACAAAAAACACGGCATTGCCGTGTTTTCGTTTGATTGTTATCTGGCGGATTTGATACCGTTGCTGTCGCCCCAGTAAATCATTTTGCCGGATTTTTTGATTTCCCAATCGGAATCTTTGCTTTCTTTGTCTTCGCTTTTAGCGTATTTTTGAACAGATTCCCATGCAGAATCTGCTGCGTCTTTGGAAGTGAAGTAAACGATGGTAACGTGACCTTCTTTGCCTTCGGTTCCGTTGCTGCCGGAAACTACGCAATCGACGCCCTTAACGCCGAGAACCATGAGAGCCGCCGGAATGATTCTGGTGTCTTTAGCAGCGGAATAACCGTTTTCTTTCAAAGCGGAGAGAGCTTTTTCGGGATTGCTTGCAGGAGCGCAAGCAACAAGCATAGCAACGCCCATAGCTACGACGAGCATGAGGGCCATAATTTTTGCAAATTTTTTCATGTTTCAATCCTCCATAGAATTTGTATCTATATTTTACAATAGCCTTTTTTTTATGTCAAGCGTTTTTTCGCGGGGTGAAATTTTGTACGGCCGAATTTTTCCGTTTTTGAAACGGCGAAAATTTTTTTGCAACAATCGCTCGGTTTTTGTCTACATAAAAACGTGGTTTTTGCACACGATAATCGCGGAGGGTAAAATATGAAATCCAAAAAATCAAAAACCAAAAATTTCGTGCGTAACTTAAACGACTTCACCAAAGGCGTCGGCAATCCGTGGGACCCGCTTGGCAGCTACACCGGAATGCCCGTTCAGGACGAACGCGGCGTCGGCATGGTTGAAGCTCTGGCCGACGTCCCAACGCAAGACGTGGACGACTTATGAATAATCCGCCGCCGAGGCGGTTTTTCATTTTCGTGATTTTTTCGTTTTACATTATAACGGCGGTTTCCGTGATTTAATTTTGAAGGCCGGCGACGCCCGCAACCGACCGGCTCGGCCGCTTTGCGGACGGAATTATTTATGTAAATAAATAATAAAAACGCAAGTGAATTTATCGCTTGCGTTTTTGGTTGGTCGAGGTGACGGGATTCGAACACGCGACCTCTTGGTCCCGAACCAAGCGCGCTACCATCTGCGCTACACCTCGTAACGAATATATATTACACACTTTTTCCAAAATAAACAAGCATTAGCGCGAACTTTTTTGAAAAAAATCAAAAATTTTTTGTTTTTTCAATCAAAGCCAAAGGTTTGACACCCGAAACATATTTTGATATACTTTAGTATGTTTCAAATGCAAGCAGCCAAAGCGAACGAGGCTCTTTGAGCCGAAGTCGGACCATAACGGGGCGGAGCCAAGTGGGCAAATAAAGCAAACAGCAAAAATTTAACTACAATTTAATAATTGCGGAGGCTTATCGAAGCGGTCATAACGAGGCGGTCTTGAAAACCGTTTGGGTGAAAGCCCACGGGGGTTCGAATCCCTCAGCCTCCGCCAACAAACGCAAAGGCATCTTGTTTAAGGTGCCTTTGTTTTTATTTCGCAATGTAAGATGGGATTCGAACGGGCGGGAAAGCAACGCTTATCCTCATAGATTGCAAATTAAAGGATTTTTTTGCCCATTTCGATTCTGACTTCGTGGCGAGCGGGATCGTCGTTGGAATAAGAATACAAGTCGAACCCGATGATTTCAAAGCCTTGGGATTTGTAAAACGCGATTGCGGTTTCGTTGCACGACTGCGTTTCGAGAACGATCATGCGCACATTTGACTCCTCCGCCTTTTTCATAATGGCGTTCATAAGCAAAGTGCCCACGCCTCTTTTGCGGTTTTCGTTGTCGAAAACGACGACGTTGCTTATGCGGAAGCGGTTGTTCCAGCTTTCCGCCGAGCCTTCCACGTAGCCTATAATTTCGCCGTTTTCAAAAGCGCCGAAGGCAACGGGATTTTCCAGCCATTCGCCGAAGAACTCGGCGTCGAAGGATTTTTCAATCGGTTTTTTAAATCGAGTGTATTTCAGCAGAAACCCGTGTTCAGCAGCGCAAACGTCATAATAACCGTGCGTTTTGTACCGTACGGTGAATTTTTTGCCACGGTAATCGCATCTTTCAAGCTGTCTGATTTCCATACTTTGTTCCCCTCTTTAATTTTTTCGCAGCTATTTGACGTCCAACCTCTCAAAATGGTAGCGCGGCTTGCCGCCGCTCTTTTTTCCGTATTCCACGGCCTCTTTCGGGCAATAGCAAATGCACGCCATGCAATGGGTACATTCATTTCCCCAAACAGGCTTTCCGTCCTTCAAACGAACGTTGTTCAACGGGCATTTTTTTGCGCAAAGGCCGCAGCCGACGCAGCCACCGTTTACCCTGAACGCGTCTGCTTTCACGAAGAACCGATAGAAAATCGGATTCACCGGTCCGCTCATAAAGCGGTCGTAGAGGTTGTTTCGCGGAGCCGCAAAGGCTTCGCCCGATTTAACGTGCAAAATAACGTCATCGATATAAGGCTCTGCGGCCTTGACGATTTTTGCGGCTTCGCCGTCCTCGGGAACGTCGAACATTGCAATGTAGTTTTCCGGCATAACGATTTGCGCCGTCCCCATATAGACGAGGTTCTTTTCCTCGGCAAGCAGACGGTTGTATTTTGCAGCGTTGCCGATTTCGCCGCCGCAGTCCATCACGAACCAAACTCGCTCTGCGCCCGAAAGCTCCGTTGCGGAAAGCCACCCCGATACTATCCGCGGAATACGCCACGCATAAGTCGGCGTTACGACGATTGCGTCGCCGTTCACCGAAACGGGTGAACGGTCGTCTTTTTTGATTTTTTCGTTCAGATCGACGATTTCGTCGCCAGTCTCCTCGGCAATTATTTTTGCTATATACCTGCTGTTGCCCGTTCCGGAAAAACAGAAAATCATACGGTTTCCTCCGCATTTAAGTTTGAAAACATTATAACATTTCCCGCGTAAAAAATCAATACGTTAAAAACAATCTTACATTTCAAGTACCGTTGCCAAAACTCTTCGTCTTTTCCGCGCTTCGCGGTTAAAAAAGAAGGCCTTGAGGCCTTCCTTTATCTTTTTTGTTCGTATTCGGAGATTGCCGACGTGATCGTTTTGTCGGATGTCTTTCCGTGCTTTTCGACTTCGATGCGGTTCTTGTCGCCGTGAGTTAAGCAACCCGCTCCGCCTATGCAGCCTCCGACGCAAGCCATACCTTCGATGAAGTTTGCGTCCAAAAGACCTTTGCTCTTTTTGAGGAGAGCGACCTTGCATTCCTCGATGCCGTCGCAAGAGCAGGATTTGAGGGCGAAATCCTCCAAACCTTGTTCCTTAAGCCCTTCTGACACCGCATCCGACAAACCGCCGCAGCGGGCGAAAATTCTGCCGAAATACGACGCGTTGTCCAGTTCGCTTTCCTCGAGCGTGGTGATGTCGATATCTCTGCTGTCAAACAGCGCCTGCAATTCTTCAAAAGTGATTGCCACGTCGACGTAAGGCTTGACTTCGTCCTTTTGAACCTCTGCCTTTTTGGCGGTGCAAGGCCCGATGAACACCACTTTGCAAGGGCTGTCGGAATGTTCTTTGATATACTTGCCGATGGTGGCCATAGGCGACAGATTATGAGACACGAACGGCGTCAGCACCGGGAAGTTCTTCTGAATATAGCTTACGAACGCCGGGCAGCACGAGCTGGTCAAAAAGCCTTTTTCGGCAAGCTCTTTGGATTCGGCCGCGGCCACCATATCCGCGCCGAGCGCGGCTTCGGTAACTGTGTCGAAACCGAGAAGCTTCAACCCCGTTACAACCTGCCCCAGTTTTGCATAGGTAAACTGGCTGGCGATGGTCGGCGCGACGACTGCGTAAACCTTGTATTTTTGATTGTTTTCGCTTTCTTTGATGTATTTTATGACGTCCAAAATAAACGACTTGTCCGTTATTGCGCCGAACGGGCATTGATAAACGCACGCGCCGCAGGAAATGCACTTGTTGTTGTCGATGGTGGCTTCCATATCCGATCCCATGGAAATGGCCTTGATTTTGCAGGCCTGTTCGCAAGGGCGACGATAGTTCCTTATTGCGCTGTACGGGCAAACCTTCGAGCATGCGCCGCATTCCTTGCACTTGGTTTTGTCGATATGGGCAACGTGGTGCTGATCGAAGCTTATTGCCCCGAATTTGCACACGTCCTCGCATCTGTGAGCCAGACAGCCGCGGCAGGAGTTGGTAACCTCGTATCCGCCCATCGGACATTCGTCGCAGGCGATGTCGATAACTTCGATTACGTTAGGGTTTTCCTTGTTGCCGCCCATGGCGATTTTTACCCTTTCGACAACGATTGCGCGTTCCTTATAAACGCAGCAACGCATCGTCGGGATTTTGCCCGGGACGATGATTTTCGGAATGTCCGGAATGGTTTCCAAAAGCTTGTCTTGCCAAGCGGCCCTTGCGACCTCTCTCAAGACCTTGTACTTCAGATGTTGAACTTTCGTGTCGAATTTTCTCATTTTATCACCTATAACGAACCAAGCAAACGACGGTTTTTGCCTGAGTGTCTTTTATTTGTAGCGGCTAAATTATAACATCAAACGAAACAAAAATCAAACGGAAAGCCCTTTCTTGGCACTAATTGGCAAAAAAATATACAAATTTTTTTCTTCTCGGCCGCAAAGCGCAAATTAAAAGCCCGTCCGCAAGCGGTCGAGCCTTATCTTCAGGATTTTTGCATAGGGTCGAAAAGCGTCGTCAGAATGTACTCGAATGCGAGGCAAGCGTTCATCGCGCATAAAACGTACACCTGCGCAACCGCGGATATCCGCATCGAGCTTGAAAGGTCGTTTGCCTCGCAGGCAAAAAATATCGACGAAACGAGAAACAGCGCCGCTATCGCCGCGGACACCATAAACTGTTTGTAGTTTCTTAGCACCGACAGCAGCAAAACCACCACCGTTTCCACCAGAAGCACCGAAAATCCGACCGGCGCGAGCTTGTTGTGAACGGTTCTCTGCCACACCACCTCGGGATCGTCGTCGCCGTGCAAAAACGGGAAGCACATCGTTGCCACCGTGAACGCCGCCGCAATTCCGAACAGAACGTAGGCCGTGATTTTCACCCGTTTTTTTGCGCCCGCGGCGTCCAAGGTCATCTTAAGCGACAAAAAGTAGTTGACGAAAAACAGCACGCCCCACACACATATCGGCGCCATCAGTCCGCATCGCCAGGCAAGGCCCGAAAGCGAAGTGCTCACCGCGCGCTCCGGCGCCCGCGTTATCACTATCGCGCCGACGATCGGCGTGATCGCAAACGTCAACGCAAAAAGCGCGATTTCCGCCCCCGAAATGCGGTTTTTGGCCGAATTCGGCCGTGCGTCATTTGAAAAAATCTCCATTTTCACCCCACCGCTAATCACCGAGTTTCACGATGATTGCGCTCTTTAGTTCAATTATGTTCGTCCCCGTTTCGGCGTTGTAATAATTTGTGATTTTTCCCTTCAAAACCACTTTGTCTCCCACCTTCGGCTTGTCGGAAAGTCCGTCGTAACGGGTTCCGCTTGCGTCGTAAACGCCGTAAACGTAAAGCACGTTGCCGTCCTCGTCCTCGATATAGAGGTTTCCGTACGTTTCGGACACGACGTTTTTCACCGTTCCTTCGACGTAGTAGGCGTATTCCGACGTAGCGTTGTTTGCAAGGTTGCCGCCTATCGTCAGCGCCTCCGGAATGGTCGTAAGCACGTAGTCGTCCGTAGGCGCGCTTCCGTAGCCGCCCTCTTCGATGAATTCCGCCAGAAGATCTCGGGCAAAGACGTCCGCGTCGTAATAATCCACCACCGTAAGCGCGTTAGGCGCGTAGTCCGAACTGTAGGTGTCGGTTACGATGTAGTAGGTTTTGCTTTCGTCCACCGAGTTTTTCACCGAGTCGCCGTAAGAAGAATAAGCAACGAAATAGTTGTTGTTTTGCGTGTTGATAAACTGCGACAAAAGTTTCGAGCCCGACACCGTGCAAAGAACCAGTCTGTTGTCGAACGGCATAATGCTCATCAGCATCGAATAGGTTATCTCGCCGGCCGCGAGGTGTCCTGGGCTTCTCACCGACAGATAACCGCCGCCGAGAACGATGTCGTAATTTGCGCCCCACTTTTCAAGGCCTTTTTCGATGTATTTCTGCGCAACGGTTTGCCTGAGCTCGTTTCTGTCGCGCTGCACGTCGTTGTAGCCAACCACTCTGGAGGCCATGGCAATCTGTTCGCTGTATTTGGATTGCAGCTTGTTCACAATCGGGTCCTGCGCATAGGTTTTGTACACGCTATTCGGCACGATTTCGGCTTTTACGACGCTGTTTTGATTTGTTAAACAATCTATTTTGACTTTTGCGTGCGAAATGCCTTCATTTTCCGCGCCGTTCTGCAAGTGATAAATTCCGCGCCCGTCCTTATAGACGTATCTACTGTGCGTATGCCCTTCGAAAACCACGTCGACGTAGCTGCTGAGCACGCTGTCGTATTCGTTGTTACTATAGCTGTCGTGCCAGCTGTAAATAATGACGTCCGCGCCTTCGCTCCTCATCTTCTGGGCCTCGGCCTTCACCAGATTCGTCAGACTGCTTCCCGTTATGAAATAAACGTCTTCGACCTGACTTGCGGATATCGAGGAATAGCAATTTCCTATTGCGCCGATAATGCCGATTTTGACTCCGCAGCGTTCCACCGTAACCGACGGCTGACAATAATCCGCTATTTCGCCCGTGCTTCTTTTTCTGACGTTGATGGCCAAAAACGGAAAATCGGCAATTGCCAGATTGTCCGAAATCTTTTCTTCGCCCCAGTCGAACTCGTGATTGCCCAAGGTCATCGAAACGAAGTTCAGTTCGTTCATCCATTCCGTCATCATGTTGCCTTTGGTGAGGTTGGATTCGCTGCTTCCCTGCCACATATCTCCCGACGAAAGCACCACGGAATTGCCGTTTGCGGCATAGCCTTTCAGGTAAGTCGTGAGCTCGTCCACGCCGGGTTGATCCGACGTATCGAAGATTTTCCCGTGCAAATCGTTGACGGCGAAAAGATCAAGGTAAACGGCAATCACCAAATTGCAGTTGTCGCAGCGACCGTCGTCGTCCGAGTCAACGTGACTGCAAGACGCTTGCCCTTCGATATATTTCACCACGCTCGAATAGGCGCTGTCCGAATATTCCTTCCCGTCGCCCACGGCCTTAACCCTGACGCTTTGGCCGTTTTCAAGAGTAACGGAGGTTTCGTTCGTTCTGATTTCCGCGCCGTCGTCGATTTTGTACGCATAGCCCGAAGCGCCTTCTACCGCGTTCCACGTGGCAACGCCGTCTTCCGACACGCCGACAACGGGCGCAGGCAAGGTTTTTTTCTCGGAAGAAGAGGCAACGTATTTCTTACCTATGCTGTAATCGCTGTTCGAGTATTTTTTTCCGTCGCCGATAGCCTTGACGACTATCGTTTCGTTATGTTGAAGCTGAACGGAAGTTTCGACGGTTTCCTTTTCGAAACCGTTGTTTATTTTGTATTTGTATCCGACGGCCCCTTCGACTGCTTCCCATGAAGCAAGCCCCGTTTCCGAAACGGTTACGACCGGAGCGTCCAGTTTTTTAAGCCCCTGAACGTCGCACGCGGACAGCGACAATATCACCGCCAGCACCATAACTATAGTGAAAAATGCAGAAATTCGTTTTCTGTTCATATATCCTCCTGCCAAAACCATAAATGGTTTTCGGCGCGTTTCAATTTTACATTATATACCCATCCGTCCGCTTTGTCAATTTCCCATATTCTATTTGCCGAAGTCTTTTGATTACATCAAAAAAGCGCGATTTTCACCGCGCTTTTGACATCGTTGATTGTTATATTGACATAAACATTGACTTTTATGACATTTTATCTGTTTTTCGTTTGTTTCACCGTTGCCAGAACGTACACGCCGATAAGCGCCACCGTAGAGAGCAAAATTACTGCGTACATTGCGCCGACGGAAGAATCGTGACCGAAAAAGTTTACGCTGCAATCCAGGCTTTTCTTTATGGCGTCCACCACTTCCGGCGGAAAGCCCTGATTTGCCATTTCTTTTGCAACGCCGCGAAGAGCGTGATTTTTGAAGAGTGCGGTTCCGTAGGTCCCCGGAAGCAAGCTGAGTGCTTTTTGCAAGCCGCCGCCGAAGTTGGATATAGGCATATATGCGCCGCAGACAAAGCCGTATGCCGACGAAACCAAAGTTCCCGCGGCAGAAGCCTGCCCGTTCGTCGTCAAAAACACGTTTACCGCCGACGAAAACGCCGTGCCGAACATGGTCAGAATCACCACGTCTAAAAGTAGCAGCATAACGTCGCCAAAGCTCATAAACCAGCCCTGAACGGCAATGTAGATAAAGCTTGCGCCCGTTGCGAGAAGCGCCACTGTAAGCGTTGACGCCAAGGTCGCGAGGTAGTAAGATACGGCCACGGTGGCGCGGGAAACCGGCGTAACCAAAAAATCTTTCTTCGGGCCGTTCGCCTTGTCCTGAACCATCAAGAGGTTGCAGCAGAACGCAACGGTAACGCAGCTGACGGCAATGAGCGAAGCAAAAAGCTGCGCCGCAACAGTGCCGTTGACGAGAGCGTCGGACACGACCATTCCTTCCGGAAGCGACGAACGGAAGCTGTCTCGATAGACCTTCGCCAGAAACGTAACGTAAAGCACCAAAAGAATGATCGGAGTGATGAGCGACGAAATCACCAGACCTTTGTCTTTAAAAAATATTTTTATATTTCTTTTCGTCAAACACAAAAGAGTTTTCATTTTGCGTCGCCTCCTTGAAGTTCTTTTCCCGTTACGGCCAAAAACACGTCGTCCATTTTTCCTTTGGTTATTTCGAAATCCGTAAAAATTTCGGGGCGGGAAACGATAAGCTCCTTGGCTTCCACGGTGTCTTTAACCTCCACGCGGTAAGCGTCGCGGATTTTTTTGTAAGGCTTGCCGAGCGATTTCACTCTTTCCTCCGTCGCGTTATATATGGTTATATAGTCGCCGGTAAAGCGATTTTTGAGGTCCAAAGGCGTGCCTTCGGCGGCAATTCGGCCGTGTTCCAGTATGACGACGTAGTCCGCGTCGGCGGCTTCCTCCATATAGTGTGTGGTGAGAAACACCGTCATGTTTTTGGTTTTTCTGAGGGTTTCGATTTGCTCCCACAAAAGCTTTCTGGTTTGCGGATCGAGGCCGGTGGTCGGCTCGTCCAGAACGAGAACCGACGGATCGTTCAAAAGCGCGCGCGCAACGTCGATACGTCTTTTTTGCCCGCCCGACAACTTGCCGAACGGTCTTTTCAAAAGGTCCGAAAAGGCAAATTCTACGGAAAGTTCGGCGATTTTGTCTTCGGCCGCTTTTCCGCAAATGCCGTAAAGGCTTGCTCGGGACACGAGGTTGTCTTTTACGGAAAGAACTCCGTCCAAAACGGTGTTTTGAAACACCACGCCGAGCTCTTTGGAAATTTCTTTTTCGTCGGTATCAACGTTTTTGCCGCAAACGAGCACCGTGCCTTCGTCCTTTTTAAGTGTGCCGCACATAATGGAAATGGTGGTCGATTTTCCTGCGCCATTTTCGCCCAAAAAAGCAAACAGTTCGCCCTTTTTCACCTTGAAGGACAAGTCGTCAACAGCCCTGACTTCGCCGAACGACTTTGACAGGCGCCGAATGTCAATGATGTTTTCCATTGTTTATTTTTTCCTCCTTTATCCGCAAAATCAAACGATTATGCAACCGAAACGATGTTGTTAAGCTTGATTTTTGATTTTTTCTTCGTCATATTGCAGCATATAGAGATTGTAGTACCTGCCACGTTTTTTCAGAAGTTCGTTGTGGTTGCCGGACTCTAATATCTTACCGCCCGACAGCACGAATATGTTGTCTGCGTGCTGTATGGTCGACAGCCTGTGCGCAACGATAAGCATTGTTCCGACCGACATCATTTTTTCCAGGCTGTCCTGAATGAGGACTTCCGTTTCGGTGTCTATGTTTGCGGTGGCCTCGTCCAGAATCATAACTTCGGGGCGATGTATCATGGTTCTCGCAAAGCTCAGCAGCTGGCGTTGGCCGGCAGAAAAGTTGTTGCCCCTTTCCCTGACTTCTTCGTCCAGCCCGCCCGGAAGCTTGTCGATAAATTTGTCGGCGTTGACGTAGCGGCAAGTTTCCATGATTTCTTCGTCCGAAAAACCTTCGTCCCTTAAAACTATGTTGCTTCTTATGGTGCCCGAAAACAGGAACACGTCCTGCAGCATCTGCCCGAAATGCTTTCTGAGCGACGACAATTTGATGGTCTTTATGTTGACGCCGTCGAGAAGTATTTCGCCTTTTTGAATGTCGTAGTTTCTTGCAAGAAGCGACAGAATGGTGGTTTTCCCGGAGCCCGTCGCGCCGACGAACGCCACCGTCTGTCCCGCTTCGATTTTGAACGAAACGTCTTTTAGCACCCATTCGTCCGGAACGTAGGAGAACCACACGTTTCTGAACTCTATTTCGCCTCTAACCGTTTCAAGCTCCACGGCGTCGGGCTCGTCCTTGACGGAAGGCTCGATGTCGTAAACGGTGAATATCTTTTCGGCAGATGCAAAGGCCGATTGTAGCCTGTGGAACTGCTCGGCCAGACTCTGAATAGGGTTGAAGAACTTGGACGTGTACATATAAAACGCCACCACCAGCTCGCTGGTTATCACCGTGCCCATAAATCCCGCGCCGTCAAAATTCGACTTGCAGGAAAAATAGAACAAACAAAGCACCGACGAAACGTAAAGCATATAAACCAGCGGTCTGAACACGCCGAACACCAGAATCTGTTCGCGCCCCGCGCGGTAAAGCGCATCGTTCTTTTCCTCGAACTGTTTGGTTTTTTTGCTTTCGCGATTGAAAATCTGAATAATCTTCATTCCCGACAAGTGCTCGGAAAGATAGGTGTTGATGTCGGTGGTCGATTCCTTGACGCGCCTGTAGGCCTTGCGGCTGAATTTTCTGAATATCACCGTGAACAGAACGATGAACGGCGCAAAGCAAAGCACCAAAAGCGTCAGCGGAACGTTCAGCACGAACATTGCGATCCAAACACCCAGAATGACGAACATGTTTTGCACGAGGTTCGCCAAAAGTCCCGTGAACATCATGGAAATTGCGCCCGTGTCGTTGGTTACCCTCGTAACGAGTTTTCCGACAGGGATTTCCGAAAGCTGTCCGTGCGAAAGGTTTTCGATGCGGCAAAAGAGGTCTTCCCTCAGGGCCGACACGATTTTTTGCCCCGTAACCTGCAACAAAACGGCCTGAACGTAACTTCCCGCAAGGCTGACCAACAGAAGTCCGCCGTAAACGGCAACCAACGTCAGAAGGGTTGTCATTTCAAACGACGCCTTCACGATCTCCTGAATTTTCGCCACCAGAATAGGCGAAACGATAGAATAGGATATGCCGACGATCATAACCAGCCCGACGGCCAAAAAGTTTTTCCAGTAAGGTTTTGCGTACACAAGAAGCCGCCTTATAAGCTCGGAATCCTTGATTTTTCTGTCAAAGCCCATCGCTCCCTTTTTGTCCTTAACGAGGACGTACGCCAAAATAAGCGCCGCGGACACCGAACCTATTATCGCGCCGAGAATCAAAAGAGGCATATATTCTTTCATCTTTCTTCCTCCTTTCTTTCTTCCTCGAGGCGCTGAAGCTCCACCATGTTGCGGTACTCGGCGCAGCGATCGTAAAGCTCTTTATGCGTGCCGACGTCCACGATGCGTCCGTCGTCGACGTAAACGAGCTTGTCAAGATGCTCCAAAGTGGAAACGCGGTGCGCAATGATAAAAGTGGTTTTCCCCGCGCGCGTTTCTCTTAAGTTTTGCAAAATTTCCTTTTCCGTGGCCGTGTCGACTGCGGAAACGCTGTCGTCCAGAATAAGAATTTCGGCGTTTTTCAAAAGCGCTCTGGCAATGGATATCCTCTGCTTTTGTCCGCCGGAAACCGTTACGCCTCTTTCTCCCATAACGGTGGCGTAACCGTCCTTGAATTCCTCGATGTCGCCGGAAACGCCCGCAAGCTTCGCCGCCGCGGACACCGCTTCGTCCGACGCCTCGTCCACGCCGAAAGCGATGTTGTTTTTCACGGTGTCGGAAAAGAGGAAATTATCCTGCGGAACGTACGCGATATGGTCGCGCAAAGATTTTATGGAAACCTCGTTGACGTCCTCTCCGTCCACGAAAAGCGTCCCGTCCGGAACGTTGTAGGTTCTCAAAAGCAAATCGACAATGGTGGTTTTTCCGGCGCCGGTTTTTCCGACTATGCCCACGTTTTCGCCGGCGGCAACCTTGAAGCTTACGTCCTCAAGAACCTCTCTCTCGGAGCCCGGATAACTGAAAGACAGATGACGATATTCTATGTTTCCGTCCACCTTTTTAAGGTCTTTCACACCCGGTCTGTCGGTAACGTCGGACTTGGCGTCCAAAAGGTCCGAAACGCGCTTAAGCGAGGTTTTTCCCCTCGAACTCATCTCTATAAGTTGCGATACTGCCATAACGGGCCAAACGATTGCGTTGAAATAACCGATAAATTCCATCAGTTCGCCCGCGTTGAACACGCCCTTATAAACGAGGTAGCCGCCGTAGCCCAAAATGACGCAAACCACCGATTCCACAAACAACGTAACTAGAATGTTCAGAAGCGTGGAAGCCTTTGTGAATTCGACGTTGGCTTTTTCGTTCTCCACGTTGAGTTTGCGGAAAGCCAGAAGCTCCTTAAACTCCTTCACAAACGCTTTTATCACGGCGATGCCCGAAAAGTTTTCCTGCGCGAAGTCGCTCATTCTGGAAAACGCTTCCTGCCTTTCGTCCCATTTTTTCATCATGTATTTTCCCATGACGAGGCCGATTGCCAGCATAAACGCCATAGGAATAAGCGAGAACAGCGTCAGCCTGACGTCCATAACCGCCATGTTATATACGGCAAGGCCACCCAAAAGCAGCGCGTCGAAAAGCATCAGAACACCCGAACCGAAGCAATCCTGCACGGTTTCCAGATCGTTGGTGAAAAGCGACATAAGGTGGCCGACTTTGTTGGTCTGATAAAACGCCAGCGACAGATCCTTTGCATGCGAAAACATTTCGCTTCTGAGGTTTTTTTCGACCTTTATGGCAGTGCCGAAAAAGCATATACGCCACAAGAACCTGCCCAAAACAAGCGAAACGATGACGATCAGCATAGGTTTGCATATTTCGTCGAGCAGAAAATCCATATCGAAAGTGCGCGTAACGCCGTCCACCACCACAAACCCTTCGTTGAGGCCGTTGACGACCATTCGGTACATCTTCGGAATTTCCAGTTGCATATAATCCACCACCAGCAAAGCCAGCACTCCCAAAAGAAGAATGCCTCCGTAGCGAACGTAATATTTGTTTATGTGCTTTCCGAAAACCATTTAATATCTCCCAAAACGTATGTGAAGAACATTTTAAACCATCCCCGAAAATATGTCAACGAAAGACAAAAAAAATTGCGTATTTCTACGCAATTTTTCGCTGTTTGTTATATTAAAACGGTTTTGACTTCTTCTCCGTCCAGCGTTTTTAAGGTCAATCGGCCGTTTTCGTAAACGAGGTAACCCGAAAAGCCGTCCTTCGGCAAGCTCGGCGAACCGGGATTTGCAAATGTATGGCCCGTTTCGTCGGTTTCGATGAAAGCGGTGTGAAAATGTCCGTAGCAAAGAAGATCGAACGCGCCTTCCGGCAGGTTTTCGCGGCTGAACACGTGGCCGTGAGTAAACAGCAGTCGTTTTTCGCCGTCGTCCACCTCCAAAATGCCGTCCACGAATCTGAACTTCGAAACCATCTGATCCACTTCGGCGTCGCAATTCCCTTTCAGTACGGCCAAATTTTCGGTTTCGTTCAAAACTTCGGCGACTTCAAGGGGCGCGTAGCCTTCGGGAAGCGGATTTCTCGGCCCGTGATAATAGACGTCGCCGAGCAGAATAATTCGGGTGGCGTTCTCCTCTTTCGCGCGATTGATTATTCGTTTTGCGACGGGCAACGAACCGTGCACGTCGGACGCAATCAAAATTTTCATTATTCTTTCGGCATCAGGGTGCGATACATAGCCTCGAGTTCCTCAAGCCCCATAAGTTTCGGAACAGGATAAAGCGGATTTGCTTCGGCATAAGCGCGTTTTGCCATGGTAGGAATGTCGGCTTCCTTGATTTCGGGAATAACGGTAGGAATGTCCATATCCGCGTTCATTTGTTTGATTTTGGCGATAACGGCTTCGCATTTTTCTTTGTCGGTAGGGCCGGCTTCTATGCCGCAGTAGTCTGCGATTTCGGCCATTTTCTTGTAGATGGCAGAGCCGTAGTATTCCAGAACGAACGGCAGAATAACGGCGTTTGCAAGACCGTGCGGAACGTTATACATACCGCCGAGCTGGTGAGCCAAAGCGTGAACGTAGCCGACGTAAGCCCGCGTGAAAGCGCAGCCTGCGTAAAAGCTGCCGACGAGCATATTGTTTCTGGCGGTGAGGTCGGCGCCGTCTTTGTAAGCGGTTTCGAGGTTTTCGAAAATAAGCTTGCAGGCTTTGAGGCCGTCTGCGTGAGTGCCTTTGGTGTTGCTGTTGCCGACCAAAGCTTCAACCGCGTGAGTCAAGGCGTCCATACCGGTGGTGGCGGTGGTGAAAGGACGAAGGCTTACCGTCAAAGTAGGCTCCAGAACCGCATAGTCAGGAATGAGGTTGAGGTCGTTGATAGCGTATTTTTCGTGAGTTTTCGGATCGGAAATGACCGCGGCGATCGTAGCTTCGCTTCCGCTTCCGGCAGTTGTCGG
This sequence comes from Faecalibacterium sp. CAG:1138, assembly GCA_000434675.1. GTDB lineage: Bacteria > Bacillota > Clostridia > Christensenellales > CAG-917 > CAG-1138. Next base: position 67,275 of record HF988640.1, on the reverse strand, counting down.
AATGGCGAAAAATAACGGCAGACGATGCATAACCTTCAAAACGCCCTTAAGCTTCGGAACAGGTTTTTTAGGCCTTGCAAGGCGCGCGCCCATTGCTTTTGCGCTGTCCATGGAAGAGCCGCCGCCCAAAGCCACGATGCACTGGCAACCGTTTGCTTTGTATTCGGCCAAAGCGTTTTCGACGACGTCGATGGTCGGATTCTGCACGGTTTTGTTGAATACGACGTATTCGATGCCGTTGTCGGAAAGACCTTTGTAGAGGTTGTCGAGCATGTTAGTTTTGCTGATGTTCGGACCGGTGACGATCATAGCCTTTTTGAGGCCCTTTTGCTTGATGATTTCGCCGACTTTGAAGATGCTTCCTTCACCCTCTAAAATTTCAGGTTTTCTCCACGGAAGCAAGCCCGAAACGGCCTTAAAGCAAACTTGGAAAGTGCGGTACCAACATTTTTGAAGTGCGTTCATAATACCCTCCTTGGGAGCTAATGTAGATTATGTATAATATTTTAGTACATTCGGGCGGCGTTTGTCAACGGTTAGAAAAAAATTTAGCGGCAATCGGGCAATATTTCCAAAACTCTTGAAATCTTCTGCCCGGCGGTATATAATAAATGCAAAAAGAAAAATGAGGTACTTTATGAAATCGGTTATCGAAAAATTTTTGAAATACGTATCCTACGACACCACTTCCGACGAGGACTCCGCTTCTTATCCTTCCACCGAAAAACAGCTGGTGCTGCTGGCGGAACTTAAGAACGAACTTGCCGCCTTGGGCCTTGACGCCAAAATGGACGAACACGGCTACGTTACCGCCACTCTTGCCGCAAACGGCACTTTAAGCGGCAAAAAGATATGCTTTATCTCCCACGTTGACACAAGTCCCGCAGTTTCGGGCGCAAACGTGAAACCGCAGATTATCCGCTATGAAGGCGGCGACGTCGTGCTGAACGAGGAGAAAAACGTGGTCTTCTCCGCCGCCGAATATCCCGAAATTTCCGCCTACGTCGGACAGCAAATCATATTCACCGACGGCACCACTCTTCTCGGCGCGGACGACAAAGCGGGCGTTGCCGAAATCATGACTGCGCTCGAATATCTGGTTTCTCATCCAAACGTTAAGCACGGCGAAATCAAGGTGGCCTTCACCCCCGACGAAGAAGTGGGCGCAGGCGTAAAATACTTTGACGTCGCATCTTTCGGCGCAGACTTCGGCTACACCGTCGACGGCGGCAAGCTCGGCGAAATCGAATACGAAAACTTCAACGCCGCGGCCGCCACTCTCACCGTAAACGGCACCTCCATTCACCCCGGCGAAGGCAAAAACAAACTGAAAAACGCCATCGAAATTTTTGCGGAATTCCAAAACTCTTTGCCCGAAAAAGAAACTCCGTTTTACACCTCCGGTTACGAAGGATTTTATATGGCGTCGTCGGTTTCGGGAAGCGTCGAAAATCTGGTGGCAAAATACATAATCCGCGATCACGACATGGCAAAATTCGAGGCCAAAAAGAGCACCTTCGTTTCCCTTTCCCAAAAACTGAACGAAAAATACGGCGCAGGCACCTGCGTGGCCGACGTAACGGACAGCTACTACAATATGTCTGAAATCATCAAAAACAATTTCCACCTCATAGATAACGCCAAACTGGCCATGGAAAAAGCCGGCGTGAACCCTATCGTCGTGCCTATCAGAGGTGGCACAGACGGCGCGACGCTTAGCCACAGAGGGCTTCCTTGCCCTAACCTTTCCACCGGCGGACACAACTTCCACGGGAGATTCGAATATATCCCCGTTCAGTCTATGGAAAAAATGGTCGAGGTCATTCTGAATCTTGTGGAAATTTACAGATAGTTCCCCTTTGGGGAAACTCCCGATATTGAAAAAAGGAAAGCGACAGCAAATGCTGTCGCTTTTTACGGCCTTGTTAAAGGTCGCAGAGGGGTCCTTTCGGGACCGAACCGTTGAGGATTGATTCGGTCATATAAAAATAAAACACTTAACAAAACAAAAATCCTGCCGAACCTCCGCCGACAGAACTCCATCTGTTTACGTCAGAAAACGGCAACCGGCTGTCATACCTTTCGGCTTAGACCCTATGGCTTTGCGTCGCCGCCTTTCGACGGGTTTGCTGATATTTACAATTTGATTATACCCTACAATTTAAGCAAAGTCAACGATTTTTTGAAAATAACCGTCAAAAAACGCAGAGGCAAAAGCCTCTGCGTGGTTTTGTTTCTACGCACCCGTATCTTCGGACGGAGGTGTTATGATTTCAATGTCCGAAAGCGGTTTGTTGTTCACTTTCACGTCCTCCGGGCAACCTTTGAAGGTCAGCGACAACATGCCGAATTCGCAGTTTGACGACACGGTTACGGATTTAAGCTTTTCGCAGCCGTAAAACGCGCCGAGGCCGACTTTCGTCACCTTGCTTGCGGCAACCGAAGTCAGATTTTTGCAACCCGAGAAGCAGTCCACCGGAATTGCTTTTATGCCGGTGAGCGAAAGAGAAATTTTTTCAACGCCCGAATTCATAAAGCAAGCGGTGCCGATTTCCGTTACGGATTTCGGAATCTCCACCGATTTTAAGGCTTTGCAGCCTTCGAACACCTTTACTCCCAGATAAACGAGCTTCTCCGGCAGCGTAACGCTGACAAGCGATTCGCAACCAGAAAAAGTGCTGCCGTAAAGTCTGGTGATTTTCTCCGGCACGGCCACGGACGTCAGTTTTTTGCAATCTCTGAACGCGCTGGCGGCGATTTTGGTGATTTTGGCCGAAAGATTGACGCTTCCGATGTTTTCGCAACCGCAGAACGCGCGCTTTTTGATCAGCCTGAAGCTGTCGCCCAAAGTGATTTTGGTGATGGTTTTGTCGTTTCTGAACGCGCCTTGCGCGATGCCGACTACCGGCAGCTTGTTGTAGGCCGTCGGGAAAATGATTTCGGTAGGACGAGCGTCGGTTACGTCGCTCCAGCCCGTGATCATATAGCCCTTCGACATCGAATTGCCGTAAAGCTCGAATTTGAAATATTTGACGTCGGCCGCGTCCGGATCGTTTTCTGCAGAAGCGGGAACGTCGATATCCTCGTCGGTGTCCGCGCCGTCGCCCAGAGCGCCCGTGCTGACGGAACCGCTTTCGGTCGGCTTATCTCCGCATGCGGCAAAAGCCATAACCCCGAACGCCAACGTCAATAAAAGAAGAATTGTCGTGATTTTTTTCATAATTGCGCACCTCTACCATATTATGATATGCGTTGTTTTTCCAAACAGGCCGTCGGCCTATATATCTATACATTTTATATCATAACACATAATCGTCATAAAAGTCAACAGATTACGAAAAAACCGAGCGGCGTGCTCGGTTTTTTGTCGTTTTTCGACTAAATTGCTTTTTCGATGTATTTTGCCACGTCGCCGACGGTTTTGAAACCGTGAACGTCGTCGTCCTCGATGGTGATGTTCCATTCGTTTTCGACGTCCATAAGCATGCCGACGATTTCCAAAGAATCTGCGCCGAGGTCCTTCACGATGTCGGATTCGGGCGTGATTCTCGCCTTGTCCAGTCCGAGCTGCTCGGAAAGCATATCTCTAAGTTTTTCGAATACCATTTCGTTTACCTCCCCAAAAACTATCTTTAATTCTACACAAAACGCGCCTGTCTGTCAACTTATTTAGTCAACGTCCTCGAAAACGATTTCCTGCGCTTCGGCGGCAATGGCTCCCTTAAAGCCCGGGATAAAGTCGACGGAGGTCAGCACCACGGGTTTGCCTTCAAATTCCAGCGGCCCCGTTACATCGAACTTTCTGATGCCCGAAAGTCCGTCGGCAGTAAGCTTCAGGTAGGCTTCCTTTTTAGTCCAAACGGAAAAATAGTTTTCCACGCTGTCGGCGGCCTCGATTTCTCCGCCGAAAAACCAGCGGTTCGCAATCGGCTTATAGTTGATGTCCCTTATTTTTTCGATGTCGCAGCCGATTTCCGTTTCGCCCATGGCCAAAATGGCGTAATTGTCGCTGTGCGACAAGCTGAAACGAACGTCCGGACGGGACGGGAAATACGGTTTGTCGTTTTTGCCCTTCGCTTCGCCGGGAAGCTCGGACGCTTTTTCGCCGCAGAACTTTAAGTATCTGCCGAAACACTCCTCAACGAACTCTCTGCGATATTCTTTGTTATAATTTTTCTTTATAAAAACAAGCATAACTGCCCCCTTTTCGGTGATGTTTCAATTATAGCACCGCCGCGGGCATATTGCAAGACAACGGCGTTATTTCTTTTGAAAAATCGTAAGCGCGCCTATGGCCGCCAGAAACAGGCCGAAGCATTTGGTCAGATTGTCGGCGGAAATCGACTTCTGAAGCGCGCTGCCGAGTATTGCCGCCGCAATCCCCGAAAGCGTCAACGCGGCGGCCTTTTTGAAGTCCGTAAGTCCGTTTGCCGCATGGCAGGAAAGCGCCACCGCGCCCATCGGCAAAAACGCCGCAAGGTTCAGAAACTGCGCCGTTTTTTGCTCCATCGAAAGCAGGTACACGGACATCGGAACAAGCAGCGTTCCGCCTCCCATTCCCATGCCGCCGAGCATTCCGCCCAGAATACCGACGATTATATATAAAACAACCATATCGAATTTTTATCCTCGTTTTTAGTATATATAAACAATGTTTTCGGTTTTATCCGAAAAACATTTTAAGTCCCGCAAAAACCATGATCGCGCCGAAAATCAGCTTCAAAATTTTGGCGGGAAGCTTCTTTAATAGCGCCGCGCCGACTATTCCCCCGACGGTCGCCGAAACGATAACCAAAGCGGCGTTTTCGGGCAAGGCCGCGCCGGAATTATGGTAGGTAACGAGGCTCACCACGGTCAGCGGCAGCATAACCGCAATGGCCGTTGCGTGCGCTTTTTTTTCGCCCAGCGAAAAGCACCAAAGAAGAATCGGTACAGCAAGAAGCCCTCCCCCGCCGCCGAAAAATCCGTTGCAGAAGCCGCACGCCGCACCGCCAAAAAGCGCAGCCGTAATTTTTGCCGCCGTTTTCTTTACGGGCGGTCTTTGAAACTTTGCTCGCATAAGGCTATTGTCTGTTAAAAACCCGTTTTTATTTGAAGCGTTTGGATATATATGGCGAAATTCGTTTGCCAAACGAGTTTTTTTGTTATATAATTGTTTGAGTTATTATGGAATACTATTTTGATTTAAGTTAAAATTAAGTATTTCATTTTACATTTAAGATAACAATAATGAATTATCGCAAAAATAGGAGACAAAATGAAAAACGCTAAAAGATTTTTAACTCTTTTATTAGTTGTAGTTCTCTCGGTTTCGCTTGTTGCGCTTGCCGCTTGCGGCGACGATCCGGATCCTACTCCGGACAAAGGCGACACCAAAACCGTAAGCCTCACCGTCAAAAACGGTAACTTTGCGGCTTTTTCCGACGTTGCAAACGACAGCGCCGGCGTTCCTCAACCGGGAAGCCCGACCAACTGGACCTCCGTTACGGGCACCTCTTCTTCCGTGAAGGGCGTCGTTGACGTTTCCAAGTGGGAAAAATACGGCGAAAAACTCGCAAGCAAAGACGGCTTGTGGCTTTCCGCGGCAAACCCTGGAAAACAAAAGTCCTCGCTCACCGAGAACCTTGACGCAGACAACAACGTGCTGATGGTTTACAACAGCGAAGCAGGCTACGCGGGTTATTACTGCGCAAGCGGCCTTTCCGTTTCGGCGGGTAAGGAATACGTGCTTCACGTTTCCGTCAAAACCGACATCACCAGCCAGACGGGCGGCGCCAAGATTTATATTTATAACTCCGGCGCGGGCTATATGGAAATCACCGACATCAACACCAACGGCGAATGGAAAGATTACACCATCCGCATCATCGGCAATCCGACCGCTTCCAAGAGCCTTTCCGTTTACCTCACCTTGGGCTACAACGAAAAAGCACCTGCGTCGGGCTGGGCTTTCTTCGACAACGTTTACCTTGAAGACGTTTCCGAAAAAGACGCCGCCGTCACTACCGACAAAACTTTGGACCTTGCAGTTCCTAACCCTGAGTTCGATTACGTCACCTTCCAATCCAAGGGCGGCGCGAACACTCCTGCAATGTACACTTCCACCAACACCGGCAACGGCAACAACCTTTACAGAAGAGTTGATACCTCCTCCGAAGTTTTCGAAGCCGCAAAAGGCGGCTACGGCGAAGGCGTCGTGAACCCGGGCGTTCCTGACGGCACGGTCGGCTCTCACGTTTATATGCTTTACAACAGCGAGCTTTCCGCCATCGGCATGCGCTCCACTTCAACCGTAAACTTCGCTCAGTGCGGACTTTACGAGGTTTCCGTTTGGGTGAAGACCAACATCTCCTCCGATCCTGCGGCAAACTGCACCGCGGCTCTCAAGCTCGTTGACGGCAAAACCGAATACGTGCTCGACGGCATCAATACTAACGGCGAATGGCAGCTCTGCACCTTCTACGTTATTGCCAGCAAAAACGGCAACAACTCTTTGGATTTCGAATTCCATTTCGGCACCGGCAAAGCGGAAGACGGCGTTAAACCTGCAACCTTCAGCAAGGGCTGGGCGTTCTTCGATGGCCTTACCTACAAAAAGGTTGCGAGTGAAGACGAATTCGTCGACGAAGCGGGCGTAAGCAAAATCGTCAACCTCCGTATCGACGAAAACAGCACCCTCGAAAACGGCTACTTCAACGACAGCAACCCTGTTAAGGGCATCTCCGTCATCACCGACGAAGACAGCGACCTCATTGGCGGAACCGATGTTTCCGGCGTCAAGGCCGGCGTTATCGACCTGTCCTCTTCCGACAAAAACATCACCCTTTTGGACGGTACCGTGGAAGCTTACGCTGAAAGCGTAACCGTTCCTGCTCTTCCGTACGTCAACACCAAGGTTGCAAACAGCAACAGATTGTTTGCCGTTCTCCCGTCTTCTCCTTGTATATACAAGTTCAAGTTTGCCGACGCAAAAATGGTTTTGGCCGCAAACGACTATTACCGTATCGGCGCATGGGTTAAAACTCAGAACTTCGGCGACGCTTCCGTTACCGTTAAGCTTATGAACGCCGAGGACGATTCCGTTCTCGCAACCTCCAGCGGCATAGACAGCGACGACATCACTTCCGGCGCAATCGACGGTTGGCAGGAAGTCGCGTTCCTCATTCAGACCGGCAGCGAAGAAGAAACCGTTTACCTGCAATTCGAACTCGGCAGCGGCAGCGTTTACACTCCTGATACCCTTGCGGCAGGCAACGTGTTCGTTTCCAACGTAACCCTCGTTGACAGCGACTACAAGGATTACTCCGCTTCCACTTCCAACTTCCGCAAAAAGGTTTCCTTCGTAACCACCACCTCCGACACCGTCTCCAACGGCGGATTCAACAACCTCGACTACGAAAAGGTCGAAGGTCTTGCCACCGGCGGTATGGTTGACGGCAAACTTTCCGAAAACTTCGGCACCCCTGCAAACTGGACGCTCGTCAACAAGAACGGCAACGGCAAACAGCTGGCCGGCATCGTTGACGTCAACAACAAAACTCTCGTTCAGAACATCGTTGCCGACTACGCCGACGGCACCCTTCTCTACGAAGGCTTGTTCGGCGAAAATATGTTCATCAACCCTAACGCTTCCGGCGTTACCCTTGACATGCTTTCGTACTTCGGCGGCGACAACGTTCTGATGCTCGCTTCCGGCGACGTCAAAACCTCCGACGCAGACAAGAACGGTCAACCTGCATCCGTGGGTTACACCTCTTCCAGCTCGTTCTCGCTGTCCGCAGAAGGCTACTACCTCATCTCCGTCCTCGTCAAAACCGTGGGCGACAGCACTGCAAGCCTCTATCTGTACGACACCGACAACGCGGTTCTCGCTAAATTCGAAGGCATCAAGAGTGGCACCGACAATCAAGGTTGGACTCGCTACACCTTCGCTGCCAAGACCGGTATCTCCGCAAAATCCGTCAAACTCGGCCTGTTCCTCGGAACCAAGGATTCCTATTCCGGCCTCAGCAAGCCTGACGAAGGCACCGCATATTCGCTCCTCAAGGGAGGCGTCGCGTTCTTCGATCAAGCTTCCCTCGTCACCATCGACAAGAAAGCTTATAACGAACTGACCGACAACGGCGAACTCAAAGTTTGCAGCTTCACTTCCGACAGCTTCGAAAACTTTGCTTCTTCTTCCGTCGAATCCAGCGGCCTCGGCAAACCTGACGGTTGGACCGGCAGCTCCGACTACAAAGAAACCGAAGAAAAACCTTCCACCAACACCACCGCGGGCGTTTTGATCGGCAACAACGCCGACAGCTTCCTCGACAGGCTGGTTGCTCTGGACGGCTTCACCAAGCTCGACGGTGAACCTGAAGAAAACGTAGAATACTTTTATCAGGACGGCGAAACCTGGCGCATCTGGAAAGAAGGCGACTTCGAAGACGGTCGTTATAAAAACGAAGTCATCGAAAAACTTGCAAAAGACAACAACGTTTCTCTGGCAGATCAGCTTGCCGCGCAATACGCCAAGAGAGCTGCTTACAAAGCGCAATTTGTGGAAAGCGAACCTAACAGCTACCTCCTCATTAACAACGAGGACGCAACCGCTTACAGCTTCACTTCCTCCAAGTTCACCTTCAGCAAGAACAGCTACTACAAAGTGTCCTTCTCCGCAAAACTTCTGGAAGCGTCCGAAAACGCTTACCTCTACGTGCAGATTAACGACACCACCGCAGGCGTAGGCGACTATGTTATCAAGATCTCCGCTTCCGAATGGACGGGCGGCACCTTCTATCTGAAGACTTCTTCTTCCGACGCAAGCGTAACCGTCAAAGTCGGCTTCGGCAGAGTGTTCACTCCTGCCAACAGCAGCAACGTAACCTACGACTACTTCTCCGGCTTTGCAATGTTCGACAACATCGACATTCAGAAGATCGAAGCTTCCGAATACAACGCAGCAACCACCAACGAAGCGGCTCACGTCCTCAAAGACACCCTCACCGATTCCAAGACCATCGATAAGGGCAGCGACAGCAAAGATAAAGACAAAACCAAAAACAACCTCGGATGGCTCTGGATCAGCTCCGCAGTCATCGGCGCGCTCATCATTGCGGCAGTGATAGTTTATTTGGTCAAGAAAGTTATCCCTAAACGCAAAGCTTTGAAGAACATGCCAAGCTATGACGCTCGCAGAGCTCAATCGCCTGACAGCTTGAAGAAGCGTGAGGATAAGTACAAGAACATGAAAGACTAATCTTTCAAAAACCTACGAAAGCCACCGATTTCTCGGTGGCTTTTTAATTGAAAAAGAGCGGCAAATGCCGCTCTTTTCCGTTTTTAATTATTAAACGAATTCAAACATTCCAATATGGCTTTATAATTCTTTTTCTTTGCCTTTTTGTAACAAAGAAAAATATCTATAAAGCCCCAAACACCAAAAAGTCCCACGGTCAAAAGTTTCAACACCCCAAGACCTATATCCCCGACGTAAAACCTGTCGATGCCCAGATCTCCTAAAAATATAGACAATATCAAGGTTGTGGTTGACGATTTGAAGTTCACTCCGGAAATCACCATTCCCGCTTCGTCCGGCATAACGGATAGTCTTTGCTGCAATTCCATTTTCTTTTCTTCCGGAATATACTCTCTAACCTGCGCCATTATCGTTGCTATTTTGTTGTTGTCCATTTTATTCCTCCCGTATAGTTTGATAATTATATTGTATTCTAATTATAATTAGATGTCAAGACTTTTGTTCTAATTATTGTTAGGATATTTATATGAAAGAATATTCAAGGGAAGTTTTCGCCGAACGCTTAAAGGAGCTTCGCGCAGAAAAAGAAATAGGTCAAAACAAGCTTGCAAAGGACCTTGGGCTGTCCAACGCAAGCATAAGCTACTGGGAAAACGGAAAGCAGGAGCCTTCCGCTTCTGCCCTGTTCAAGCTTTCGGCCTATTTCGAGGTGAGCGTCGATTACCTTATCGGCACGTCGGAATACAGATAAAAGAGCGCCTTCGGGGCGGTCTTTTTTTATTTTGCCGCGGCGCGTGGCGGACATAAAACAAACCGATTTCTCATACATATTCAGTATGAAAAGTTCGGGAAGCAAAATTTACAAAGCCGTTGCTTTGGTCACCGTATTCGGGGTGGCCACGAGAGCCGTCGGTTTTTTGTTCAAAGTTTACGTCGGCAGAAAACTGGGCGCGGAAGCCGTGGGGCTTTATCAGATGGCGCTTTCGGTGCTGTTTTTGTTGTCCGCAGTGGCGTCAAGCGGCGTGCCGCTCGTGCTGTCGAGGCGAATCGCGGCTCTCGATGGCGACGAAAAAGCCGGCCGACTGGTTTCGTCCGGCCTTTTGATTTGCGGAACGATTTCCGCTTGCCTTATTGCCGTATTTTACGCCTGCGGCGACAATTTGGCCGTATTATTCGGCGACAAAAGGGCTTTGCCCGTGTTTTTTATCGTTCTGCCGACGCTGCTCTCAACCTCCGTTTACGCCGTCGTAAGGGCGTATTTTTTGGGAAAGAAGCAATACTTCGCCTTCTCCGTCGCCGAACTTTCGGAAGAGGTGGTCCGCGTGCTGTCCTGCATTGCGTTTTGCAGCAAAAAAAGCCCCTTTAACGGGGCGACGGGCATCGCTTTTTCGTTTTTAATTTCGGACCTTGTAAGCGGTGCGGTGCTTTCTGCCATCTATTTTGCCATCGGCGGCAGGCTTAAAAAGCCCTCTGACGTCAAACCGACCGTAAAAAGCGCCGTTCCCATAACTCTCATACGAATTTCGGGGAGCTTGGTCAGCAGTCTGACGGCGGTTATCGTGCCTTTTATCCTCGTAAGAAGCGGCATGACTCCGTCCGAAGCCACCGCCGATTACGGCAGAGTCACCGGCATGAGTTTGCCTCTTTTGATGGCGCCGCTCGCCATAACCGGCGCGCTTGCCACGGTGCTCGTTCCGGAGGTCGCAAGCAGCCAAAAAACCGGTTTATGTCGCAAAATCGACTCTGCAACCCTGTTTGCGGCCATTATAGGCAGTTTTTTCGTTCTGGTTTACGCGACTCTCGGCGAAAGCATAGGGACGTTTTTATTTAACGATTCGCGCGCCGGAAAATACGTCGGCATTGCGGCCGTCATAATATATCCGTTGGAGCTTAACCAAATCAGCACCAGCGTGCTCAACAGCCTCGGCCGTGAAAGAACCACCTTTCTGCACTTCGTTATAGGTTCACTGGTAACCGTGGCGTGCCTGTTCGTTCTTCCTGCAAAAATCGGGGTTTACGCCATACTTTGCGGCATGCTGTTGTGCTTCGGCACAACCACGTTTCTGAATTTTTCGGTTCTTCTGAAAAAAGAAGGCTTGGAACTCAACTTCAAAAAACCGATTTCCGCCGTATTTGCGGCCGCGCCGTCCGCGCTTTTGTGCTACCTTCTGAAAAACCTGCTTCTGCTTCGCGCGCCGATTGCCGTGGTGGTCATCGTTCCTGCGTTCGTTTCCTGCCTTGCTTATGCGGTTACGCTGTGGGCGTTCGGCATCGTTGACGCCGAGGCAGTTCTTCCGAAAAGAAAAACGACAGCCCTTGTCAGGCTGCCGAAAAAGGCGAAAGGATAAAAAACTATCATAGGCCGAGTTTTTTCAGATATTTGTCGCAAAACGGCACCAGCACGAACGTCAGCGCGGCGTTCAGCAGCAGAACCAAACCCTGCGACATAATTCTGCCGCCCATATACACCCAAAGCGTCTTTTTGCTTCGGAAAAACGTGTACCAAAGCGTGGTGGTGTTTATGCCCAAAGTGCAAACGACGAGCGTCAGCAGATATGCCGCCGCTATCATCGCCGCCAGATTTTCGCCGAAAATGCGTTTTGCTATCCACGGCATAACCCCCGTCAGCCCGGAGGCAAGCGTCAGAAGCGGCAACCACGCGCCGTGCGGAAACAGCAGGCACCCCACTCCGTCGCCCAAGGCTCCCACCAAAAATCCGACGAACGGCCCCATATATATTCCTGCGATTATCGACGGAATATAGGTTAGCGACAGGCTTAAGGCGGTGGTTTGCGCCGACAGACAGTTCAGCACCGCCGAAACCGCAACGAAAAGCGCGGCGTAAGCAATTTTTTGCGTATTAATTTTTTTGTTCATAAAAAAACCTCCGACAAATTCAGAGATTCGAGCATGGTTATACAACCGTATAAACTAAGCAACGAATGCGGCAAGCCACCGCAGAGAATCCCCTTTCGTTTGCGGACAACATTCCATTCCGCAACACTTAACGCGACTTGCCTACTCTGCTGATATAAATTATACACGGCTTTTTGTTATTTTGCAATTCAATTCGTATAAAAAATCTGCCGCGTGACGATAATAGCGTTATGCTTACGATTTTTGTCAGAACCATCATACTATATTTTGCGCTGATTGCCGTCATGCGCCTTATGGGGAAGCGGCAACTCGGCGAAATGCAACCCTACGAGCTTGCCATCACGCTGGTGGTTTCCGACCTTGCTTGCATGCCGATGAGCGATCCGTCCATACCTTTCATATACGGAATTCTGCCTATGCTTGCGCTTTTAATAACCCACGTCGCGCTGACGTTTGTCGGCCAAAAGAGCCAGCGCTTCAGAAAGCTTGTGAACGGAAAGCCTATAATCGTCATTTCAGAAGGCAACATCGACGTCAAGGCTCTCGGCCAAACCGGCCTCAGCGTCAACGACCTTATGGCAAGTTTGAGAGCGCAAGGATATTTTTCGCTCGATCAGGTGGAGTTTGCCATTTTGGAGACTAACGGCAAAATTTCCGTCCTGCCGGCCTACTCGTCGGGCGAAGTTACCTGCGGCGACATGAATCTTCCGGAAAAGCCAGTGGAGCTTCCGTACACCGTCATCGTCGAGGGGCGGTTTATGGCCGAAAACCTTTCGCTGCTTGACTTTGCGCCTTCAAAAGACGAAATCGAAAACAAGCTGAAAGAAATCGGTTTGGAGCAAAAAGACGTGTTTATCCTCACGATTACGCAATCTAAAATTGCTATCGTGCAATCTTACGACGGTCAACTGTCGTCCATAAACTTTTAGATATGAAAAAACTTATCGTTGTCATTTGTATACTGGTTCTCATTCTGGCATTCGGAATTTACGATCACGTCCGCGTGAAAAACGTGTTTGACGAGCTGACTTTTCGCATAAACGAGCTTGACAGACTGGTTGACGAAAAGAAAACCGCCGATGCGCTTGACGCCTGCACGGCGCTTATCGAATGGTGGGAAAAGGAACGAATTTACGTCGAAATGTTCGACTACTCCACCGAAATGCGCCAGATTCCCGTTACCCTCGGCGAAATAGAAGGTTCCCTCGAAGTGGACGATTTGCAGAACGCGTCGTCAAAAACCGCAAGCACCATAATTCTTATCGAAAACGTGCGGAAAACCGTTTCCTTCGATTTGATAGGCCTTATGTAAAAAACCACGCTCAAACGAGCGTGGCTTATTTTTTGAAACTACTTATTCAGGATTGCAAAGTTTTTCTTGTTGCTCTTGTAGAGATTTTTGAAGACCTCGAAGTTTCTGTCGTAGATAGGTTTAAGCTCCGGATTAGGCTTGTAGGTGGCCACGACCGGAATGAAGTTTTTGACTTCGTCCAGATTTTTGATGAGCCCCAGGCCTACGCCCACAAGAGCCGCCGCACCGACTGCGCCTACGTTTTGCGGGCTGGCAACCGTTTCGATGGTTTTGCCCGTTACGTCCGCAAGAATCTGGCAGGTTACCGCGCTCAAAGCGCCGCCGCCGACGAACCTGATCGGATCGGAGGTTTTAACTTTTTTGCCTTCCGCCTCGAGCATCCAACGTTTGTGGAAGCAGATGCCTTCGATAACGGCGCGGATAAGCTGGCGTTTGCCGGTTTCCAGGCCGATATTGAAGAACATTCCCTTTGCGTTCGGATCTTCAAACGGGCATCTGTTGCCGTGCAGCCACGGAGTGAAAATGACGCCGTCGCAACCCGCAGGCACGTCTTTTATGACGGAGGTCATATAGTCGTAGAGGCTGGTGTATTCCGCCTCTAAGCTTTCGGTTACGTCATGCTTTTCGAGATAGATGTCGATTTCGTCGAGAGCGAGGTGATTTTTAACCCATTCGAGGCATTTGCCGCTGGTTTCCATTTCGGCGAAATAGTTGTATTTTCCGTCTTCTGCGCCCACGATTGCCGCGATCATGTTGGAAGCGTCAACCACGGATCTGTCGGTTACGGTGCCGATCCAGCCGCTGGTTCCGGAATAAACATGAGTGTCGCCCACGGCCGTTGCGCCTGCGCCCACGCCGATAAGGCTTGCGTCACCGCCGCCGCCAAACACCGGAGTGCCTTCCTCAAGTCCCAGTTCCCTTGCCGCTTTTTCGGTGATTCCGCCGACGAGGTCGGTGCAATCGATGATTTCGGCCAGGTGATCGACGTTCAGGCGGAACATCTTGCACATAGACTTGGACCATTCTTTTTTATGTATGTCGTAAATGAGCGTACCGAAAGCGCTGTCCCTGGTCATCACGAATCTGCCGGTGGTACGACCGATGAGATATTCCTTAACGTCAAGCCATTTATACGCTTTTTTGAAGTTTTCAGGCTCGTGCGCTTCGATCCATTTATATTTCCAGACAGGGTCTTTTACGCTGGCCGAAACCGCGCCGGTTATCATTATGGATTTGATCAGCTTGAACACGTTTGCTCCCGCAATCTGGAAGCCGTGCGCTATGCCCTTTTTGATTTCTTCTTTCGCTCTTTGATCCATATAGCTCATCGGACGACGGACGGCGTTGCCTTCCTTGTCGACAAGCACCAGACCTTGCATCTGGCTGCAGAAACTTATGCCCTTGATGTCGGACGGCTTTATGTCGGACTTATGGAAAATAGCTTTTGTCGTAACGCACATTGCGTGCCACCATTCGTCTGCGTCCTGCTCGGCGCCGCCGTTTTCGAAAACGTAAAGATTGTAGCCGCACATTGCAGACTCAACCAGCCTGATTTCCTTGTCGATTTCAAACAAACAGGTTTTGATGCCGGTCGTGCCAACGTCGTAAGCTATAACAAAAGTTCCCATAAAATCCTCCGAAGATAGTCAATCTAAATTTAATTTTACATTATATTCGGCCGTTTGTAAACAGCTTTTCCAAATTATTTCACCGTAAGAGAAACATAGTCAACAATCGAAACGCCGCCGACTATGGTTATAGTGTGACCGCCTTCTCCGACGTTGACAAGAACTTTATCCGCAATAGCGATGCCCTCCTGCAAATTTTCGTTATTTAAAAAATTAAACTCCGACGATGCAATCGAATATTTCGTGCATTTGACCACTATATCTCCGTCGGATATCGCGGTTAATTCATAAAGAACCACTTCTTCGTCTGCATCGGAATACTTTTCGATCAAACCGAGTTTTAATCCGTTATATTTCGAAAGATCAACGGCAAGCGTGCCGTCCGAAGAGAATATTTCTTCTCCCAAGCTTTCGGCTTTCATCTCTGTATCGGACACTATGTAAGCGACGTAACCCTTTTGCAACAATCTTTCGAGACCGCCGTTTATGCCGTCAATGACAATCTTGCGTTTGGTTTGAGAAATCACGTTCTTAAAGTTCACTTCGGCCTTTTCGCCGTCGTCAAAATTGTTGTAACCTTTGGCGTAAACGGACAAAACGTAGGTTTTCGAATCGGTGAAAATCGTTCCGTCAAACGTGTAGGACAAATTTTTCGTTTCGCAGATAACCTTTCCGTCCACCAAAACTACGTAGACGGTTGCGCCCACTACGGCATTCCACTTTAGCGTGAGGGTGCTTTCGTCGAATGCGGCTTCGGTTTTGCCGAGGCTTACGGTGAGAACATAAGTGACAGAACAAGCGTCGCTCTCGTTATAGAATCCGATTTCGTTGGCTTTTACCGAAACCTCATAGCTTCCCGCCGCAGCAACGTAACCTGACAAATCGAAAGTCGCGCGGCAGACGTGCTCGTCCAAAATGGCGCCGTCAAGCATTACCGTGTAGTCCTTTGCATTCTCTACCTCAGTCCAGGATAGCACGCTTCCGCTGAGAGTTGCGACAGGAGCGTCGAGCTTGCCGTAAGTATAATAATAAACAACCGAAATTTCGCTTGCGACGTAGAGACCGTTTTCCTCTGCCTGCACCGAAATTTTATGCGCGCCGACTGCTTTCACCAGTTCCGAAAAGTCGAACGAAGTTTTCGTTATTTCGCCGCCTGCGGGCACTCCGTCCACGGCCACCGAATACACGGAAGCGTTTTCCACCGCTTCCCACGAAACGACGGTTCCTTCCACCGTAAGTACGGGAGCGTCCAAGCTGCCGAGATTTTTATACGTTGCCGTTATCTTTTCGGATCCCGTATAAAAAGAATCGTCCGCCGAGTCCGCAACGACGGAAATTTCGTATTCTGCCACTTCCGTAACGTACTCAGAGATGTCGGCGCTCGTGTCGGTCACAGGAAAACTGCTTAAAACCGCGCCGTCTTTTTTGATTTCCACAAGATAGTTTTCGGCGTTGTCGACCTCGCTCCACGACGCGGTGATTTTGCCGTCCACATTATAAAACGAAAGGTTTTGCGGCGCGGTGAGCGCTCTCCTTTCGGTATATACAACCGAGTTCGAGAACATCGACGGAAGCCTGTAGCCCGAACCGTTTGCCATAACCTTGATTTCATAAATGCCTACGTTAACGATAAATTCCGACAAATCAACTTGCTTTTCAGTCAAATCGTTGGCCACAAGCACTCTGTTTATGACAACGTCGTAGGTGGCGTTTTCATTGTCGTCCGTCCAGGAAAGAATTTTGCTTTCCTCCGAAAAAGTCAGTTCGTCCGGCACCGAAAACGGAACGTAATGCTCGTAGACGAAAGTTCTCTTTTCGCCTTCCGCGCCTGCGGAGTCTATTGCCGCAACCGACATTTCGTTTTCGCCTGCCGTAAGCAGACTTTCGTCCAAAACGATTAAGTTTTCGTCTTTTCCGGTGACGCTTCTCGTTCCGGCAAAGTAAAACGCGTAGCCGCAGTTATCCGGTACTTGTGTCCACTCGGCGACATATTCGCCCGAGGACGCTTTGTAAACGGCAATGTTCTGGGTTTGTTCCAAAGCAAACGCAGGACTTGCTGTTGCAATGCCCGCAAAAAGAGCAACTCCGACGATCAGAAAAATCGTCGCAAGAAATTTTTTCATTTGTAAATCCTCCCTCTTATCTTTGGTCGAAAATCGGCCGTGTTTTGTTGTCGCTATTTTTTTGCAAAAGCGGTTTCAGGTATTCGCCCGTATAACTGCTTTCGATTTCGGCAATTTCTTCAGGCGTGCCGACGCCCACGATATTGCCGCCTCTGTCCCCTCCGTCAGGGCCGAGATCGACGATATAATCCGCCACTTTTATGACGTCGAGGTTGTGCTCTATCACCAGCACCGTGTTTCCGTTTTCGGAGAACTTTTTGAGAATATCCACAAGCCTCGAAACGTCGTCGCTGTGAAGGCCGGTGGTCGGCTCGTCCAGAATATACAACGTCTTACCCGTGCTGCGCTTTGAAAGCTCGGTTGCGAGTTTTACCCTCTGCGCTTCGCCGCCCGAAAGCGTGGTGGACGACTGTCCGAGCTTGATATACCCGAGTCCCACGTCTTTAAGAGTTTTGATTTTGTTGTAAACCGACGGAATGTTTCTGAAAAAGTCGCAGGCCTCTTCCACCGTCATATCCAGCACCTCGAAGATGTTTTTGCCCTTATATTTGACTTCCAGCGTCTCCCTGTTGTAACGTTTGCCGTGGCAGACCTCGCAAGGAACGTAAACGTCGGCCAAAAAGTGCATGGCTATTCTGATTATGCCGTCGCCCGAGCAGCTTTCGCATCTGCCTCCCGCAATATTGAAGCTGTAACGCCCCGCCTTGTAACCTCTCGCCTTGCTGTCGGGAGTTGCCGCAAAAAGCTCTCTTATCGCGGTGAACACTCCCGTATAGGTCGCAGGGTTGCTGCGCGGCGTTCTGCCTATCGGCGACTGATCGATGGAAATGACCTTGTCGAAATATTCAAGACCTTCCACGCCGTCGGCCTTGCCTTCAGTAAGCGAAGATCTGTTGATCGCGTTTGCCACGCGCGGATAAATTATTTCGTTCACCAGACTGCTTTTGCCGCTTCCCGAAACGCCCGTTATGCAGGTGAAAAGCCCCACCGGGATTTTGACGTCCACGTTTTTGAGGTTGTTCTGTTTTGCGCCTTTAACGACCAGATACCTGCCGTCGGGAGCCTTGCGTTTTTTAGGAACTTCGATTTTAAGTTCGCCGGAAAGATATTTTCCGGTTATCGATTCCTTACAATTTATAATATCTTCGACGCTTCCCGTCGCCACGATGTTGCCGCCGTGAATGCCCGCGCCCGGGCCGACGTCAACGATAAAATCTGCGGAACGAATGGTTTCCTCGTCGTGCTCGACGACGATAAGCGTGTTGTCGAGATCTCTAAGTCCTTTGAGAGAAGCAAGCAATTTGCTGTTGTCTTTTTGATGCAGGCCTATGCTCGGCTCGTCCAGAATATACAATACGCCGGTAAGGCCGCTGCCTATCTGCGTGGCCAGTCTTATTCTCTGGCTTTCGCCGCCGGACAGCGTCATGGAGGTTCTGGACAGCGTCAGGTAATCAAGCCCGACGTTTATCAGAAAGTTCAACCTTGCGGTGATTTCCTTTATAATTTGTTTTGCGATAATCTGCTGCTGTTCGGTGAGCGAAAGATTTTTGAAAAACTCCGCAATTTTCACCACCGACATATCCGTCAGCTCTATGATGTTTTTTCCGCCGACGGTGACTGCCAGCACTTCCTTTTTGAGGCGTTTGCCGTGGCAGACGTCGCAGTCGGTTTCCACCATAAGCTTGTCAAGCTCGGCCTTCATCATTTCGGAAGTGGTTTCCTTATATCTGCGCTCCAGAATAGGCACGATGCCGTCGAACGACGCCTTATAGGAAGTCTTTTTGCTGTAAAGGCTGAAAAAGATTTCCAGTTCCTCGCCGTCGTTGCCGTAGAAAATCATTTTTTTGGCCTCTTTCGGCAAATCCTTGAACGGCACGGACGTCGAAAACCCGTACTTGTCGGCCATGGCTTTTATGGTTCTGTTGAAGCTTTGCGAAACGTCGACGCCCCAGTTGGTTGCAGGCGCAAGAGCGCCTTCGTCGATGGAAAGATTGTCGTCCTTGACCAGTTTGGCCGTGTCGATGACGCATTTGTAGCCCAGTCCCAGACATTCCGGACAGGCTCCGTAAGGATTGTTGAAGCTGAACGAGCGAGGAGAAAGTTCCTCTATGCTTATGTCGCAATCCGGGCAGCTGTAGTTTGTGGAATAAAGCGATTCCGTGCCATCAACGTCAACCGTAACCAGCCCTTCGGCAAGCTTTAGGGCAAGCTCCAAGCTGTCGGTGAGTCGCCTTTCCACGCCTTCCTTTATGACGAGCCTGTCCACGACGACGCTTATCGTGTGCTTGACGTTTTTTTCAAGCTTCGGCAGTTCTTCGTCCAAAGTGTAGTCAATGCCGTCGATTCTGACTCGGGTGTAGCCCGCTTTTTTGTAGCTTTCGATCTGCTTGACGTATTCGCCCTTTCTGCCCCTGACCACCGGCGCCATAACTATGACTTTGCCTTTTTGGCTTTTAAGGATTTTGTCGCATATAACGTCCACCGACTGTTTTTCGATGACTCTGCCGCATTTCGGGCAGTGCGGCGTGCCTACGCGCGCGTATAAAAGACGGAGATAATCGTAAATTTCGGTAACGGTGCCCACGGTCGAACGAGGGTTGTGCGACGTGGTCTTCTGATCTATCGCGATTGCAGGCGAAAGACCGTCGATCATCTCGACGTTAGGCTTTTCCATCTGCCCCAGAAACTGACGGGCATAGCTGGACAGACTTTCCATATATCTTCTTTGTCCCTCGGCAAAAATGGTGTCGAAAGCCAAAGAGCTTTTTCCGCTTCCCGAAAGCCCCGTGAAAACCACCAGTTTCCCTCTCGGAATGGTCAGATCCACGTTTTTGAGGTTGTTTTCGTTTGCTCCTTTGATTGTGATGTTTCCCATATGTAACTTATGACTTTTCAGTCCTTTTTCAGTTGTTTTTTAAGTTTTTGAATTTCGTCCCTGAGCACGATTGCGCGTTCGAAATCCAGCGCGTCGCTGGCGATTTGCATCAGAGCTTTCAGGCGCTCAATCTCATAAGCGATGTTTTTAACAGGCGTTTTCGGCGTTTCATCTATCTTTTTGGTGATTTCGATGGTGTTGACGATTTCCTTTTCGACAGATTTAGGCGTGATGCCGTGCGCCTTGTTGTACTCCGACTGAATCTTGCGGCGGCGATTGGTTTCGCTTATTGCGCGCTGCATGCTGCCGGTGACGTTGTCGGCGTACATTATAACTTTGCCGTCCACGTTTCTTGCGGCGCGGCCTATGGTCTGAATGAGCGCGGTGTCCGAACGCAAAAATCCTTCCTTGTCCGCGTCGAGTATGGCCACGAGCCTGACTTCCGGAAGGTCCAGCCCTTCCCTCAAAAGGTTTATGCCGACAAGAACGTCAAACTCGCCTCTTCTTAATTCGCCGATGATTTCCACCCTCTCGAGCGTAACGATTTCCGAGTGCATATACTTGACTTTGATGCCGTTTTCCTTCAAAAAGTCCGTCAGATTTTCCGCCATTTTTTTGGTGAGCGTCGTAACCAGAACTCTGCCGCCCTTTTCCGTGACGGCGTTGATTTCGCCGATAAGGTCGTCGATCTGTCCCTTCACCGGCCTCACCGAAATTTCCGGATCGATAAGCCCCGTAGGCCTTATAAGCTGTTCGACGACGTTGTCCGCCTGTTCCATTTCGTACGGCCCGGGGGTTGCCGAAGTGCATATAAGCTGACCGACTCTTTCGTCGAATTCCTCGAAGGTGAGCGGCCTGTTGTCATAGGCCGCCGGAAGACGGAAGCCGTACTCCACGAGGTTGACCTTGCGGCTTCTGTCGCCGTTATACATGGCGCGAATCTGCGGAATCGTAATGTGAGATTCGTCGATAAACGTTACGAAATCTTTCGGGAAAAAGCTTAAAAGCGTGTACGGCGGCTGGCCCGGAGCGCGTCCGTCGAAATAGCGGCTGTAGTTTTCTATGCCGCTGCAATAGCCGATTTCCTTTATCATTTCGACGTCGTAGCTGACGCGTTCGCCGATGCGTTGCGCTTCGATAAGCTTGCCCGCCTCGGTGAAAGCGCGCACCTGCTCGTCCTTATCCTTCAGAATGACCTTCAAGGCGTCCTCCAGCTTGTCGTCGCCGATGACGTAGTGCGTTGCAGGGAAAATGACGGCGTGCTCGAGCGTGGAAATCGCTCGGCCGCTGAAGCTGTCGATTTCGGAAATTCTTTCCACTTCGTCGCCGAAAAATTCCACCCTTATGGCAATTTCGCTGTTGGACGCAGGAAAAATGTCCATAACGTCGCCGCGCATTCTGAAAGTGGCCCTCACAAAATCGAGGTCGGCCCTTTTATACTGAATGGAAACAAGTTTCATCGCCAGTTCGTCGCGGTCGATTTCCATACCCGGCCTTAGCGACACCGCCTGATTGTAGTATTCCACCGGCCCGCCCAAACCGTAAATACAGCTTACCGACGCCACCACTATAACGTCCCTTCTTTCGCAAAGACTGGAGGTTGCCGAGTGGCGCAGCTTGTCGATTTCGTCGTTTATCTGCAGTTCTTTTTCGATGTAGGTGTCGGAACGGGGAATGTACGCTTCCGGCTGATAATAGTCGTAATAAGATACAAAAAACTCCACACGGTTTTCGGGAAAAAACTCCCGAAATTCGTTGCAGAGTTGAGCCGCCAGAGTCTTGTTGTGCGCTATGACCAGCGCAGGCCTTTGCACGTTAGCGATAACGTTTGCCATAGTGAAGGTTTTTCCCGAACCCGTAACGCCCAACAGAACCTGTGTCCTCAGTCCGTCGTTAAGCCCTTCCGTCAACGATTCGATTGCTTGCGGTTGATCGCCGCAAGGCTTGTATTTGCTTTTTAGAATAAATCTGTCCATCATCCGAAATATTTGCTCAAAACGAACTTCCAAAGCATGGATATCGTCGCGCCGAGAATGGCAAAAAGTATTGTGAACAGAATCTTGCGCCGCAAACTGCGCTTGACCATAGCTTCCGTCCTGGCAAAGTTGAGGCCTTTGTTTTTAAGGTTGACGCAATAGTTTTTTTCGCCGTCCTTGTCGGCCTGCACGAAGTCGATATATTCGTCCAGCTCCAGAGCCTTAAGCGTCGGCTCCAGTTCCTCTTTTGCAAACTCTATCTTAAACGGAATCGCCCGCAAAATGTCAACGGGTTTCAGAATCGCCACTCCGTCGCCGTTTTCGGCAGCGTTAAAGATGGCCCACATAACGGCCTTTTCCTTTTTGGTCAATTCGTTTTTGATGTAGTCGTTTTTAAGTTCGTCCCGTTTTGCGAACATTTTGCACCTCGGTTATTTTACGATAAGTTTGAAAAGAACTATCAAAAGTCCTCCGACGAGGGCGCCTCCGATCAGCGCGCCGAAAAACGCGGCTCTTTTTATAAGCCCCTTAACTTTTTCAAGCTCCACCACCGTTGCGGTTCTGAACCTGCCCGTTTCTTCGGTTTTCGGCCGTACGGTTTCCTGCTCGGTCGAAATTTCCTTTGGCGAATGCGCCGTTTCGTCCTTGCCCTCCAAAACAAGCGTCGCGCGGGTGAGGCTTTGTATGCAGTAAGTTTCGGTGGAAGCCGTTTTCACTTTCACGAGCCCCTGCTCGGCCAGACTTTTGATTATGCCCGAAAGCTCCAGCTTCTGTGGTTTCTCCCCTTCGACCTTTTCGATGATGTCGTCCGCGTCGAGAACCTTGAACGTTCCGCCCGAAAGCTCCACGACCGCTTTCAGAACGGCAAATGTTTTTCCGCCTATCATTTGAACCCTCCGCATATATGATTATATATTATACCACTTATTTTCGCCAAAAGCAACGAAATGATAAACGGCGTTTTCCGCTTTTTAAAAAACGGCTTTTTTGTTAAAATTTCCGACAAAAACCCAAACGCAGCGTTTTTATTTCTGTTTTTCACAATAAACCGCGCATTTTGCCGATTTGCAATTTTTCGAAAACCAAAAAAACATTTTTCGCCACGTTGACTTTTTTGAAGAAACAAACTATAATGTATCTATTAACGGAGGTCATTATGGAAAAAGAAGAAAAACAAGAACTTCTAAGAACTCTCAAATTTACACTGTTTTCTGTCAGCGCGGGCGTCATTCAGATTTTAAGCTACACCCTCATGGTGGAAGTTTTTCACTGGGACAACGAGCACAAACTTACCTGGCTTTCAAACCTCATTTCGCTGATTTTGTCGGTTATCTGGAACTTCACCTTCAACCGCAAATTCACCTTCAAATCGGCCGCAAACGTGCCTATCGCGATGCTCAAAGTGGCGGCGTTTTACGCGGTATTCTCCCCTGTGTCCGCGCTTTGCACCAAGTTTTTGAGCGGCAAGGGCTGGAACGAATATCTTATCGAAGCCATTTTCATGGTGCTTAATCTGGTTCTGGAATATTTCTATCAACGCTTCTTCGTTTTCAAAGGCAGCATCGACACCGCCGAAAAACACCGAGAGGAACCTCAGGAAGAATCCACCGAGCAGGAAGAATCTTCCGAACAAACCGACGCGGAAAAAACAGTCGAAACCGATTCCGAAGATAAATAAAAACGCTTGCAAAAAACCGCCTTTCCGGCGGTTTCTTATTTTCGGATATTAAATTTTTCGACTGTCTGCGAAACAACGTACTCGTCCTTCACGAGCCTCAGTTTTTCCATTGCTTTGCCCGCTAAATGCGCAATTTGCTTTTCTTCCGACGCCCACCTTTCCAAAAGCACGACCTCGGACGGATTTTCGGCGGACAGATAGTAAGAGTATTCCTCGCAACCGTCCTCTTTTCTTATTTCGGGCAAAATTCCAAGTTTCAGAACCTCATCAGAAAAAGTCTTGGCAAGACCGCTTTTCGTCGTATAGCGAACTATAATCGTCAACTTATCGTTCATTGTTCCTCCGTTTTTGCGCGGACTGCCGAGCTCTTTTGCCCTTGTTTAGGCAAAAAGAGCAAAACTTTTATCCTATTTTATAGTAATTCTTATAAACCCCGTTGCTGGTGGAATCGGCGCTTTCGATAAACAGTTTGAATTTGTATCCGTTGGAATCAGCATCAAATTCATAGCGAATTTCAAAAATCCAGACTGAGCCTTTTGCGAAATAGCCGTTTTCCAAAACGTCGTTTCTTACGTAATAGAATTTATACAATTTGCTCGGATTATCTCCGAAACAACTCTGCTTTATCTTTATGATGTTTCTTCGATAAGTATATTTTATACCGCCTACCTGCTTTTTGCAAGCGTAAACCAAATCTTTTACGTCATTTCACAATCTTATTTTTGATTTTATCATTTATTTGTTTGTTTGTAAACTTCTAAATAATAATTTAACTATATCCGCCCAAAAGGCGTCAAAATAGGGCGCGAAGTTTATTTCGCGCCCTATAAATAAGTCATGGCTCCCCCGGTTGGACTCGAACCAACGGTCCGGCTTCGGGCATTGCCCTTGCTCGCTTTGGCTACCGACAACGCACCGTGTTGTCGGCTTTACGCGTCGCGCCCTTTGTGCGGTTTTGCTTTGCAAAATCCTGCGCAGGCTCGTCGGTTCATAGGGGTAAACAACAAAAAAAGGACATCCTTTCGGTGCCCTTCTTTTTGTGGCTCCCCCAGTTGGACTCGAACCAACGACCCTGCGGTTAACAGCCGCATGCTCTACCGACTGAGCTATAGAGGAATATCTTTTAGCATAGTCATTTTAGTATATCCGAACGAGAATGTCAACTGTTTTTGCGGTTTTTTCGGCGAGGTTGCGGTTTTTTTTATCTTTTTTTGCGTCGGGCGGAGAATTTGACTTTTTCGCTTGATTTGGCGGGGGTTTTGCGTTAGAATGAATATAAAGGTTTCATATAGAGGGGTCGTATGGAATACAAGGAATCATTGATAAAAAACGAATATAAGGTCAACAAGATGATCGGCTATATAGCGCTTGACGCGTTCGTCGGCTTTCTCGTGATGTTTTTGCTGAACTATATGGAGGTCTTCAAACTTAACAAGGACGAAGTTTCCATAGTGTTCGGCGTGCTGAGCGTTGGGGTGCTGACGATTTTTTTGTTGACGGTGGTGCTGAACGTGCAGAGCCCGTCGGTGAAATACGTTTCGATAGCTCTGACGAACGTTCTGGTGATGATAGGTTTTGCTTTTTTATCCATGCACATGGTGCTTGTGTTGATGCTGCCGATTCTGGCGTCCTGTCTGTATTTCAACCGCCAAATGAACCTTGTTACGAGCATAGAAACCGTGGTAGCGATGTTTGTGGGACACGTGCTGAGCGTTCCGCTCTCGATTGTTTACGACGATCCGCTGATAGTCAGCTATAAATCCGCCCTTCTCTACGGATTTTTGCCGCGGCTTATCGAATATCTGATTCTCACCGGCGTCATCATGCTTCTGACTCACATTACTTCGAACATGATGACCGACGTTTTTCAATACGTCACCTTCAACCACAAGCTCGTTGAAGAGCTGAAAAGCACGCAAATCGAAGTCGTGCAAAGCCTTGCCCAGATTGCCGAAAACAAATCGGAAGAAACGGGCGAGCACTTAGAACGCGTAAGTGCGTATATGTACGTTCTGGCCAAGGGCTTCGGCCTGCCCGAAAAGGAAGCCTACAACGTTTCCGTTGCGGCAATGCTGCACGACATCGGCAAGCTCGGCGTTGACGAAAAGATTCTGTCCAAGCCCGGCAAGCTTACCCCCGAAGAATTCGAGGAAGTCAAAAAACACGTTATCTACGGCAAGGAGCTGCTGCAAAACTCCCCGAGCGAAATCATGCAAATTGCGAGAGTTATCGCCGAACAGCATCACGAACATTGGGACGGCAATGGTTATCTGGGGCTTAAAAAAGAACAGATCCACCTCTACAGCCGCATGATGGCGGTGGTGGACGTGTTCGACGCCCTGACCTCAAGACGCAGCTATAAGGACAGCTGGTCCGTGGACGCCGCTCTCCGCGAAATCATCAGGTGCAGCGGCGAACAGTTCGATCCGGAAGTGGTCTTTGTGTTTAAGGAAAACTTCGACAAAATCTACGAGCTTTACGTATCCTTCCAAAAGCGAGCCGCCCAAACCGACGAAACACAAAACAAAATCGAAACCGCAGAACAAACGATTGAAGCTTCAAAAAACGACGCATAAAGCGTCGTTTTTGTTATGTTTTTGCCATTTACTCTTTTTGCTCGACAGTAACGAGTTTTATATGCGCCGTTTCGGAGTCTTCCGTGAAAACGATTTCAAACGGCGTTTTTGCCGCTTCGCCGTATTCGCCGCTAAGCACCTTTAACCCGCTTTTCAGGACGACCTTCAGCCCCGATTCCGTTTCCGTCACGTCATAAAAACCGGACGCTTCGTAGAAGGCTTTTACGTCCTCTGCCGTTGCGGTGAAAGCGTAAGAGGTGTCCGCGTCGGCGTAACCGACGATGGTCTCGTCCGCCAGAAAGTGCAGAGGGAACAGATAATATATGCGGCAGGAATGATCGTTTTTTTGCGACGATTTCGCCGCAACCGCCGACCTTACGAAAGATTCGTTCTCCGAATCGGTGGTTTTTACGATGGAGTTTACTACGAGAAAATCCTTTTTCCCTCCGCCAAGGTCGTACGTCAGAAGCTGCTATTTCATTTTATGGACACTATTTGTATAACACTATATAACGCTCCGAGTTCGTCATTGCCTTTCGCTTTGGCGGTTTAGCACAGAGAAAAGCCTATATCAACGGCAAAATTATTGCTGATTAGATATAGACTGTTTTATTGTAATCGCAATAATTTACGCTGGTCGTTGACATAGGCATCTTGTGATTTGAAGTGATATGTTTTTGAGTTTTCTCGGTGCTGCGACGTCTTGTTGCCGAAAGGCAAATAAAACTCGGAGCGTATCCACAAATGAAAAAACATATCAAAGATTATGATGTTTTCAAAGAAACAATCTCGGAAAATAACGTTCTTGCAATAGCAGAACAGTTGGCTATGTATGAAACACGATTCCTTATCGGCTATATGGGCAGCAGAATACAAAAGATATACGCAGACCTATGCGTTGATATAAGGCGTAAAAACGACATTAACCACACGTTCAGCGACAGTTATGATTTGGTGCAAGAATGCGTTCTGTTCCTTTGCAATCATTATGGGAAGCAATTAAACGATGTTTTGGCATACGATAAAAAGGGTAAAGCAATATCGGTCAAGATTGCGTGCATAAGAGCAATGTCAAAATTTATAACTCGAAAAACAAGCGATAATTACCGCTCCGTAAGCATTGATGCCTTAACGCCCGTCAGCGAGCCGTCTTGCGAGATTGAAGAAGATGTTGTCAAAGACTATACCGTCTATGATTCAATCGTTGACAGCCTTAATTTGACGGACAATATGCGAATTGCGCTTGAATGTCGGCAAAACGGTTTGAGTTATCCTGAAATCGCCGCTATACTTGAACGAGCGCAATCCACCGTGTTTGAATACTTCATCAAAATGCGCCAAAGATATACTTTGATTTATGGCTAAACGATAAGATAAAGCATCATACCCCTATTTTACAATTTGAGCCGCTCGGAAACCGAACGGCTCATTGCTCTCTTTGATTATTCCGCTAACGTAATATCAACCATTACATGCGTCGCTGAAACGTTATTAAGACATTTCTTGATTTTTTCTTATTGTTATCTCCGTTTGCTTTCCCCTTGCCCCTAAAGGCAAGGGGTGATTGTTTAATGCCTATTGTTTAATGCCGGTTATTTCTTCTTAAACAATGCAATCAGGTCGGCGAACTTCTTTTTCTTGACTGCAAACCAGAAGATTGCAAATCCGCCGATTCCCGCAAGCAGCACCGAACCGATTACGATTCCTGCAATCTGTCCGCCCGAAAGTCCCGTCTTTTCGGATTGTTCGCCACCGGGTTGCCCGCCGCCGGGTTGCTCGCCGCCGCCCGCGTTGATGTCCTCATAAACCGCCGTGAGCGATACTTCGCCCGTGACGGTGAAGGTATAGGTGACATCCGTGCTGACGATATTGCCGTTCGCGTCTCTCCATCCCTTAAAGGTCTTCCCTTCTTCGGGGGCGTTCGCCGTTACAGTAACCGTGTCACCCACATTGTAGCTACCGCCGCCGTTGCCGCCCGTAACGGTTATTGCAACTTTTTCGGATTCACCCGTCATAGGTACTGTTTCGATCTGTTTGTAACCGCATACAGAACAAGTACGCTCTTTCTCTCCGCTTTCCGTTGCGGTGGGCTGTTTCGTTACCGTCCAATCGCCGTATGTATGCGTAGCTTTGTCAAGTTGTTCCGAACAGCCATCGCATTTGTGCCAATGGTTGTTTTCATCGTAACGCCAATTTTCTTCCGGTGTATGCGTCGTATGACCGAGCGCAGGCGTAATGACGTATCCGCATACGGAACATTTTACAGGTTCGGTTTCGGTTGCCTCCGCACGGTCAGGCGTATGCGCCGCAAAGTCAAGTTTTTCGTTACAGCCAGAGCAAGCGTGCCAATGTCCCGTAGCATCATTAGTCCACGCCGATGCAGGATTGTGCGTATGGGGAAGTTTGTCTATTTCTTCCGTCTGTTTATAACTGCATACCGAACACGAACGCTCGCGCGAACCTTTTTCATCTTCGGTGGCGGGCTTTATTACCGTCCATTCTCCGAAAGTATGCGGAGCTGCGTCGATTTCCGTACCGCAAGAGCAAACGTGATAATGCTTTGTCGAATCAGTCAACCAACCCTCACCATTCGCCGTATGCAATTCGTAAACCGACGTAATCGTTACGTTTTCGTTTGGAACGGTAAACTCGGTCTTTTGCGCAGTTTTATCTGCAAACGTTCCCGCACCCGATACCTGCCATTCTTTGAAGTGATAACCGCTTGCCGCCGTTGCCGCCGTTAAATTTATTTTTCCGCCTGCAACAACCTTGTATTGCGTTTCCACACCCTTTTGGCTGACGGTTATAAGCGATCTGACTGTAACAGTTTTCGTCGCATACTTCGTACTATCCTGTTTGGACGTTGCCTTTACGGTAATCGTGGACGAGCTTTCGTTTGCCGTAACGCTCAATATGCCGCCCACGCTTATCGTAGAGCTATCAGCGCCCTCTACACTCCAAATAACCGAATTATCAAATGCGCCCGTACCGTTCACCGTTGCCGTAAACGTATAACTGCCGCCTCTTTCCACGTTGAGTTCGGAAAACGAAATCTGCACGTCGGTAACCGTTACGGGAATTGTCGTATCTGCCGCCGTAAGCGTAATTCTTCTATATTTTGAACCTGCAAGAGAAGAAACTGTTGAAATTTGCGTCGGCTGTCCGTTTACCGTAAACGTAGAGAAGTGCGTAGCGTACATTTCCTCGTATTCGTAAGAACCTACGGCGGTAAATGCGATTTCTATCGCATACTCGTGATTTGCAATAAATTTGCTGTCTTTGGGATATTGTCCGCTGGCGGTGTTCAAAGCGTTATCCGTGAGATCGAACACGCGCCAGAGCGCAACCGTGTATTTGGACGGGTCAAGCGACGCAAAGACAAGGTCGTTTGCCGTCAATTTGTCCGTGATTGCGGCGGGAGTCATGGTTGCCTGACTCACTCTGATGTACTTGCCTGCGGGGATCACCGTGCCTTCTTCTGCCAAGGCACCGCACACCGAGCAGTATTTGTCGCCGGTGTATCCGTCCGTGTCAAAAGTGGCTGCGGTGGCATTTTTCAACTCACCCTCGGTGTCGTGCGCGGCTTCGTTGCCGTGGACTGCGCATCCCGCATCTTTGCATGGATTCCAGTGCGTATTCTCATCATGTTCCCACGTGGAAGTGTCGAAATCGTGTTCGGTTACGACAAACGTAACGGTTGCGGTTGCCTCAACGCTTGATCCACCGTACTGTGAATATTCGGGTGTTCCGCTGAACTTTATCGTAGCGGTATAACTGCCCACGGGCAAATCGCTTTTGGGTTTTACGCTCCACGCCGCAGTATTCTCTTTGCCCACTCCGATAGAATAGGGGTTGGAATAAAAACCTAACGTGAAAGCACTTGCATTTTCCCCTTCGAGAGTAATGGAATCAAGGATGCAGTTGATTTTTCCCGTTCCCGTGTTGGCAACGCGTAAGGGAACTTGCGTGACCGGAGAATATCCCACTCTCACCGTGCCGAAATCAACGTTATCTACGGTTGCGCTGTATGTAGGCGCGGCAACCGCTCCGATATTTACGGTGATGGTCTTGGAGTATCCGCCTTTGTCCGTCACCTTGACGGTGATTTCCGTGGCTTCGCTTACGCCTCTGAGGTTTGGAGCGACGTATATTTTATTCAAATCGGATTCGTTTGAAGAAATACCGACGCCGTTTTTATTTCCGTCTGCCGCGCTCACGATGGAGAAAGTGTATTCTCCGCTACCACCGCTTGCCGAAAGCGCAATCGAAGAATAGGCAACGTCACCGCCGTAAACGGTGGCTGGAACGTCATACTCCGCTTTGTCTTCCAATGTAAGCGGTGCGGCGAGTTTTTCGTAAGAATAATTTTTGAAGGAGATGTTGTCGGCGCAATGATCCCAAACGTGAACGAGACAATCGTCATTTTCAAAATATTGTTCGTCCGTCACCACTTTCGTCCAGGAAGAAATCCTTTCAGCGCCGTTGGCAACAAGTGGAAACGCGGTCAGCGACGAGCCCGAACTTCCGGGGCATACGGAAGTGATTTTTGCATTCGTTCCGATCGAGCAGTCTGGGTACGAAGCATACGTAAATACGTCTTTCCACGTGTTGTTAGCCGCACCCGAGCCCGTATATTCCATTTTGATATCAACCGTGCCGTTGAGAACAACGTTGCCTTTGGCGAAAATGCCGTAAGTCTGATACGGTTTGTCACACTTCAGGTCGATATTGAGCGTGGCGTTCTCGCCTACGGTCACGTTTCCCGAACCGGTTCTATCATTACGAATATAGATTGCGTCAACCGAACCGTTTTTTTCCGCCACAGTGCCATACACTTTTACAGTCACCGTGCAACTTTCGTCAAACATCAGATTGCCGTTGTTTGTAGAACTTGCGTTGCCGTCCATGTAGATGCCGCGCATATACGCCTGTTCCGTTGCGGTACGCTGAAAGTCTATGGTGAGTGAACCGCTCCCCTTGAACGTTAGTGTAGAAACGTTGTATGTATTGAACGCCATGTTTCCGTACGGCGCGGTGACGGTGATTTTGTTGTCGCCGACAAGCACGACGTCCACTTTGCCGTTGTTAACGCCGCCGATTGAAATTTCCTGCCCGTTGTAGTTGTTAAGCGTGAGCGTGCCGTTGCCCGCTTCTTGTTGCCAATTCCAACCCTCGCCTGATTTGCTTGCTTCATTGCAACTGACTTGCAGATAAGGGTTTGCCGAATCCGCATACGCAACGGTGGGCATACAAATCGCACCGATTGCTATGCACGCAATCATTATGACGAACATAATCAATCCCGCACATAAGTGTTTTGCTGATTTTGTATTCATATTTTTACTCCTATATGTTTTGTTATTGTTTTTCAAAGTTTGTTTCTGCCTGTTTCCGTATTCACGCCCTTACAACTCGATGATGATTGCAGGCACAACGCCTACAAACGTCTTTGTTGCAAGATACTTAGTAGTTTGGTCGAACGGCGGTTTGGAAGTTACGCAAGTAACGTAGTTTTTGCCGTCCGTGCCTTTTTCCACTCCGTCACGCAGCCAATACGGACAATAATTGTCGCCGTAGCCTTGCAGAACTTCCTTATATGCGCCCAGACAGAACGGATATTTGTAAAGCCCGAACGGTTTGGGTGCGTTGATGCTTATTTCGCTCGAACTCGGCAAAAATATTTTATCGCCGAAGCAATTTTCATTACCTTGCAAAATCGCTTGTTGCGCAGGTGTAAACAATTCGTTTATCCAAGTGTTTTTCAGCCAAGCACGAATCCAACTGTTTTCGTAGGTGAGTTCCCCTTCGTCCGACTCGGCGAAGCGCTGACTGATCCAGATTTCCTTACTGACGAGATAGGCTTTGCCGTCCTCTATCTTCACGATTTCCCACATGGCGGTGCGCTGTTCAAACCAATAGGTACCCGTCCAGTAGCGGCTGTTCGTCGTTTGAGCGCTGTCGTTGTCCTTACGATAATCTTTGATATAAACGCCGCGGTAATTAAGACCGTTGTATTCGACGTCGCAATAATACGTGGTTGCGTTTTCGCCGCTGTCGCCGTTGCCGAAGTCGAACGGAGTCCAGTTTTCAAGCGTTAAATATGGACTGCCGGCTTTTTCCATAAGCGCGTTTTCAAGATTGCCGTCTTTTACCTGTTCGCAATAGGTCTTGCCCATTTTTATATACGCGCCGTTGGGGTTTGCCACGCCGTTGGCGTTGACGCGGACGTAAGTCTGCGTTTTGCCGCACATAGAGCAGACACCGTCCTGATAGTCGTGATCGGTAATGGGGATTTCTTCGGTTTTGGTCTTTCCGCAAACGCAGGAAAGTTCTTTCTCGCCCGCGTGCTGACAAGTGGCTTCGGTAATGATTTTTTCATCTGCAAACGTGTGCGCCACGGTTGCCGTATAATCGCCGAATTTGCACTTTTCCGTGTGTGCGTCGTCGGTGATTTCCGAATACTGCACGTCGTGTCCCGTGAAGTTTGCCGCAAAACTGATATTTTCCGCACCTACGGTAAACTCATACACAGGTTCGCGTGAAAGCACTTCGTCCTCACCCCAGAAACCAAAGTGATGTCCGCTTGTCGCAATCGCTTCCACGGTGATTCTTTCGCCCTCGGTGTGCGTGGTTTTATAGCTTGCCGCGTTTTCGTACAGCGTGCCGTTGACTTTCAGCATGCCGCATTCCGCCAAAGGGAGAATATTGATACTGACATTCACTTGCTTTTTGGGTTGTTCTGTTTCGCCGCCTGATTCTTCATCCGGCGCGATAATGAAACAGGAAAAACTCTCGGTTTCGAACGACACCGTTCCGTTTTGCACGGCGGGTTTGATTTTTTCCACCGCGCCGTCGTCCTTGACATGATATACCGTATACGTTTTGCTTGTGTCGATATCAGGCACGGAGACGGTCACTTTCACTTTGCCGCTCGGCTGTACCTTTGCGCCGTCCTTGACGACAGAAATATCGTAAACGTAAACTTCCCCGTCTGTATCGTACTTTTCTTCGGCAATCGATTGAAGCGCAAGAATTTTATCCTCGCCTACCACTTCCACCGCCTCTAACGCCGCGCCGTCCTCGAACGTTCCTTCAATCGTAACGCCGTTTTGGCTTTCGAGCGTGCCGCTCGGTGTGGCGGTCGAAACGTCGCATGCCGCTAACGGAATAGCTATAAGCAAACACAGAATAATTGTAAATATCCATCGAGTGCGAATTTTCATATTTCTATCCTCCCGCAAAAATGTATACGCAAACGCCTATTCGGGCGTTTGCGCAGATTATAAAGTTTTGTCGTTTTTATCAATTCTGTTTGCAAATCGTTTCGTTCCGTCAGCAAAGACTTGCGCTGACCGTCACTCCCGTTTGCTTGGTTGCGGAATAGATGACGATATAATACGTTCCTGCCGCAGGTGTGCTGTAATAGGTGTCGGTGTCGCCATCTTTCTTTTCGACAGGGTTGCCGTCTGCGTCAACAAATTGCCAGGTCAGACCGGTTGCGGGAGACGCATTGAGTTGCAAATCAGTACCGTAGTAGCCGCCCGCCAGCATTTCATCCGTCAACGTAATCGAGTAATATTTGTAAGAGTTGTCCCACAACGTTACGTTTGTTTTCGAGAAGCTTCCGTCACTGTAATCGAGAGCAGTAAAGTCGATTTCGGCAAAGTGTGTGACGATCATCTCGTACTCGCCCGGAGTGACGAAAGGCATTTCAAGATATTTGACGCCGTTGTCCATCAATCCTTTGCGGGTTTGCGCGTCGTCTTCATCGCACACCGCCATAAATTGACCTGCCGCTTGCGTTTGAAGGCCTTCTTTGACAAGTTGTTTGTTTGCGTCGTAAATCTTTGCTTGCGCATGGTTGGTATCGGTCTGTTGCAGAGTGCCGTCAACCTTCTTCATATTGATCCAATAGTAGCCGTTGGCAAAACCGCAGTCCTGCACTTCGTAGCGGAAGTAATAGGTGCCTGACGCGGCCACGGTAAATCTGACTTTCGTCTGCACTTCGGCATCCGATTTCACGAAGTTGACGTCGATATACTCCATGGTGACGGTTTCCTTTTTCGTCTTCTGGCAGACGGTGCAGGTGTAGGTCTTCTCGCCGTCGCTCGTAAAGGTGGCGGGCGTTGTGACGGTGCCTTCGTCCCAAACGTGCTCCGCTTTGTCGAATTGCTCGCCGCAACCGCTCACGGTGCAATCGTGCCAGTGATACGTTGCGTCGCTCGACCAGGCGGTTGCCGCGTGATCGTGCGCAGGTCTTTCGTATCCGCACACGTTGCAGGTCGTGTCCGCGTCGTTGTCATACGTATGCGCCGCTTTGTCCGCAACGTCCGTATGACCGTCCTGCGTGCATTGATGCCAATGCTCGCTTGCGTCGTGCGACCAGGTTGTTGAATAAGTATGCGTTTCGGGCTCTTCTCCGCCTTTGTTGTTGCACGCAACGAGCAAAGCCGCTCCCAAAACGAGCACGAGCACAAGGCTCAAAATCATTCTGATTGTTTTTTTCATAAGACAATCTCCTATTATTTTTATTTTTTAGGGGGCGATTGCCACCCGTCAAAATCGTTTCGTCAATCTTTGCTCACAGCGAGTCCACTACGTCGCAAAGATAGTCCGTCTGCACGGACTCGTAAAAGAAAATGTCGATCAGCCCCGTTTCCATCGCCCGCTTCACTCTTTGAGCAATTTCGGGATCGGAAACGTTGTCACACAAAAGCCCCGCCTTCAAAGACGGATCTTCCTTTTTTGAACGCAGGATCGTCTCCATACGGCGATCGAAAGACTTGTCCCTTGCGCGCCCCGCGTCCATCAAAAGCACGTCCGCAAAAAACGTTTCGCATGCAGCCGCAATCTTGTCGGGATCTTGCGAAAGCGATTTTTCCACAAAAAAGCCCGCCTTTTGCAATGCGCCCGTCACCGCTTCGCAAACGAGCGTATTCTGAATTGCGACGATTACTTTTTTCATTCTTCTTTCTCCATGGCTTGAGACGTCACCGCGCGGGGACGGACGATTGCAAGCCGTATAAGTTGGTTTATATTATTTTATAACTTTTCTTTTTGCGCGGGGAGTGTCAAATGACCCCCTTTTGAAGATTATTTTGAAAAAACGCTCGGATATAAGAAAAATCGACCGCAAATCGCAGTCGATTTTTTGCTTTGCAAAACGGATATATCGCTCCGCTTGATTTTTGCCCTTTCAGACGTCGTCCTCCGTTCTGTCAAGTATGACGATTCCCGCCTCTCTTGCGCGCACGGCAAGTTCGGTGCGGCTTCTGAATCCCGTTTTTTCAAGCATATTGGCAACGTGATTGCGCACCCGCTTTTCCGAAATGCCGAGTTTTTCCGCAATTTCCGCATTCGTAAATCCGCCCGTCATCTCGCGCAGAATTTCAAGCTCTCTCGCCGTCAGCTCGCCGCTTTTGGCAAGACCGAGCTGAATTTCCGGCACGTCGTCGGGATAAACGGATTCGCCGCTCAGCACGCGTTCGATAATCGTTAAAATCGGTTCTACGCTGAAATCTTTGTACCAGAACCCCTCTACGCCGATCTTTTTCGCCCGTTCCACGTAAGAACATTCGGGCATACTCGTAACGATGATTATTTTTACTTTTTCATTTTGCGCCTTTATTTTTTCCGCCGCGACGAGACCGCTCGCCCCGTTTTTGGTTACCACGTCCATCAGCACAAGGTCTACGGCGTGCCTTGCGCAGCAGATGTCCGCAATGGCGGCGTTGTCGATGGATACGGTAAGATTAAATTTAGGTTGCATCTTTATAATCGCCTCGAAAAGTTGCCGCGGCATCGCCTGATCTTCCACGATCATCACGTTTATTTTATCGCTCATCTTCTTTTTCTCCTTTCGGAATACTCACGGAAAGCAGAAACCGCGGAAAACTTTCCGTTTTCATGCTACCGCCCGCCATTTCCGCCATTCTACGCAAAGAGGAAAGTCCTCCTCCCTCTGCGATCTCCGCTTGCGGCGCTCTGCCGTTATTACCGATTCTTGCCGTAAAAAACGCCCCGTCGTCCGATACCGTTATATAAAGTTCGTCGCCGTCTGCGTGCCTTGCGGTGTTGGTGATACACTCGAACACGGCGTTTGAAAGAATTTTTTCGGCGACGCTCCCTTTCGGCGGGCGCACGCCCGTGTACAATATTTTCACGCCTACGCTTTCCGCCGTTTTTTTAATTTCTTCCGCCCTGTCCTCTTCCGTTTCGGGCGAGGAAACAAGCGAAACGACGCCGTTCCATTCGCGTATCAACGCCTCTTTGTCGCCTTCCCCCTGCAAAAGCGATCTTTTGGTTTTCAGAATCAGAGAACCCATACCGTCGTGCACCTTCACCCGCGCCGCAAGCGTTTCCCGCTCTTTGGTCACCTCGGTTACCGTTTCGCCGTACTTGCGGAGTCTTACGTTCATTTTCCTGAGTTCCTCGTTCTGTTCTTCGACTTTCTTTTTCAGCGCGAATTCACGGCTGATGTCCGAACCGGACAACTCGTAAACGGTCTTGCCGTCTAAAATATGGTTGATCCGCTTGTAACAACATGCCCTCCCGTCTTTTTTCTCGACGAGCACCGAATCGCCTTCCCGGCTGCAAACGATACCATCCGCTACTTTGCCTTCGCACATAGCCGACCAGAACGCCGCGCCGTCCGAAAGCGGCATTCCCATAATTTCTCTGCATTCGTCGCCTATTTTTCCGTTCGTTAAAAGCAGCCGCCCCGTTTCGTCGTAAAAGCACAGCCCTGCGGGCAATACGGAAATCGCGTCTTTGACGGACATAGCGGTAAGAGACGACAACCGCTTTTTTATGACGAGCGCCAGGCACAAACAGACCGACGCAAGCAGTAAAAAAGCCGCCGTAACAACGCACCACGCGGGCAAAAAACAAAACGAACCCGAAAAGTCGCTTCGGTTTTCGCCGAAATCCCGAATCCTGATGCCGTCCGCCAAAAAGCAAAATGTCAGAACCGCGCATACCGTACAAAGTAATTCCGGCAGAATATACCGCAATTTCAGCCGGTACGAAAGGCTTATCGCAAAACATACCACCCCGACAAACGCCGCAAGCAACAGCAGGATAAGCGTGCCGCGAAAAACGGCTTCGTTGCAATCGACGAACGGTATCATACAATCGCCTCCCTTTCGCCGAACGACAGCGTTGCATACAGCGTTTCGTCCTGTATCTGAAAACGAACCGACGCTCCGAGTTTTTCGCATTCACGGCTTCGCCAATTCTCCGGTATGCTTTCTCTTGCGTTATCGAGGGCTATACGGCAATGCAATAACCCGTTATTAACCGACAGCCGTACAAGACACGCGGAAAGATCGGGAAGCGCGCTCTCTATGCAGTCCTCGAAAAATTCGTACAGAAAAGTAACCTGCCCGATAAGGGCTGTGCCGTCGCCCTCAAAAATCACCGACGCCGCCGCGCCGTAGAAAGAAAGCGCGTCCGTAGATTCGCGTATAGCGTATAAGAGTTCAGATAATTGCACCTGCCCGTTTTTTGCAAGCATTGCAAAATTACTGCGCCGTTTCAGATACACGCCGTAAACGACGGCAAGGCGTAGCGCTTCTTCTTTCTCTTCTTCGCTTAGCGCCTTTGCAAAGCATTTTTTTATCTTTTTCAGATGCGGGCGAAACACGGCGAATATCCCTTTGTACAGGTTGTTCTGTTCTTCGATTTTAGAGCGCTGTTCTTTCAGTTTGTTTTCTGCGGCAATCAGGTCGCTCTCCTCCGCAAGCGTTTCGTTTATTTCCGCAAGAGATTCGTTTATTTTATTGATGACCGAATAATCCTCCGTCCAGAAAACCTCTCCGCCTCGTATTGCTTTTGCGCGCAGAACAAGGTCTTCGCTCAATTCGGTTTTGCTTCCGTTTGCCGCTTTCATCGCCTGTTCGCGCGTGATTTCGGGCGCGTTTTTCGATGTTAAAACGACGTTCAGGTCTTTATCGGCAATGCCTGCGGAAACGTCCGCCACGTAAAAAAGTTCTTCGTGATTGACGTTCGACGGGATAAATCCTATTCGGATAAGGCTCTCAAAAACAATTACAACGCTAAAGACAACCGCTTCCGGCATTCTAATAAAAGACGGATCAAACACTTCTCTTAAAACACACAAAATAAAACAAGTAACAAAGAGTACGAGAGGTATCCACGCCTTTTTCCGACACCACGAAATGCGACACTTTACGTAAAGCAATACGCCGATAGAAAGATACAATCCAACCATCCACGACAGTATTAAATAGTAACCCCATTCCCATTTGTATATTTTGTTGGAATACTCCAGACCTTCTGCAAAAGAAAATACTTGCTCGTGAAGATCGTTCGTAAAAACCAATAGAATCAGCGCCGCCGCAGGCAGAAACAGCAGATACCATCCTTTTGCAAGCGGTTTTCCGTCTTTGCGCCCCATACCGAGTATCGTTAGAAGCAAAACCACGGGTGCAATGCATTGTGGAATATAATAAGAATACCATAAATACCGAGTAGCGGTTTCTTCGTAAAATACGTGATATTTGAGAAGTCTGACAAAAAGGATCGCCCCCATCAGCGCTATCGCCACGATAATCCCCGAGCAAATGCTTTTGTCGGAAATGCGGCTGATCACGGACGCCGTCCAATACGCGAGGAGACCGAAGAAAATATATTGCGTCAATAACGCAATCGTTTTTTTAACGGACAAATCGGAAATATAATCGTCTACCGTTTGCAGTACACAAGCAGTAAGGAAGAAGAACGCGGCAACTGCGACATATAATAAATCTTTTTTCTTCGACCTTGTCAGATTCATTCTATTACACTCCTTTTCCTTTATATGTTGCCGCCTTGTCGCCTATGCACGAGAATTCCACTATGTCGCCTATGTCACAGTTGAGATATTCGCAAATACGAAGCAGCGTTTCCACAGAAACAGGTTCTTCTTTATATAGTTTCGTAAGCGTATTCGGCGCCAGTTCAACCGCCTTCCTGAGTTCAGAGCCGTTCATCCTTTTATCAATCAGCAATTTCCATAACTTTGAATAACAAATTTTACGCATCGATTCGCTCCTTCTGCTTTTCGTTTAAGTAGTTTATGCCATATTGATTATAACACATTTTTTTCTATAAAGACAATAGGTTATCTCTTTGATTTTATAAAATCTCTTATAAAGATGCGATTCATTCCCAAAGAAAATACAAAAGGCAGAGAAGCTCTGTCCCTTTGTTTATATATTTTCTCTAAAACTCTCGTATCGTTTCAAAACAGAAAAACGCCGGAGCATAAATTCCTGCGTTTGACATAAAGTCACGCTATAATCTATCCCTTGGTTCAATCTGTTCAGCAATATTAATAAGCAATACGCCACGCTCTCTT
Organism: Faecalibacterium sp. CAG:1138; assembly: GCA_000434675.1. Classification (GTDB taxonomy): domain Bacteria; phylum Bacillota; class Clostridia; order Christensenellales; family CAG-917; genus CAG-1138. The sequence goes on along the minus strand of HF988640.1, from coordinate 27,629 downwards.
GCGTAACTAAAACACTTATATGCCCCGCTATCTCTCTTTTAACATAGCAAGACTAGGCTTCGGTATTGAGCAAGAGAAACAGCGCGGTTACACGTTCCTTGACGCCGACAAGATATAGAGTTACTTGAACTGGGTTCTTTGTGAGATATACAGGATAGCCCGTACGAAAACTGATTGTAAAAGCCTTTGTGCGAGAAGTAATATTAGATAACGACAGCGTAACGATTACCCACAACTTTAATATATCTACAAAAAATCTCAAATGGCACTTAGGCGTATGCTTGTCTTTGAACAAGTCGTCGAGGCTTCGCCTCGCCGAGACAAGCATACGCCTTGTATAAAAACAAACCGCCTAAAAAGGCAAAATCGCAGCCGTGCGGAACGGGCCGTTCGCGCTAAACCGCTTGGCGAATCGGGCCCGTTTTTCTCGCACATCGGCAATGCGATTTTTTGTCCTCTTTTTCATAGGCGGATTTTTTCTTTTTTATATCAAGTTGCGAAATCTGCTTTTGTCTTTTCGACATCGAAATTGCCGCTCGAGTATACCTTAATATGCGTTTTCCCATTCTAATTCCCACTCAACATTCATTTTTTTAACAAAAATTTCCCATAAAGTTGGATTTTATGTACTCACGCTCAAAAACGATTCCGTGCTATCTTAAAAACTGTTCATAACACACAAAAGACATTGCGTAGCCATTCTCGCTCCCGAGAGTTGTCCCGCAAAACCGAACGAAAACCATTGAAACTAAACCTACACCCATTTGTGCAAAACGTGTCGGCAATGATACGCTGTCGGTAGTTCAAATCACAACAGGGTTCGGACGTAGTTCGGTCACGATTTCAAACTCGTCCAAAGTGCGCACAACGATGTTCTTGTTTGTTCATTCGCTCACGTTTACGATGTGTATTGTTCACAACACGAAATAAGTGTAGCGAGTACGGGCAAGTCTTGGCAAAGTACGGCTAAGTCTTAAAACTGGGCGGAATTGTCTAGGAAGATGACCGGTTTAGTCTGTGTACAACGCCATTCCCTCTGTGTTATGAATAAAACCGCAAGACCGAGAAAAGAGGTAAAGCCTATGTAGCAACCAAGTCCGTGAAAGTCAAATCTTCGTCTTTCCTTCCTTTTCCCAGCGCTTGCAAAAAATACTAAAAAAGGAGGTAATGCCATTGAAGAGAAAACAAATCAATCTCAAAGTAACAACCGTCGGCGAGCCGGATATCTGCAAGCTGAGCGAGAGCGAACAAAAGGCGTTCTACGTTTCAATGCTCATGCGGATTTTGGATAAACGCCGTCAGCAATTGGAAGAGCAATCTTCCGTCAATGCGCAAAAGGATAATGCCGTTCCCCGAGTGTAAAGTCTATTCGGACGGGAGCCACTTTATCGCAATACCGCATACGACAAGACCTAAACGAAAAGCAAAATCGCTCGAAAACATAAGCGGAGGTAATACGGAAAATGTAGATGAAATTAAAGCCGAAACGAAACAACCCAAAAGCCCCAAAACGTTGTTTGAAGAAGCATACAAAGAGAGCGCGAAATTGCCTAAAAAGCAGCGCAAAAAATTTATACAAAATCAATTAGAACCGTATTTTGAAAACCCTCAATCCGCACAAGATTTTGTGGATGTCAATATAGAGCGAAAAAGGACAAATTCAATAGCTAGAACAGTAAGGCTTATGCGCAAAGTAAACCTGCAAGATTGGAACTATTTTTGCACTTTCACATACGATTCAGCACTTCAAAGCGAAGAGTCCTTTCGCAAGAAACTTAGCAACTGTTTCAAGCATTTATCATCTCGTAAAGGTTGGAAGTATATAGGCGTTTGGGAGCGTTCGCCGACCAAACAACGCTTGCACTTTCACGGCATATTTTACATACCCGAAAACGGTATGATCGGCACACTCGAAAAAGTAAGAGATTTCAGCACAAAGAACAAAAAGATGCAGTTAAATTATATAAACTCGCACTTTAAGTCTTTGTTCGGTAGAAACGACTTCGAACCGCTATGCACGAAACAAGACGTATATTTGTCCGTTGGATACATCGTGAAATACCTTGAAAAGTCCGGTGAAAAGCTGGTATATTCACGCGGATTACCGACGTATTTCAAGTCCGATATTATGGACGACGACGTTGCGTGCAGGATAGGCATCGAAGACAAAAAACTACTTCTTTTCGACAATTTCACTTGCGTTGCGGACGGTGAAATCATAGGCGAAGTGAGTCCGCAAAAAATAAGTCAAATGCCAAAGGCAAACTGACGTTTTTATCGTCTTTCGCGATGGGAGCATAAACGAAAACTGCGGTTTGTCAAGGGTAAAATGTAGTGCCTTCCGCACCCCTTGACAAACCTATAAAACTACTATGTTTTAGACATCATCGTTTCCGTTTGTTTTCGTTCCCGTCGCAAGACGAAATAACCACAAAAAAGGAGAAAGATAATATGGAAACAAACATAAAAAAAGTATTTATAGCAGCCCCAGATGATTTCGAGAAATGCTATATCTTTGCGCCGTCTATCGGCAAAAAGAAAAACATAGGTGGTAAAACCTATAACATCACAAGATATTTTAACGGCAATCGTGATTTTGAAACGTCCATGAAAGAACTTGCCACAAAGCAAGTATGCGAAACAGCGAGGTAAATATTATGAAACAGAAAAAGTATATTGCTGGATTATATTTCAGACTTTCCCAAGAGGATGAACGCCAAGGAGAATCGGCTTCAATTGACAATCAGAGAACGATGTTGCGCAAATATGCAGAAGAACATAGTTTTGAAATTCACGATGAGTACATCGACGACAGTATATCTGGAACGACATTCCAGCGACCAGGAGTGCAACGACTTTTAGACGACGCAAAAACGGGAATTATTAACACTATCATCGTAAAAGACCTATCGCGTTTTGGGAGAAACTATATTGAAGTCGGACAATACATCGATTATGTATTTCCTGCTTTCGGTATCCGCTTTATCGCCATTCAAGATAACGTCGATACGGAAAACCGTGATAGCGGATCAATGGAAATGATGCCGATTATGAACGTTTTTAACGAATGGCATGCCGCAAATACAAGTAAAAAAATTCGCGCGGTAAAAAGAGCGCACGCAATCGAGGGAAAATTCAGCGCATCGAGAACCCCATACGGTTACTTAAAAGGCACGGACGAAAAGAAAACCTTTCAGATAGACACCGAAACCGCGCCTGTCGTAAAGCGAATTTTTGAAATGTATGCTTCGGGAATAAGTCCGGATAAAATTGCCGCGAAATTCAACGAAGAAGATATTCCAAGTGCCGGAAGAATTGCATTTTTAAGAACAGGAAGAAAATATAACAACAACGAACACCCTTACTGGGAGCAGGCAACAATCAGACCTATCTTAAAGAACATTGCTTATCTCGGACATTTGGCACAACAAAAATTTACATCGGTTTCGTATAAAAACCACAAGGTGATACGTAAAGGCCAAAGCGACTGGGTTATCGTGTATAACACGCACGAACCGATTATATCGCAAGAACTTTGGGATAAAGTGCAAGAACGAATGAAATCGAGAGCAAAAGGTCGTAGAATGCATACGGGCGTTACTCATCCTCTTTCGGGATTTCTATATTGCGCCGATTGTGGCGGAAAACTAAAAATGGGCTATGTATGGGATAAAAAGAAAAACGATTACAGATATAATTTCGACTGCGGAAGACTTAAACGATACGGGAAATCTTATTGTTTCTCACACCATATAACCGCTTCTGTGCTTGAAGAAATAGTCCTTGGCGATATACGAGATATGGCACAAAAAATCGTGCTTGACGAAGATGAAATCAAAAAAGAGTTTATTCGTCAGAATGCCGAACTTGCCGATAAGTCAATGGAGGCTTCAAAGAAAAGTTTGCAATCAAAACAAAAACGAGTTGAAGAATTAGGACGGCTTATCCAAAACGTATATGAAGATAAGGTAAACGGTAAAATGCCTGAAAAAACCTGCTTTGAGTTTATAGACAAATATTCGGCAGAAAGGGAAACATTGTTAGGCGAAATCGAAACTCTCGAAGAAAACCTAAAAGCGACTGAAAGCACAAAACAAACTGCAGATGATTTTATTAAGGCAATAAAAAAGTATCTTAACGCTCCTGCGCTTACCCGTGAAATGTGCTATGAACTGATAGACCGAGTAATCGTCGGCGGTTTACCGAAAATAACTGGCAAAGAACGCACGATAGAAATCGTTTACAAAGTTGACATTATGTCCGTTTTACGTCATAAACTCAAATAATAACAAAAAGGCGTATGTTTCAATGTGATTCATACGTTATTGCTTTGATTTATAATAGTGTCCATAAAGAGAATTAGCAGCAGCTTGTTTCCGTATGCTTCAACCTTTTCCGCCCGCCCTTCAAGTTTTCGGGCAACCTCGACGGGCGAAAGTTTCGTGTAAAAATGTATGCCCATTCCTCCTGCAAAGTAAGCCTTTTTCTGTTCCATTCTGTTGATACGGTAGGTTTCGCCGCTAATTTCAGACGTTACGTCAATATAAAACGTGCTGCTGTCGCAAGCGGAAAACGTGGCCGCAGACAGCATAACCGCAACCGCCAGAAGCAGCGCCAAAGATTTTTTCATCGCCTTCCCCCTAAAACTTTTGTCTTTCTGCTTTTATTATACTTTGCCAAAAACCATTTTGTCAATAGGTGATCGGGCAACAAAAAACCCGAACCGAGGTTCGGGCTTGTCGCTATTAGTCAGCTTTGTAAGGCAACAATGCCATTACACGAGCGCGTTTGATTGCTGCGGCCAAAATTCTTTGATGTTTGGCGCAAACACCGGTCATACGGCGCGGAAGCATCTTGCCTTTTTCGGTGATGTATTTGCGCAGTTTTGCGGTGTCTTTGTAGTCGATATCTATTGCCTTTTCAACGCAGAATTGGCATACCTTCTTTTTAGGCATACGTTTTTGCGCCGGGCGTTGTTTCAATTCTTCACTCATTGTAAAATCTCCTTTTTAGTTTAGAACGGTAAATCCGAATCAACCGGTTTGAGGTCGCCGAACACTTCGCCTTCGTCGCCTTCCAGAGCGTTGTCGCTGCGGGTGGAAAGGAACTGAACTTCGTCAGCAATGATTTCGGTGATGAAGCGACGGGAACCGTCCTGATCGTAGCTGCGGGTTTGCACGCTGCCGACTACGGCCGCTTTGCTGCCCTTTCTGAGATATTTTTCGCAACGTTCTGCCTGGCTTCTCCAAACGATAATAGGGAGAAAATCGGTTTCTCTGACGCCGTCGGAATTGCTGTAGCGACGAGAAACGGCCAAAGTGAACTTGCAAACGGAAATGCCCGAGCTGGTTTGAGTCAATTCAGGATTTTTGGTAAGATTGCCGATTAAAAATACTTTGTTCATAGTAAACTCCTTATTACTTACGGATAATCATAGAGCGGACGATTGCGTCCGAGTTGCGCATTTGACGATCCAATTCTGCCGGAACGGTTTCTGCGGCTTCGATGTTCATGAGAACGTAGTAGCCTTCGGTTTTGTAGTCGATAGGATAAGCGAATTTCTTCGTGCCCCATTTGTCTACATTTGCAACAGTACCGCCCAAAGCAACGACTGCGTTTTCAAACTTTTCGCAAACGGCTGCTTTCGCTTCGTCGTCTAAAGAATTTTCGACGATGTAAAGAATTTCGTACTTGTTCATAACGTTTTTTACCTCCTTTTGGACTTTGATGACCCCTCGCGGGGTAAGGAATACACTTTTAGTGCGCTCTTATTATATATAAAAACAAAAATAATGTAAAGTGTTTGACCGATAAACACGAACATATTTTCTGTTTTTTTCGTGGATTTTGTTGTTATTTTCGGTTATTTTGCTCTTTCACAGCCGCCAGTCGATAGGTTTTTCACCGTCGGAAACGAGATAGGCGTTGGTTCTGGAAAACGGTTTGGAACCGAAAAATCCGTTGTATGCCGACAGCGGACTCGGGTGCGCCGACTCGATGACGTGGTGTTTTTTGGTGTCGATAAGCGCCTTTTTCGAGCGGGCGTTTGCGCCCCAAAGTATGAAAACGATAGGTTTTTCGCGCTCATTCAAAATGCGTATCACGTCGTCGGTGAACTGCTGCCAGCCGCAATCCTTGTGGCTGTTGGCCTGCCCCGCTCTGACGGTGAGCACGCTGTTTAAAAGAAGCACACCCTCTTTTGCCCAGCCCTCAAGACACCCGTCCTTCGGCATCTGAACGCCGAGATCGGAATTAAGCTCCTTAAAGATGTTCACCAGCGAAGGCGGTTTCTCCACTCCGCGTTTCACGCTGAAGGCCAGCCCGTGCGCCTGCCCCGGACCGTGATACGGATCCTGCCCCATAATGACCGCTTTCACCTCGCCGTACGGCGTGAGGCGAAAAGCGTTGAAGATGTCGTGCATATCGGGATAGCAAGTGCGTGAAAAATATTCTTTCTTCAAAAACTCTCTTATTTTATGATAGTTTTCTCCCGCAAAAAGCGGCGCAAGCACTTGGTCCCAATCGTTTCCTATGTTGACCATGACGTTATTTGTAAAGCTCCTGTTCTTTTGCGATAAGCTCTTCGATGCCCGAAATAAGCGCGTCGTCCGAGAATTTTTCGGCTTCTCTCGTCCTTCTTATGACCACTTCGGTTTCGCCGTTTGCCACGCTTCTCGGGCTGACGACGACTCTGAGCGGCATACCCATAAGGTCGGCGTCCGCAAATTTCACGCCGTTGGAAACGCCCGTTCTATCGTCCAAAAGCACGCTGATGCCTTTTTGACGAAGATCCGAATAAAGCTTGTCCGCCGCCGCTTTGACTTTTTCGTCGTCGTAGCGAAGCGCGGTGATATGAACCTTGTACGGAGCGATGCTGATCGGCAGAATAAGGCCTTTTTCGTCGTTGCTTTCCTGCGCGACGGAAGCAATTGCACGGCCGACGCCGATGCCGTAGCAGCCCATGATAGGGGTAACCGCTTCACCCTTTTCGTTGAGGACGGTCATGCCCATGGTTTCGGTGTATTTGGTGCCGAGCTGGAAGATGTTGCCGATTTCGATGCCGTTTTTAAGATGCAGCGGTTTGCCGCAGACAGGGCATCTTTCGCCCGCTCTCACCTTTGCGACGTCGTAAAATTCGGTTGCGCCCGCGTCTCTTGCGGCGTCCACGCCCGTGAAATGATAGCCTTCCTTGTTCGCGCCAGCCACGAGGTTGTACGCGCCCTCTAGGCTCTTGTCGAAAACGACGGTTCCGTTTTTGAGGTTAAGTCCCACCGGGCCGATGTTGCCGGACACTATGCCGCTTTCGGAAGAAGTTTCCTTATCCCAAGGCACGACGTTTTTGCGGATAACCTTTTTGAGTTTCGCTTCGTTGACCTCAAGATCTCCTCTTATGAAAACGACGACCGTTGTGTCTTCGCCCTTAACGGCAAACACAACCGCTTTCATGGTTTTTTCGGTCGGGACTCCGAGGAATTTGGAGACTGCTTCTATTTCTTTTGCGTCGCCGGTGAAAACTTCTTTCATTTCTTCTCTTTCGCCGAAATCCACCGCGTCTCTAACCGACGTCGCCACTTCCATGTTGGACTTGTAGCCGCATTCGTCGCAAAGAACCAAAGTGTCCTCGCCGACTTCCGTCAGAAGCATGAATTCGTGCGAAACGTTGCCGCCCATCATGCCGCTGTCCGCCTTGACGGCTATGAACTTTTTAAGGCCGATTCTGCGGAAAATGTTGTTGTAGGCTTCGAGGCATTTGTAGTAGTAGTCCTCAAGATCTTCCTGAGTCATGTGAAAGCTGTAGGCGTCCTTCATGGTGAATTCTCTGACTCTGATAAGTCCGCCGCGGCAACGAGGCTCGTCGCGGAACTTGGTTTGAATCTGATAAATCATAAACGGCAGCTGCGTATAGCTGGAAACGGTGTTTTTCACGAGATGCACGGCCGCTTCTTCGTGAGTCATGCCGAGCAGCATATCCTTGCCGCCTCTGTCCTTGAAGCGAACCATTTCGCTGCCGATGGAATAATATCTTCCGCTGGCTTCCCACATTTCCTTAGGCATAACCACAGGGAATTTGACTTCCTGTCCGTCGAGCTTGTTCATTTCGTCGCGAATGATGTTTTCGATGTTGACGCTCATAAGCTGAGCCGGGCTGGTCAGCGAATATATACCGTTTGCAACGGGTTTGATGTAGCCGGCTCTCACCAAAAGAGCGTGGCTCAGAATTTTTACGTCGGCAGGCGTTTCCTTGACTCTGTCGCCCACAAGTTTGCTGAGTAACATATTACCTCCTCGCCTAAAAGGCGAAACCAAATTATTTGCGTTTATTATATCCCATTATTCTTCGTTTAGCAAGCGATTTTTGAGGGAGAAAGAAATCAGGCCTACGAATTGTAGAGCCTGATTCTGATTTTCGTCAACAATATTTTAAGAGGCGCGTAAAGCACCAGCGTTCCCGCCGTAACCGACAGAACGTGCGTCAGCATGGTGGGAAGAGAGCTGTAAAAATAAGCGCTCCAAGCCTTTTTCGAGAAGCTCATCAGAAGCGGCGTAAGCACGTCGTCGATGAGCGTAAAGCACGCGGTGAGCGCCGCGGCAAGCGGCACCACCACCCAGATTCTGTCAACGTTCTTTTTCGCCGGAAGCGACATAACGAAGGCATAAAGCGGAAAATAGACAAGATAAAGCACTATTACTGTCGGAAAGAACCCGAACGCCAAACATCTCACAACCGAGAAGCTCACCGCCAGAATCACTCCCTTTTTTGTGCCGAAAACCGCGGCGAAAACGGCAATCATCGCGCTCACCACCTCGACGCCCGCCGCAAAACTTAAGGCGTACTGCGCGGCGATAAGAAGCGCGGTGTACATGGCTATTACGGTTACGTCCTTCGTTTGTTTCATTTTAGAAATGACAGAAAACGAACAGGATAACAGTGCCTTCGGCAAGAGGATAATCGTTGATGCCGACGATTGCGGAATAGTAGGTTTGGCCTTCGAATTCGTAGGTGTCCCAAGCTTCGTTGCCCATTTCCTTGTCGGAAGTGTACATCATCCAGCCGGTCCGGTCTTTCTGATAATCGGCGGTTTTGCCGTTCACGGTGGTGACGTAGCCGTTGTCTGCCGAGTACGAGAACTTGCCGTCCGATTGCAGTTTGTTCAGGTAATCGACGAGGTTTTTGCCGTCAAGGTCCATAACTTTTCCGCTTACGGTAACCGCAACGACGTCTTCGGTGGACTTAACGGCGTTGTAGCCGTTGCACGCGGCAAAAGCCGCAACGAGCACGGCAAGAGCCATAGCTGTTGCCAAAATTTTGCCAAATTTTTTCATAAGTTTCTCCTTCGGCTTTCGCCTGATTGGTTTTTGTTTTGAAAAAAAATTTCGTTTGCCGAAAATTTCCGGTTTTATTATAACACATCGGGCAGTTTTGTAAATGATTTTTTGTTGATTTTTAGGGGTTTTCTATGATATAATAGTAATATCTTAATTTTTGGAGGGAATGTATGAAGCAAGAATACATGGAATCTGCCGAAAGAGTTATGACTTTCATCAAAAAAGTCGAAACCGAAATCGGCCCGCGCCTTCCGGCCTCCCCTGAGGAACGCAAAGGCGCCGAACTTATCAGAGCCGAATACGAAAAAAACATCGGCCTCAAAACAATCGACGAACCGTTTAAGGTCGCTCCGAAATCGTCCGTCGGCGCAATGCCTTACATCGGCCTTGCGACGCTCGCGGCGTTCGTGCTGTTCTATATTTATCCGCTCGCGGGCGCAATCGTGGCGTTTCTCGCTTTCTTCTATGCGGCGGTTCAGTGCATAACCTATTCCAACATGTTCGACTTTTTGTGGCCGAAAAAAGAAAGCTCCAACTTCTACACCGTTCAGGAGCCTAAATCCGGCAAAGCCGACTACACCGTTATCATCAGCGCGCACTATGACAGCAGCTGGGAATGGACTCTGCAATACAAAAATCCTAAAACCTTCATACCAAAAATCGCATGGGGCACCGTGGGAACCCTCATTTTGGTTGCTTGCGGCATTGTCCTCACCGTTATCGGCAAAAATCAACCTATCTGGACCTCCATTTCCGAAGGCTTCGGCGGCGTTTTACAATGGGTTGCCCTGCTGCTTCCTATCCCGTTCCTTCCGGGGCTTTACTTCCTCACGCAGTTTTTGAATCACGACAAATCCGTCGCAAGCCCGGGCGCTATGGACAACCTCACCGGCATCGGCATTAACATGGAAGTCGCCAAGTACTACAACGAACATCCGGATATGCTCCCTGACAACTGCCGCCTTATCTGCGCAGGTCTCGGCTGTGAAGAATCCGGCCTCAAGGGCAGCTCCGCTTTCGTCAAAAAGCACAAAAACGAAGAGTTTTTCAAACATCTTTACGTCGTCAATCTGGACAGCATCTCCGACTACGACTATTTCGAAGTGGTAACCGGCGATCCTCTGCAATTTGCAAACTATCCTAAAGATATGGTTGACATCGCCTACGACAGCCTGCAGGAAGCCGGCGTCGTCAGAAAAACCGGCAAAATCGTCAACCCGATCGGCGGCAACGACGCAACTCCGTTCCACAAAGCGGGCGCAAAGGCTATCACCATCGCCGCGCAAAACCCTATTCCTACCAACTACTACCACACCAGAAACGATCGCACCGACCGTCTTAGTGAAGAAGTTTTCGCGGAAGGCATCGAGGTTACTCACGGCATCCTCAGAAGGATTTTTGAAAAAGAAGCGAAAAAATAATTTTTCCGATATAAAAAGCGAGGCAACCGCCTCGCTTTTTCATTCTCTTGCTGCTTCGTCTATTTTCTCATACTTATCATATTCCCTGTCAATCATCGTGCCAATTTTTTCAAACCACGGCCCGACCTTTTGGAAAATAACGTATTTTTTATTGTGGAAAGCTTTTGTGTTTTCCCATTTGCCGTAACATAATTGATGAACGAAATAGACTTTGTAAAACAAACCTATATATTCCACACTGCCGCCGTCATCATAAGCTATCTCATAACGCGCAAATATCGGACGCTGCCTGTGGGAAGCGCGTATGGCGTCTGTGGAAATCATCATGCCCCATAAGAGGATCAAGCCTGTCAGCACTATCAATGCTTTTTGCTTTTTAGTTATCGTCATATCGTCCCTCCCCCCTTAATTAAACAAAAAAGCTCCCATTAAGGGAGCAATACGTTTCAGGATAGAAAACCGTCTGTCCCTTGCGCTGTTTGTTCTGTTATCATTATATCATACGCCGCAGCATATTGTCAACGGCAAATTTTTTGACATAAAAAAGCGAGGCAAACGCCTCGCTTTTCGTTATTTCTTTTTCATTTTCAATTTGCCGAGCCCCAAAGAATAGCCTTGCGGTTTGCCGAGTTCTTTTGCGGACTTTTCGTCGATAAGCATAACGCATTTGGTGAAGGTTTCGATCTGTTCCACCATAAGCGGCAGGTTGAATTTGTCCATGTGGTGCCCGCCGGTTTTGTCGACGGCGCAAAGATAATCCGGCGCGGTTACGAGCGCGATTTCAGGTATCTTCTTGTTGAAAAGCGGTTGGCCTTCGCCAAAGTGCATAAGGTTGTGTCCGCGGAGCGTGTAGGTGCGAAGCATGGTTCTGCCGTCGGTGGCGGCATAGTAGATGTCGTCCATAACCTTGTTTCCGGTGTAAACGATTTCGGCGTCGATGTCGTTGGTTTTGACGTACTCGCCGTTCACGTCCTTCCATTCGGTGCAGCCGAGGTGTTCCACCGCGCAGCCGGCCACCACTTTGTAGCCGCCGTGCTTGCCCGATTTGTCTTTCCAAACCTTTTTGTTGTCGGCAAGCCATCTGGAAGTGGCCTGGTCAAAGCCGGTGCGGAATTTAGGCAGGCGGAAGTGCCCCGTTACGAATACGAAAATGAGGTTGCGTTTGATAGGGTGCTTTACAAAATACGAGAGCATGGAAAGCATTGCCACGCCGCCGTTTTCTTCCGAGAAGTTGCAGCCGTCGGTGTGCGCGTTGACTATGATTGCTTCGCCCGTGTCGCCGGTGCCCTTGACGACGGTGTAGAACGATTCGGTCAAAGCGTCCTTTTCGATGAAACCGTTAAGAGTGAGCGTTGCGGATTTTTTGGCCTTTGCCGCGGCGATAAGCTTTTTGCCTTCGGTTTCGTTCACCCAAAGCATCGGCACTTTCAGGTAGCCCAAAATGAAGTTGAGCCATTGCCCTTCAACCATAGCCTCGGACATATCTTCCCAGATGCAGACCATACCTTTCATTCCCGCAAGTTTCGCGCTCCAGAACGTCAGAAGCGTTTTGACGAAAACGGTGCTTACCGGGCCTCTGTAGCTCTTTTCGATTTCCAAGGTTTCCGGCACGGCTTTTCGCATGTCGAAAGCAACTTTCGACGAAATTTTGCTGAGGTTTTTGATGTGGCAGACGCCGATTTTACCTCTTGCTTTCTGGAATCCCAAAGGGTGATTTCCCACTTCCACAAGTCTGCCCGTAACGCCTTCGGGGCCTGTCAGTCCGCTGTACGGAAATTCCGACGAAACGTGAATTTCCTCCCCGTCCACGGTGAGAGAACTGGACGTGGCTTCCCATCTGTCGAAGCGGTATTCCTTTTCGAAAACCTCGAGTCCCATTTCTCTTATCTGCCGTTTGAGCATCTCGCAATAGGCGCGCTGACCTTCGGAGCCGGTAAGGCGCAGGCCGCATGCGTTCATTGCGTTCATGTTCTCCAAAACCTTTTCTGCAGAGTGCAAATCTTGTCTTTGAAATTCCATAATTTCACCTCGTAATTTATTTACACCTAAATAATAGACTATTTGTCCTTTTTTGTCAAGCCGGAAACGTGCCAAACGGCCGATTCGGCCGTTAATTTGAGAATAAACGGTTGCGTCGAAGCGTAAATTGTGATATAATATTTCAAAAAGAATATGGAGGACAATCCGTTTGATCAAAGGACTTTTGCCAAAACTTAAAGAAGCAGCCATATCCGTGCTGCCCGTTTGCCTGATCGTTCTGGTTTTATGCCTCACGCCGCTCGTTTCTCTTTCAAAAACCGAACTTGCGGCGTTTTTGATTTCGGCGGTTCTTTTGGTGGTTGGCATCGGCCTTTTCAACCTCGGCGCTGACATTGCCATGACGCCTATGGGCGAGCAAATGGGCGCAGGCCTCACCAAAAGCCGAAAACTCACGCTTCTGGTGTTTGCGGCGTTCGTTATGGGCTTTTTGATCACCGTGGCGGAACCGGATTTGTCGGTTCTGGCCGAACAGGTGAGCGCGGTCATGTCGGGGACGCTTCTCATCGTAACCGTAGGCGCGGGCGTCGGGCTGTTTTTGATGATTTCGGTGCTTAAAATCGTAACCAAAAAGGATTTGGCTTCGCTTTTGATGTTCTTTTATATGATGCTTTTTGCGATTTGCGCACTAATCACCGAAAAAGGCAAAGCCGGTATGCTTCCTTTGTCCTTCGATTCGGGCGGCGTAACGACCGGCCCGATCACCGTTCCGTTTATCATGGCACTCGGCGTAGGCATCGCGACCACCGTCGGCGGCAGGCACAGCTCGGAAAACAGCTTCGGCCTCATCGCCCTTTGCTCCATCGGTCCTATGCTTGCCGTTATGACGCTTTCGCTCTTTTCCAAAGGCGACCTGTCGTACACTCTTCCGGACTACTCCGTCGAAGCGGGACTCGGGGAAAACTTTTTGCCGGCTCTCGGCTTGGTTATAGGCGAGGTTGCGTTGGCGCTCGGCATGATAGTTGCCTTCTTCATCGTGCTTCAGGTGTTCATTCTGAAGCTCCCGAAAAAGAAACTGACGCAAATTGCAATCGGCATCGTTTACACATTTTTCGGACTTGTCGTGTTCCTTTTGGCAGTTAAAATAGGTTTTATGCCGATTGGCTACAAAATCGGCACCGAACTCGGCACGAAAAGCAAGTGGCTTCTGGCAGGCTTCGGTCTGGTGTTGGGGCTGGTGGTGGTTTTGGCGGAGCCTGCCGTTCACGTTCTCAACAAACAGGTTGAGGAAGTCACCGACGGCATGATCACCAAACGCTCGATGATGATTGCTTTAAGCCTCGGCGTCGGCGTTTCGATAGGCCTGTCCCTAATCAGAGTGGCTTTCAAATTCTCGATTCTGTATTACCTGATTCCGGGTTATCTCATAAGCTTGGGGCTTTCCTTCTTCGTTCCGAAAATCTACACGGCAATCGCATTCGACTCCGGCGGCGTTGCGAGCGGTCCGCTGACTTCCAGCTTCATTTTGCCGCTGACGATAGGAGCGGCGGAAATGCTGGTCGGCGAAAGCGGAATTATGGACTATGCCTTCGGCGTGGTCGCAATGGTCGCCATGACGCCGCTTATCACCATTCAGGCCTTGGGTTTCAGGGCGGTTATGGCCAAAAAGGTACGCGAAAAAATCGTTATGCGCCGCATTCTCGACGCCGACGACGAACAAATCATTGACTTTATGTAAGGAGGACGGCTATGGCGGAAAAGAAACAAAAATCGAAAACTTCCGAAAACCAAAAGGTTTCCACCGGCAGGCTGAAACTTCTCGTCACCGTCGTTCCGAGGGCGAAAGCGGAATTCTACGCCGACCTTATTCAGTCGTTTGACGTAAACATGCAGATGCTAAGCTCCGCGCAGGGCACTGCGGGTGTGGAAATCATGGATCTTTTAGGTCTTGCCGACAAAAACAAAACGGTGATTTTCAGCGTTATAAAAGCCGAAAAAGTGGCCGAGGCGGCGGCCGCGCTGGAAGAAAAATTCGACACCATCAAAAACGGCAAAGGCATTGCTTTCACGGTGCCGATGACAAGCATTATCGGCGTGCTTGTGTTCGGATTTTTGTCCGACAACAGAAACACGGTTAAGGAGTAAGATTATGAATAAATTTGAACACGAACTTATTGTTTGCATAGTGAACGCGGGATTTGCCGAACAGGTTATGGACGCGGCGCGCAGCGTCGGCGCAGGCGGCGGCACGGTCATTCACGCCAAAGGCACCGCCAACAAAGAGGCCGAAGCTCTTTTCCGCATCACCGTGCAGCCTGAAAAAGAAATGGTGATGATTCTGGTTTCGAAAAAACTTAAGGAAGAAGTTTTGCACACCCTCTACAAATCCGTAGGCCTCAACACTCCGGGGCAAGGCATTGCGTTTTCGCTGCCTGTGGACGAAGTGGTGGGACTTTCCGAAAACGCCCCTGCCCTTCCTAAAAAAGCAAAAGCGGAAAAGGCCTCCGCAAAAGACGCGCCCTCCCCTTCCGAACCGAGCGGCGAAGACAAATAGCGCATTTATAAAAACGAAACCTCCGCGGAGCACCCTCGGAGGTTTTATTATTATTCGTTTAATACCGCTTTGCGACAAAACACACTACTCATGTCACATATTTTGTTCTTACGCATCTTACGAAAAAGAAAAACCCGAAAGTCAAAACTTTCGGGTTTTTTTGGCAGGGATAGTCGGAATCGAACCAACACCGAAGGAGTCAGAGGCCTTTGTGCTACCTTTACACCATACCCCAGCATTTACGATTAGATTATACTCGTAAGTCAGTGTTTTGTCAACGGTTTTAGGCCTTATTGAGAAGCGAAATTGCAAATTTCATTCTCTTTTCCGTTTCTTTTCTGCCCAAAACGTCCGCAAGTTCGGTTGCGCCGCCCGGAGTTACATCTCTCCCGCTTATGGCAACGCGGATTGCCCAGAACATGGTGTTCTTTTTGACACCTATGTCTTCGCACAAACCGCCGAAAGCTTCAAACAGACTGTCGTTATTCCACTCTTTTATGTCATTCACAACGGAAAGAGCGGCCTCTAAGCAAATTTTTGCGGTAGATTCGTCCGATTTGGATTTTTTGTTTTCAAAAAGCTTGGTGTCGAACTCGCCGTATTCGGCAAGGAAGTTCACCGCTTCCGGAATATCTCCGAAGGTTTCCACGCGTCCTTTGAGAATACGCCCCAGTTTTTTGTAGTCGTAAAGCCCCTTGACTTTGGACTGCTCGAAATAAGGGAATGCCAGCTCGTCGAATTTTTCGTCAGACAGCTCTCTTATATACTGACCGTTCAGCCAACGCATCTTGACTTCGTCGAATATGCTGGCCGATTTGTTGATGCCTTCGACGTTGAAGCTGTCGATAAGCTCCTGCATAGTCATCTTTTCGGTGTTGTTTTTCGGACTCCAACCCAAAAGCGCGATGTAGTTGACGATGGCTTCCGGCAAAAAGCCTTTTTTCAAAAAGTCCTCAAAGTTTGCGTCGCCGTAGCGCTTGGACAGCTTTCTGGTCTGATCCTTCATGATCGGAGGAAGGTGCATATACTGCGGGCGTTCCCAACCGAAAGCGTCGTACATAAGGTTATATTTAGGCGTGCTGGACAAATATTCCGTGCCTCTTATAACGTGAGTTATGCCCATAAGGTGGTCGTCCACGACGTTTGCAAAGTTATAGGTTGGCATGCCGTCGCTCTTTAAAAGAATCTGATCTTCCAGATCCTCGAAATCGACGGTTATGCGGCCGTAAACCATATCTTCATAGCTGGATTGACCTTCCGGCGGAATATTCTGCCTGATAACGTACGGCTCGCCTGCGGCAAGTTTTTTTTGAACTTCTTCCTTTGAAAGATGCAGACAATGCTTGTCGTATTTTCTCACGCCGTTTTCGTCGGCCAGACTGTCAAGTCGTTCCTTGCTGCAAAAACAGTAGTACGCGCCGCCTAGCTCCACCAGTTTTTCGGCATACTCTTTGTAAAGCGGTTTTCTTTCGCTCTGAACGTACGGGCCGAAGCCTTTGTCTTTATCCGGACCTTCGTCGTGTTCGATACCCGCCTTTTTAAGCGTGCTGTAAATAAGATCCACCGCGCCTTCGACGTAGCGTTCCTGATCGGTGTCCTCGATTCTTAAAATAAAATCGCCGTCGTTGTGCTTTGCGAAAAGATATGCGTACAACGCGGTGCGCAAATTACCTATGTGCATAAAGCCCGTCGGGCTGGGTGCGAAACGTGTTCTGACTTTCATTTTGACTCCTATTCTAATATCTTATAACGTTGTCTTTGATAAATTCCGTAACCGAATCGTCCATGTGTTCCATAAGACCGGCGTTTCTGAAGCTGTAGAAATCGGTTGCGGTGATGATGTAGTGGTCGTAAAACTTAACTCCGAGCGCCTTAAGCGTCAGCGAAAGCATCGCCGTGAAGTTTATGTCGGCGTTTGACGGCTTCGGATTTCCCGACGGATGGTTGTGCGCGAAAATCACCGACGTCGCCTTGTTTTTCAGTATGGTTTCGGCCACCTGTCTGACGTAGACGTTTATCTCGTTCGGTATGCCCGCCGCCACGAAACAGCAGTTTAACACGTTGAAAGAGCTGTCTAAACATACCACATAACACTTTTCAACCCTTTCGCCGGCGAACAAACACCTGAGATATTTTATGGCGTCGGCAGTGTTTATTATCTTTGATTTTTGCTTTAAAAGATCGCGGTTATAGGCGAAAAACAGTTTCGGGAACGAGGTCAGAAAGGTTGCCGCGTTTTTGGTTACGCCCTCAACGGACATAAGCTCCTCGACGCTTGCGTTCATAACCTCCACCATTCCGCCGAAAGTGTCGATCAAACGGTGCGCAATGGGGTTGGTGTCCTTCCTCGGAATAGCGTAAAACAACAAAAATTCCAACACTTCGTGCGGCGGCATGTTCTCGATTCCCGAATTTATCACCCGTTCGCGCATTCTTTCTCTGTGTCCTTCGTGCATAATTTGCTCCAAACGCTTAACATTTTGATAGATTATAGTATATAATAATAACGTCAAAAAAACAATTATTTTATGGTGAAATATGAAAAATTATTTGAACGAACTGACTGACAGCATCTTAAAACTCGTCGCCGTGGACAGCGTCGAAAACACTCCCGAAGCGGGCGCGCCTTTCGGAAAAGGCACCGTCGAAGCGTTGGAGCAAGCTTTGAGCCTTATGAAAAGCTGGGGCTTTAAGGTGAAAAATCTGGACGGCTACTGCGGCTGGGCGGAAATCGGTGAAGGCGAACCTTTCGGCATTTTGGGACATCTTGACGTTATGCCCGTGGGCAAAGGCTGGACGAAAAACCCTTGGGGCGAAATCGTGGACGGCGTAATCTACGGCCGCGGCGTCATGGACGACAAAGGCCCTATGCTTGCGGCAATGTACGCCGTCAAAGCGCTTCTCGACGAAGGCCTTACCCCTAAAAAACGCATCCGCTTTATCTTCGGTCTGAACGAGGAAAGCGGCTGGAAATGTATCGAGCACTACAACGAGGTGGACGTTATGCCCGAAACCGGCATAAGCCCCGACGCGGACTTCCCTGTCATCAACTGCGAAAAAGGCATACTGCACCTGACCGTAACTCTTCCGTATTCCGGAAAGCTCAATATGGCCGCAGGTTCGAGGCCGAACGTGGTTCCGAACGAATGCGAAGTGTCGTCCGATACGGCCGAATTTGCGGATTTCTGCCTGACAAGAGGCCTCAAAAAAATATCCGACAACCGCTTTATGGTTTCGGGCGTTTCCGCGCACGCCGCCACCCCTTGGCTCGGCGACAACGCCGCAGTGAAGGCCTTAAAACTGTTCGGGGCTTGCGACGAAGAGCTTGCCTCTCTTTCCAAGCGGCTTGACGGCATCTACGGCGAGGGCGCAGGCGTAAACCTTACCGACGAAGTCAGCGGCAAACTGACCTTCAACGTCGGCGTGCTTAAAGTGGAAAACGGCAAAGCCGCCGTAACCGTCGATATGCGCTATCCCGTTACCTTCACCGCAGAGCACATCGTTTCGCTTCTCGAAAAAACCTTCCCTGAAGCCGAAATTTCCGTTTTGAACGTTCAGAAGCCGCTCTACGTTGACAAGAACGATCCGCTCGTCGTTTCGCTTCTCGCCGCCTACAACAAGGCTACCGGCCAAAACGCCGAGCCGATCACAATCGGTGGAGGCACCTACGCCCGCGCGCTCAAACACGGCGTGGCTTTCGGACCGGAATTTCCGGGCAGCGTTTCCACCATACATCAACCTGACGAACGCGCTTCCGTCGAAGAACTCGGCAAGGCCCTC
This sequence comes from Faecalibacterium sp. CAG:1138, assembly GCA_000434675.1. GTDB lineage: Bacteria > Bacillota > Clostridia > Christensenellales > CAG-917 > CAG-1138. The sequence continues at coordinate 8,570 of HF988640.1, read as the reverse complement.
GAAATCTACTACGAAGCCTTCAAAACCATTTTGTTTTAACAAAATAAACATAACAAAAGGACAACGGAAATTCCGTTGTCCTTTTTAACATACGTGCTATTAATTAACAATTAGTTTATAAGTAACTTCCAGTCCCCTCTTAGTATGAAAATACCAAGTTACCTTTATCCCTTTTTCCTCAAAGACTTCTTCTTGACGCCCCATGCTACTTGTCGTAGATTTCATATCCTCTGAAAGATATTCGGGTAAGCCTAAAAAGGAATTTATTGATAGTATTGCCTGCCATGCTTCTCTTTCTATATAAGAGTCTTCGTTTTGAGGATTGGTATCTATGTAGAGATAAGAACGGTCTTCCGCTAATTTTGCCCAAAGAGCATTATAGCAATATTTATTATAGACTTCTTTTAAATTTGGAGATATTTGTTGTGGCTCTTTTTTGAAATCGGTTTCGGATTCGTTTTTATCCCCACATCCGACAAATAAAACGCAAATACACAAAACGACAGCTATTGTTGCAATTATTTTTTTCATATATTTATTCCTCCTTTTGTATATCAATGTAAACATTTGCGTTATATAGTTCATTATAACGTTGTATATAGTTCATATCAAAATCATGGATCATTGCCATTGCCGTCGAATCGTTTAATTCTTCTCCTTCTTGAGGCAAACACTTAACATAATAACAACCGATTCTATCGTCCCTACATAAATAAACAGAATATCCGTCTGTTCGGTCAAACATCAATACGTTTGGGGAATACGAGTATGCTTTATATCGTCCATCCGTCCCTATATCAAGAAGCCTTTCTTCAAACTTATCTTTTGCTCCGTTCTTTATAAACAACCTTGCAACGTGTTCCATTTTTGTTTTCCTTTTGTTAGCTTAGTTTTATTATAGTCTCAATTTTTGAGAAAGTCAATAGTTTTTCTCAAATTTTGATATACTTTATGTATGCAAGAAAATTTCAAGGAAAACTTAAAAACGCTTCGAAAAGAAAACAATTTTTCTCAAAAAGATTTGGCGGAAAAGCTTAACACCACCGTAAAAACCATTTCTCACTGGGAAACAGGTTACAGCGAGCCTTCTATTTCTCAAATAATAGAACTTTGCGAAGTGTTTGCGGTGAATCCCGACGAACTCCTTTTGAAATCATAAAAACGGCGAATAATCGCCGTTTTTTTATGCCGAAATTTGCGCGTCGGAAAGATAGTTCAGAATTCCGCAACAAACGTTATAAGCTATTTTCCGTCTGAAATCGAATGATAAAAGCAGTTTTTCGTCCTCAGGGCTGGACAGAAACCCACATTCCACGATCACCGAGGGCAGCTCGGTGCAATTCACCATATAATAGTCCCCCGCAAGCGGCGAAAAGCTTCGGCCGACGGTTTCGGAGTTGACGTTTTCGTTCAACGGTTTTTGCACGAAGGCGGCAAGCTTTTTGCCCTCCTCGCTATGCGCGGCAAAAAACACCTGACTCCCTCTGCGGTATTTTGCGGGATAAAAATTCTGATGCACGCTCACCACGAGCGCCGCGTCGCTTTTGTCTATTATCTTTTTTCTGGCCGCCATATCCTTTTGCTTCATGGTGGCGGCGTCCACGTCGTCGGACACCAAACCGTCCGTCGTTCGGGTGTAAACGACTTCCACCCCCGCAGACGAAAGAAACTCGCCCAAAAGAAACGCTATTTCGAGGTTAATTTCGCTTTCCTTGACGCCGCTCGTAATTCCGACCACGCCGCCGTCGGGGCCGCCGTGCCCTGCGTCCACAACCACCCGCAATTTTTTCGGCTTGCTCCTCTCTACCGCCACCGCCAAAGTGGTTGCCGAAACCGTCAGAATCAGCAGCAAACAAACCCATATCGTGAAAATTACACTCTGTTTTTTCGCTCTTTCCCCTATAAAACCGACTGTACGCATTTTTCTCCTTTTTTCGTCGTTTTTCGCATAAAAACGGCGATAGTTCCCCTTTCCCCGAAAAAATCGGCTTGTGACAAAATATTCAATTTTTGCATAATTTTGCGGGGTTATCCACAATTTTGTCCACCAAACCACCCCCATTTGTGGAAAAACGGGTGAGTGTCGTAAAAAATTTCTACGATTTTCGGGCGATGAAACACGGTATTTTATGCGAAATTTTTTTGCTTTATTCCAAGGCGTTTTTTGTCGAATAAAGAGGTTTTTCGTCTTATTTTTTCAAAACGGCCGCTTTATCGTTCAAAACCGGCATAAGACGGACAAGTTTTCAATATAATCTACCAAAATCCGTAGCGGACAAACCTTTGGAGGCGAACATGACAAAATTTTCTTGCATAAAAAACAGGCCTTTGCTGTTTGTGGCAGAGGCGGAAGAATCCGGAAAAATCAAGGGGGTTCTCGTCAGCGACAGAATGAATAAAATTTATTATCTGGCATACCTCGACCGAGAGATGGGAACAACCTTCAAAAAGCTGGTTCCTCTCAAAAAAGTGCGGGGCTTTGGGGACGCGGCCGTGGCAGTAGAAAACAGGGCCGCCGAAACCGCAAGTGACGAAATAAAAGAAAAACGCCTTTCGCTTTTCACGGAGGGCGCCAAGGTTTTTGACGACGAAGGAAATTTCTTGGGGCGAACGAAAGACCTCGAATTCGACGACGACGGAAAAGTTCTGTTTGTCGTTACGGAAACGGAAAAATACCCGCCCGAAAAAGTCGCGTCCTTCTCGGAGGGCGTCGTCGTCATCGGCAAAAAGCCGGTAAGGCCGAAAGTTCCGAAGAAGATTCCTCTCCCCGACAGCTCTTCTCGTTCCGTCGCCGTGCTGTCGGGCACCGATGCGTCGATAAACCCGCCGCGACTGGTGTCCGACTATTCGTTTTTGAAAGGCAGAGTTTTGACGCAGGATATTTACGACGGCGAAAAAAATCTTTTGATAGCAAAAAACACCGTCGTCGACGAGGAAGCGGTGGAACGCGCCCGCGCGCATTTCAGACTGGTGGATCTGACGCTTTTTTCGGCGGAAAAATAGAATAAAAACAATTAGTAAAGCGGTCCGGAAAAATCCAAACCGCTTTACTAATTATATGATAAGGGGGAAAATTATGAGCTGTTTTTTAAGATGGCCTTATAATAGCACGCGTTTTGCCGTTTGTCAACGATTTTATGAAAAAATTTTTTATTTTTTTCAAATTTTTTTTGGTTTTATAAAAATTGCAGAGCGTTTACCACTTTTTGCACGGCTTTTTGCGCCAAATCGCAGTCCTTTGCCTCCGCATAAACACGAACGACGGGTTCGGTTCCGCTCGGTCGAACCAAAATTCTGCCGCGGCCCGCTAAAAGCTCTGCAGCCTCTTGGATTGCAAGCTGCGTTTCGTCCGAAAAAATAGCGGCGGGCGGCGCGGAAACGTTTTTCATAACGGACGGATATTCGTCGTACGCAAAAAAACCGTCCGTATAATACTTGAAGAACAACGCCGATGCCAGCACTCCGTCGCCGGTGGAATCTTTGCCCACGATGACGTGCCCCGAAGGCTCTGCGCCGAGCTCTATGTCCTTCTCTTTCATAAGCGCCGACAGATTTTTGTCCCCGACGTCCGACCTTTCGAGGCTTATTCCCTGCTTCTCAAGCGCGTCTTCCAGCGCGCCGTTTGCCATGACTGTGGACGCAACGCGTTTTTCGCCTCTCGCTTTTGCCAGAAGATACAAAATTTTGCCGCCGTCCAGCACTTTTCCGTCCGCCACGGCTATAACTCTGTCGCCGTCGCCGTCGTAAGCGAACCCTACTTTGGTTTGAAGGTTTCCCTTCAGATATTCGATGTTGGTGCTTCCCGAATACACTCCCACCAGTTCTCCCGACGGAGCGCCGCAAAGAACGGTGGTTTTTGCACCGAGTTTTTCAAAAACTCGCTTTGCCGCAACGCCCGTTGCGCCGTGGCAGCAGTCGACGGTAACCTCTCTTCCCGAAAAATCGGCGTTCACTTTTGAAGCGACGTAATCTACGTAGGCGTCCACGCCGCCCTTTATAACGATTTCTTCGCCGACCGCGTAGCCGAACTTGCCGGAGAGAACCGCGTTTTCGACCTCAAGCTCCTCTTGCACGGAAAGCTTGCCTCCGTCTTTGCCGAAAATTTTTATGCCGTTATATTCGGGCGGATTATGGCTTGCGGTGATCATAACTCCGAAGTCCGCGCCGTATCTTTTGGTCAGAAAACTGACGGCAGGCGTCGGCACCACACCAAGCCTCAACGCTTTTACGCCGGTTGAAATAAGTCCGCTTGTTATCAGTCTTTCGATTTCGGGCGAGCTTTGGCGGGTGTCGGTTCCTATAACCACGGTGCTAGCGGGGCATATCGTCCCCAGAGCCTTTGCGACGTACGTCGCCACTCCCGATTTCAAAAGCCATTTGGCGCGCCCCCTGACGCCGTCCGTTCCAAACAACATAAGCCCTCCGCTTTTCCATAGTATGCCGAGCGGAGCTTGGCCTGTTCCTACATCAGAAGTTTTCCGCCGTCCGAGTCGATGACGAACAAAATTTCCGCTTCTTCGCCGGTTCTTGCGTCGATATAAACGTAGTATTGCCCGTTGTAGTCGCCGAAAAATTCATAGCAAAGTCTTTCGCCCGAGCCGTCGGGGATAAGTGCAAGCCTCGGCTCGTCGGTGGACAGACTTATCCTTGCCGACACGCTTTCCGCGGCCTTCTGCGCGGTTATTATCCCGGACGTATCCAAGTTTCTTTTGACGTGATTTAGAATATAATTGTTTGCCTCGACGCCGACGATTTTGCCGTTATCCGCACGCACCTTGACTTTTATGAGGTCGCTATAGAGCACCACCCCGTTCTCCGTGGCGGCGAAATTGACGTACACTACGCTGTCGGAATCGGACACCCAGACCGCCTTCATATCCTCAAAACCCTGCGCAGTCAGATATTGCGACGCAAGCAAAACGCATTCGCCCTCCGAAAGAGTCGGATCCGAAACCTCCGCAGGCATCGTCAGCGCATACAAAACGCCGCCCTGCTCGGTTATTTGCACCGTCATTTCTTCGCCGTCCTCGGTCGTCAGGCGATAGGCGTGAGTCGGCACGTCGCCCTGCCAGAGGTCAACGTAGTCGATGGATTTCACCTTATGATAAGCTGTGTAACGCTTAACGGCGGCAAGACCTTCTTCGGACGTTATTTTGCTTCCGGCGGGAAATTTCGCTTCTTTGTTTTCTCTGGAGTCGCTGAACGGACCGTCGTAGATAAGCTTCGGATATTCCACCGAACCTCCGTTTAAGTCTTTCAAAACGCCCGATAAAACGTCGTTTTCGCCGCCAAAGTCCTTCATAAACAAATAGCCGCCCGCAATTTCGGTCTGCACCTTGCCAAGCTCTTCGCCAAGCTTTTTAAGCACCTCGTGCAGCTTCTCGAAGCTTTGATAAGCTTCTTCGTCAAGCCCGTTTCCGTCTGCCAGCTTGTCTGCCCAATAGTAGGCAAAATCGCCAAGCTGATTTTCAAACTTCATCGCCTCGGCTACTCCCGAATCGCGCGCGGAAAGCGCGGCAAGAGCCGTCCCCGAAACCTCGCTGCCTTTCCACACATCGTACAGAATTTCCTGTTGCGTGCGGTTAGAGGCAGACACCAAAAACTTCGACAACTTGACTTCCATATCGTTGGTTTGCTGCAACAGCTCGAAATACGCTTGCTGATAGTGCGCCTCCAGCTCGTTTACGTTGTTCTTTTCGGACGACTTCAAAACGCCCGTCGAAACGGCCAAAGCCACCGTGGAAAGCCCAAAGACGATGGTCATAATCAATAAGATTTTTTTGGTTTTATCCATACTCACCTCTACACGCAAAAGTTATGTCTTCCTATAGACAAGCGCACCTGTCTGGACCAGATCCACTTGCTGGTTGCGGTGGCGGGGTTGTAGTAATATAAGCACCCGCTCGTCGGATCCCAACCGTTCATAGCGTCGCGCGCAGCGGAATAGGCCGTGGAATTAGGTTCCAGATTTATCTGCCCGTCGGACACGGCGGTAAATGCGCCCGATTGATAGATGACGCCCGCTATCGTGTTTGGAAATTTGTTGCTTTTGACTCTGTTCAGAACGACGGCCGCCACCGCAACCTGCCCCGTATAAGGCTCGCCCCTCGCTTCGCCGTACACGAGTTTCGCAAGAAGATAGACGTCGGACGAAGCGTAACCGCTGTTCGTCGAAGACGAAGCCGACAGCTTCATTCCCAAAGCCGCCGCCGTTTTTGCTCCCACTATACCGTCTGCCGTAAGGCCGTTCTTTTTTTGAAATTTGATGACCGCAGCCTTGGTTCCCGAACCGTAAATGCCGTCGATTGCGCCACGATAATAGCCCCAGTTTTTGAGTTTCGTCTGAAGCGTGCGGACCTGAGCACCGGTGCTTCCGCTTTTCAAAACCACGGTTTCGGCGGCTTCAGCAGTCAGGTTAGACGCGCAAATTCCCGCTGTGATAATCGTCAGCGCCGTCATAAAGACGGCCACTGCCAGTTTGAATTTTTTCATTGTTCCTCCTTGAATTTCCGTATAAGCTCGACGATGAGCGAACGGTATCTGAAGTTTTCGCTATTTTCTTCCGGCACGAAACACAGCGGCGGAAAAGCCACGCACCACCAGTTGTCGCCGCTTCCCGTGCCAAGCTCCACTATGAGCGCGTCGTAAACGCCGCCCGAAAAGTTTATGCCGTCGTAGTTTCTGGTCGGAAACTTCTCTCTTTTTAGCGTCGCTTTCGCCGTGTATTTTTTGCCGTTTGCGGCCAGAACGCCGTTTGCCACCTTCTCTATTTCGGAAATGGCCGCGTTAATTTCCTTTTTCGCATCCGACGGCGTTCTGCAAGCGGCAAGACGCGGGGTGAGATATTCCACCACTTTTTCCACCACCTTCATTTTGACGCTTTGGTCTGCGTCGGAGTTGCTGTTCGCGCGAACGTGAATGCGCACGCAGTCCTTGGTTTCGATTTTGTTTCCGCAAGCCGCGGACGTCATTAAGCACGCCGACAGAACCAGCAAAACGAGCGATATGTAAACGATTTTTTTCATGTTTTTCTCCTTTGAAGCTATTTTTGACACGAATTCGCCCGTTTATACCGAAAGCAATTTGATTTGAAGCGGAAAATGCTATATAATAAATCGGTAAGGAGAACCCGCCCATGCGAATGAGAAAAAAACACAACCTCGAAAAACGCCTCGAACGGCAAAACGTTTACCTTCTTGACATCGACACGTCCGAAAAAGACGCGCGCGTCGCAAACCAAACCCGCACGCCGCTGTCTTTTTTTGACGTTTTCGGAAACGACAACCCCGTCGAGCTGGAAATCGGCGCAGGGAAAGGCGGCTTCATCATCGAAACCGCAAAGAAAAACCCCGACGTAAACTTTTTGGCCGTCGAAAAAATCAGCAACGTCATAATCGCCGCGTGCGAAGCGGCCGAAGCCGAAAACATTCCGAATTTACGCTTTCTCAACTGCGGCGCGGAATACCTTCTTAAGTATATCCCGGACTTCTCCGTCCAAAAAATTTACCTGAATTTCAGCTGTCCGTTCCCCGCAGGCTCCTACGAAAACCGCCGCCTTACCTACAAAAACTTTTTGAACATCTACAAACAGATACTTAAGCCTTGCGGCGTCGTCTGCCAAAAAACCGACAACGAGGAATTTTTTGACTATTCCCTAAAAAGCTTTTCCGAAAACGGCTTCGAGGTTACGAGCGTCATAAGAGATCTGCACAATTCCGATTTTTCGGGCAACGTCCAAACCGAATACGAAAAAATGTTCGCCCAAAAAGGCCTCCCCATCTACCGCTTGGAGGCAAAGCTGAAATAACCGCCTTATAAAACCGCATCAAAAAACCGCTCCGCAAGGGAGCGGTTTTTTCTTTACATTTCATCGGTTCCTTGAATAATTGTTATTTTCTCTCTGTCTGCCGATTTCGGGAGATTTTTGATGACGTTCATTTTTGCCAATGCCCTTGTGTACGCTATGTATTTTTCGTTTCTTTGCATGCCGTCGTCAAAAACGAACGTTTCTTTAAACTCCAGGCCTTTAACGGTTTTCACCGTATATATGTGATAATTTTCTATTCCTTTTCCTTTAAGAAGGTTTTCTAAATCTGCTTCTGCATACTCGTCTTTTACAATAAATACCGCGTCGTTTTTAATATTTTCCGCATAATCTATTGCGGCGGAAATATCTTTATATTCACTTACCTCATCCATATCAACGCCGACCGGTTGCATCTGCATTTTCAATTTTTCGTTGCAGTACTCCACGATCTGATTGGTGTTTCTGAAATTTTCATTCAAGGAATAAATATCACGCGTTATTCCTACGTCTGCCCATTTTTTTATGCCTTGCGCCGTTATATTTTGATCGATATCGCCAAACAAATTTATTTTTGGCTTTTGTTGTGCCGTATTTATTTTCTGAATCAATTCCAATTCGGCAATACTTAAATCCTGCGCCTCATCGATAAAAATAAATTCTTACATTACCTTCTGAAACATATGGCGCACCTTGTCCAGGCGGCTGTTTGGACGGCGGGGCTGGATGACCGGCTGACCGACAGCGGCCTGATATCCTTTCAGCT
>HF988639.1:5669-7482 GCA_000434675.1 Faecalibacterium sp. CAG:1138 | reverse complement strand
AAAACGGTCATTGTTTTGCAGACAAAAACTAACATAGCGAAAAGCAGATAAAAAAGCGGAGAAGAAAAAATAAGGAGAAAGATACGAAATGGAGATTGGACAGCTGAGATATTTTTACGAGGCGGCGCGGCTGGAGCACATCACGAAGGCGGCGGAAAGTTTGCACGTTGCGCAACCCGCGTTGACGAAGGCTATAAAAAATCTGGAGGACGAGCTGGGCGTTAAGCTGTTTTACAAAAGCGGCAGGTGCGTTAAGCTGACGGAATACGGAAAATTTTTGAAGGAACGGGCCGAGCATATTTTAAGGGAACTGGACAATCTGCCGCAGACGGTGGAGATGTTGGAGGACGTTCAGGACAAAACGGTGTGGATAAACGTGTTGGCGGCGTCTACATTCGTTACCGACGTCATTATTAAGTTCAAAAAGATATATCCGGAAGTGATATTCAAAATGACGCAGAAGGAAAACGAAATCGGCGCGGACGTTTCGGTGCTGACGAACCCCGTTCGGTTTTCGGGCCATATCAGGGCAAGAAAGAGCGGAGTGGTGGAAGAAAGAGTTTACGTTGCCGTGCCGGTGGATTCGGAGCTTGCGAAAAACGAGGAAGTGGACCTTGCGGATTTGCGGGTCAGCCAGTTTATTACGCTGTCCGGCTCCAGACGGTTCAGGCCGCTTTGCGACGCATACTGCGAATACGCGGGATTTAAGCCGCAGGTGGTGTTTGAAAGCGACTCCCTGATTGCCGTCAAAAATTTGATTGCCGCGGGAGTGGGCGTTGCGTTCTGGCCGGAATTTACCTGGGGAAAGCCCGACAAACGACATATTAAACTGTTGAGGGTGAAAAACCCCGACTGCCAGAGAGAGATTTTCGTTTTGCTGAGTGCGGACAAAAACTCGATTATGACGGAAACCTTTTTCGACTTTTTGCTGAAGGAATTGAAAAAACGATAAATAAAAAGTGCAAGCGTGCTTGCACTTTTTTGATTTTTAATAGCCGCGAAGGGAAGAATCGGGGACGTAGCGTTTGAGGATTTCGAGCATCTTTTCGGCCTTTTGATACGGGATTTCCGAAAGACCTTCGGCAATACAGCTGTCGCGATCGACGAAGCGTTGCAGGAAAAACGCCTTTGCGCCCTCAAGCCATTTGCCGATTTTTTCTATATCTTCTTCGGTGTGGAAACCATTAACCAGGGTGGTGCGGAATTCGTAATCGACGCCGCAGGACATGAGATAGTCGGCCGTTTCCTCAATCTGCGAGGTGCCGTAGAGATCGAGGCCGATGGTCGGCGCGTAGTGTTGCTTGCTGTTTTTGACGTCCATGGCTACGTAGTCCACCAGGCCGCTTTCGACAAGATTTTTCACGACATCAGGGTGAGATCCGTTGGTGTCGAGCTTGGCAAAAAGCCCTAGTGCCTTGACTTTTTCGAGGAAAACGGGCAAATCTTTTTGCAGAGTAGGCTCGCCGCCGGAAACGCATACCGCGTCCACAAGACCTTTGCGTTTTTCGAGATAGGAAAATACCTCGTTTTCAGATATGATTTCTGCAGAGCCGCCGAGAACCAGCCCCGAATTGTGGCAAAACGGACATCTGAAATTGCAACCCGGCGTGAAAACCGTGCAGGCGACTTTGTCCTTATAATCGACGAGGGAAAATTTTTCCATACCCGATATTTTCATTTCGGCACTTCCTTTGCGCGTGATATTAAAATAGATTATAGCATAGAGAGAAAAATAAAACAATAGATTGAACGGAAAAATTTTTGTTGCAAAACGCAAGTGGGAGTGCGAGGGTGTCCCTCGCCCGACAAAACG
>HF988639.1:0-5532 GCA_000434675.1 Faecalibacterium sp. CAG:1138 | reverse complement strand
TGGCCCGCCCCGAAAACGAGTGACACAATAAGAGAAAGCTCCTGCACTGCGAGACCATAAGCCACGAAGTGGTGGAATAGGGATTTCTTAAATCCTGTCTAGGTGCCCCCTCGTAAGAGGCGCCGTGGGGCCCGCTTGCGGGGGAACGGCGATAGGGGAACCTGCTTGACAGAGGGGGAAGCTTTACTCCGCCGTTCGGCGGGTTATATTTTTAAACGGCGATAGGGGAACCTGCTTGACAGAGGGGGAAGCTTAACTCCGCCTCTGGCGGGTTTAATATTGTCCTTTTCCAGGAGATTTCTCACTTACGTTCGGAATGACAAATGCACCAGCTCTCCCATTATTAAATGTTTTGTCCGAATTACACTCTTGCGTGTCAATTTTGACGTCTTTATCGTTTGCAAACCTTGTCGAAGTATGTTAAGATAAATATGTTTCACTTATATGAGGTTGTTTATGAAAAAAACTCAAAAAAAATCAAAGTTCGACACGCTTAAAAGGCTCATACCGTTTTACAAACCGTACAAGTGGGAGTTTGCGTTGGACCTGTTTTTCGCTCTCATAATGAGCATCTGCGCCCTCATCTTCCCTATTCTCGTTCGTCGGCTGCTGTATGACGTTTTGGGCGACGGAAACGTCGTGCTGTCGTCGCTTCTTTGGATTTCCGCGGCGATACTCGGCATAAAGATTCTGGAATATGCGGCGAAATATTTCGTCACCACCGTAGGCCACGTCACGGGAAGCAAAATCGAAACGGACATACGCATGAGCTTGTTCGAAAAACTTCTGCGGCTTCCAAACAGCTTTTTTGACGACCGCAAGGTCGGCGACCTTATGAGCAGGCTGACGACGGATCTTTTCGATATAACGGAGTTCTGCCATCACTGCCCGGAGGAGCTGTTTATTGCAGCAGTCAAGCTGGTGGGCATATTCTGTTATCTCATAACCGTCAACGTGCCTCTCACCATACTTCTGTTTGCGACGATGCCGTTCATAATTTGGTTCAGCATGATTTTCAACCGAAAGATGCGCAACAACTGGCGCCTGAACCGCGCAAAAATTTCGGAAATCAACAGCCACATCGAAAACAGCCTGTCCGGCATACGCGTTATAAAATCTTTCGCCACCGAAGCCGAGGAAACTGAAAAGTTTTTGACCGACAATCACGAATTCGTCGAAATCAAAAAGAAAAACTACCGTTTTATGGGCGGCTTCCAAAGCGTCACGGGGCTTTTGTCGAACCTTTTGTACGTCGTAACCGCAGTGTTCGGCGCCGTGCTTATCGGCCGCGGCGAGCTTAAGACCGAAGACCTTATAACCTATCTTCTGTATATCAACACGTTGCTCACCACAATCAACACACTCGTCAACTTTTCCGAGCAATTCCAACAAGGTTTCAGCGGTTTTTCGCGCTACTGCAACCTTATGGACGAGCCTGAAACGATTTTCGACAGCGCAAGCGCCACCGAGCTTACGGACATTTCCGGCAACATCGACTACGAAAACGTAACATTTTCCTACAGCGCAGGCGGCGAAAAAGTGCTCAGCGACGTAACCTTAAACATCAAAAAAGGTCAGAACGTGGCAATCGTCGGGCCTTCGGGAGCAGGCAAAACGACTCTCGTGAACCTTCTGCCTCGCTTCTACGACACAACCGGCGGCAACATTTTCATTGACGGCATAAACGTAAAAGACGTTACCCTGAAATCGCTTCGCAAAAACATCGTGAAATCGCTGCGCAAAAACATCGGCGTCGTTCAGCAGGACGTTTACATCTTCAACGGAACCATACGCGACAACATTGCCTACGGCAACAGCGACAAAACCGACGAAGAAATCGAAACGGCCGCAAAACTTGCAGGAGCCGAGGAATTTATAAACAAGCTTCCTCACGGCTACGACACCGAGGTCGGCGACCGCGGAGTTAAGCTTTCAGGCGGACAAAAACAACGCATTTCCATTGCAAGAGTGTTCCTGAAAAATCCGCCGATTCTCATTCTCGACGAGGCAACGTCGAGCCTTGACAACGAAAGCGAACGCATCGTTCAAAAAAGTTTGGACATGCTGGCGCGCTCCCGAACCACTCTCACGATCGCACACCGCTTGTCAACCGTCAGAAACGCCGACAGAATCATTGTGCTGACCGAAAACGGCATAGAAGAACAAGGCACCCACGACGAGCTTTTGGCCAAACACGGCATTTATTACGGCTTATACAACAGTTAAACGCAAACATTTGACAAAACCCGCCCTCCGGCGGGTTTTTTGCTTACTGTCCCCTACGCACGCCGAAAAAATGCAAGCGCTTTTTCGGCTTTGCTTGTTGTCTTTCCGAGCCTGCCGAGGAATCTCCTGGAAAGGAACAATATCAAAACCCGCTAGAGGGCGGAGTAAAGCTTACCCCCCTTCCTCACGGAGTTTCCCCCGTTTCCGTTCCCCTTATTGCAATGCAACAAGGAATCCACGGAAAGCCCAGTTGGGCGGGGACACTCTCGGTCTCGCAGTGCAAGAGCTTTTTCTGATTGTGCCACTCGTTTTCGGGGCGGCGCATTGCGCCATGCAAAATTCCCGAAAACTTCGTACAAAGTGCAACTGCTCGACACTCTAAAACACCNNNGTAGCTGCTCGACACTCGTTTACACGGCCGCTGTGTAAACCCAAACCATAGCCGCGGCCGTGACCTCATTTTTCTATAAGGCAAAGTGCTTGTTCTCTTTTGGCAAAACGCTTGCGTTTTGTCGGGCGAGGGAACTTCCCTCGCACTCCCTGCAATTTGCGCCGCGAGGGCATAAAAATATCCGCCGATAAAAATCGGCGGATATAAATTTTGTTTTAGGTTTCTACTTATTTGGTAGGAACGTCGGCAACGTTGGTGGTGCCGAGACGGAAGTTGGCAACGAATTTAACTTTGCCGCCTTTGCCGTCGTCGATGTTCACGGTGATGCCTTCTTTGGTGATGGAGAGTTTAACTTCTTTCAAAGTTTCGCAGAGGGTGGAAAGTTTGCCGTTGCATACTTTGCCGAATCCGCAATCTTTGGAGAGGAAGTCATTGAGTCCCCAGCAGTAGAAGTAAACGATTTGGCCTTCAGCGTTGACGTAGTTGAAGCCTTTGTCTTTGGTAAGACCAGCAGTCATAGCGTCGGTCAGGGTAACACGGGTGCGAACGATTTCGGTAACAGGATTGCCGGCTTCGTCAACCACAGGTTTGCCGTCTTTGTCGACGACCTGTTTGGTTTCGCGGGTTTCATACCAACCGTCATTTACGTTGTCGATCTGGCCGAGGATAGCGGAGCTGATGTAGTCAGCGGTGAGCAGTTTGCCAGGGTTCTTGAGGTCGATAACCAAGCCGTATTCGCCTTCGTTGGTGATAACGTTTTGAGCCATGATGTAGTTCAAAAGTTTAACAACGTTGACGTAAGCTTCACGATCAGCAGTAGCGCCTGCGTCGGTGGAAGGATCGGTGGTGGTGTCGCCCTTGTTCACAAGTCCGCTGAGGAATTCGCTGAGGTTGCCGTAGAGGCCTTTAGCTTGAGCGTTGAAGACGTAGCCGTCTGCAGGTTGTTCGCCGCTAAGAAGAGCAACGATGGATGCGGAGATGCCGTCCTGAGCAGTAGGGAACACTGCCTTGAGGAAACCGTCAACGTTGGTTCCGAACTTGGTGAGGAGAGCTTTGAATGCTTCCTTAGCAAATGTTCCGACTTCGCCGCCGACTTTCAAGGTGATCTTGCCGGTGGTTGCCGGATTGCCGTCTGTGGTTTTTACGCCTTCTGCCGGGAACAATTCAACTTTAAGGAAAGAATTGCCGTTGTCGACTTTGACAACGATTTCGCCTTTGAGGTGTCCGTTCAAAGCAAGGTTTACAACGTCGAGGTGACCTTCGATGGCAATTTTGCCGCCGAGTTTGAGACCTGCAAGGTCAACGTCGGAATAAGCTTTTGCCACTTTGGTTACCGTTTCGGCAAAGCCGATGTAGTTTTCAGGCATTTCAAGTTCTGCTTTGAAAGCAGCGGTGAGGTTTTCAGCGCCGGCTTTTTCGGAAGCAAAGCTTGCGGTTGCAGTGTTTTCGATAACGAGATCGTCAATGTTGATTTTGACAACGAGGTCTTTTTGGAGACCGGCTCCGCTTTCAGGATCGCCAGGGATTTTGGCTTCGATCCAGAATTTTTCGATGTCGCCGTTGTTTGCACTTTCATAGCCGAGCCATGCTTCGAGGCCGGTGGAAAGTACGCCTGCAAGTTCCGGAACTGCGCCGTCGATGATGCCAGGGAGAACCATGTTCACAAGGCTCGCAACGCCGCCGGAAAGCAAGTTGACTTGGCCGCTGTAACCGCCTTTTTCAGTCAAAGCGCCTTTGTTGGTGACAACGGTAAGGCCGTTAGGGTTAGTTTGATCGGTAGCAAGGTTTTGAATAGCCATCAAAACGCCTTTGATGTCGAGGCCGTCTTTGCCGATTTCGATCTTCAGAGCTTCGAGAACGGAAGCAACGGTTTCATTTTCGGCGAGTTTGGAAAGATCGAGGCCTAGAGCTCCGAGCAGACCGTTAACGGTGCTGTTGAGGTTGAAGTCAGAGCCGAAACCTTGAACAAGCTTGCCGATGATGTCGATGATGGACAAACCGTTAAGAACGTCTTTCTCGATGAAGCCGTTAACGACGCCTGCATAAGTGCTGTTCCAAGTGTCGGTGCCGTTTTTCTGCATAAGTTGGAACGGAACTACTTGCATTTTTGCAGATGCCCATTCAGAGGTAGCGCCTGCTTTGATGTAAACGTTTTCAGGTTCGCCAAGGAAATACAAAGCTTCGAGTTTCAGTTCGGAAACGGAAACCAAAACTTTTGCAGCGCTGGTAGCGCCGTTGTCTTTTCTGTCAACGAAGAGTTGAACGTCAAAAGCTACCGGGAGCTTGGTGCCGCCCAAAGTGATTTCGACAGAGCCGGAAAGATGAACGCCGAGGTTTTCGTCGGTTTTCACTGCCGTGGTGCCGATGGAACGAGCGGATTCCCACAGATTGTCGAAGAACAGTTCAGCGTCAACTTTTGGTTTTTCAGCGCCGCACCATTTGCATTTGCCGTCAACGTAGCTGTGTGGAGCAAGGTCGCCGAACTCTTTGCCGCATTTGCCGCAAACAGCCTTAGTTTGGCAAGTCGCAGCTTTGCCGTTTTTGCCGACAACGTGCTTCGTGCACTCTTTTGGCGTGTCAGGTTCTGGTGGCGTTGGTGGATCTTTCTTGCCGCAAGCAGCAAGAACGCCAACAACCAGCGTAAGCAACAAAACCACGACTAACAGCTTTTTGAGCATGTTTGATTTCATAATTTTAATACCTCCAGGTTTTTGACCAAAATTACAACAATTTCAGTTGTTATCAACATTATATCACCAATCTGATTTTTTTGCAACAGTTTTTACAAGAAAATTGATTTTCGACAAATTCTGTAAGTTACGCAGTCAATTAGATTTATTATATAATAAAGCGAATTTATAGTGAAGCGTTTCCACGAGATTCTTCGTCGCCCCACGGCGCCCTACCCTCAAAGA
>HF988638.1:150465-152150 GCA_000434675.1 Faecalibacterium sp. CAG:1138 | reverse complement strand
AAAACGCAGGCGTTTTGTCGGGCGAGGGTTCCTCGCACTCCCCCGCTTCATTATCATCAAAAAAACGCCCGAAGGCGTTTTTTTGTTTAGAGCAATATGCAGATAACTCCGCCGCGGCCTTCGTTGACTATGCGGCCAAGCGTTTTGCGCATTTTTTGCTGAGCTTCGGCCGGCATTCCGTAAAGCTTGCCGTTGAGGCCGTCGGAGGCGAGTTCGTCCAGCGTTTTGCCGAAGAGGTTGGTTTTCCAGAAGGCTTCTTTGTCGGAATCGAAGCTTTGAACCATTTCTTCCGCAAGCGTTTTGCCCGCAAGTTCGGATCCTACAGTCGGATTTACCTCGGTTTCGACGTCCACTTCGATGATGTGCAGGCTCGGCGCAGTCGCTTTGAGGCGCACGCCGTACTGACCGCCCTTGGACACTATTTGCGGTTCGTCCAAAGTCATTTCTTCGATGCGCGGGCGAACTATGCCGTAGCCGTTCTGTCTGACTTCTTCAAGAGCTAAGCGGATTTTGTCGTATTCGGCTTCGTTTTTGCCGCAGCGTTTGACGTAGGCAAGAAGGTTGAAATCGTCGGAAATGTCTTTGCCGCACTCTTCGGAAAGCACCTTGTGGAAAACTTCGCGTTTGACCGGCAAAGTCAATTCGATCCTTCCCTTCCCCATGTCGAGGTTCACCACGGGCGCGGATTCCAGAATTTCCATATCCTGAAAGGCCGCGGCGAAGGTGTCGGCGTCCTTCATGGTGCGGACGTTTGCCGCCCCCAGACGTATGCGCGAAAGAAGCGAATCGATCATACAGTTGTCTTTGTCCAGCGCCTGCATCCATTTCGGCGTTTTGACGTCGATCGAACGAACAGGAAACTCAAGCAAAATTTCGTTCATAACGGCGGCGACGCCTTTTTCGTCCATATTGAGAACGTCCGAGATAACCACCGGCGCGTTATATTTTTTTTCAAGCTCGGCGGCAAGCTCGGCGGTTTTAGGCGCCGACGGAGTTTTTGTGTTCAGAACTATTGCGAACGGTTTGCCTATTTTCGTAAGCTCGGCGGCCACCTGCTCCTCCGCTTTTTGATAATCGTTTCGGTCGATGTCTAAAATAGTGCCGTCGGTCGTCACCAGAACGGCAACGGTGCTATGCTCTTTTATGACCTTTTCGGTTCCGATTTCGGCAGCTTTCGAGAACGGCATTTCTTCATCGGACCACGGAGTCATAACCAAGCGGTCGTTTTCGCCCTCTTTGTCTCCCAGAGCGCCGTCAACGAGATAGCCCACGCAATCTATAAGTCTGACGTTTGCGTTCACGCCCTCGCCGAAGCTGACGGAAACCGCTTCGTTAGGCACGAATTTAGGCTGAGAAGTCATTATCGTTCTGCCATCGGCCGACTGTGGCAGTTCGTCCACGGCTCGGGTTCGGACGTTTATGTCGGTGATGTTGTCCAGAACGACGTTTTCCATAAATTTTTTGATAAACGTGGATTTGCCCGTTCTCACCGGCCCCACGACGCCGACGTATATATCCCCACCCGTACGGCCTGAAATATCTCTGTAAATGTCAAAGTTTTCCATATCATCCTCCAAATTGACGTTTGTATAGTATATTTTGTCAAAAAGGCGTTTAGAACGGAAGAAAAAATCAATTATTTGTTTTTGGTATAACCTAAACTTTATATATAATATAAAAATAGC
>HF988638.1:137144-150411 GCA_000434675.1 Faecalibacterium sp. CAG:1138 | reverse complement strand
TAAACGAAATTATTCAGAGTGTTTTTGCGGCGCTTGCGGACGCGGTGTTTGCAAGAAGCTTTTCGACCGTGGCGATTTTGACGGCGAGGCAAAAAACCCTTATTGCGGTTTCCAGTTCCGGAACCGTCGGATAAGACGGAGCGATCCTCACGTTTTTGTCCATATCGTCGCGCCCCATAGGATAAGTAGAGCCTGCGGCCGTGAATTTTACGCCGAGTTCTGCGGCGATTTCCACCGCACGTCGGGCGCAACCGTCCATGGTGTCCGCGCTTATAAAGTAGCCGCCCTTAGGCTTCGACCAGCTGAGAGCGTCGGAATCCGAAAATTCCTCCTCAAAAATTTCCAGCACCTTCTCAAACTTCGGGCGAAGTATGTCGGCGTGCTTCTGCATGATGGCAAGCAGGTTTTTTTCGTCCTTGAGATATTTGAAATGCGCCAGCTGGACGACCTTGTTAGGGCCGATAGTCTGATATTTTCTGTGCGACAAAAATTCCTGCACGTTTTTCTCGGAAGAAACGAACGCGCTGACGCCGCTTCCCGGGAAAGTGATTTTCGAGGTGGAAGCGAACATATAGAATCTGTCGGGATTGCCCGCTTTTTCGGCAGCCTGAAAAACGTTTTTCAACTTGTCGTCGTTGGCGTAAAGTCCGTGCGCGAAATAGGCGTTGTCCCAAAATACCCTGAAATCAGGCGCGGCGGTTTTCATTTTTGCGATTCTGTCCACCGTCTGATCCGAATATATCACGCCCGTCGGGTTGCTGTATTTCGGAACGCACCACATTCCCTTGATTTTTTCGTCTACGGCGCAAAGCATTTCCACAAGGTCCATATCCGGCCCCGTTTCGGTCATCGGAACGGTTATCATTTCGACGCCGAGCGCCTCTGTTACGGCAAAGTGGCGGTCGTATCCCGGTGCCGGGCACAAAAACTTGACGCCCTTCCCCTGCCACGGCAGACCGCCGCCGACGCCGAAAGTCAAAGCGTATTGCAGAGTGTCGTACATAACGTTCAGGCTGCTGCCGTCAAGGGCAACCACCTGCTGATATTTGACGTCGAAAATTTTGGCAAAAAGCTTTCTCAGCTCCAAAACGCCTTCAAGGCCGCCGTAATTTCTTACGTCGGCGCCGTTTTCGGACTTGAAGTCGCCGAAATCCACCGTGAACATTCCGTCGGCAAGCTTCAGCTGTTCTTCCGAAGGCTTGCCGCGGGTAACGTCGATGTTAAGCTTTTTTTTGGCGGTTTCCTGATATAGCTCCTTAAGCTCCGCCTCGAGAGCCTTAAGCTCTGCGACGGTAAGTTCGGAATATTTCATCAATTATCCTCTTTTTCGTTTTTATTTCTTATAAGAAGCCTCACCGGCGTGCCGGAAAAATCGAAGCTTCGACGCAGGGCGTTTTCGAGATAACGCTTGTAGCTGAAGTGCATTATGCTTTCGTCATTGACCTTTATGACAAAAGTCGGCGGCGAAACGGAAACTTCCGTCGCGTAGTATATCTTTAGCCTGCGACCGTTCTTGGATGGCGGCTCGTTGGTCAGAATGGCCTCTTGCAGCACGTCGTTCAAAAGTCCCGTCGTGATCCTTAGTCTGTTGTTTTCGACAACCTTGTTTATGGCAGGCATTATGGTGTCCGCCCTTTTCCCCGTAAGCGCGCTTACGTAAATCGGAACGAAATAGTCCATAAACTTCAGATCTTCGGCAAGTTGCTTGTTGTATTTGTTGATGGTGAAGGTGTCTTTTTCGACGGCGTCCCATTTGTTCATCACTACGATCGACGGCTTGCCTTCGTCGTGAATGTAGCCCGCTATCCTCACGTCCTGCTCGGAAAGCGGCTGCGTAGCGTCGCAAACGAGAAGCACCACGTCGGCGCGACGTATGGCAGCCAGACTTCTCATAACGCTGTAGCTTTCCAGATCCTCGTCGATGCGGCTCTTTCTCCTGATGCCTGCGGTGTCGATGAGAATATATTTTTTGCCTTCGTACTCAAAAGGAGTGTCGATGGCATCTCGGGTTGTGCCCGCAATGCTTGAGACGATGACGCGTTCGTAGCCTAAAAGTCTGTTGGTTATGCTGCTTTTGCCGGCGTTAGGACGGCCTACGAGAGCAACCTTCACAACGTCCTCGTCCACCGGCTCCGATTCCACCCTTTCCTTGAGGTTTTTGACGATTTCGTCCAGCAAATCTCCCAGCCCCTTTTTCTGCTGAGCGGATATGGCTATCGGTTCGCCTATTCCGAGGCTGTAGAAATCGAACAGATTTTCCGTTTCGAAATTGTCCAGTTTGTTTACGGCCAACAGGCAAGGTTTTTTGCTTCTTCTCAAAAAGTCGGCAACGTCGTAGTCCTCCGCCGAAAGCCCGGTTTTTCCGTCAACCACGAAAAGCACCAGATCGCACGTGGAAGTCGCGACTTCGGCTTGTTTTTTGATGTGAAGCCACATTTCGTCCTCGCTCTTTAACGCAAGGCCGCCGGTGTCGATTAAGCTGAATGCGTAACCGCACCACTCGCAGTCGGCGTAAAGCCTGTCTCGGGTGACGCCCGGGGTGTCCTCTACTATTGATATTCGTCTTTCGGCGATTGTGTTAAAAAGCGTCGATTTTCCGACGTTAGGCCTTCCCACAATGGCCACGATTGGTTTTGGCATATCGTACCGCCTTAAAGTAATTGATTAAATTATACAAAATTATCGGCGGCAAGTCAAATCAAAGCGGGCACCTGACGAGATTTTCAAAAAATCCGTCAGCTAAAAGCCCTTCAATCGTCCGCCGTTTATTTTTTTATTTATCAATTATACTTACTTTTTAATTGTTTGTAAATCGTTTTTCAAAAAAACTACGCCCTTTTTGCTTCGTCCAGCATAAACGCCGCGTCGGGAGCAACGAGGCGGGCAATCTTTTGGGCGTATATGCAAATTGCGGCAGACAAAATTTGGGACAACGTTAAAGCGGAAAAAATTTCCGCGGGGAAAAGCGGGCAGAATTTTCCGAAAGACGTGAACAGGCACGCATAGGTAAAAATCGAAATTGCCGCAGACGCGACCGCGTCCGACGCCGTTTTTGCCAAAAAAACGGTGAGCGCAACTTCCAAAAGCACTCCGTTTGCGCTATAAAATATGTCCGACGAAAAAAGTGAAACGCTTTTCGCCTCGCCGTAAAAATATAAAAACACGCCGACAAGGACGGAAACGTAAGTCAAAAACAGCCTGTCGAGGCCGCTTCCACGGTAGAACCCGACGGCCACGGAAACGAAAACGTATATAACGGTCGGAACCGAAACGGCGCGCCCGAAAACCGAAACGACGGGCGAAATCGTGAAAAGAAGTGCGGCAAAAAGGCTTAAAAGCGTTCCCCTTTTAAGCGTTCTTCCACCAAAAAACAACCGCTCCGCCCCGCCAAAAACAATTGTCAAAATAATACCCCCGAACACTATAGACATCATAAATCAAGTATCTGTCATTCGGGGGTTTATATTCGGTTTTATTTGTTTTCCCAGTCAACGGAGTGGCTCTCTTCGACGACGGTTTTCATAAACTCCTTAACCGCAAGATGCAGCGGCGCGGTCTGATACCTGTCGTAAGCGGCCATATCTTCGAACTTGCAATAGAGCGCGAAATCGTAGCTTCTCGGAAGGCGGATTACGTCTTTGCCGCAGTCGAGGCGAAGAAGCCCCGGAACGTTTCCCTTTATCGTCTGAAAGTTTTCGGCGACGGCAGAAAACAGCTCCTCCGACGGGTTTTTGAATTTGTAGATAACAACGTGTTGAATCATAGTTTCCTCCGCATAAAAATAATTTATTTTGAATTTTTATTCCGAAATAAGATCCGTCAGCGCGTTTGCGGCGGCAGTTAAGCGATCGACTTTCAGGCCCGTGTCGTCGCTCATGCGATAGAACCTTGCGACGTCGGTCTGAATGATTTTGTAAATGTCGATGATGATTTTGTTCATATCTTCGGCATAGAACGCGGCGCGGCGCTGACCGAGGTAAGAAAAATCCGATTCTTCCTGTCTGGTTTTCGGCGCGAAAAGCACCGTCGGCACCCGCCTTACCATCGACGACGCGATGAGCGTAGGATCATAAGTCGTAACGACGATGTCGGAAGCGAGATAGGCGGTATGCTCCATTTCGCCGCTCATAATCACTTTGACGTTTTGCGCTTTTGCTTTTTCAACGCGCTGACTGACGTAAGAAAACAGCTCTTCGTTTTCGCCGCAGAACACGACCGTGTTGATATAGTCGCCCTGATCGAGGATAAGCTCCAGCACTTTTCTGACCTTGTCGTCGCCGAATATGCCGCCCGACAAATAAATCGTCGGTTTGTCGTTCAGTCCCATTTCCCTTTTGGCCTCGAAAACCTTTTCGAAGTCGTATTTTTCCGTGACGCACGGAGAACCCAAAACCAGAACCGATCTGGCCTGCGCACCTCGGCCGATAAGGCTTTTTTTGACGTCGGCGTTGTCCACGATATAGCCGTTGGCGTTCTTAGAATAGAACGTGATGTCTGCGGAAAAACCTTGGCAAAGCCCCACCACTTTGGTTTGTTTTTTGCGCTTTTTGTTGGCCAGAACGCAAAGATTCAGAAGTTTCGGGGTTGTGGCAACCACCGTCACGGGATCAAAACGCTGAATTATGCTGTGAATGCGCTTGTATTCGACGGAACGTTTTTTTCTGAATGTCGAATTTGCCGTTTCGCGTTTTTCGGAAGATTTGCGTTTGTGCTCGTCGTATTTTTTCGGAAAAACCTTTTGAAAAGCCCTGTCCAAAGCGACGGAGAATTTGTGCGTTTTGTCATCGGCGTAGGCGCTTTCGTCGAAAACCATCGGAAGATATTCGGGATAATCTTTTTCGATAGTTTCGGCAATCAGGTCCACGCCGCGGCGGTCGTCCGCCACGGAAACGAAAAATATTACGTTTTTCTTTTCAAGCATCATTGCCCTCGTCCCTCCTCAGAATGTCGTTTTCGGAAAGTCTGACGTCGGTCGGCACGAAAAGTTTTTGCTGCACGATTTTTGCGTCCGGAACTTCCTCGCCGTCCTCGCCGAACATTTTTTCTATTTTTATCTTTTTGTTGAAATTGCCGTCAGGCGACAGCACCTCCAGAACGTCGCCTTCCTTAAAGCGGTTGCGCTGCTCAAGAACAAGCGCTTTTTTGTCGTCGTCGTAGCCGAGCACCCTCGCCATAAACTTGTATTCGCAAACGGGTTTTGACGTTTCGATGCAAACGTTGTTTTCGCCCCTGAAATAGAAACCGGTGGTGTAACCGCGGTGGCTGGTTTTGTCCAGTTCTTTGACAAGATTTTCCTGCAAAACGTAGGCTTCGGGGCTTACGTTATAGGCGTCGATTGCGCGCCTGTAGGCGTTTACGACGCTCCCCACGTAGTACTCCGACTTCATTCTGCCCTCTATTTTGAAGCTGTCGATGCCTGCTTCCGCAAGCTCCTTAACGTGTCGAATCATGTTGAGATCTCGGCTGTTTAAGATATAGCTTCCCTTTTCGTCTTCCATAAGCGTAAGCGGATTGTTAGGTCTGGACGCCTCTGCGATTTTATACTCCCACCTGCACGCCTGCACGCACTCGCCGCGGTTGGAATCTCGACCGGTGAGATAATTGCTCAGCAAACATCTTCCGCTGTAACTTATGCACATTGCTCCGTGCACGAAGGTTTCAAGTTCCACGCTGCCACCGACCATATCTTTGATTTCCTTAATTTCTTCAAGCGACAATTCACGAGCCAAAACGACGCGCTTAACCCCTTGTTTTGCCCAAAACGCCACGGTGTGGCCGTTGGTGGTGTTGGCCTGCGTCGAAAGGTGAACTTCCATATCCGGCTGCCATTCCAAGGTTCGCCAGACGAGGCCGGTGTCGGTCACGATAACGGCGTCGACGCCGATTTTTTTGAGGTAAGAAAGATATTCTCTGTACGGCGAAAAGTCGGAGTTTCTGGCAAAAATGTTTGCCGTCACGTAAATGCGCCTGCCTTTCGAGTGCGCGTAGTCAACGGCGTTTTTCAGCCCTTCTTCGTCAAAGTTGTCCGCATACGCGCGCAGGCCGAAATTCGCCCCGCCGACGTAAACCGCATCCGCGCCGAAATGTATTGCCGTGTCAAGTTTTTCTCTGCTCCCTGCGGGAGCCAACAATTCAACCATTTTCGTCTAACCTTTTTTCACGCTCACCGAAACGCCGTCCCCGACGTCGTAAAGCGTGGTTTCAAAATCCTTATCGTTTGTCAGTTCGTCCAAAAAAACTTTAAGCTGAACGGAAATCGTCCTCAGCTTGTGCAGCGGATTGAAGTCCTCCCCCGTCTTGCACTTGAACATAACGTCGTCGGCAAAAAGCACTCCGCCCTTTAAGAGCAATTCCTTCAGATACGGCAGATACCTCGCATACTGCCCCTTCGGTCCGTCAAGCATAATGAAGTCGAACTTGCCGCTTGCGTATCTCACGATATCGTCCGAATCGCCTTCCCAAATCGTAACCCTGTCCGTAAGTCCCGCCTTTTTGAAACATTCCCTCGCGACGTCCAGTCTGTCGGCGTCCTTATCGACGGTGGTAAGCGTGGCGCAATCGGCCTGCTCCAGCATTTTTATGCCGCTGTAGCCGATGGCCGTGCCGATTTCCAGAATCTTTTTCGGGCGCGCGCGCCTGACCGTTTCCTGCAGAATAGCCATGCTCTCGTCAAGCATAACGGGAACTTTGTGCTCGGCTGCGTATTTTTTTTGAAATCGGTAAATATCCTCAAACATTTCAGCCCTCGATTATGATCGGCAATATCATCGGATATTGTTTGTATTTTTGTTTAAGAAGCTGTCGTATCGCTTTTCTTGCCGCAGCCTTGACCTCGGTGTAGTCCTCAACCAGATCGTAGTCCAGAGCGGCAACCGCTTTTGACACTTCCTCTTTGGTTTCCTCGGCCTTTTCTTCGTCGAAATCGAAGCCTCTTGCGATTATTTCCGGCCCCGACAATATTTTGCCCGTTTTCATTTCGACGGTTGCAACGACGATGATCATTCCGTCCTTCGACAGGTTTATCCTGTCACGCAGAATGCCGTCTGCGTTTTCGCCCAAAGTGTTGCCGTCAACGAAGCTGTTGCCCGCAGGAACGTCGGAAATACGCTTGAATTCCTTTTTGTTCAAAGCAACCGCGTTGCCTATTTCGCATATAAGCACGTTGCCCGCGGGAATACCCAACGATTTTGCCAGTTCGGCGTGCTTTTTCAGATGACGATATTCGCCGTGAACGGGGATAAAGTACTTCGGTTTCACCAGTTGAAGCATTAGCTTCAGCTCCTCCTGAAACGCGTGGCCGGTGGTGTGTATGTCGTACATCGCTTCGTACATAACCTCCGCGCCCTTGCGGTAGAGGTTGTTGATGACGGTGTAGATGCTTCTCTCGTTGCCCGGGATCGGGCTTGACGACAGAACCACGGTATCGTTTTCGCCAACGGTTATCTTGTCGAATTCGCCCTGGCTCATTTTTGCAAGCGCCGACATCGGTTCGCCCTGCGTGCCGGTGCTTATCACCAGAACTTTGCCGTCGTCCATCTTTTTGGCCGTTTGCGCGTCCACGAGAATGTCGGAATCGAAGTGCAATTCGCCCGACTCCTTGCCGAGTTCGGTTATAAATTTCATGCTCCGACCGCTAAGCAGCACTTTCCGTCCGTACTTTTTGGCAAGGTCCATAATCTGCTGAACCCTGTAGTTGTTGGTGGCAAAGGTGGCAATGATTATCCTTCGGGTGCTGTTCGTCACAAACACCTGTTCCAGACTCTGCCCCACCCGGCGTTCGGATTTGCTGTGCCCCTGTCGTTCGACGTTGGTGCTTTCGCCAAGCATAAGCAAAACGCCTTTTTTGCCTATTTCCTCGATCCTTGCAATGTTGGTAAGCTTGCCGTCGATAGGGGTATAGTCCATTTTGTAGTCGCCGGTGAAAAACACTATGCCGGCAGGCGTCGTGATGCTCAGGGCAGCCGCGCCCGCTATGCTGTGGCAGACTTTGATAAATTCGACGGAAAACGGGCCTATTTCGACGGTTCCGTTTTCGGGAACGACCGAAAGGACGTCCGCGGACATCCTTTGATTTTCCAGTTTGTGCGCCGCGATGCCAAGCGTAAAACGAGTCCCGTAAACGGGCACTTGCGGCAGGTCTTTCAAAACGTACGGCAACGCGCCGACGTGATCCTCGTGGCCGTGCGTCAGAACTATGCCGACCACCTTTTCGCTGTTTGTTTTAAGATATTCTATATCGGGAATAACGACGTCCACCCCCGGAGTCGCTTCGTTCGGGAACCCCATGCCCGCGTCGACAACCAGAATATTGTCGCCGTATTCCAAGGCGGTCATATTTTTGCCGATTTCGCCGACGCCGCCGAAAAACATAACTTTCAGAAGTTTATTTGATTTCAAAAATGCCTCCGTGCGCAAAGCGCGCAATATAGTCTAACATAGATTATAACTTATTATTGCGACTTTGACAAGAGTTTAAGCGGAATTTGAAAAAACCTTCTACAAACTTTTGAATTTTTCGCCGAGAGCCACCGTTTTGCAAGCTTCCTCGTAGCTTTTTAAAGTGCCCACGTCCGACCAAAACCCATTATGTACAAACACCTTCAGCTTCCCCGAAAGATTTGGAAAAACGTTTTTTCCGAAATCACAAAAGCCGTCGGTTATATAGTCGAAAACGGCACTTGTAAACATATATATACCCGTATTAACGTACGCTTTCGTCGAAATAGGCGGTTTTTCGACAAAGCTTTTTACAATCAGATTATCGTCAAAATTCACAACGCCGAGCCCCGTCGTGTCATCCTTTAGCGCCACCGCAAGCGCGCCGACAAACCCGTCCGTATCCGCGCGGGAAAACGCCCCGAGGTCCACGTCGGACAGGCCGTCTGCCGGCAGACACAAAAACTTTTCGCCAAGTTCTCCTTTAAGTTCCCTGACTGCGCCGGCAGTCCCGAGAGGCGTCGTTTCTTTTCGGTAACGAAACCGCATACCGAATTTTCTGCCGTCGCCGTAGTAGCTTTCGACGTCCTCCGAGCGATAGCCCGTGGCGAAGTACACTTCTTCTATCCCCGCGGCTTTAAGCGCCGCAACGGCGTATTCGGACAGCGGTCTGCCCAAAATTCTGACCATAGGTTTGCACGTTTTGTCGGTGAGCGGCTTAAGTCTTTTTCCGAAACCGCCCGCAAGAATCACTGCTTTCATACCAAATTATACAAATTTATTGCTTTCGATATGTTTTATACGGCCAAATAATTTGAAATTCGGCAAAATTTGTTGTATAATTAAGTAAGCAAATCTTAAGGAGATCGTTATGAGAAGTTTTAACTACTCCGCAGGCCCGAGCGTACTGCCTGTGGAAGTTTTGGAGCAAGTAAAAGCCGAGCTTTTGGATTTTGGCGGCAGCGGCATGAGCGTTATGGAAATGAGCCACCGCGGCAAGTTTTACGACCGGATTCACGCCGAATGTCTTTCTCTTATAAGGGAACTTATGCACGTTCCTGAGGACTACGACATTCTGCTTATGCAAGGCGGCGGCAGCACTCAGTTCGAAGCGGTTCCTCTGAACCTTATGACAAATCACAAAAAAGCCGACTACGTCCTCACCGGCGTATGGGCGACCAAGGCCTACAAAGAAGCCAAGCGCTACGGCGACGCAGCCGTTGCCGCAACCTCCGAGGACGCAAATTTCACCTATATTCCGGACGTCAAGGCCATTTCCTTCAGGCCTGACATCGACTACGGCTACATAACCCTCAACAACACCATCTACGGCACGCATTACACCGAATATCCAACCCTTTCCGCCCCTCTCGTCGGCGACGCGAGCAGCAACATTATGGCGGAAGAAATTCCGGTTGAAAAATTCGGGCTTTTATTTGCGGGCGCGCAAAAGAATCTCGGTCCTGCGGGCGTAACCGTCGTTATCGTCAAAAAAGACCTTTTGGGCCACGAATCCGAATTCTGCCCGACGATGATGAAATATTCGACGCACGCGGCAAAAAACAGCCTCTACAACACTCCGCCTACGTTCGCCATCTACGTTATGATGCTGAACCTCCGCTACCTCAAAAAATTCGGCGGAGTAAAAGAAATGGAAGCATTCAACAAAGCAAAGAGCAAAAAACTCTACGATTTTATCGACGAAAGCGGTTTCTACGTCTGCCCTAACCGCGCCGACGCAAGAAGCCTCGTGAACATACCTTTCGTAACCCCGAGCGCCGAGCTGGACGCGAAATTCGTCAAAGAAGCCGAAGCGCAAAATCTTCACAGCTTAAAAGGCCACAAACTGGTCGGCGGCCTGAGGGCGTCGCTCTATAACGGCATGCCTATGGAAGGCGTCGATGCGCTCATCTCCTTCATGAAAGATTTTGAGGCTAGGAACAAATGATGATCACCGTCAAAAAACTGAACAAAATGAGTTCGAGGGTTGATGTCATTTTTAACGACAATTGTGTCAACAATCCGGACGAAACCAACCCCGACGTCATTCTTCTTCGCAGCTTCGACATGACAGACTACCCCGTCGGTGACAAGCTTAAAGCCGTTTGCAGACTAGGCGCAGGCGTAAACAACATACCTCACAAAGAATATGCAAAACGCGGCATAGTGGTTTTCAACACGCCGGGAGCAAACGCTCACGCGGTTGCGGAGCTTACGATTGCGGGCATGTTCCTTGCCGCAAGGCACGTTAAGGACGCGCTCTTCTGGATGCAGTCGCTGCCTGCCGACGACAACCTCAAAACCACCGTCGAAAAAGGCAAAAGCGCATTTTCGGGCTTTGAAATTTCCGGCAAAACGTTGGGGCTTATAGGCTTCGGACAAATTGCAAAACAAACCGCAAAAATGGCGCTTGCGCTCGGAATGAAAGTCGCCTCCGCAAACCGCACGTTCTACACCGCAGAAATGCTGGACCGCGAAGATCTTTCGGGCGTGGAATTCAAGCGCGATTTCGACGAGGTTTTCAAGTTTTCCGATTTTGTCAGCCTGCACGTTCCGTTTGCCGCCGAACTTAAGGGCTTCGTGAACGACGAAAAATTTGCCATAATGAAGAACGGCGCCGTGCTCATAAACAATGCGCGAGGCGAACTCGTCGATTCCGAAAGCGTGAAAAAAGCTTTGGAAAGCGGCAAATTATCCGCGTACGTCACGGACTTTTGCCCGAAAGAGCTTTTGAACGTGAAAAACGTGATTGCCCTTCCTCACCTCGGCGCGTCGACTGCGGAAGCCGAAGACAACTGCGCCGACATGATAGCAGCCCAACTCACCGATTTTTTGAAAAACGGCAACGTCAAAAACAGCGTAAACTTCCCCGATGTTTTTGCACCGCTAAAAAAGACGCACCGCCTGCTTATTCTCGGAAACGAATCGGCAGTGCCCGAAATTAAGGCGATTGCAGAAAGCATAAATGCAGACGTAGTTTCGGCAGTTCATAAATCCGGCACGTCGGCGGCGCTCGCCGACAGCGACGAAGAACTTGACAAATCGCTTTTTGAAAAAACAAGCGGCGTTTACCGCGTGTTAAAAATCAAGTAAAAAGAAAAACAGCCTACAAAAAACGCCGCAAAATCGCGGCGTTTTTATTTCAGGATTATAAAAAAGCGGCTTTAATAAGCCGCTTTTTTTAGTCTTCGATTTCGACAAGATCTGCGCGCTCGGCAAACGGAGCCGTGTCAACGACGGTGTTGTCGTCGATGTAGTACTTCATTTTCTTGTACTTGAAATAGAAGCACAGCTCCAAAAGTCTGACAAGAATGACGAGTGCCGCCAAGCTAAGAATGGTTATGACGAATACGGTGGTTACCGCGCAGGCTGCGTTCAGAAGATAGAACAACAGCACGCTCATGATGAAACAACGCATATAGCCGTTTATGTTCTTCTTTACGCACGGTAAACTGCGTTTTAATGCAACGAAGAAGTTGCTTCCGCAATTTTCGAAAAGTATGTAAGGGATAACTCCCGCAGTCAGCGTGAACCTAAAGGCGACGATCGCAACGATGAAAACGACAGCCAGCATCAGCGAAATAATCTTGAAAACGCTGAAAGCAAAATAGACGGAAAACACGGTGATAAGCACAACCAGCACGTCCAGAAGCGTCGAAAACAGCGTGTATCCCCAGCTGAAATTGAGGCTCTGTTTGATGTTCTTAACGTAGTTGGAAAAGAAACCGTACCTCATGCCGGATTGCATATACTGGCCGAAAATATCCCCCAAAGGAACGTAGCACAGCCCGATGAGAAACCTCGAAATCGCCAGCAGCAAAACGGTGAGCAGTCCTATTTTCGTGAAAGCGTTGGTTTCGGTTTTAATGAGCGACAAAATTTCGGACGCGTCGTCTTTTATCGCGTCGAGTATTTGTTTCATCGTGTAGTCGCCTGCCAAAAACGAACGAACGTCCTCGGTGACGGATCTTATGCCGTCTTTTATCGCCTGACTGTTTTCGATGTCGGATATGATCGGATTTATGCCGATCATTGCTATGCCGAGCACGATCACGCCGACGATGGCAATATACAAAATAACCCTGAAAACCGTGCCGAATTTGACGGTAATGATAGAAATTGAATTTTTGAATTCCATATATTATTTCTCCCAAATGCTTGTCTTTTTGAGGTCCATACGCTCGATGCCGTTTTTCTCGAAAAACAGCGTGAACGCCAAAACCAGATAATAAACCACCACGAAGCAGTAAAACACCATGTCCAAGAACACGCCGATGTGCATTTTCAAAACGCCGTTTATAACATACAAAACGAGGGCGACCGCGCCTACCGCGGCAAGCGACAACGCCACGTTCCAGTAGTCCCTTCCCAGCTGACGAACGCTCATACCGAAAGCCGCGCTGGCGTTAAGCCCCGTGTGCATCATCGTCGGAACCCACATAATAAGAAGTGCCACCGCAAGCGCCAGAAGCGCAAACGACAAAAACGCCGAAAACGACAGCGCCACCGTCAGAGTCGCTCCCGAAAAGACGTTGGACGACAAGGTTGCCAGACTTGCAAACACAAATTCGTCCAGCACGAAGCACAAAATGACGGCCACCGAAAACAGCGTGGCGGAAAGCATATTGTAGTTTGCCCTTGCCGAAAACCGTTTAAAGCTCATGGTGAAGCTGCCGATACGCATGTGGCGGTCAATTGCGCCGAAAAGCATGCAATAGCTTAGCACCGCAAGCAAAAACATTGCCAAAGGAATCCACCACCACTTGTCCGCAATGTGAGACGTGGCGAAAAGAATCGACTTAAAATCCCCCGCGGGATTTTCGGCATTCCA
>HF988638.1:105081-137124 GCA_000434675.1 Faecalibacterium sp. CAG:1138 | reverse complement strand
GGCATTCCAGCAAATAAAGTTAATGATTTTGCTTATCGGGAAACAGGCCGAGCAAAACGCCGCCGGCAAAAACCCGAATAGCAACAGATATATCAATTTGGAATTCGCGTATCTGAACGCTTTTTTCAAACTGTTCAACGTTTTACCTCCCGTATATATTTGATTTAGCCAGATGAATATATTATAATATATAATTATGATTAAGGCAACCTCTGGCAAAGATTTTGAGTGCAATTTGTGTCCAAATGCCTGCAAAAGCCCCCGCACGAACGGCAGAACGGGCCTTTGCGGCGCGCCGCACGAAATTACGGTGGCCTACTTTCACCTGCACAAATGGGAAGAACCGCCGCTCTCCGGCACGCGCGGAAGCGGAACGGTGTTTTTTTCGTGCTGCACCATGCGTTGCGTTTTTTGCCAGAACAAGGATATTTCCCGCTCGCCGGTCGGCAAAGCCTACACCACAAAGGAGTTTTCGGAGCTTATAAAAAGCATAGAAGCGTCGGGTGCGCACAACGTGAACCTCGTTTCCCCGACGCCGTTCGCCGACCTTATCGCGGAAGCGCTCGAAATTTATAAGCCGAAAATACCCGTCGTTTACAACACTTCGGGCTACGAAACCGTCGATACCCTAAAAATGCTTGACGGTTTGGTGGACGTTTACCTCCCCGACCTTAAATACGTCAAAGAGGAATATTCACAAAAATATTCGGGGACGAAAAACTATTTCAAATTTGCCTTCCCCGCAATTTCGGAAATGATCCGCCAAGTCGGAAAACCCGTTTACGCCGCGGACGGCATTATGCAAAAAGGCGTCATAGTGCGCCATCTCGTTTTGCCGAACAACCTTCAGAACACTTTCGACGTTCTGGACTGCTTTTCAAAGCATTTCAAAAACGACGCGCTCCTGAGCCTTATGGGGCAATATACCCCCGTGGACACCGAAAACTACCCCGAAATCAATCGACCGCTTAAGCCTCTTGAATATAAGCGCGCGGCTTTATATATGGAAAAACTCGGCATAACCGACGGTTTCACGCAGGATTTAGGCTCTGTCGGCGAAAGCTTCATACCCGACTTTTCGAAAAATTCATATTGACACACGCCCGCCCTATCCGTTATACTGAAAGTATAAAAAGGAGGGCCTCAGATGAAAACAGAAAAGTTAACGACTCGCCTTGCGATTGTTTTTGTTGTCGTGGCGATTGCCGCGTCGGCGGTTGCGGCAGGGTTATACGCTCCAAGAAGCATCGAAAAATTGCTTCCGAACGGCGACGCGCTTGAAATTTCCGTTTACGACAAGGAAACAGAAACCGAAACCTTTCTTCCCGCCGACAAAGTTTCGGACTTTTTGGTCGAAACGGACGGCGGAAAATACGTAAAGCGGTATAATTTCCGAAAAGTAAAAGCGACGGAATATTCCTCGGTCGAATACCGCATACGCTACTTAGGCAAAACCGTTATATTTGACCGCACGATGCTGAAAGTCCTTGACGAAGGCGGAAACACGATTTCGGCAACGAAGTTCCAAAAAGTGAAAAACGTCGATTTCGGCAAACTGAAATCAATGTTCGATTAAATTAAAAATAAAAAAGAGTGGATTTCTCCACTCTTTTTTGTTTCGTTTATTTAAGATTTTCGATCTGCTCGGAAAGCTTGTCGCGTTTCTGACGATATTTTTCCAGCTTATCTCTTTCCTTTTCCACCAAAGCTTTCGGAGCGTTGGCGACGAATTTTTGGTTGCCGAGCATACCCTCTGCGCGCAAAATTTCTTTCTCGGTGTTTTCAAGCTCCTTGGTAAGACGCGCGATTTCTTTTTCGGTGTCCACCAGTTCGCCGAGCGGAATATAAACTTCCACGCTGTCGGAAACTGCAGTTGAAACCTTGACGTCGGTCGGTTTTTCTTTGACGAATTCAACGTGCGACGCGCCGGCAAGCTTTTCGATAAACATGGCGGTTTTTTCAAAGAACGGCCTGTGTTCGTTGTCTTTTATGAGCAAGGTTACTCTCTTTGACGGTGCGACGTTCATTTCGGCGCGGATGTTTCTGACGGCTTTTATGAGGTTCATAACGCCCTCGAAGGCCTTTGCTTCGGCGTAATAGGTGAGGCGTTTGTTGTACTTCGGCCATTCTTCCACGATGAGGGCTTTGTCAGGATGCAGAATCTGGAAAATTTCCTCCGTAACGAACGGAACGAACGGATGCAGCAGCTTCAGAACGGTTTCCAGAACGTAGCTGAGCATGCTGAGCGCATGAATCTTCAGTTTTTCGTTGTCGCCGTAAAGGAGCGGCTTTTCCATTTCGATGTACCAGTCGCAGAAATCCGACCACACGAAGTCGTAAATTTTGCCTGCGGCAAGACCGATTTCGTATTTGTTGAGATTGATGGTAACCTCTTTGATAAGCCCTTGAAGCTTGGTGAGAATCCATTTGTCAACCGGCAATTTTTTAAGCTCGGAAATGTCCTTAAGCTCCTTGCCTTCCATGTTCATGATGAGGAAACGGCTGGCGTTCCAAAGCTTGTTCATGAAGTTGCGGCAGGATTCCACCTTTTCTTCGGAATATCTGGTGTCGCTTCCCGGAGCGATGCCCGTAGCCAGACTGAAACGCAAGGTGTCGGCGCCGTATTTGTCGATAATCTCCAACGGATCGATGCCGTTGCCAAGCGATTTGGACATCTTTCTGCCCTGACTGTCGCGGACGAGGCCGTGAATAAGCACTTCCGAAAACGGAACTTCGCCCATGTTTTCGATGCCGCTGAAAATCATTCTGGCGACCCAGAAGAAGATGATGTCGTATGCGGTTACGAGAACGTTGGTCGGGTAGAAATATTCGAGGTCTTTGGTCTTTTTCGGATAGCCCAAAGTGGAGAACGGCCAAAGCGCGCTGGAGAACCATGTGTCCAGAACGTCTTCGTCCTGACG
Source organism: Faecalibacterium sp. CAG:1138 (assembly GCA_000434675.1). Lineage (GTDB taxonomy): Bacteria > Bacillota > Clostridia > Christensenellales > CAG-917 > CAG-1138. Next base: position 134,203 of record HF988638.1, on the reverse strand, counting down.
GACGTGTTTTCCGCCGCATTTCGGGCAAACTTCGACCTTGGTTTTGGAAACGGTCATTTCGCCGCAGTCGTCGCAATAGTAGGCCGGAATTCTGTGTCCCCACCAAAGCTGACGGCTGATGCACCAGTCTCTGACGTTTTCCATCCAGTTGAAATAGGTTTTTTCGAAACGTTTAGGGATAAATTCGACTTTGCGTTTTTTGACGGCCGCAATGGCAGGTTCGGCAAGCGGTTTCATTTTGACGAACCATTGCTTGCTGACGATAGGCTCGACGATGGTCGAGCAACGATAACATTCGCCGACGTTGTGCTTATACGGTTCGATTTTCACGAGAAAGCCGCCCTCTTTTAAGTCTTCGACGATTTGTTTGCGGCATTCGTCGCGTGTGAGGCCGTTATATTTGCCCGCAAGCTCGTTCATAACGCCGTTATCGTCCATAACCCTTATGACAGGAAGGTTATGACGAAGGCCCACCTCGAAGTCGTTAGGATCGTGAGCCGGCGTGATTTTGACGGCGCCGCTTCCGAAGCCCATTTCGACGTAGTTGTCCGCAACGATAGGGATTTCCCTTCCGTTCACCGGCAAAACGAGGATTTTGCCCACGAGATGCTTGTATTTAGGATCTTTCGGGTTGACCGCAACGGCGGTGTCGCCCGGAATGGTTTCAGGCCTGGTGGTGGCCACTTCGATGTAGCCGCTTCCGTCCTTCAGAGGGTATCTGAAATGCCACAAAAAGCTGTCTTTTTCGGAATATTCGACCTCTGCGTCAGAAAGAGCCGTGCCGCAGGTCGGGCACCAGTTGATGATTCTGTCGCCGCGATAGATAAGCCCCTTGTCGTAAAGTTTGCAGAAAACCTCCAGAACCGCCGCCGACAGATTTTCGTCCATAGTGAACGCTTCCCTCGACCAGTCGCAGCTGGAGCCGAGAGTTTTGAGCTGCTCGACTATTCTGCAGCCGTATTGTTTTTTCCATTCCCACGCGCGGCGCAGAAATTCTTCTCTTCCGATTTCCCTTTTGTCAAGGCCTTCGGCTTTCAGTTTGTCAACGATTTTGACTTCGGTTGCGATAGACGCGTGGTCCGTGCCCGGAATCCACAAAGCCTCGTAGCCCGACATACGTTTGAAACGAATGATAATATCCTGCACGGTTTCGTCCAAAGCGTGCCCCATGTGCAGTTGCCCCGTGATGTTTGGAGGAGGCATAACGATGGTAAACGGCTCCTTCTCAGGATTCGGTTTTGCGCCGAAATAGCCGCCTTTCGACCAGAATTCATACAGTTTTTTCTCAAAAAGCTGTGGCTGATAAGTTTTTTCCATAGTGGTTCTCCGATTTAAGCCCTAGTTGTTTTCGGAAGCGGTTTCGTCGGACGTAGCTGCGTCCTCTTCTTTTACGATAGGTTGGCCGTGTTTGTCGATTTCGCCCGCGGCGAGTTTTTCCCTGAATTCTTTCATCTTTCTCGCGCCGATGACGATGTAGGTGCCTGCGGCGTAAGCGGCAAGAATGCAGCCGATGATAAGCATGATCCAGTCAGGCGTTACGGTGAGGCTGCCAAGATTGAACGAAGCGTGCTCCACCAAAAGCTCGTGGAAGAAGGTTACGACCACCGCGACGCTTATCCAGGCAGACGCCACTTTCCCCGCATAAACTGCCGGAATAACGATGCTTCTCGTAACGAAAAGCGGGCTGATGGCAACCATCACCAGTTCCTTCAGAATGATGAAAACCACGACGTACCAAGGAATGTAGCCGATGATGCACAGGCACAACAAAACGCAAATGTGCATAAGCTTGTCTGCAAGCGGATCGAAAACCTTGCCTATGTCGCTGACGAGGTTGTATTTTCTGGCAATTTTGCCGTCGAAAAGGTCGCTTATCGCCGCTACGCTGAAAACGCCCAAGGACCAGTACACAAGCGTAACGTTATGTTTCAGGCCGCCGACCAGACAAAGCACGCAAAAAACAGGTATGCACAGCATCCTGAAATAGGTTATGAGGTTCGGAACCCACAAAGCTTCTTCTTTTTTGAAAACAAATTGACGTTTTTGTTTTTGCGACATAATATCTCTCCCGTAAAAATAGTTTGCATATTGCATTGTAACGCATTTGCTTTCTAATGTCAAATAAATATAAAAATATAACTCAAAACGCGCGCATATTTAGCCAAATTTTTCCCAAACAGTTGCAATGCAAAAATTATTTTGATACAATAAAATTATATTTGAATTTTGGAGGCAATTTTATGATCGACATCAAAAAAGTTATGTCCGAACTTACCCTGGAAGAAAAAGCCGGCCTTTGCTCCGGTCAGACCTTCTGGCTCACCAAAGCAATCGAAAGACTGGGCGTTCCTTCCGTCATGATGACCGACGGCCCTCACGGACTCAGAAAAGAAGTTCAGAAGAGCGGCGGCACCAACATCATGAAAGGCAGCGAACCGTCAACCTGCTTCCCTACCGCGGTAACCACCGCTTCCAGCTGGGACAGACAGCTTCTTTTCGGCGTAGGCAAAGCCATCGGCGAAGAAGCGATCGATCAGGGCGTTTCCACCGTCCTCGGGCCGGGCACCAACATCAAGCGCAGCCCTCTTTGCGGCCGTAACTTTGAATATTTTTCCGAAGATCCTTATCTGGCGGGCGAAATGGCAACCGCTTTCATCAAAGGTACCAAAAGCGTGAAAGTCGGCAACAGCCTCAAACACTACGCCGCCAACAATCAGGAATACCTTCGTATGTCCATCGACGCAAAGGTGGACGAAAGAACCCTCAGGGAGATTTATCTCCCTGCATTCGAAACCGCCGTCAAGGAAGCGCAACCGCAACAGGTTATGTGCAGCTACAACATGCTCAACGGCGAATTCGTTTCCGACAGCAAACGCATGCTTAACGACATTCTTCGCGAAGAATGGGGATTTGAAGGCATCGTCGTTTCCGACTGGGGCGCAACCAACGACAGAGTTTTGGGCATCAAAGGCGGTCTGGACCTCGAAATGCCGGGCAACAAAGGCATGAACGACCGTCAGATCGTCAAAGCCGTGAACGAAGGCCGTCTTTCCATGGAAGAACTGGACGTCGTGGTTGAACGTATGCTCCGCTACATATCCGAATGCGCCGAACAAAAGGCCGCAAACGAAGGCAAAAAAGCCGACTACGCCGCTCATCACCAAGTGGCAAGGACTGCCGCCGCAGAAAGCGCGGTTCTTCTGAAGAACGACGACAACCTGCTCCCTCTCGAAAAAACCGCAAAAGTCGCCCTCATCGGCAAACTGGCCGAAGTCGTGAGATATCAGGGCAGCGGTTCTTCGCACATCGTTCCGACCAGGCTCGACAGCGTGCTTAGCGCAATGGACGAAGCCGGCGTCAAATACGTTTACGAACCGGGTTACACCCTCAAAAAAGACGGTTTCAATCAAAAGCTTCTGGACAAGGCTTTGGAAGCGGCGAAGCTCGCCGACAAAGTCGTTTGCGTCATCGGCCTCACCGACATCTACGAAAGCGAAGGCTTCGACAGAACCCACATGGAACTGCCTCTCGGCCACAACAAACTGGCTATGGAACTGCTGAAGATCAGACCGGACACCGTGTTCGTTCTCGAAGGCGGCTCGCCTGTTACCCTTCCGTGGTTTGACGACGCAAAAGCCGTTCTCAACATGTACCTCGGCGGTCAGGCCGTCGGCAGCGCAATCGTCGACCTCGTGTTCGGCGACAAGAACCCTTGCGGCAAGCTGGCCGAAACCTATCCGTATCAAAACGAAAGCTGCTCGGCGGCGAAACTGTTCCCTATGGGCCCGCAATACGTCGAATATCGCGAAAGCATCTTCGTTGGCTATCGCTGGTACGACAGTGCAAAAATCGACGTACGCTTCCCGTTCGGCTACGGCCTCAGCTACACCGCTTTCGAATACAGCGATCTGAAACTCGACAAGTCCGACGTCACCGATTCCGACACCCTGACCGTAAGCTTCAAGGTTACCAACACCGGCAAAACCGACGGCAAAGAAATTTGCCAGGTTTACGTCCACGATCCGGAATGCTCCGTCTTCAAAGCGGAAAAAGAGCTTAAGGGCTTTGAAAAAGTTTTCGTCAAAGCAGGCGAAACCGTGGACGTTTCCGTAACTTTGAACAAGCGCAGCTTCAGCTTCTACAACACCGAAACCAAAGACTGGTACGCAGAAGCGGGCAAATACGAAATTTTGGTCGGCGCCTCCTCCAGAGATATTCGCCTGAAAGGCGAAGTCAACCTGACTTCCGAGGCTCAGCCTGTGCCTGACTACAAATCCTTTGCTCCGTGCTACTTCTCCGTCGAAGGCCTAAAGGACTGGCCGAAGGATCAATTCGAAGCGCTCTACGGCGAGAAAATCCCTGAAAATCATCAGCAACAACGCGGCGAATTCACACCTAACAGCTCCATGTCCGACGTCAAATCGGTGCCGCTCGGCAAGTTTTTGCACAACCTTCTGACGTTCGGCGGCAAGCTCGTTGCAGGCAGCGCGGCAAACAGCGAAATGATCGTTCAATCCATCAAAACCATGCCGCTCAGAGCTTTCAGCGGATTCTCGGGAGGTATCCTCTCCCCTATGACCGTTGACGGCCTCGTGGCTATGCTCAACAAGGAAAAAGGCGGCTTCCGCAAGTTTGTGGCCGGTTTCAAAAAGAAAAACAGATAAAAATCAAATTTTTCAACTTGTGGCGCATAATCTTTTGCGCCACAATTTTTTTCCGACCATTATGCAGGCGACATTTATTATATTATCGGAGAAAACGAAGAAGGAGACGAGGAATGAAAGAAGTTATATTTAACATTTCGGATTACAAATCAACAGGCGAGACTTATAAAGATTTTTATAGGGACGTTTTTGTCAAACTCGACGGGAAAGGTATCATAGATTTTGAAGATCTGCCCGACTTGCACTTTCATGCGGACATTTTGAACGAATTTATGTGGTATAATCACAACGAAAACTTGAAACTCATTTTCGTCGGACTCGATTTGGACAAAATCGAAAGACAAGAAACCAGCGACGACTACAGATGGAGTCTTATTTTAAGTGTGATGGTAGATTTTGTAAAAAAGTACCCTAACAACACTCTCGAATTCAGATAAATGGCAACGTTCAAAGGTTTTTATCCGAAAAACCAATCCAGCGTCAGCATAACCACGAAGCCGATTATAAGCGCAAAAGTGGAAGCCTTTCCGTTTCCCGACAGATGCGTTTCGGGGATTATGTCGTCGGAAATGACGTACACCATGGTGCCACCGGCAAAAGCCAACGAAAACGGGAGCATAGCTTTCGAAACGGTTACGGCGAAATAGCCGACGAAAGTTCCGACGACTTCGATAAGCCCCGTTCCGAGAGCAATGAAAAACGTTGTCTTTTTCGAAAAGCCTGAGGCGATCATCGGAGCGCAAACGGCCATGCCTTCGGGAAAATTCTGAAGAGCTATGCTTGCCGCCACAACCAAGGCGTCCGACACGTTTTCGCCGCCGAAACCCACGCCCGCAGCTATTCCCTCAGGCAAATTATGAATTGCGATTGCGGCGACCAAAAGCAGTATTTTTTTGATTTTTTCGGAAGAAACGCCGTCTTTTTCGGACAAAATAGTTCTTTTTTGTATAAAGGTTTCCAAAAGACCGACGACGATCGTTCCCGCCAGAATTCCGCCCACGGTAACGAAAATGCCGTACTTTCCGCCAAGAGACAGCGACGGCGTTATAAGGCCGACGACGGAGGCGGCCATCATCACACCCGCGGCAAATCCCAAAACCACGTCGCCCGTTTTCGCGGAAGATTTTTTGAACAAAAAGCCGAAGATCGCCCCCAAAACGGTTGCACCGCCCACGCCGAATGCAGTCAAAGCAACGATAAGCATAATTCCCTCCAACCTAAATATATTCACCTACCTTCCTTTGTAAAACAAAAAAAAAACAGGGCCTATGCCCTGCTTTTTATTTTGCGACGACTTTGCCGTCGGTCGGATTGACCAGAATTGCCGTGTAGTCGAATCCTTCGCCGATGAAAGCGACGTACCAGTAGTATTCGCCGTTTCCGCTGTACGGGTTCATCAGATATTTGACGCAGATTTCCTTTTTGAATTTTCCTTTTTCGTCAAGGTTTGCTTCAATGAAATCTTTGAGGGTTTCGGTGGCAACCTTGAAGGCGTCCTCCCAACCGATTTTGCCGTCCAGAAGGTTTTCGAGCGGGATTTCCTTTCCGCCCGCCACACTCACCGATTCTATCTTCCCGACGTTTTCGCCGATATCTATGTTTGCGGTGTAACCCGGGCCGAATTTGTCTTTTTGTGCTTTGCCCGAAAATTCGCCGCCCTCATACTTCACCTTAAAGTCCAGTTCCGTGGCTTCGGCATTCTTTTTAGGGGTGATTTTCACGGTCTGAAATTCCACCGTTTCCCCGACCTTGCCGTCGGCTACGAACGGTTTTTCTTTGACGCCCGCGGAAATTTCCACCAAGTAGTCGGCAGTGTCCGCGCGATACGCGTGCGTTTCATAATGACTGACGTTTTCGATATATTTGATTTTTTCCGGTTTTTTGTCGCCGCAAGCGGAAAAACCACAAACCGCAACGGCGAGAACAAGCATAACTATACAAAATTTTTTCATAATTCACCTCGCTTATATAAATGCAAAACGGCGAGGTTTTATGACAAATAAAAAAACCGCGGCGTTGCCGCGGAATTTTTCGCTATTTTTAATCTCTGTTCTGAATCATATCTTTGACTTTCATCAGTCTGACGACGTTGCTTCTTTCCTGCTCCTCGAGCTTCATCGAAATATACTTTATGGTTTCCTCAAGTTCCGGAATCATAACGTACTCGAGCGCGTTGACGCGGCGGCGATTCTTTTCGATTTCGTCGGCAAGCATGTTGCAGGTCTTTTCGACTTCGGCAAGCTCCACCATTTTGGCGACCACTCCGTTAAGGGTAACGATGCTGTCGTCAAGCTCGGCGGTGACCGACGAAAAAGAATACGGGAACATATCCTGCGCTTTTCGCTCCTTGATTTTTATGGACGGAACCTCGACGCTCATAACCGATTTTGTAGACACTTCGGCCTCCACGAACGAAGCAGGCATAGCCACGGCTTCCTCGATAACCTGGTCGTCGGAAACGGCTCTGGCCAGCATAAAGCCTTTCAGCGCGTCGGAAAGCGCAGCCTCGGTTTCCATACGAAGCTGTTTGTTTTTGCGGGCGTAAACCATAAATTGCCTGATCATTTCGTCCGACTTATCTTTTAGAAGTTTGTGCCCCCTGACAGCGGTTTTAAGACGCGCTTTCAGGCGCCTTAATTCCATTCTCGTCGGGTTGACGTTAAGCCTTGTCATTTCGATTCAGATATTTTTCGATATATTCGTCTCTTATACGTTTGAGTTCGGATTTAGGCAGCAGCTTCAAAAGCTCCCAGCCCATGTCCAACGTTTCCTCGATGGATCTGTCGGTGTCGAAGCCCTGAGAAACGTAGCGTTTTTCAAACTCTTCGGCAAAGCGCGCAAATTTTTTGTCCACGTCGGAAAGCGCGGATTCGCCGAGGATTGCGGACAGCTCCTTTGCTTCCTTGCCTTGCGCGTACGCCGAGAACAGCTGGTTCATAGTGTCGGCGTGGTCCTCTCTTGTTTTGCCGCTGCCTATGCCCTTATCCTTAAGCCTCGACAAGCTCGGCAAAACGTCGATAGGCGGCGTTACACCCTTTTTGTAAAGCTCGCGGCTCAAAATAATCTGCCCCTCGGTGATGTAACCCGTAAGGTCAGGGATAGGGTGAGTTTTGTCGTCTTCAGGCATGGTGAGCACAGGAATCTGCGTTATGCTGCCTTCTTTGCCCTTAATTCTGCCCGCTCTTTCGTACATGGAAGCGAGGTCGGTGTAGAGATAGCCCGGATAGCCGCGGCGGCCAGGAACTTCCTTTCTTGCGGCGGAAACCTCTCTCAAAGCTTCAGCGTAGTTAGTGATGTCGGTGGTGATGACCAGAACGTGCATACCTTTTTCGAAAGCCAGATATTCCGCAGCCGTCAACGCCATGCGCGGAGTTGCGATACGCTCGACCGCCGGATCGTTGGCGAGGTTGATAAACAGCACCGCTCTTTCGATTGCACCCGTTTTTCTGAAATCGTTTATGAAAAATTCCGCTTCTTCAAACGTGATGCCCACGGCGGCGAACACGACGGCAAACTTGCTGTCTGTGCCCAAAACCTTGGCTTGTCTGGCAATCTGCGCCGCAAGCTCGCTGTGCGGCAGTCCCGACGCACTGAACACCGGCAGCTTTTGCCCTCTGACCAAAGTGTTGAGGCCGTCGATTGCGGAGATGCCGGTCTGAATGAACTCGTTCGGGTAATCCCTCATTGCAGGGTTAATCGGTCTGCCGTTTACGTCCAGACGCATTTCGGGAATGATCGGCGAGCCGCCGTCTTTAGGGTTGCCCATGCCGTCAAAAACGCGGCCGAGCATGTCTTCCGAAACGTTAAGCGACAGGCTTCTTCCCAAAAATCTGGCTTTTGCGGTGGAAATTTTGAGGCCTTGCGACGGCTCGAAAAGCTGAACGAGGGCCTTGTCGCGATTGACTTCAAGCACCTTGCCTTTTCTCGTTTCGCCGTTATCCTGGCATATTTCCACGAGTTCGTCGTATTTTACGCCCGAAACGCCCTCGACGAGCATCAAAGGTCCTACGACTTCTCGGATAGTTTTGTACTCTTTAAGCATTTTCAACTCCTTCGTTGGCCAGTTTTATGGCCTGCTGTTTGAGTTCTCTGGTGATGTCTTCAAATTTGGAAAGCTCTGCTTCGGGGATATATTTTGCTCTGCCGATTTTCTCTTTCACCGAAAGCTCCAGCCAGTCTTCAACCTCGATGCCGTTATCCAGAGCGTCAAGCCCCAGGTGATACCAACCGAGGATAAGTTCCATCATCCTGAGCTGTTTGTCAAGCGAAGCGTAGGTATCCACTTCGTGGAAAGCGTTCTGATGCAGATAGTCTTCCCTTACGGACTTGGCCGTTTCCATAATGAGCCTGTCTTTAGGCGACAGAGCGTCGATGCCGACCAGGCGAACTATTTCGTCAAGCGAAGCTTCTTCCTGCAAAATCATCATGATTTCGGCGCGATCCTTCACCCACTTTTCACCGACGTTGAAATCGTACCACTCCTTCAGACGATCTGCGTAAAGGCTGTAGCTTTGCAACCAGTCGATTGCAGGGAAATGGCGTTTGTAAGCAAGGCTTGCCGAAAGCCCCCAAAACACTTTTACGATTCTGAGCGTTGCCTGACTTACAGGTTCCGAAAGGTCGCCGCCCGGAGGGCTTACCGCGCCGATTGCGCTGACGCTGCCCACACGTTCCTCGCTGCCCAGCGTTTTCACAACGCCTGCTCTTTCGTAGAACTCGGCAAGACGGGACGAAAGATACGCAGGATAACCTTCTTCGCCCGGCATTTCTTCCAAACGGCCGCTCATTTCTCTCAAGGCTTCCGCCCAACGGCTGGTGCTGTCTGCCATTATGGCGACGTTGTAGCCCATGTCCCTAAAATATTCGGCAATGGTTATGCCGGTGTATATGGACGCTTCCCTTGCCGCAACCGGCATGTCGGAAGTGTTTGCGATCAGAACCGTGCGCTTCATCAAAGGATAGCCGGTTTTCGGGTCGGTAAGCTCCGGAAATTCGTTAAGAACGTCGGTCATTTCGTTGCCGCGTTCGCCGCAGCCGACGTAAACTATGATTTCGGCGTCCGCCCATTTTGCAAGCTGATGCTGAACGACGGTTTTGCCGCTGCCGAAAGGCCCCGGAACAGCCGCCACGCCGCCTTTTGCAATCGGGAACAGCGTGTCAATTACGCGCTGACCGGTAACCATAGGCATGGTCGGAGTCATCTTTTTTTTATACGGACGCCCCTTTCTGACAGGCCACCTCTGGAGCATGCAGACCTTTTTGTCTCCGTCCAGAACGGCCACGGTTTCGGTGACGTTGAATTTGCCGCCGTTTATCTCAGTTACGACGCCCTCTACTCCGTACGGAACCATAATTTTATGTCTGACGACCGGAGTTTCGTCAACGTAGCCGAGTTCGTCGCCCGCCGACACCTTTTGCCCGACCTTTGCCGTCGGACAGAAAAGCCATTTCTTTTCATGATCCACCGCGCTCACGCTTACGCCGCGACCTATTCTGTCGCCGGAAACAGCCGCAAGCTTTTCAAGCGGACGCTGAATTCCGTCGTAAATACCCTCGATAAGTCCCGGAGCAAGCTCGACGGACAGCGGCATACCGGTCGAAACCACTTCTTCCCCGACGCCGAGGCCGCCCGTTTCCTCGTAAACCTGAATGGAAGCCTTGTCGCCCCTGAGCTCTATGACTTCGCCGACAAGCCCCTCTTTGGAAACCTTCACCACGTCGTACATTTTGACGTCGGCCATATTTTCCGCCACGATCAACGGACCGCTGACTTTGACGATTTTACCTGTGTTGTTTTGCATATATACCTCTTTTTAGCTGTTGAATAGAATGTCTGCGCCGATTGCTTTTTCGACGTCGGCCTTTACGCCTGCCATGCCGAATCCGTTGCTCCCCTTGTTCGACGGAATAGGGATAATCGCAGGATACGGGCGCGATTTATATCGTCCCAGAATGTCCTGCGCCTTTTCGGCGATTTCTTCGGTAACGAAAATCACGGCGTAGTCCCTCGCCAGAATTTTGACGGTTTTTTCCGCTTCGGCAAGGTCTTCCACGGGATAGACGTCCATGCCCACCGCCTTGAAAGCCAAAACCGAATCTTTGTCGCCTATAACGGCAATCCTGTTGTTACGCATAAAGTTCTCTGAGCCTCACTCTGAGTTGTTGTTTGTCCACGCCGTTCTTTTTTGCGGCGAGAATAAGCTTGACCGATTTGATTTCCGTAAGCTTGGCGAGATAAAATCCCGCTATCGGCGCAACGGAAAACATGTCGTTTCTGTCGTCCTTGAAAATTTTAAGCTGCATATTATCAGCCATCGCTTCGGCTTCGGCGATTTTGCCCTCCGAAAGCACCTTTGTTATTTTCAAAAATTCAGGCGCGACCTTTTCGATTTGTTTTGCAAAGTTCTCGTCAGGCGTTTCGTAGCCCTCCGAAAACAGCGTTTCCTTGAGCTTGCCACCCGAAATAAAACCTTCTCTAAACTCCTCTTTTCCGAGGCGGAGCCTCTTTGAACGATAAAAGTTTTTAAGGTTCAAAAGATCGACCTGCAAAGCGAAATACTTCACCAGGCACGGCGAAGACGATTTTTTGAGTATGGCAAAAATTTCTCTGTACATCGCCTTGTCCGCGACTACGTCGATAAACCTTCCCGAAGGAGGATTTTCGGCAAATTCTGCCCGGACCGCCATAATCGTTTCGTTCATTTCGGCCGTCAGACCGCTTGCCGCATCTTCGTCCCCGTTCGCCGCTTTTTCGATGGTTTCGAGATCAACGTTCCCGCCTTGATAAACGAGAAGCGAAAGGTCTTTCACCTTGCCGTATTTTGCCTTCAGCGCCGATTTCAAATTGTGCCAGTCGGCAGGCAAAAGCATGGTTTCCAGTCCGCTTTTTTTGAAAACGTTTTCCTTGAAAAAGTCGGTTGCCGCGGCGCGCTCCGCGTCGAGCAGATTTTCGTATGATACGCCGTCGTCTGCCGCAGTGCCGCCGGTATAACCGAATTCAGAAAGCATTTTTACGGCATCGGAAAAAGTTTCGCAGTCCAAAAGTCTTCCCATTTGAAGCGGCGAAACCAGCGAATTTTCCATGCTCTTTATGCGAGCGTTAGAATACAAAAGCCCTGCTTCGGTCATGATTTTTTACCGTTTGAAAACATAATTTTTGCGACTTCCGGTTCAACCTCGTCCCTCAAAAGGGCAAGCTCGGATTCGAAAGTCAAGTTTTTGTCCACGCCTTTTCCCAAAAGCATAACGCCGCCTTTGAAATTCCCGAACGTGTCGGAAAGCGTCAGCTTTTTGCCGATTTTTGCCGAAATTTTGTCAAAAACCGCTTTTGTCAAAACGTTTTTGTCGTTTTCGGAAATCACAACGACGTCGCCGTCGTCTGCGGCGGACGCAATCATGCTTCCGACAAGCGCGGTATATTCCTCTTTCGGAAGCGCCAGAAGTTTTTTGAGGCTTTCTTCAAAAGCTTCGTCGACGGCCTGTTTTTTGGCGGAGAGCAAAAGTTTTTTCACCTCGAGGTCGGCAACCGTCAACCGGCGTCTTACCACCTCTTCTCCCGCTTTTCGAGCCTCTTCGACCGAAAGATCATATTCGGCGTCGGCCTCAGACTGCTTTGCCGCAACGAGAGCTTCGGCCTTTTTCAAGGCTTCGGAAAGCATCTCGCCGGCATCGTGCTTGGCGTCGGACAAAATTTTGTCGATGATTTTTTGTTGCCCGTCCATTTATAACCTCTATGCAACCACGGAAAGCTTTGGAATGAACACTCCCAAAAAGCTTATGAGCAGCGCCAAAATAGCGTAGGTTTCGACCATGACGGTCATGATGATGGATTTGCCGCTTTCTTCCGGACGTTTTGCGACCACTGCGATGCCCGCGATTGCCACTTTAGCCTGATAAATTGCGCTCAAAAAACCGACTATTGCTATCGGCAAACAGCTGAACAGAAGTCCGAGACCGCATTCGGTAGTCAGAGGTTGCAGACCGCCGAACAAACCGATTTTCAAGAACACCAAGAATGCAATAAGCAAGCCATAGATGCCCTGCGTGCCCGGCAAAAGCTGCAAGATAAGGCATTTTGAGAATTTGTCCGGATCCTCTGCAGTAACGCCTGCGGCGGCGCGACCTGCCGCGCTCACTCCGAAAACACTGCCGAGACCGGCGAAAATCGATGCGCAAGCTGCGCCAAGTATTGCCAAAACTGTTCCTAACGTCATATTATTTGTCCTCCTGAATTTGGATGTAGTTGTATTTTGTGTTGTAGCCGAGCGGCAGGAACTGATGCCCCGACCCCTCGTAGAATTTGCCGAAATATTCGATATATTGCAGCCTGCTGTTGTGAACGTACGCGCCGAGCGCGCTTATGCCGATGTTCAGGACGTGTCCGAAGATGAATATCGGCGCCGCCACCACTATGCCGACGGGCACTCCGCCGAAGGTCAGCATATCTATGATAACTTGGCATATTTTGTCGACGACAAGGCCGACGACCGCGCCGGAAAGCCCCAGTCCGAACAGCCTCGAATAGCTCAGAATATCGCTTACGAAGTTGACCGCGTCGTAAAGCTTCGGAACGCCGCCGATCACTCTGCCGACGCCTTTTTTCTGCCAGCCGCCGAAAACGAGGATAAGGGCCACGCCCGAAAGCGCAACGTATATTCCCGCTTTTTTAGCCGCGGCAAGCGCAGGCAAAAACGACGCGAGCGCGAACACTATAAGTCCGCCGAAAGCCAGCAGCCAGCTCACCGATTCGCCCAAAACGCCCTGCCATTCCTTGCGCTTCGCCATCTTTATTCCCCGCATAAGTATGCCGAACATAAGTTGGAACATACCTATCGCCAGACTCAGCACCAGCATCGTTATCGGATCGTCCATCGGGCTGAACCATTTTATCTTTTCAAGGAAGGTTCCCGAAACGTCCAAGCCGAACCAGCTTCCGAACAGCGCGCCCCATATAAGCGTCGATATGCCGCCCATGGCAATGATAAGATACAGATTTCCTTTGCCCGGCACCGGTTTTTTAAGCCTATAGAAGGTGTAGCCCATAACCGCCAGCAAAATGCCGTACGCGGCGTCGCCCATCATTATGCCGAACATCAAAAAGTAGAAAAACGCCATCGACGGGTTCGGGTCCAGATCGTCGTAGGCCGGAACGCTGTACATATTCGTGATGCTCTCGTACGGTCTTACGATCGGATTCGATCTCACCAGCGTCGGCACCACTTCGCCGCCCCTCGGCTCTCTTATTTCGAACACGATATTTTCCGAAACGTCCGAAATTGCCTTTTTGACTTTTTCTTCCTGCTCGGCAGGGATCCACCCTTCAAGTATGAAGGTTTTTGCCGTGTCTGCCATTTTTCCGGTTGCCGTAAGCTTTGCTTTTTCAACCAAAACGTAGTCGTAAAACTGCTGTAGAACGTCGATTTTTTGCAAAATTTCGACAGAATCCAAAACGATTTGCTTTTTTTCTGTCTCGAGCTGTTCTATTCGTTTTTGAAATTCGGCGCTCTTTTGCTCCGCAGTTTCCGTATAAGTCAGACTGCTTTTTATAAACCCGAGTTCCGCCAGACGCACGCTTACGTTTGCGGCGTCCGCTTTCAGACAAACGATAACCAGCGGAATCGTTCGGCCTACGGCTTCGGGCTTGTAAACGAAGAAGTATTCGTTTTCGCCAGATAGCTTTTCTATTGCAAGAACCTTATCCGACGGACAGGTTCCGAGCATAACCGCCACGCGCTTCGTGTCGTAAAACATCGCCATCGGCGCCGCAATCGGTCTGAAAACTTCAACCTGCTCGGCTTCGGTTTTCACCCTTTGCAGAAGCGACGCAAGGTCGGAAAGCCGTCTTTGGTACTCCTCCGTCCGCTCCACCGTCGCCATCGCCTCGTCCTCAAGCTCCGAAAATTTCGAAAACTCGTCGAACGATACCCGAGGCTGCGGCTCGAAAAGTTTTTTCTTTTCGGGCGTGTACGAAATTTCTTCGCGCTTTGCCATACGTTCCGCTACCCGTTTCTGATCCTTCAAAAAGTCGAATGCGGCAGACAAGCGTTGCAGCTTCAGATCTTCCTCCCTGATCTTTCCGTCCACGTTTGCGGGAACGGCAAGCTCGGTAGGCTTTGTGGCGGAAATTTCCACCACGCCGGTTTTATGCAACGCCTTAAGAAGCGAAGCTCTTGTGGACTTATGGCCGACGAGAAGAAGTTTTTTCATCTCAACTATCGACATACTTTTCCACGAACCTCCTCGCTATGAATTCTGCGGCTTCAGGAACGTTTTCCAAAGCGGAATCGTAAATCTTTTTGGCCTCTTTTGCGCCCAAAGACATTCTCTGATTGCTTTTTGCGGCGGCCGCAACTTCGGCGTTGGACGCCATAAGCACGGCGTTTTTCTTGCTTTTTTCCGCGCTTTCTTTTTTGATGCGTTCCGCTTCTTCTTCCGCTTTTATCTGCACGTTTCGGGCCTCGTCGGCAGCGTCCGAAAGGATGCCGTCGGCCTTTGCTTCCGCGTCGTGAATGGAAACGATGATTTCCTCAATACCCATATATACCTCAAATTTCCGACGTAGTCGGTTTACTTAAAATATTTTTCCTCTATTTTTGCAATTTTGTCCAGACGATTTTGATGTCTGCCGCCGGCAAACTTGGTTTCAAGCCATATTTTGGTGCACTTTGCCGCCATATCGGGAGTTATCACTCTTCCGCCCATGGCGATTACGTTGGCGTTGTTATGCTCCTTGGTGGCCTCTGCGGTAAATTCGTTCACCACAACCGCGCATCTTATGCCCTTCACTTTGTTTGCCGCAATGGAAATGCCTATGCCCGTCCCGCAAAGAAGCACGCCTGCGTCGGCCTCGCCGGACGCCACCGCTTCCGCAACTTTAAGCGCAAAATCTGGATAATCCACGCTGTCAGGGGTGTCGGTGCCGAAATTCACGACCTCTGCGCCCTCTTCCTTCAATGCTCCTATAACCGCGGCCTTAAGGTTCAAACCGCCGTGATCGTTGCCGATTGCAATTTTCATATTCTTCCCCCAAAAAAATTTATTGCGACTATTGTCGATATAACTTTAGTATACTATAACTTTTTAATAATATCAAACGTTATTAACGAAAAAAGATTATATTATTTATTCCTTAATAAAACATTAAAACAAACGGCGACGGATTTAATGTTCCGTCGCCGAAAGTTCAAATTTTGTTATTTGTTGTCGCCGTTTTGATTCCGGCTTGCCCGTCTTATCATTTCCGCGCGTTGCTCTGGAGTGAGCTTTTGCGGAGCCTGAGGGGCGGCAGGTCTTGGCGCCTGCGTGGTCGGCCTTTGAACCTGCGGAGTCGGTCTTTGCGCCTGAACAGGAGTATTCGGTCTTGCCTGCGGAGCCGAAGGGGCTTGCGGCCTTTGCTGCGGCTGCGGATTTTGCAGACGCGGTTGCGGAGCAACTTTCGGAGCTTCCATCGTCGGCGCGGCCTGAGGTGCGGCTTGAGGAGCAACCTGCGAAGCAGGAGCCTCGATCGGAGCCTGCGGATTTACCGCGTTGCGGTTTCTGAGCGCCTGCTGAATGGCAACGTCTTCAGGAGTTTTGAAGCGGTCGTCCTTGACGCTTTCTACTGCGTTTTGCGCCAGCACTTCCGAATCCTTCTGCGCTCTCTGCGAGCGTTTGACCAAAACTATCGCAACGACCGTCGCAATGAGGATAAGCGCGCCGCCTGCAGCAACAAGAATGTAGATAAGATCGTCGTTACCCTTTCTCGTTACAGGTTTTTCGCTTGCCACGAAAGCGTAGCTTTGATTGCCTTTGGTTATGAATTTCGCATATCTGACGCCGTTTTCGTCGGTTTCGATTTCAACGTTGACGGAGTTCACGATATTGCCTTCTTCGTCCAGCACTTTGACGTCGAAGTCAACGTCGCCGTAGCCTGCCGGAAGCGGAATTCTGACGGTGAAATTGTTTTTGCACTTATAAATTTCTCCGTCTTTTTCAATTGCGATTTCAAAGCTGAAAACGTGTTTTTGCTTCTCGGTGAGCTGCCCTTCGATGACGCCGGTGTCGGTGATTTTTGTAACCACGAGAGTAAGCTCGCCGTGCGCGTTGTCGTTGAAGCCGGTGATGACGATGCCCGTTTCTTCATCGACGACGGTGGTGTTGTCGTTGTCGGAAACGATCAGCTTGCCGACGTATTCCGAACCGAAGCCCGCCGTTTCGGAGGTTATTGCGATAAATTTGAAATTTGTGGATTTCAAAGCGAAGTCGTCCGACGTAAAGGTTATGTTGAACGTGCCCGCGCGGTCCGCCTTCTGGTTGGTGCAGCTGAGGAGGAACGTGCCCGACACGTCGCCGAGGCTCGAATAGTCCACCTGAACCGGAACTCCGTCTTCGAGGAAGTAATAGACCAGTTGATCTCCGGTTATTCCCTCGAGGTCGGCAGGGTTGCCCTGCACGGTGCGGGTTTCCGGAGCCGCGACGTAAACCTCTTTCTTTGCGATTTTGACGTGGCAGCTGTATTCGTCGTTTCTGGTGCCGTTTGCAAAAGCGTAGCCGTCCTTTGCGGTGGCGGTGCAGACGAGAATATATTCACCCGCATTAAGCTTATCGGCCATCGAAATCACCTTGTCGCCGAGCTTTAGGCTGAGCGAAACGGTCATCTTGCTTTGATCGATTTTGGTTGTTACACCGTTCTTTCTGATCATCGGCACAGGATATTGCACCTTGTCGCCGTAAACGAAGTTATATTCCGACTGCTCGAACGTCAGCTCGCCCACGAGTGCGGTGACGATTCGGATTTGAGTGATTTTGCCTTCTTCGACGCTGACTTCGTAGTTGGTGAGCGCAGGATTCTGCCCGAAGGTTACTTCGTAAAGTCCCGGGATAAGCACGTCGGAAGAAGGTTTCCCTTTAATGCCGAAAATGAGGTTGCTCTTTATTTCCGCCTTTTCTGCTTCCAGTCCGTCGATGCCGACCAAATTATAGTCCAGCGCGGCAAGCGGATCGGTGCCGAATTCGGCCTCGAAAATACGTTTGGTGAAAACGACGGTCAGCTTTCTCGGTATGATTTCGACGCCCGAAATGGTAACCTCGAAGCTGTCGGAGCCACCCTCGAAAGCGTAGCTCGATTTGTTGGCGCCGTGCAACGTAAGTCTGACGACCGCAGTGCCCTGCCCGACGTTAGGGCTTGTAAACTCGGAAGTGAAGGTGAAATAAAGTCCCGTATTTTCCCCGAGGTTCACCGAATCTTCCGCCAAAACGCCCGTCGAATGGACGAAGAAGCATAAGTCGCCCGCTTTTTTGCTTACGCCGTCCACCTTTATGGATATGTCGGTGGTGCCGTCGTACTCTCTGGAGGAGGACGAAAGGAAACCGTCGGAGATAACTATCGTGCGTTTTTTGACGGTAACCGTCGCCGAATCCGAATCGTCCCTTCCGATCTGCACCGTCGAACCGCGCTTCAGGAAGAAGTTTTCAAGCGCCGCTTCGTCGAAATTGACGTCGCCCGAAACGTAATAGGTTCCCGCGTATTTTGCGTCGTCGGCGATTTTAAGGGTATGGTTCTTGAGGAGAACCGCCGAAAGCTCTTTGCCGAGCGCTTCTTTCATGGCGTCGGTCAGTCCGTCGCCCGCAAAAGCGTAGGAAAGCGCAAACTGAACGTCGTATTTGCCGGTTTCCGCGTTCCAGTCGCCGTAAATTGCGGACGAATCCGAAACGTCGACGACCACTTCTCTTTTTTGAATGTCGGCCTTTGCAACGGCAGTATATTTGGTTTTAAGCATGCCGTAAGGGCTGTTGTCGGGCACCGTGAACACTACGTCCACCGTGAGGTCCTGTCCCACTCCCGACTGACTGAAGAAGAAGTCCGCGTGCGGCAGAACGGTCATAATGCTACCGTCCCAGCCGTCGAAAAGACCGCTTGTGAGCACGAAATTCTCGGCAAGCGCGGCAAGGTTGGTGCCGTCGTAGTATTTGTTGGAAATTCTTATTTCGGCGCCTGTGCGAAGCGAGATAATCGGTCGATCCTTTACAATGAGAGAACCGACGACTTTTTCAAAGTCGATTTTGTAGTTTCTGTTTCCGATAGAATCAACGAAAACGTCGTAAGTTCCCGGCGTTGCGGAAACTTCCGCGCCTTCGGAACGGAATTTGAGGCGCAAGCCGCTCACCACGCTGTCAGGGAGCACTTCGCCCAGCGACGTCTTGACGACGAAGCCGTAGTTTTCAAACGAAGTGTAATCCTGAGCGTAAGGCTTCGTTACGGGCCCGATGGCCTCGACGACGATTTGCACCTGCGTTACGATGAGAGTTACGTTGCCCATTCCCGCAACGTTGACGAAATAGTTGTCGTTGGAAAGCACCACTTCGACGATTTTCAAGAGGCCCGTGTATTCGCCTGCGTCAAGCGGCGAAGTTTCGGCGCCCGAGAACCTGAGTTCCTTTATTTCCACCGAATCGCCGGTCAGAACGCCGCTCTGCACGGATACGACCGCCGAAACGTTTGCTTTTTCTGCATAGAACGCCGAGCTTACGTTGCCGTAAGGCATGGTAAGCGAGGTGACGTCGGTGATTTTGATTTCTTTTCTGGTTATCGTGTAGGAAGGGATTTTTCCGCCAACCGGCTCGAAGCTGAGCGCATAGTTTTCGGAATCGTCGCCCGATGCGTTTTTAATCCTCAAAGTGGAAAGATCGTACGGATAAACGCCGACGTTATTTCCTTCTTCCCTTCCCACGGTGCCCTCCACCGTGTCGCCTTCCACAAGTCCGGAAACTTCGTAGTCGGTAAACGCCTCCGAGGTGCTGCCGTAAACGGCAGATTTGTTTTCGATGGAAACCTTCAGTTCTTTTTTGTCCACCACGTAAGAATATTCGCCGTAAAAATATCCCGTAAGGTCGGCGGAAATCGCCCTGACCACGATAAGATATTCGCCCGCGTCCTTTATTTCCAGCGTAAGGCGGCCGTCCGAAATTTTTCTGGACACGCTCTGAATACGGTTCAGATAGCCCGAACCGCCGTCGGAAACGATTTTGCTGCCCTTAAAAACTTCCAAAGTGTAGCTGTAGTCTTCGTTTGCAAGCTCGAGAGGGTTGTAGAAGTTTATTTCGATTTCTTTGTTTTTGCCGTCGTATTCATAAGGCACGACGCTGACGTTCTCGTGTCTTTCCTTAAGCGTTCTGACGGAGAGCGTAGGCAGATTGCCGTCGGTGAAAACCCAGTTTTTGTCGTTTGTAATCAAAGGGTTCGACAGGTTTGCCCAACCGAAGGACGTCTTTATGACTTCCGCCGTTTTGGTGCCGTCAACCTTTGCATAATCCATTTTTTTGTAGTTATCGTCGTCGGCTTTTCCCGGGGCGTATTTATCGGCAAAGCCCGAAGGAGTGCTCCCCACGACGTAATAAGAGCTGTATGTAGGTTCTGCGGTGGTTATTCTGCCGAAAAGCGTGCCCGCCGAAGTAGATACGTCGCTTGCGACGTAAGCGTAGCTGTAGCTTGCGTTCACCACCACGCCGCTGTAACCGACGAGGCCGCCGAGCGGAATATCTTTATACGACGCGTCGCTTGCCAAAAGCACGCCCGCCTGCGGATTGCCGCTTTCGTCCGTCAAAGGATACGTGTTATAGCTGCCTTGAATAACGCCGGCCTGGCAATAGCCAACGATGCCGCCCGCCGCGGCAAAAGCGTTGTTCACTTTTCCCGTGTGAGTGATTTTTCCTTCGTTGTGGCAGGAGAAAATTCGATATTGTCCGCCCCACGCGCTGCTAACCATACCGGTGGAATGGCCGACGATGCCGCCGACCGCCAAGCCGCCCGTAACGTCGCCGAAGTTGAAGCAACCGATGATGCTGTCGTTTCTGACTGCGGAAAACGGCTCCATACCGATAGATTCCGCGCCCGCTCTGCCCACGACGCCGCCAACCGTTTGTTTGTCGGACACGACAGTCGCGTAGTTGCGGCACTGAATGACGTCGCCGTTTCTGGTGTAGCCCGCGACGCCGCCGAAGAACGGGTTGCTGGTTGAAGATGTGGTGGTTTGATAACCGTTCGCCTGAACCGAGCCGTAAGCATAGCAATCGGCCAGAACTCCCGAGCTTACGCCCGCAATTATGCCTGCGTACGCGCTGTAGCGAACGGTGATTTTCGCGTCCATAACCTTAACGTTGGTCACGGTGCCCGCAATGACCGCGGAGTTTTGATATTGATTTTCGTAGTTGAGAAAGTTATACTTCGTGGCGTTCTGCTCGTCTTTGGTGCCGAAATCGGAATAGTACGCCAAATCGTACCTTGCTCCGACGTAGCCGAAAAGACCGGTAGTTACGACGGTGCCGTTTTCGCTGACCGTTTTATAAATGTCCTGCGTTTCGTCGATGACGAGGCCGGAGATCGTGTAGAGACCTACGATATGATCGCCGTCGGCGTCGTAAGCCGCGGCTGAGAAATTGCCCAAAAACGGACGACATTTGTCAAAGTCGCTTTCGTTGCCCGTTTCAGGCGAATCGCCGTCTGCCGAGGCCGACGCGGACGCATTTTTGGTGAAATATTGAAAACCTATTCTCTCCCAGTAATGCGCGCTTAAATCCACGTCCGCCGCAAGGCGAACGTATTTACCCGCAAAACTGAAGTTGCCGATTGCGTAACCTTTTTGGTTTACGCCGGTTTTGTCGTCCTCAACGTATCTGAAATAAGGCTTCGCGCCCTCAGGAGCCGAAGAATTCATTTTGCTGTTGTTGACGACGTACGCGAAAAATGCGAGCTGCTCGGCAGTAGTTATGACGTACGGATCGTCCTCTTCGCCCGTTGCGGTGTAAAGCGACGGCCAGATGCTGCTGCCCGAATAACCCGCATTAAGCTTGGCTTCGATGACGTCGCTCCAAAGATCGTTTGAAGTTTCCGCGGCAAAAGCCTGCTCGCCTCTTCCGCGTTCCGGCACGAAGCTGATCCCCACCGCGACAACCAAAAGCGCCGCGACGAAAACCGTCAGAAATTTTAAGCTGTTTCTAAAAGAAGTTTTCAAAATAAGCCCCCTCAAAAACTTAATTTTTATACGCTAAACACGTGCGCATACTTACGCACTATATTCTTGATTATAACCTAAACCGATTGCATTTTCAAGAGTTTTTATACGTTTGTACATGTTGTTGGGCCAAAAAACAGCGATTTTTGTACGAAATTCGGCATTTTCTGCACGAAAGTGCATTTTTTTTATAAAAAAAGCGAGCCGAAAATCGGTTCGCAAAAATTCTAAAGATATTTTTCGGCAAATAGTTCTATCGCCGCCGCAAGCTGCAATGCGGTAAGATTGTAAACCTCCTGACTTTTTCCGAAAGGATCCGAAATATCCCCCGTCCCCGTAAGAGAGCCGAGCGTAACGACGTTGTTCACACCGCAGCCGAGAAGCGCCGCCTTATGTCCCTCCGTCATGCAGACGACGTAGGTTGCCGAGGCCGCGGCCTCGGGAGTAAGCTGAACGGATTTCTTTTTTCTTGCCGAAATCCCGACGGTTTTCAACGCCTCGATGGCCTTGTCCTCGGTGCTGTCGCCGGGGATAACCCTTAGCCCCGCGCTAGAAACCGTCACTCCGCGTTTGCCGCAAAGCTTGAGCTTTCGTTTAAGTATCTTTTCCGCCATAGGGCTGCGGCAGGTGTTGCCGGTGCATACGAAAATAATCTTCATTTCTCTCCTATTCGTTTGCCGTTGCCTTCAAAATTCTGTTCATAACAGAAGAAGCGAGGCCGCCGTCGGGAAGCTTGTCCACTATGATATACCCGAACTTGTCCTCCGCTTCCCTGAGCGCCGCGTAAATTCTGTGCGCCGCGTCAGCAGGCGTGTCGCCGAGGTCTATGACGTTCAAGCTGCCGTAGCGTTTTTTGTTGTCGCCGTACGCAAGGATAACGGGGTTTTTCCCATCACCGTTTGCCGCTTCGTAAAGCCTAACGGCAGCCGAGGCGTTGGCGGCAAGCGCGGCTTCGCATCTTGGAGCGTAGTGTTTATATTTCATGCCCGGCGCGGGAGCGGTTTTTATAACTTTGCCCTCGAAGTTTTTGACTTCGCCCAGAACCTCACCCAGCATTTCGGCCGTTATATAACCGGGGCGAAGCACCGTAGGCACGTCGGTAACGACGCTGACGACCGTGGATTCTATCCCCACGCCGCACTCTCCGCCGTCTAAAATGTACGGGATTTTCCCGTTAAGATCGTCGTAAACGTGCTTTGCCGTGGTTGGCGAAACGTGTTTGCTTACGTTTGCCGACGGTGCGGCAAGCAGACAGCCGCTTCTTTCTATGACGGCTCTTGCAAGCGGGTGCGACGGCATTCTGACCGCCACCGTTTCTCCTCCTCCCGTAACTTCGTAAGGCACGGCTTTGCCCTTGGGTACAACCACCGTAAGAGGCCCGGGCATAAATTTTTCGGCCAGCGCGAAAAATGCCTCGGGTACGTCGTCCGAAACCCTGAAAACGTCCTCGATTTTTGCAATATGAACAATCAGCGGATTGTCGGAAGGTCTGCCCTTCGCTTCGTAAATTTTTCTGACGATTTCGCCTCGCATTGCATCGCCCGCAAGGCCGTAAACGGTTTCCGTAGGAATGGCCACGAGTCCGCCGTTTTTCAACGTTTCGGCGGCGACGTCAACGTCTGTCGCGCTCAAAATTTTAGTTTCCATTTTTTCAATATCACACTTTTAATAAGTCGAAATAGCGTTTTTAACCTTGCGTTCCGCCGTTTAAGAGATACGCGCTGTATGCTCCGCCGATTTCGGTATAGTAAATTACGACGCCTCCGTCGTAGTTTGTCAGAATGACGTTGTCGGCAACGTAGTCAACCAGCAAAACGGGGATTTCCGCCACGGACAAAAGCCCGAATTTGCCCTCCGAATTTTTGGAAACCTGCGCGCCCGGGCAGTAAAAATAGGTGCTCTTAGAGGCGTAAGTCTGGCTCGGATAAACCTTGCCGTCTGCCGCCACGATCAGGCAATCCGTCGAGGAAGAATAGTTCTTCGCAACGCCTACGGCGTACCCGCCCACGAACTTCGTCAGCGCAGTAAATCCTTGCTCGAAACCGACGATTTCCGATCCGTCCAAACCGTAAGCGACGTAGCGCGCGGTGCCGTCAGCCGCCGTTTTAAGCGCGGTAACCACCCCGCCCCCGAAGCTGATTTTCGAATAGCTTGCGTCGTCCTTGAAAAGCACGCATTTGCCGTTTCTGTCATAGACGGCAAGCGGACCTTTTTCGTTGGTAACGCCTATGCCTATGCCGCCCGAATATTCGATCAGCATATCTCTGTAGGCCGTGCCGTCCGCACTCGGATTGAACTTGCCGTATTCCGTCGTCATAGAAGCCACGACGTTGAAATTTTCGTCGATGATAAAGGCTTCGAACTGCGTTTTTTTGCCGTCGGTTTTAACGAGGCCCACCGAAACGTAGCTGAATCCGTCGTTAAGATACTTGGAAATTTCAATGCCCGACTCTTCTTCGTAATAACCGTTGACGATGCTGCTGAAAATCATTTCGTCGGACATCGTTTTCTTTTCGCCGGTTTTTGCGTTGAAACCGAATATGCTTATTTTGCACTTGTTCCCCGAAAGGTCGATATAGTCGTAGTCCTCTTCCGCGGTTTCGTCCGAAGCGGAGCTTTTTGCAAGCTTAACCATTTCGGCGCAGTAAAAGTTGTTGCCGCCGACGTAGGTTACGTTCAGCACCGCGTCCTCGGTTGCGGCCACTATCCTGCCGCCCGAAACCACTGCCTTCTCGCCGATTCGATAAACGCATACCGTCGGCAAGGAATTTTCCGTAAAGCTTCTCACAACGTAGTCGTCCACGGTTTTGAATTCCGACATATTGCCTTCGTACTCGGTTGCGGCCACGATTTGGCCGTCTGCGCCCACGAAAGCCACTTTTTGAACGTTGGTCCTTACCGCCACGTATTTGGCGCTCATAGGGCGTATGAGAAGGCTCATATCGTTAGACGTGTCGAAGTTTAAGGAAAGCGCAAGCGTTTCGCCCTTGGCGTTTTTGATTTCGTAACCCGAATCTTTCGGCGTTGCCGACAAAACGACTTCTCCGTTCGGCCCTGCCAAAATCACGTTTCCGCCTTGCTCGCGCGCCAGAATATAACCCTGCTTAACGGAAATTTCGGTAAAATTTATCGGCAGAACTTCCTTGCCCTTGAGGTCGTAAAGCCCCAAAAGCTTGCTGCCGTCGGTTTTTTGAACCACCAGACAGTTCACGCTCGGAAGATAAGCGTTGGCATAGTTGATTTTGCTGCTCTTGCCGCCGTACGGTTTAACTCCCTCCGGAAAATCGAGAATTTTCGTCGCCGAAGTAAAGCCCGATTCCTGCGCATGCGATTTGTAGATGTCGGAAACGGTATATTTGGGCGTTTTGTTGCATGCCGGCAGAAACGCTGCCGCCAGCGAAAGCGTCAAAACGATAAAAATTGTCAATGCGATTTTTCTTTTCACTTTGCACCTCGTAAACTACGTTTAGTTTAGCACAAGCACGGACTGTTGTCAACTTCCGAGCGCCGGCATAAAAAATCCGCCCCGAAAAGGGGCGGACGCGGTATTTAACTTAGTCTCTTGCTTTGCTGTAAGCGACGATGAACTTTCTGATGAAGTCTTTGATTTCTTCGCGTTGTTCAGGCTTGTCGAACTTCTTGTAAGCAAGAATAGCGATCTGAGCGACTTTTTTGAGGGTTGCTCTGTTGTAACCTTTTTTGAGGGTTTTGTTGAGAACGGTCATGAAAGGCTTGAAGATCTGAGCGTTTTTGATTTCTTCAGGGGTAGGAGCCGGAGCTTCCTCCGCCACTTCTTCTGCTGCTTCTTCTTTCACTTCGTCTGCCGGAGCTTCCTCGACCACTTGTTCTTCAACGGTCTCTTCAACCGGAGCTTCCTCGGCAACTTCTTCGACTTCCGCGGCCGGTTCGGCTACTTCTTCTTCGGCAGGTTCTTCTGCGCTCTCTTCTTCAACAGGAGCCTCTTCTTCCTGAGCTTCTTCTTCAACGGTTTCTTCGATCGGAGCTTCCTCAACCACTTCTTCGACTTCTTCCACCGGTTCGGCGGCCGCTTCTTCTTCGTCGGCGAAAAGATTTTCTTCTTCCTCTGCCGGAGCTTCTTCCGTCTCCTCTACAGGGGAAGGTTGAACGTCAGGCTTGTTGTTTTCGAAATCGGCGATTTCGTTGATAGCGTCGGAAAGTTCGGACAAATCGGAAGTGTCGCGTTGATAATCGAAGTATTGTTGCAAAGCGACGTTGGCGTCGAGATCTTCCATCAACGCGTCGAAAGCCGCTTCTTCTTCTGCGGACAATTTTTTGTCGAGTTTGAAGGCTTTTGCGCAAATGATCCAATAGCAGACCAAAGCCACCACAGGAATAGCGAAAGCGACTGCCGCTCTGGCAAAACTCGTTGCAAAGCCCGCTGCCACGGCAAACAGCACTGCGCTTGCGGCCAGGAATCCTTTTGCTTTTACGGATTTTTTGGTTTTGACAGGTTTGACGCATTTTGCTTTGTCAAAGCATTCGCTCGGATAGCCGAAACGGGATTCAACAAAAGCGGCCCAGCCTTCTTTGTAAGCGGCAGGAGCTTTTTCTCCGAAGCAAGTGTCGGTGAACGGAGCGAGATTGCCTTCGTTCACTTCGCCGTTATCCTGCAAATATTTGCTGACGGACGCGGCATATTTTGCGTTGCCTTCTTTTTTGCCGACGCCTTTGCCGACAACGTGCAAAATAAACAAAACGACAACCAAAGCCAGCGCGCCGAGGCAGATAAACTTGGTTACGTCATCGGAAAGAGAGAATTTCTCAAGTGCCGCGATGCCGAATTTTTTGCCCAACCAAGGGATCAAATCAACTAAAAAACCCATAAAGATGTCTCCTTAAAACATAGTACACTGATATTATAGCAAGTAAGTTAGAAAATATCAAGCGTTTTTTGACAAAAAATCTGCTTAATTATAGGTAGTAGAGCGCCTTTTTCGGGAAGGAATAAAGCGCAATTTTGTCGACTTTTTCACCAAACGAGGTTTCAACCGCCATTTTATACAGATAAAGTTGCTTTTTGTACGTTTCGGCCAGTTTTTCGGGCGATTTAAGGCTGTTTTTGTAGTCCACGATGACGATTTCGTCGCCCATAACCAGAAGGTCAATAACGCCCTGAACCAGCACCTTGTCGCCGTAGCCGGGGTTTTCGAGCACCTTGTCTGCGGGCACCAGCAGCGTGAACGGCAGCTCCGTGTAGATTTGCGGCGTGGTTTCGCACTTTTCGTCAAGTCCCAGAATTTTCCGAAGCTCCGCATTTTGAATGCACGCAAAAATTTCGTCTTCCTTAACTTCGGCGGCGTCTGCCGCGGACAGTATCCCCTCCTCCGCCATTTTGTCGATCGCTTGCCTTACCTCCGCTTCGGACGCAAGGTTGAAATCGACGTTTTCCATAACAGAGTGATAGGCAATACCCACCGTTCTTCTGTCGCCGTCGTCGAAAAGCGACGTTGTGGAGGCCGTTTCGTCGGTTTCCTCGGCGTTTAGGGCCGTTACGCTGTATTTTTGCTCTGCCCTCGTCTGCGCCTCGTATTTATATTTATGGTTTATAATTTCGTCTATTATTTTATTATATATAGTGTCCGGCTTTCCGAAGGACACAACAGGTTGTGTTTCGGCGTTTTTGATAACGGGCTCCGTGAGGCGGAAATCTATGTCGGCGGACAGGCTTTCGTCCAGATACGCCGCGTAGAACAGCACGTCGAGCATGGAGTTTGCTTTATATATGGATTTATACCTTGCTTCCTGCTTTTGCGAACAGCTTCCCGAAACGTAAAGCCGATATTTTGCGCGCGTCAGCGCAACGTACAGCAAACGCATTTCTTCACTGCGCTGTTTTTCCTGTTTCGAAAGTTCCACTGCGCGGGAAAGAAGCGACGGACTTATCGTTCGCGTTTCTTCGTCGAACACCTGCACTGCCAAACCGAGCTTTTCGTCGATGCCGACGGCGCCTTTCTGGTCGTTTACGTACGAGGTTGACAGGTTCGCAACGAAAACTATAGGATATTCCAGTCCTTTGCTTCCGTGCATGCTCTGCATCACTATGCACTTGCCGTCGTCCGAGAACGCCGAGTCGGAGGACGCTTCCTCTTCCCTCGAATCCCAGTACCCTACGAAGGCGTGCGGGCTTTTGGCGTAGGTCTGCCCTTTTAAGCCGTAAACGAATTTTCTTAGCGCCGCCAGTCTGTCCGCGCCGTCAGGCTTTGACAGAACGTAAGCTTCGAAACCAGATGTCGAAATAAAGGTGTTTAAGTAGTCAAACAGGTCCGTTGAAGCGGCGTTACGGCGATTTTCCTCCAAAAATTCAAACGCCGCGTTAAGCTTTTCGCCCAGTTTCGTGCCGCTGTTTTTTGCAAGTTCGATATTCTCCGAAAAGCTTTGGCTTTTGCCGAAAAGCTTGACGTCGGCAAGCTCGCTTTTGGTGAAGCCGCCGAAAAACCCCAGCAAAAATCCGGCAAGCGGTATATCCTGCTTTTTGTTGTCCAAAACTCTTATGAAATTTATAAGCTCGTCGCGTTCGGCCGTCGAATCGTCGTCCTCGAACTTCGCCGCGCGAACGGGATAGCCGAGCTCTTTTATCCTTGCCAGAATTTCACGGCCGGCCGCTCTGCTTCTGACGAGAACAGAAATGTCGCCGTAGTCGCAGATTTTTCCGTTCGGATCTCCCTCTATTCTTTTGCCGACGAGCGTCTTTATGTTGTTGCAGATTTCTTCTGCTTCGGCCTTTGCAGCGCTGACGTCGACGGTATCGGGCTGAACGTAGTTTTCAAGGCTGAAAACGCCTTTTCCGTCCCATTCTTCCTTTTGCGCTTTAGGTTTTTCAAACAGCGTAACTTTCACCGTTCCGCCCGCACGAAGCTTTTCGCCGGCCGCCGTTTCGGTTACGAACCTTGCCGTGTTTTCGTAATCGACGCCGCCGGTTTTTTCGGTCATGGCCTTGTCGAAAATGCGGTTTACAAAGTCCAGAATTTCGTAGTTACAGCGGAAGTTGTCGTTGAAAAACACCGCTTCTCCGCCGTTGCCCTCGCCGTATCTTGCCAACCTTTCCGAAAAAATTTCGGGGTTTGCCGAGCGGAAACCGTAGATGCTTTGTTTGACGTCGCCCACGGTGAACACTCTCGCCTTTGACGACACCTTGTCGATGATGTATTCCTGCGCGGCGTTGACGTCCTGATATTCGTCCACGAAAACCAGCTTGTATTTGTCGGTTATGGCTTTGAGGCGGTTTTCGTCGGAGAGCAATTTTATGGCATAGTGTTCCAGATCACCGTAGTCCAGCTTGCCTGCGCGGAGCTTGAGCTCGGAAAAACGCTCGGCGTATTTTTCGGTGATTTCCAGAAGCTTCAGCTTGATAAGACTGCCGTTGTCGAAGATTTTTTCGTCGCCCGGCGTATAGTTGTATTTGTCCTTAAATTGTTGCGGCGTGATTTCTTTTGCCGCTTCCTGAACCGC
>HF988638.1:75567-105062 GCA_000434675.1 Faecalibacterium sp. CAG:1138 | reverse complement strand
ATAACCGCTTTTTTGAAAGCTTTCGCCGCTTCCTTGATTTCCGACGGGCCCGAGTATTTTGACGGCATATTCGAAAGCCCGCCCGCAACGCTTTCGGCCAAAGACGAAAGCTCCGACAGGCTTTTTGCCTCCGCCAAACTTTTGGCTTTGACAAAAACGGACTTAACGGCGTCAACGTATTTTTGATCGGCGTCGTTCGTAGCAAAAGCCGACGCCCTCTTCCCCGTTTCCGAAAGCAACGAAGCAAGGTCTGAAAACAGGTTCTTATAATAATTCAGAACGACCTTTTCCGCAGGCGCCGCAGACGCCTCCGAGTGTATTTCTTTGAGGCGCGAAAGCGCTTTTTCGGGGTTTGGCTGAATTTCCAACTGTCGATAAATTTTCAGAATAACCTTCTCAAGATAATCGTCCGTCGGCTTTGCAAGCAAATATTCGGTTATCTTTTGAAACACTTCGTCGTCAGACGAATAGTACTCGTCCAAAACTTCCTTCAGCGCCTTTTGCGAAACGTCGTCGTCCTCGGCCACGTCGTAGGCCGGATCGATGCCCAGAACCTCAAAGTTCGATTTCACCAGTCGGTTGCAGAACCCGTGAATGGTGCTTATGTCGGCAAACTGAATTTTGTCGATTTGCGCGGCGTAGCGTGAACGCTTGGCTTCGCCGTCGGCGTTCTTCACTGCCTCGAAGAGCGCGGATATGATTTTCGCGCGCATTTCAGCGGCGATGGAATTGTTGTAGGTGAGGATGAGAATGTTTTCGATGTCGGTGGTTTCGAGATCCCTCAAAATTTTTGCAATCATCACCGTGGTTTTGCCCGAACCCGCCGACGCAGAAACGGCGGCGTTGCCCTGCGCCGTCAATGCTTTTTGTTGATTTGGTGTGTAGTTCGGTTTACTCATTTTCTTCCTCCACTGCGGCGGCAAAGTTCTCCGCACCGACTTTCGGGTGCTTTCTGTACGTCAAATCGGTTTTTTGACAAATATCTTTGTAGTCGCAAAAATCGCAGGCTTTTTGGGTAGGCTTCGCCTCGACGTAGCCGCCGCCGATTTCCGAAATTGCCCTTTCCACAAGCTTCGTTACGTAGTCGCCCATGCTGCTCAGAACCGAGCCTTTCACGGCTCCCGAGCCCGTTATTTTAAGCTCGCAATCCTCGTCAAGTCCAGTTTTTTCGTTCAGGGCGCGAACGATTTCGCCCGCCGTCTCCGAATTATCCTTCACCGTCTTTGCCGTGAACGAATTTTTCAAAAATTTGCCCGAAATCTTTTGGCCGACTTTCAAATTTCTCAGGGAGTTTTCCATCTCCGCCGCCTTTTCGTAAGAACAGTCGAAAAATCCGTTTGCGTGAAAACGTTTTTCCTCTGCCTGCGACTGCGCCTTGTAGCCCACGGTAACAGGAAGATAGAACACGCCGGTCGGAGTTTTGTTCTCCTCCTTTTCAATGGCGGTCATATATGCCACCAGCTGAATGGCCGTGCCGAAAAATACGTCCTGAAAACTTATGTCCTTTCCGTAGCTCTTGTAGTCGATGACGTAAAAATTGTTTTCAAACACGTCGATGCGGTCGATTTTTCCTCTCAAACTCACCGTGCGCCCGTCGGCAGTAAACGTCAGCGGTTTATAGACGTTTTTAAGCTTGTTGCCCTGCCTGTCGGTGCTGCCGTTCCAGAAAGCGGCTTCGAGCTTGTACGGATTGTACGACGAATTTTTTATGGTTTCGGTAAGGGCGATGCAGATTTTTACGCAGTCGCCTTTCAGCCTTGTAAATCCCGTTTTATGTTTCCCCGGCATGGTGAAGGCCAAAAAGTCCTTTTCGCCCGAAACCTCGTCCGAAATTTCGGAAACGATTTTTCGGATTTCGTCTTCCTTAACCGTTTTTTTGTCCAGTTTGCCTTCGGCAAAAAGCGTGAAATATTTTTCCAGAACCTCGTGAATGAAGCTTCCCGTCAGGCTGTTTTCAATGACGTCGGTTACGCGTTTTTGCAACCGCAGGCCGTAGGCAAAATAGTTCTGAAGCGGGCAGGCAAAGTATTTTTCCAACTGGCTTACCGAAGTTACGTAGCCGCCCTTTGAAAAATCTTTGAAGAAAAGCTCGTACCCGTCTGTTATTTTCGGTTCGTCAGTCTTGTCGAAATAGCGATTTACGGCAGCTTTTTCTTCGTCGGTCAGAAGCGAAAACGCCACTTCATACGGTTTTTTATGCTCTTTTATAACAGCCGCTTCCTTCGCCTCGCCGAGAACGTGATAATAGGCGTTTTTTCGACTGCCGAATTTGAGACCGAATTCTCTGGCCTTTTCTTCGTCGGACATTTCGGTTCTCTCAAAAATCGTTCCGAACCTCGGTTCCGAAACCTTAAGGTCAGAAAACAGCGACAGCAGCTGATCGATAAGCGTAGACGGCTGCATGGCCGCGCCCAAAACGGTTTTAGGATAGCTTACGATCAGTTTTTCCGTCGGCCGAACTATAAGCTCGGCCAGATAAAACATGTTCGACAACGCTTGCTGCATTTTGGTCGGCGAAAGTTCGATTCCCGCTTCCGAAAGAAGGGTTTCGTCGTCGGCGGATATTATGGCGGTGTTCCCCACTCCCTCCGGCATACCCGAAGCGGTGGCACCCAAAACGAACATGGTTTTCACGCCTTCGAAGCGGCTTTTTTGCGAAGTGCCGACGAAAACCGAATCGAGATAAAGCGGCGTAAGGCTGATTTTGACGCTTTCAAGCGTGGACGTAAGCACGCGGAGATAGTCGTCAAAGTCCATAAACGATTTGCCTATCGTGCGTTTTATTTCCTCAAAAACGGAGCAAAGCCTGCTTTCCGTCTGCGAAAAGCTTTTTTGAATTTTCGCGTCCTTAGCCTCGGCCGCAAAACTTGATACCTTTTGGAAAAATTTGTCGTCCGACAAAAACTTTTCGATTTTTTCGGTGAAGTTTTCGGCCGTATCCGCTTTTTTGAATTTCGGCATTTTTTCCAAAAACGTCTGACGGACCTTTTCTGCCGCCTCGTCGCCAGAAAATTCTTTAAGAAATACCATTCTGTCCGCTCCGAACGGCAAAATGAAGTTTTCAAAAGCGTCCACGTCGTCGAAGGTCAGATCTTCGCCTTCCGTAAACAGCGGATTTTTGACGATTTCCAAAGCGTCGTCCGTCAGTCGCGTGGACGAATAGGACAACACGGACAGCAAATATTTTATCGGCAAAAGACCGGTGAACACCGTGCTTTCGTCCACAAAATGCGGTATGCCGAAACGCTCGAACGCCGATTTGACAGGACCGAAATATCCTTCGTCGGGAATCACGACGGCAATATCCTTATAGCGGTAGTCCGAAAAATTGATAAGCTCCGCAATTTTCGACGCCGCTTCTTCGCACTCCGAAAAATTGTCGTCGGCGTACGAAATCTCGATCGCTCCGCCCGCAGACGTCTGCAACACTCCCCTGTACGAATACAAATTGTCCACGATTTTTTGAAACTGCGGTTTTATGCAAGCGGACGCGCGCCCCTCTTTAAGCAAAATTCCCGCGTTTTTGCACATAGAAACTATCCGAGCCTTAACCCCGAAAGGGAACAATCTTTTGTTCTCTCCGTACCCGAGAGGAAGCCCCACCGTTACCCCCGGCGAGCTTTTTGCCAGCGCCTCTAAAACGTCGTATTCCGGCGCGGTGAATTTGTAGATGTCGGTAACGTAAAAATAGGTCCTTTCGACGTTCGGCATCGAAGGTATGAACCCGGCAAATTTTTCAAGTCTGGTGGTGCTGTCGACGTAACCGCTTTGAAGCTCGGCGAGATACGCCTCCAAAATTATGGCCATGTCCTGTGTTTTTTCGGCAAGCACCTGCGATTTTATCCGCGGCAAAGCGTCCCTTAATGCCTGCACGGTCACGCCGCTGTTTCTGAGCGAGGTCAGCGACGCGTACATTTCGTTTGCAAAGGACGGGGTTTTCGACGCGTTCTTATAAACCGTAAGCCTATCTCCTACGTCGTTTATCACTTTTTGCAACAGCATAACCACGCCCTGCGGCGTCAGACAATTTTTGACGCTGTTTTTCATCGCGCGGCCCGCAAAACGCAAAAACGACAGAACCTGCACGTTGGCGCTTCCTTCCAGATTCAGGCTTTCCAGAACCTCTTTTTCCATGGTAAGCGAAAATTTGTCGGGGACCAGAACGACGTGCATTGCACGTCTGTCGGCAAGATAATTGCGTTTAAGCTCGGCCATAACGCCGTCGAACTCGGCCTTGAAAGTGTCGCCGGTGATAAGTTTGAGTGCCATAATACCTCGGTTAATAATAAAAATAAGAATTATTTATATTATTATTGTAACATCCAAGCCGCCCTTTTTGCAAGGTCTGAGCGGTGCAAAATTACACCGCAAACTATATTTTTCAAAATTAGTCCGATTTTTCTTGCGAAAGCAAACGTTATTTGTTATAATCATTATCGTTAAGATAATCCACCAAAAGAGGCATATATGAAAAAAGTTTTTGCTTTGGCGCTGGTAATTCTGGCGCTTGCGGGCGTTCTGGCCGGCTGCAACAACACAAATCACGCAATGGAATCGGACGTCGTGTGGGGCTCCTACGAAAAGTTCACCTACGAGGTTACGCAAAACGGAAACTCCGAAACGGGCAGCTACTCCACCGAGCTTCGCCTCGTGCAGAACGAATCTCTGGACGTCGGCCTTGCGCATTTCGACAAAGTCACCAATCAGCTTCAGATAAACAGATTTTCCTTCGGCGATTTTTCTTTCGTGGAAGTGCTGCTCTTCGGCAAAGCGACCGACAAGCAAAAGCTTATCCCGATCGCAAGCTACCGCGAACAGACGACCGACGGCGTAACGTCGTATCAGACGATCGTCTACGACAACGAAAAAGCCAAAACGAAAATCTATCTCTACTCCGACTCTTCCGCCACCTTGGACAGCGTAACCCCCGTCGAAATCGGCCTTGCTTCGCCGTACTACGACAACTCGGAACTTTACACGCTGTTCCGCGCCGCAGGCTCGCAGATTTCAAGCTGGACGATAAACGTCCCTATAGCAAAAGAAGGTCAGGCAGTGAAACTGTCGGTGTCCACCGCTTCCTCGGCCACCATATCCGTCCCGTTTAAGTCCGACGTAAAATGCAAAACCGTGGTCTATTCCCGAAGCGACCTTGCCGGCAAGAAGTACTACGCCTACTACGCATCAGACGCCATCGAGATAAACGGCAAAAAGATTTCTTCTCCGCTTATAGAAATCGTCGAGAACGACGTGATCTTCAAACTTACGAACATTGAAATCGAATAGTTATAAAAAAAACGAAACAGGCATAGGCTAATGTAGCCCGCCTGTTTTTTTTCGGGCAAAGGAGTTTTTATGCCCGAAATTTTCGTTTGCCCGAAAAGTGGCGAAACGCTTGTTTTAAATAGCTTGACCGCCGTCAAAGGAACGGGGAAAACCGTAAAGCTGACCGTGCCGGAAGGCGCGGTTTCTGTGGCCGTTTATTCCGACGATCCCAAAACCGATCCCGTTTTCGGGCTTATAGATTTCGGGGAGGAAACATCGGTTCTCGGAAGAATAAAACTCATCGCCTATTCCGACGGCACTTACGCCCTCGCTTACCGATTTAAGGAGCCGGCTTCCCCGGGCGGGAAACCCGACTATTTTGTTTCCGCAAACTTCAAAAATAACCGCGTAAACTTTTCGGCATACGGCAAAAATCGCCCTCTTATCGTTCTTTCTTCGGGCGACGAAAGCCAGACTATTTCCCCAAAAAAGGATTTAACCGACCTTAAACTTATGTTTCAACCGTCGAAATCGGCACTTCTTTGCGTGGCAAAAGCAAAAACCGACAAAAACTATATGGCGGTTTGTTCCTACGACGGAGTTTTCAGACTGCTGTACGAGGGCGAAGCCGACGAATACGCTTTTTCGGACGACGGCTTTTTGGAGACGACGAAGTTTAAGGACCTTTTGGGGCGCGTCAGGAAATCTTTTTACACCTTCACCGAAACCGGTTTCAGACCGATAAAAGAAGAATTTTCCTACGAAAACGCAGGCGGCTACGACCTCGCCTCTCTTCCTTCTCTGCTCCTTGAGGCAACGCGGGCAGGCGACTTTTCTGCAGCGGAAAAATACCTCGGCCCCGAGCTTAAAGGAAAAGCCCCGTACCTTCCTGAATTTTTCGGCAGCTTTTGCCGCTACGAAAAGCTGCCCGACGGCTCCTACAACGTCTATGACGACGGCGTCGATTTCGGTTTCGTGAAGCCTAAAGTCGCAACTTTTTCCATAAAGGACCGCCTCATCGACAATATTTCAATAAAAGACTGATTTCGACATTTTTTTCGGTTTTTTCCGCCCCTTGAGATGTTAGCATATTCAAGGGTGATACTATGAAAAAATTATTTGGCGCGGCAAAGAACCGCAAATTCGAACAGCAACTTGCTTCACAGACTTCATATTACGAAAACGCTCTCGCCGAACAGCGGGAGCGCATAACCGCGCTTTTGAAAAACGAAGCCGACCTCAACGCAAGCCTCGACGAATACAAAAAGCGCGAAAAAGACGTGGCCGAGGTTATGCTCGTGGTGGCCGAAAAGGCTTCGGAAATGGAAACCGACCTCAAACTTCAATACGCTTTGGAAATAGAGCGGCTCAAGCTTTTTCAGGCGAAATGGATTGACGCGTACGAAACTCTGGCCGCGAAATACGGTTTTGAAAAGGACGTTCTGAACTTGCAGGCGGTGGCCGTAGACACTGCTCTTTCCATCGAAAAAATGCTCGGAAAAGAGTTCGGCATACGTCTTACGTCGTCGTCCGCGCCGGAGGAACACTTCAAAAAAGAGGCCGAACGCCTGTCCTCCGAAAAAACGGAGCTGTACGACCTCATATCTTCGCTTAAAAAGCGGCTCGGCATAGATCCCGAAGAAGAGGCCGCTCCCGACGACGACCTCAAAAAACTTGCCGACACCCTCGCCGGCTAACGAAAAAAGCCTTCCATTTTGGAAGGCTTTTCTTTTTACAAAATTCCGTCGACGAATTCTTCGGCGTTAAAGTCCTCCAAATCGTCGATTTTTTCACCCACGCCGACGTACACGACCGGGATTTCCATTTCCGCAGAGATGGCAAGCACCACTCCGCCCTTTGCCGTGCCGTCGAGTTTATTCAGAATGATGCCGTCAACGTCGACGACTTCTCCGAAAACTTCCGCTTGCTGTACGGCGTTTTGGCCGGTTGTAGCGTCAAGCACGATATAGTTTCTGAAATCCGCTTCCGGAAATTCTCTCTCCACCACGCGGTGAATTTTCTTGAGCTCTTCCATAAGGTTCTTTTTGTTGTGCAATCTGCCTGCCGTATCCACCAAAACGACGTCGGTTTTTTTGGCCTTGGCCGAAGCCACTGCGTCGTAAACCACGGAAGCGGGATCGCTGCCCTCGCCGTGCTTGATAATCCTTACGTCCGCGCGCTCGGCCCATATTTCCAGCTGTTCGCTTGCGGCCGCCCTGAAGGTGTCCGCCGCCGCAACGACAACGGATTTGCCTTGCTTCTTGAATTTGTTGGCAAGCTTGCCGATGGCGGTGGTTTTCCCGACGCCGTTCACGCCGGCAACCAAAATCACCAGCGGATATTCGTACGGCGGAATTTCGTAGTCAACGCTTTCGATCATAATCTGCTTCAAAAGCTTTTTGGCGCCGTCGGTGTCGGTAACCTTTTTGCGGTAAACGCGATCTTTAAGTTCCTCGATTATTTCGTCGGTTGCCACGACGCCGAAGTCGGCGGATATAAGCGCGTCCTGCAAATCGTCGTAAAACTCATCGTCCAGCTTTCTGCCGGAAAACACCGCAAACAGCTTTTTGCCGACGGCGTCCTTCGTTTTTTTGAGGCTTTCTTTGATTTTTGAAAAAAATCCCATTTTCTATTTCTCCTCTGCCGTAAGCAAGGCGTCTGCCAGCTTGACGGACAAAATTTTGGAAATGCCCATTTCTTCCATGGTTACGCCGTATAAGCTGTCGGCAAGCTCCATGGTAGGTTTACGGTGGGTGATGACGATGAACTGCGTGTCCTTGGACAGCTTTTTGACGTATTCGGCAAACAGCGTAACGTTGCTGTCGTCGAGAGCCGCCTCAACTTCGTCCAGCAGACAGAACGGCATCGCCTTAAGCTTCAGAATCGCAAACAGAATCGCTATTGCGGTGAGGCTCTGTTCGCCGCCCGAGAACAACGAAAGCGTACGAGTGTTTTTGCCCGGCGGTTGAATTTTGATGTCCACGCCTGCGTCCAAAGGATCGCCGGTGGTGCTGTCCAAAAGCAAAAGTTCCGCGTTGCCGCCGCCGAAAAGCTCTTTGAACGTAACCTTGAAGTTCTCGTTGATTTTGACGAACGCGTCGTTGAAGCGCGTTGTCATTTCGTCGGTGAGATCCTTCAGAATTTTGTTCAGATCGTCAACGGCGTTCTGCACGTCGTCGCGCTGGGCGCAAAGCTCTTCGTAGCGTTTGCCGTTTTCCTCGTAGTCCCTTATTGCCAGTTGGTTGACGTCGCCGAGCTGATTGATGGCGCGTTTTAATTTGTTGATGTTTGAATTTGCTTTCTCGAAGTCGAAATTTTCGTCCTTAAGTTCCAAAGCGTTCTGGTAGGTAAGCGAATACTCCTGCCAGACGTGATCTTCGAGGTACTTGATGTCGCTGTCCGCTTTTTCCAAGGCGGCTTCTTGCTTATATCTCTGCACTTCGAGATCCTTCACGGTGTCGCCAAGCTGAATACGCAGGCTGTTTATCCTGGAAAGCTCCGATTGCGAATTGCGTTTTTGATCGGTAAGTTCGGTTATGTACTGAGAAAGAGTTTCGATTTGTTCTCGATCTTCCCGGCTCATGACGGCGGTTTTGGCGCGCAATCTTTCGGCGTTCACTTCGCTTTCCAAGGAAAGCATTTTCGCCTTGTCGTCCAGAATCTGTTCGTTCAAAACGTCTTTTTCGCGCTTTAAGCGGAAGGAATCGGCCTCGGCGTTTTCTATCTCGGTTTTAAGCTCCGCAATCCTTACGCGAAGCGAAATGACTTTGCTGTTAAGCTCGTCGCGCTCTTTTTTGTTGAGGTCAGTCTGCGCCTTGGATTTTTCCGCCAGGTCGCCGCTCATGATTTTTTGGGAAGAAATTTCCGCTTCGAGCTTGTCCACCGAGCCGAGCTTGTCGGCGGTTTCCTTTACGCCTTTTTTAAGCGTTTCGATTTCGGAAGCCATAAGATGCACTTCTTCTTCCATAAAATCGATATTCTGCTTGCTTTTTGCGATTTTTTCCTTCAAAACTCCGCCCGCAATTTTCAGCTCTTCCATTTCGGATTTGAGCCTTGCGGTTTCGTCGTCGGCCTTGTGCATTGCCCTTTCGTAGTCCGCGCGCATAACGATAAGCTGTTCGTATTGCTTTTTCGCCTTATCCCACGAAACTTTTGCTTCGGCAATTTCTTTTTCTTTGCTGAAAATGCCTCCTTCGGATTTTGCGCTGCCTCCCCTTATCGCGCCGCTGGTGGCAATCTGGTTGCCGTCCATCGTGACGATTTTGAAGCCGTAGCGATAATTTTTGGCCATTCTGACGGCGGTGTCCATGTTATCCACGACCACGGTTTTGCCCAAAAGACCTTTGACGATGCCGTCAAACTTCGAGTCGTACTTAACGATGTCGCAGGCTATGCCGTAGCACCCTCTTTCGGAGAGCGCCGACCTGAACTCCGGTTCCAGAGTCCTCGGTTTGAAGCTGGTCATAGGCAGGAAGGTGATTTGCCCGTAGCGTTTGTTTTGCAGATAGGAAATGACGTGCTTTGCGTCCTCTTCGTTTTTGGTTACGACGTTTTGCACGGCGTTTCCCAAAGCCGTTTCGACGGCAAGCTCCATGCCCACCGGCGCCTTTATTATTTCGGCGACGACGCCACAAACTCGCCTCTGAAGGTCGAGGTCGCTTTTTGCGTCCTGCATAAGCCTTTTAACGGCGAGGCCGAAGCCGTCGTAGTCCTCTTTCATTTTAACGAGCAACGTATGCTTGGTTTCCAAAGACGAAATACGACTGCTGAGCTTCACCAGATCCTCGGCCAAAGTTTCGAGACTGTGTTTTTTGTCGTTGTATTCGCCGACGTTTTCGTTGTATTCGTCGGCAAGCGCCTTGCCTTTGTCCATGGTCTTTTTGAGGTTGGCCTCGTTTATGGCAAGATCGGTGTATTCGGCGTCCAAAGCGTTCTTTTTGACGAGAAGGTTCTGATTTTTGGACTCTAAAAGTTTTTCGTTAAGTTCTTTTTCCTTGACGAGAGCGGACATATTGCCCTTAATCGCCGCCAGCTCTTCGGCCGCGGAAACCATACGTCTGTTGCTGTCTTCGATGCTGGTTTCGTCGGCGGAAATTTTGGCAAGTATCTGTTGCAGCTTCAAAGTATCCTCTTCGAGAGTGGCCGAAACCCTTGAAAGCTCCGCGGTTTTTTGTTCCTTTTCCGCCAAAGAAGCGGCAAGCGCCTCGGCTTTTTCGCCCATACTCTTTTCAAGCGAAGCCTTTTCGTCGGACAAACGCTTAAGCTCATCGGTATAATGCAAAATACGCTGTTCGTGAAGCTGCTCGGTGCCCGAAGCCCTTTCCGCAGAAACCTTTAAGCTTGTGAGCCTTTGGTTACAGTCGGCAAGCTTGTCGTCCAAAGTGCCGATGGACGCGGTCAGCATGTCGTAGTCGTCCTGCGCTTTTTGGGCGGACTGCTCCGCGTTGTTCAGGTCGAGAATGATGGCGGCAAGTTTGTCCTTTATGCCGTCCACCAAGCTCTTGTTGTTTTCGAAACGATAGATATAGTAGTTCACCTCGTTGTACTTCAATTCCGTGGTGAGCTCACGATATTTCATTGCGTCTTCGGCCTGCTTTTTGAGCGGTCCCAAGCGGTTTTCTATTTCGTTTATAAGGTCGTTGCAACGCGACAGATTGTCCGAGGACCTTTCCAGTTTTCTGACCGTTTCGGCCTTTTGCGCCTTGAATTTGGAAACGCCTGCCGCATCCTCGAAAATGATACGCCTGTCCTCAGGCTTTGAGGACATAATGTCCTTAACTTTGTCCTGCCCGATAAGCGTATAACCTTCGGTGCCGACGCCGGTGTCGTGCAGAAGGTTGGTGATGTCCTTAAGGCGCATCTTTTCCTTGTTGATGAAGTATTCGCTGTTGCCGCTTCTGTCCAGCCTTCTGGAAATCACCACTTCATCAAATTCTATAGGAAAGATATGGTTCGTGTTGTCAAAATAAAGCTCGACCTCGCAAAAGCTCAAACTTTTTCTGGCGGCAGTCCCCATAAATATGACGTCCTGCATATTTTTGCCTCTCAGCTGTTTTGCGCTTTTTTCGCCCAAAACCCACCTTATGGCGTCGGCAACGTTGCTTTTGCCGGAACCGTTAGGCCCGACGATTGCCGTCATATTGTACTCGAACGGAATTGTGGTTTTGTCGGCAAACGACTTGAAACCGTAAAGAACGACCTTTTTTAAGTTCACTTAGATTCTCCCTGTGTACTCTGCGCAAAATAGCGCGTGTTTTCGTGATTATATTTTAGCGTTTTTTGCGATCGGCGCAAGTTTTTGCGGTGCAAAAAAGCCCCGCACGCGCTAATATAAAAGTAAATTAAATATATTATATCATAAATTTAACGATATTTCAACAGATTTTTGCCAAAAATTGTTTGCGTTTTTTTGTGGCTTTTTGAGGCAAAAAAGCGGCGTAACCGCATAGTTACGCCGCATAAAGTGCTTGTTTTGTCATTTATCGAGATTTTCGAGGGCCGCTCTGGCCGCTTTTTGCTGGGCTTCTTTTTTGGATTTTCCGACGCCCTTGCCTATCTCGTCGCCCTCAAGTATCGCGACGAACGAAAACAGCTTTTCGTCCGATGCGGGCATAGGCCTGAACTCCAACAAAAGATGATGCTTGTCGGCAAATTCCTTCAGCCTGGACTTGTAGTCCGAAAGATCTCTTTCGTCCTCCGATTCCAGCTTCTCAAGCAAATTGCCCAAGGTTTTTTTGACGAACGCCCTTGCTTCGTCCATTCCGCCGTCAAGGTAGATTGCGGCAAGCAGAGCTTCGTAGAGGTCGCATTTGGTTTTGTCGGTTTTCTGCACGTTGTGGTCGTGTTCGTTTTTCCCGAGGCGCAGATACTTTTCAAGTCCGAATGCGGAAACGGCGTCGGCAAGCGGTTTTTGAGAAACGAGATTTTTTCTCATTCCCGTCATCGCGCCTTCGTCAAAATCGGGATTGCGGCGGAAGATAACTTCAGCGATGATAAATCCCAAAATGCTGTCGCCCAAAAATTCCAAATTTTGATTGGAAATTTTCCCCTTCACCGAACGATGCGTAAGCGCAGTTTCGAGAAGGGACGTATTTTTGAATTTATATCCGATGATGCTTTCTATGCCGCCCATACTATTCCTTTATTTTGTCCAAATCAGATTTAATTTTTTCGATAATCCCCGCTTCGGCAAGATTTTTGGCCTGCAACACTGCCGAACAAATCGCCACTCTGTCGGAGGAACCGTGCGCTTTTACAACAACTTTGTTTACGCCCAAAAAGCATGCGCCGCCCACTTCGCTGTAGTCGAGCTTATGTTTGATATGTCTTAAAACCGGCTTGAACAAAAGCGCGCCGATTTTTGCCTTGAAGCCTCCTTCCTGCATACCTTTTTTGATAAGCTTGAAAACGCCCAAAGCGGTGCCTTCAATGGATTTTAAGGCAACGTTGCCGCTGAAACCGTCGGCCACCACCACGTCCGCTTCGCCGGACAGAATGTCGCGTCCTTCGACGTTTCCGCAGAAGTTGAAGGTGTTGCTTTTGCTCATAAACGCATAGGCTTCCTTGTGGACTTCGTCGCCCTTGCACTCCTCCGCGCCGTTGTTCAGAAGCCCCAATTTAGGATTTTTTATCCCCAGCATTGCCGAACAAAACGCGCTGCCCATAACGGCAAACTGTTCGAGATGCACCGGTCTGCATTCGGCGTTTGCGCCGCAGTCGCAAAGAACGACGCCCTTTCTGTCGAGATGCGGCAGAACGGTTGCGAGCGCAGGCTTTTGAATACCTCCGATCCTTCCCACGATAAGATACGCGCCGGTCAGCAAAGCGCCCGTGCTTCCCGCGGAAACAAGTCCCTTTACGTCCGGATTGTTCTTAAGCTCGTAGCAAGCCTTGACCATGCTGCTGTTTTTCTTTGCTCTGACAGCAACGGTCGGCACGTCGTGGTTGGTTATGACTTCTTCCGCCGCGAGAACGGAAACCCTATCCGTCCTTCCCTGCAAAATAGAACTCAGTTCATCCTCTTTGCCGGCAAGAACGATTTCGAGATCCTTATCCTTTTCGAGAGCGAGAAGCGCGCCTTCCACGATTTCGTTCGGAGCGTTGTCGCCGCCGTAAGCGTCTACGATTATTTTCATTTTTTCTCCTAAAAATTATTCCTTAAATGAGGCAGACGATTCGCCTGCCTCCATAAAATCCGAATACTATTCTTTGTCCTTCTTTGCAACAACTTGTTCGCCGTCATAATAACCGCATTTAGGGCATACTATGTGGCTCAATTTGAGTTCGTGGCATTGCGGGCATTCAACGAGGTTCGGAGCGGTCAGTTTGTAAGTTTGAGCTGCTCTGCTGTTTCTTCTTGCCTTGGAAACTTTCCTTTTTGGTACTGCCATTTTATGTTACCTCCCGAAGTTAAATTAAATCTAATAAATCGGCAAACGGATTTTTCTTATCGCCGTCAGGCCGAATGGTTTCGCAGTTGCACGGTCCGTCCTCTAAACGTTTGCCGCACTTAGGGCAAAGCCCTTTGCAATTTTCTTTGCACAAAATTTGCGTCGGAACCGAAAGCACCACTCTTTCCTCGATAACGGGATCCAAATCGATCCGGAAGTTCGAGTAAGTGTAGCAGTCGTCGGACGGCGGATTTTTGAAAAACGTTTCCGACACGTCGGCGGTCAGAACCTTTTCGGTTTCGTCGCCGCAGCGGTCGCACAAAAACTTCGCCGGAACTTCAACTTTAAGCTTCACGGCCACGTTGTCGTCGGTGACGACGTACCAGCCTTTCGCCTTCAGATTGCCCGTAAATTTTGCCTGTGGCCGTCCGTCGAGGAGCGAATCGTCCGGTTTAACTTCGCCCGAAATGTCGTAAAACTCCCCTTCAATTGCTTTTGAAAATTCGATTTTCATATAGCCCTCCACAAAACGGCAAGTTGTATTATATAAATTATTATTTTTTTTGTCAACTAAATAACGTCGAATTTTGCAATTTAGCCTATCTGTTTTCGCTCAAAAACTTTGTTTCGCGAGCAATAACCAGTTCCTCGTTGGTCGGAATGATTGCAACCTTGACTTTGGAGCAAGGTTTGGAGATGACGGACACGTTTTCGTCGTCAGGATTTTCGTTTTTGTCGAAATCGACTTCGACGCCCATATATTCCAGACCTTCGAGCACTTCGCGCCTGATAAGAGAGCTGTGTTCGCCGATGCCTCCGGTGAAAACGATCGCGTCCGCGCCGCCAAGAACCGCAGCGAATGCTCCGACGTATTTTTTGATTCTGTAAGCCGTCATATCCAGCGCAAGCTTTGCCCTTTCGTTGCCTTCTTCCGCGGCCGAGGTGAGGTCCCTGCAATCGCTGGAGAAGCCGCTTATTCCGAACATACCGCTCTTTTTGTTGAGGTAATGCACGGTTTCGGAAAGAGTCATACCCTTTTTGTTGGCCAAAAATTCGACCGCAGCCGGGTCGATGTCGCCGCTTCTGGTGCCCATCATAACGCCTTCGAGCGGCGTGAAGCCCATGGTGGTGTCGACGCATACGCCGTCTTTAACGGCCGACAAACTGCTGCCGTTGCCGAGGTGACAGATGATTGCTTTGAATTTGTCTGTGCCGAGCCATTTTTGAATTTCGCCGGAAATATACTTGTGGGAAGTACCGTGGAAACCGTATTTTCTGACCTTGAACGCCTCGTAATCTTCGTACGGAATACCGTAAAGATAAGCTTTCGGCGGCATGGTGGAGTGGAAAGTGGTGTCGAAAACCAAAGCCATCGGCACGTCTTTTCCCAAAACTTCCCTGCAGCTTTCCACGCAACCGATGTTGCCCGGCATGTGCAGGGGCCCGAGGTCGATGTTCTTTTTGCAGATTTCGATAACTTCGTCCGTAACGAGAACGCTCGATTTGAAGTCTTCGCCGCTGTGAAGCACTCTGTGGCCCACTGCGGAAATCTCTTTTATGTCCTTGATTGCGCCGTTTTTCGGATCGACCAAAGCTTTAAGAACCAGCTCCAACGCCTCTTTGTGCGTAGGCATGTCCTCTTTTATGACCGATTTTCTGCCGTCGGCGGTTTTTTGCGTGAGGACGGATCCCGGGAAAGTGATGCGTTCGCAAATTCCCTTTGCCAGAACTTCCTCGTTTTGCATGTCGATGATTTGATATTTAAGGCTGCTGCTGCCGGCGTTTATAACCAGAACTTTCATATTTTTAACCTTCCGTAGCCTGAAGTGCGGTGATTGCGGCGGTGGCGACGATGTCTTCTGCCACGCAGCCTCTGGACAAATCGTTTATAGGTTTTGCAAGGCCTTGCA
This sequence comes from Faecalibacterium sp. CAG:1138, assembly GCA_000434675.1. Lineage (GTDB taxonomy): Bacteria > Bacillota > Clostridia > Christensenellales > CAG-917 > CAG-1138. The sequence continues at coordinate 89,500 of HF988638.1, read as the reverse complement.
TAACCGGACCGATTGCCATGTGTCCGCCGAAGCGTTGAGCGATTTTATAGCCGATGTTGCCTGCTTCGAGGTTAGGGAAAACCAAAACGTTTGCGTTGCCTGCAACGGTGCTGCCCGGAGCTTTCTGTTTGCCTACCGACGGAACGATTGCCGCGTCAAGCTGCATTTCGCCGTCTATTTGCAGTTCCGGACGAGCGGCCTTTGCGATGGCCGTGGCGTTCTGAACCTTGGTGACTCTGTCGTGTTTGGCGCTGCCCTTGGTGCTGAAGGAAAGCATTGCGACTCTCGGTTCCATGCAGCAAATGGATTTTGCGCTGTCGGCCGCGGCGAGAGCTATGTCTGCCAGCTGATTTTCGTCCGGTTCGGGGATAACCGCGCAGTCCGCAAACACCATTGCGTCGCCGTCGGAATATTCAAATCCGTCCTTAAGCGCCAGAATGAAGCAACTGGAAACCGATTTGATGCCCGGTTTTGCTTTTATGACCTGAAGCGCGCTCCTTAAAACGTCGGCGCTGGAATAGGTTGCGCCTGCGACCATACCGTCGATATCGCCGAGCTTGAGGGCGATTGCGCCGTAGTAAAGATTATTTCCGGAAACCAAAGCCGTGGCTTGTTCCAAAGTCATGCCTTTTGCCTGACGAAGTTCGAAAAGCTTTTGTGCGTAAGCAGGAATTTTTTCGCTGGCCGCAGGATTGATAACTTCAACGCCTTCGAGGTTTACGTCCGGATTTGCCGCCGAAATTTCGGCTTTATCTCCGTACAAAACCACCTTGCAGATGCCTTTTTGCGTCAGAATTTCAGCCGCTTTGACGGCTCTTTTGTCAAAACCTTCGGCAAGCGCGATGGTTTTGTGCGCTTCGGTTGCTCTTTGAAACAGGTTGTCCAAAAATTTACTCATATTTAGCTCCAAAAATGTATTTTCCGAAATGAATTTGTTTGCCTTAAAATGCAAAACACATTATAATTATAATATAATCTAAAAAAATTGCAACCGAATTCGGGGACAAACCCGAAACTTCCGGAAAATTTTGGAGAAAGATGAAAATCACCTTCGTTATCGCCGAATACAATCCGTTCCACACGGGCCACCTTTTTCAGCTTCGGGCGGCAAAGGAGCAAACGAACGCCGACAAGCTTGCCGTCATAATGAGCGGCAGCGTAACCGAACGCGGAGATTTTGCCGTGTGCGGAAAAAGAACCCGCGCCGCATGGGCGAAGATTGCGGGCGCAGACGCCGTTCTGGAGCTCCCGACGTGTTACGCTTTGAACAACGCCGAAAAGTTTTCTCTCGGCGCAATGAAAATCGTATCGGCCTTTTCAAAGAATAACGAAGTTACTTTGTCGTTCGGCTCGGAGTGCGGCGACGTTAAAAAAATTAGACGCGCGGCAGAGTTTTCGGAGGAAGGAAACGAGCTTTTCGCCAAGGTTCTGAAAGAGCGGCTTGCCGCAGGCGACAGCTACCCTCTTTCACGGCACAAGGCGCTCACCTCGGTTGACGAAGAAACGGCAAAAGTGCTCTCGAAGCCAAACAACATTCTTGCCGTAGAATACGTCAAAGCCGCCAAAAAACTCGGTTTAGACATCGCTTTTCACACCGTAAAACGTCAAAACGACTATAATTCGACGAATCTGGAAGGCGCTTACGCTTCGGCCACGGCCATAAGATCCGCTCTGTTTTCGGGCGACGTGGAAAAGGCCGAAAAGTACCTGCCGAAATACGTTTCGGACACTCTTCCGTCTTCTTTATCAAATCGCAATCTGTCGGCCCTCGTTCTCTACGACCTGAACGCCAAGTCCAAAGCCGAACTGGAGGCTCTGCCCGAGGTTTCGGAGGGGCTTGAAAACCGCCTGAAATCCGCGCTTACCGCCTCGTCGTCCTACGAATCGCTGGTGGAAAACGTCAAAACCAAGCGCTACACCATGGCAAAAATCAAACGCATTTTGCTTTATTCCCTTCTTAAAATCGACAAAGCCGCGCTCCAAAGGCTTACGGAGGCAAAGCCCTATTTCAACTTTTTGGAAGCCGACGCCGACATCCTCAAAGCGCTTGCCGCAACCGGCGAAAAAGGCATCGTCAAACTTAAAGACGCCGAGACGTTGGACGAAGTCCAAGCGGAAAGCTTCAGGCTGGACCGCTTTTCGGAGGAAGTCAGAAACGTCGTTTATCCTTAAAACGAAAAACCGCGCTTAAGGTAAGCGCGGTTTTATTATATTTCGGATTTTTTTTGAATAACATTTCGTATGCGAACAAAAAAAATCGTCGTCTATGCTTTTGCCCTCGGCATGATTACCCTTCTTCTCATCGAACCCGAGGTCTACACCAAATCGGTTTTTAACGGACTGATTCTCTTTGCCGTGAGCGTGCTGCCGGGCATGTTTCCGTTCTTTTTTTACGGAAAAATTCTGACGCTTTCAGGCTTCGGCGACGACTTTTCGGCGGTTTTGGGCAAGCCGTTTTCAAAAATTTACCGCACCGACAAAACCTCTTCCTACGTGTTCGTCATGAGCTTGCTTTCAGGCTACCCCGTCGGCGCGAGAATGCTTGCGGATTTTTATGAAAACAGACTTCTTGACACGGACGAATGTAAAAAAATTTCCGCTTTCACGTCCACGGGAGGGCCGATTTTCATAGTCGGAACGGTGGGCGCGGGATTATTTGGCGACAAGCGAATCGGCTACGTAATTTTGGCGGCGCACGTCTTGTCGGCGCTTCTTAACGGCCTCGTTTATCGCGGAAAACGCGCGGCGGAAAAACCGCACTCCCAAAAAGCCGCAAAATCACCCGACAACGTGCTTTCCGAAAGCATAAATTCGGCAGTTCTGTCCGTTTTGACGGTTGGCGGCTACGTAGCGCTTATGGGCATGGCCGCGGACGCGCTTTCGAACCTGAAAATTCTGGACGCTTTATCCGCGCCGTTCGGCCTTATTTCCGAAACCGCGGCGGGGATATTCAGATCCGTCGTAATCTCTGCCGTGGAAATGACGAGAGGCTGTCTGGAAATAGAAAAAACAGCGGCTACTCTGCCCCTGAAAATTGCGCTCGCAAGCTTCGCGGTTTCCTTCGGCGGCCTTTCGGTTACTCTGCAATCCATAACTTTTTTGTCAAAATGCAAAATAAAAGCAGGCTTCTACCTGCTTTCGAAAACCACGCAAGGCTTAATAGGCTTTTTGATAGGCTTTGCCGCGGGTTATTTGTTTTTCGGAATTTAGTTGTTCTTTGGCGCCGCATCCGAATAATTCTGCGGTTTTTGAGCGGCGTTTCGAAGCTCCTCGCGGTTGGAGCGTATGAGCATCAGCGCGTCGGTTATGGTAACTTCGCTTTCCTTAAGAAGTTGATCGATTTTGATTTTCACTTCAAATTCCACTTTGTTCTTATATTCCAAAGCGTTTTGGCGGATATTCTCTGCTTCTTCCTGGGCGCGGGCGATAATTTCGTTCTGATCCAAAAGTTCTTCCGCCCTCTTTTCCGCTTGCTGAACGGTCTTTTGCGCATAACTGATGGCGTCCGCTTTTATGCGTTCGTTTTCCTGCTTGATATATTGCGCTTCTTTTATGATTTCAGGCAGACTCTGTTTGATTCGGTCAACCATTTCCAAAGCGTAGTTTCTGTTCAAAACGACGTCGTTTGCCGAAAACGGCGCCTTTTTGCCCGAAGAAATTAAGTTTTCAAGATCCGCTATAAGCATTTCGATATTTTCCATACATAGTCCTCCCGTGTGTCAATAAATCAATCTTTTGTGTCGCATTTTGCGATTTTTTGTCGTTCTTTCGTCGAAGAAACTTCTTTGAGTTTGTCGGGCGCCGCGAAATAAACGGTTTCGTAGCCGCCGTGCGAAAAATTGTACGCGGCCATTTCGCTCTCGTAAACGTAGTCGCTGTCACTTCTGATTCCGCGAACGATGTAGTCCACTTTGAATTCGGCGCAAAACTCAACCACATACTTATTGTAGCTTGAAACTTCCACGTTGTCAATATCTTTCGTCATTTGCCTGATTTTTTCCATGCGTTCGCCTACGGAAAACATCGGCGTTTTGTCGTGATTGATAAAAACCACGACGTAAAGCTTGTCAAATATTTTTGCCGCGCGGCGCGCGACGTCCAGATGTCCTTCGGTGAACGGGTCGAAGGTCCCCGTAAAAACTGCCGTTTTCATGCTTTTCTCAAAAGTGTAAGTTCGGTTTGCCCGTATTTTCTGGAGTCGTATATTTCAATGCCCGAGATAGGCGCGTACGGCTCTGCGGCAAGGTGCTCGTAAACCATCACGCCGCCACTAGACAACATGTCGTTTTTCACTAAGATTTCGATAGCTTTTTCGGCAAGTCCCTTCGAATACGGCGGATCCAAAAAAATCAAATCGAATTTTTTCCCCGAAAGCCGCTCCAACGCCGCCCTGAAATCGGCAGTAAGAATTCCGCCCTCGAACTCGGCGTTTCTGAGGTTCTCCTTTAAGTACGCTATGCTTTTTACGCTCTGATCGGCAAACCACACCTCTTTTGCCCCGCGGCTGATTGCTTCGATGCCGAGCGCGCCGCTTCCTGAAAACAGGTCCAGCACGACGCTGTCCTGAATGCGAAATTGCAACAGATTGAAAAGATTTTCCTTCACTCTGTCGGTTGTCGGTCTGACGTCCAGCCCCTCCGGACAAACCAGCTTTCTGCCTCTGAATTTTCCTGAAATAACTCTCATGTGAAATATATCCTGTCTATTCGTCCTCCGAACGCCGTTGCGGCGGCATACGGCGAAGTACCCGACCATTTCGCAACGTCCGAAAGCGTGATTTCTTCCTTGCCGCTTCGTCCGACAATCGTAACCAAATCGCCGATTTCGGCCGAAGCTTTCGTTACGTCGATCATAAAAACGTCCATACACGGGTTGCAAACGACTTTCGCTTTTTTCCCGTTCACCAAAACGTATTTCTGCTTAAAGCCGACGCCGTCGCCGTAACCTCCCGACACGACTGCAACGTCGCTGTCGGATAAAATAACGAAGTCCCTTCCGTAGCCTACGGCGTCCCCCGCCATAACGTGATTTACGGCTATTATTCTTCCGTACACACTCATCGACGGGACAAAGCCTTCCGCGTCGCCGTATGCGGCAAGCCCCACCCGAACGAGGCTCCCCGAAGTATCCGAAAATATCGCGCCGCTGTTTTGCGTGTGCACAACAACTTCGCCGAAACGACTTTTAACCGCTTCTTCAAACGGCTTAAAGCGCGTGTTCTGCAAACTTATGCTACCCTCGTCCGTGCCGTAAAAATGCGTGTAAACGCCTTTCACCGTAAGTCTTGGCGTTTGACTTAAGGCGGAAAACAGCTCTTCAAGCTCCTTTTCGTCAGACACCCCCAAGCGGTTCATACCGGTGTTCACCGCAATATGCGCGTTCACGCTTTTATGCGCTTTTTTTGCGGCGACCTCAAGCGCATACGCCTGACGAGGCGAATATATGCCGACGTCCAGACCGGATTTAACCGCCGTAGCCGAGTCGGCGTCTTCGAACATAGTCACCAGAATCGGTTTTTTTATGCCGCAAGCGCGAAGCTTTGCCCCTTCTGTTGCCGTGGCCACACCAAAGGCTTCCACAAAACTTTCGGCGTATTCGGAAACCGCTTCCATACCCCTTCCGTATGCGTCGCACTTGACCATAAGCATAACTGATTTCCCCGTTTCGGCCTTGATTTTTTCGACGTTTCGTCTGATTGCGGACAAGTCCGTCGCAACGATAAGCCCCATAATAAACTGCCTCCAAAGCAGTTCTATATTATGAGGGGCGCACGGTTTTTGTGTCAATATCTGTCAACGACGAAGCCTTTGCCCGAAACGACTTTCCCGGACGTAAATACGTAGGTCAAAAAACTATCAATCGTGAAATCCTCGTCGTAAACGTCGCAGGTTTCCAGTTTTCCGACGCCGCCCGTTGCAGTCAATTTGAAAACTCCGTCGTTAATTTTCACCAAATCGTCACGAAGCCTAAACCTCAAAACGAAATCTTTTTCAAAGCGCATACGCTCGACGAAACGATAAATATCGACGATTCTCGCTTCCGCGCCCGAAAACCTGCCGCCTGCAAAAACGGCTTGCTTTCCGTCCAGTTCGTAAACCCTATTCGCCTGCTTTCTCATAAGCGCCATTTCCGCCACTTGGTTTTCTATCAGAAAATAGTAGCCCAAAGGTCTTTCATGGTCGTAAACGACGTACGCTTTGCCGCTTTCCGAAAAAAGCTCCTCAAGTCGCCTTTCGAAATCCCATTCCGTTCTGTTTACGAAAAACGCAAACGAAGCGCAAAACGCATCGTAGGCTCTTTTGATTTCGGCGGCGCTCCCGCTTTCTTTTGCCGTAAGCGGATTTTTGGCGTTTTTGGATTTTACGGTGTACTTCCCTTCGAACGTAAGCGGCGCAAAACCGAATTTTTTATAAAACCCGCGCTTGAACGGCTGAAGAATAATGAGGGGCTGCCTCATCGGAAAGCACTCTGTAAAGAGCCTTTTTATAGGCTCCGAAATAAGCCCCTGCCCTCGTTTTTCCGGCAGCGTTGCCGCGGCGGTAACAAACGCCGTCGGGACGTAAGCGCTGCCCGCAACAAGCCCTTTCCAAAAATCGTAGAGCGCGGAAACTATCGTCCCGTCCGATATATAAGCCGTTACGACCGAGGAAGGCAATTTGTTTGAAAAGTAGAAGCTCCGAAATTCTTCGGAATCCTCGGGAAACGACTTGCCGTACAAATCCTCAAGCTGCGAAAACGCGCTTTCGGTTATGGTGAACTTGTCCACCAAAAATTCCGGCTTATAACTGAGTTTGGCCGTGCGGAGGCCGGATATCCCCATATCCTCCTGCCGGTTTACGTATTTTACTCCCGAAAAATGCTTTTCGGCAAACATTTGATTTATGGCGGCATAAATGCCGTCGAACTCGGTGTCGCCCTTTTCGAAAAACACTTCGCCCACGCCGTTTGCGGAAATGTCGCCCACGGCTATGCCTGCGATTTTCCCGTCGATTTTCAAAACGTCGGCAAAGCCCGAAAGCTCCGAAAGATGTTTTAGCATCATGGTGAAAGCGCCGATTTCTTCCTCGTCGTCGATGGACTTTTCTGCCGCCCACGTATTTATGAGCCTGACGGCGTCGTCAAACATTTCGTCCGTGTAGGTTTCGAAAGAATAAGCGTACTGCTTTTTGAATCTGGTGACGAAATTGCGTTTTGAGTGGTAATGCTTGCCCGACAAATTTATGAGGTTCTCGGCAAGATAGACGTACTCGCTGTTGTCGCGATTTGAAGAAACGAGCAAATCGTTTTTCTCGGCAATTATTCGCTCACCTTCAAGCGTAACCGCGCCGTTTGGCACTTTAACAGCGTTATTTAGCACTTCAATCTGGTTTTTTGCTGCAAAAACGATTTTGAGCGGCAAATTTTCTTCTTTTGCGACGCCGCGCAAAACGGAAACCGCAAACGGATATTTTTCATCCTTGCATAGCGGCGACAGAAAAACTTTTTCGCCCCTTATTTCACCGCGGATATACAAAACGTCGTCCGCTTCGGCGAAGCTCATCTTCGAAAAATCGTACCAACTGAACCAGCTTGCAAACGCATAATCCGTGCCGAAACCTCCCCACTTTTTCAAGTAGGCATCCACAATGCGTTTGTCGGATATTTTAAGCGGTGAAAATTGCATAATACGTCTCCGAACTAATTATAACACAAATTTTTCGTCCTTCAAAGTTTTTTTGCGGTTTTTGTTGGTTTTTTGCAACATTTGTGCTAAAATATTTTTAGGTGAGATTATGAAAAAATTTAAAATGAATTTTACTAAAACGATTTACGCTCTTTTATGGCTGGTTGCAGTGCTGACGATTGCCGGCGCCGTGTTCGACTTTTTGGTGGTTCTGGAGGTTGGAAGCCTCAGAAACACTTCGATAAGCATTTCCGTTTCGGCGATGATTTCGTGCCTTGCGGTGTGCGCCGCTTCGCTTTCTCTCATATTCGGCTGCGAATATCATTTCAAAAACGACAGGTTCTACGTCTGCTACGGGTTTTTCTCAATGTACTTCGAGAACAAAAACTTTACGGAAATCAAACACAACCTCGACACAAACGAAGTGTTTTTGATTTTTAACGACGTAAACTCGAAAATCCCCGAAAAGCTCGGCGTCGTCAAGGCAAACGTCAAAAAAGACGAAATCGCCGAATTTCTGAAAGTTACCAAAACAGAGCTTCCGAAAACGCTTTACACCACCTTCACCAAAAAAGATCTCGAAAACTGAAAATCCAAATGAAAAAACCCGCCAGAAAAACAAAAAAAAAAAAAAAAAAACCCCGCCAGTGGCGGGTTTTTCGGATAGAATTATTCTTTTTCGTTTTTGCGTTTTTTGAGGTCGCTTTTAGGTTTTTCCATAACCTTAATGCTGAGGGCAACAAACGCCGCAAACACAGCAACGAGGTACACAAGCCAGCTGTTCGGAATGTGCAAAACGAACATCAAAAACAGTTGTAAGAAGGCCACCAGAAGCACTGCGGCAATCGCAAGCAAAACGATTTTGAAGGCTTTTTTGTGCTCAACAAGAAGCGCGGACAAAATGAGGCAGCAGCTGACTGCGAACGGGAAGATCAACCAGCCCGGATGCGCCAGATTAGGCATCGAAGGGAAAACCTTGTGTCCGAACAGCATCACCATATACAGAAGCGTTGCAAGCGCCATGCCGATGCCGTAAATGGAACCGCGTTTCAAAAGTTTGCTCTTTGAAAGTTTGCCGTTTTGGTTGAGCATAACGAACAGGCTGACGACGTAAATCATTGCGCCGAGCGGCCACACCAGCCAAGCCGGTTCGCCTTTTTTGCCGATCGTGAACTGAAGCGCCAAAAAGACGATGGTAAGTCCGAGGAAATACAATATGCTGACGATGAAGGTGTTTATGGTTTTTGCCACCACTTCGTCCTTGGTGAAGTGCAAGGCGTCCATTTCGTCCTTATATTGCGCCCTGAGGTCGCTCATAGATTCGATGGCTTTGGAATAGGAATCCAGTTCGTTCATTCCGTTTTCCAGACCGTCGTTATATTTGTCCATCAAAACGGAAACGAGTTCTTCTTTGAGATCGGAAAGCTGTTTGCTCTCCGGATATCCGGCAAATTCTCTGTCGATGAAAGATCTAAACCGTTTGATCATATTAAGTTGTCCTCCTGCTTTTTAAGTTAAGTCGCCGGTGATCAGCGAATTTAATATAGTGTTGACTTCCTGCCATTCGGCAACGTGTTCCTTGTAGGTCGCAAGGCCCTTTTGCGTGATGCTGTAGTATCTGCGCCTTGCTCCGCCCACGCCGTCGCCCCAGTAGCTTGCGATAAGCCCCGCCTGCTCCATACGCCTGAACGCGATGTAGATGGTGGCTTCGGTAAGTTCGATTCGGCCTTCGGACGCTTCGAGAATTTTTTTGGTTATCTCGTAGCCGTAGCTGTCGCCTTGCCGCAAAATATTCAAAATGACCGTGTCCGTATGCCCTCTTAAGACGTCGGTTGAAATTGCCATGCTTGCTCCCTTTTATATTATGGTACAGACATATATAACCTGTTTATATATATAAAGTATCACAACCGTTGCCGCATGTCAATCATTTTTGAAGCCTAATCGAAAATTATTGAAAATAATTAAAAAAAGTGAACAAAGGGTCGATAATTTAGTAAAATTGTCGGCAAAATATTTTGACTTTGCTCATAGAAATATTGTATAATGTTAATAATATAAGTATTTTTAGAGGTAGAATTATGGAAATGCGCGCTAAAATCGACAATCAACTGAACACTTATATCGACACCGTTTTTGCCGACGTACCTAAAACAGCCAACATGGTTGCTCTTATCAACAGAGTCAAAACCAAGGCTAAAAACAAATATTACACCATCGTTGACCAAGGTTTCGAACCGAAAGTAGCGGCGGGCGAAGTCAAAAACTGGCTGAAAGATTTCAAGTCGGTTCTCGATCAGGCAGGAAAGTTCAACGCAGACGGCTCCGTCGTCAACCCTAACGCAACCTCCATAATGGTTGAAATGCTCAGATCCGACGACAAACTTGACGCCGAAGCTCCGGCAGAACCGACCGTCGAAACCGAAGATTATTTCGCCGAAGAACCGGTGGAAGAGGTTTACTATGAAGAAACTCCTGCGGAAGAATACGTCGAGGAAGTTCCTGAAACCGAATACGTCGAAGAAGCTCCGGCAGTCGTCGAGGCCGAACCTATCCCTGAACCTCAGGTCGTTATCAAAGAAGGCGAAAAGGTCGAAAAACCTAAGAAAGCCAAAAAAGGCGGCAAGGGCGGCAGAATCGCGCTCGCCATCGGCTTGTTTGCGGCAGCGGCAGCGGCTTGCTACTTCCTCGTTAAGAACCTGCTTCCTCTTCTCGGCTAAACCGAACGAAAATCAAACCGTCCCGAATCGGGACGGTTTTTTGTTTGAAACGAATTATTTGAAAAGCGGCCTCTGTGCGGGCCGCTTTTTGTTTTAATGAAGTTATCAGATAAACGATACCATAAGGTTGGAGGCAACAACGATCAGAATGAGAGCTATAGGATAGGTTGCCGCATACGCGCCTGCAACGTCGTCGGTTCCCGACACCTGAACCAAGGTTCCGAGCGCAGGAGTGGAAGTCATGCCTCCGGTGATGGAGCCGAGGTTGTTGAACAGCGGCAGTTTCAGTACGTATTTTGCAAAGAAGAAACCTGCAAACATCGGCAAAACCGTCATAATTACGCCCGCAATAAATCCGTAAGGAATGAGCATAACGTTAAAGTTTCCGCCGTAAATTTTTGCCATAAGGCTTATGCCGCCTCTGACGCCCGCGCCGATGAGGAACAGCATCAGACCGAACTCTCTGAACACTTTCAGCGTGTGCTCCGGCACTTTGAGGTTTATGTGTCCGACGTGGCCGAGGTGGCCGAGAATAAGCGCCATAATCAGCGGACCGCCCGTGTTTCCGAGGCTGAGTTTTACGCCGCCCACGTTTATGGAAACGTTGCCGAGAATTATGCCCAGAACCACCGCAATGCCGAAGTCTGCCAGACCGAATTCGTCGATGTCGATAAGTTTGCCCTGATATTCCTTTCTGACGTCAAGTTTGGAGGACTGCATTTTGATGATTTCTTCCGAGTTGTCAACCTTCATGACTTTCGGAACGAGCTGCACGAAAAGCACCACGCCCACGACGCCGAACGGATAAGCGATCGCATGCCCCAAAGCTACCAGAGCGCTCTCCTCTCCTGCCGCCGCTTCGGCCGCGCTGAACGCAGGCGTAGAAGTCAACGCGCCCGACAGTATGCCCGCGGAAAACGGACTTCCTATGCCCGGGATCAAAGCAAACAGCACTGCCACCAAAACGCCGGAACCGATGATCACAACGCCGAGTAAACAATAGCTTTTTGCGTTTTTCTTCAGGTTTCTGAAGAAGGTCGGGCCTGCGATGTAGCCGACAGCCGTAACGAACAGCACGAGACCTATGCTGTCGATTTCTTTGAAATACTTATACGTTATCGCGCTTTCGTCCGGAATGTAGAAATTTTTCAAAAAACCTTTGTCCATAAATTTTGCCGCGAACAAAAAGCCGAAAGCAAGCGCAACCAAGAACACTCCCGCCGTGCCGAGCGACAAGCCCTTAATTTTTACGCTGCCCAGCAAATAGCCCAAAGCCGCGATAAGAAACGTGCCGAAAAGCACTGCCGTGAGTCCGGAAATGTTGAGGCCTAAGAATGATGAAATCAAGTTAATCATAGATTTTTATACGTTTAAGTGTCCTTTTGGTTAGAACGGTTGTTTTTCCACCTTGCTGCCGTGAGTGTAAACAGGCAAAAGTTTAGGAGATGCGATTTGGTTTTTGATGCCGGCTTGTTCCGCGTCGAGCTGGAACTTTTTGACGTGATCCAAAGTCATTTTGCCGACCTTCACGGTTTTGCATTTTTTGCCTGCCTGCTGACCTGCGTTGCGGCCGAACACGATTATGTCCAGAAGGCTGTTGCCCATAAGACGGTTTCTGCCGTGGATTCCTCCGACGGCTTCGCCTGCAACGTAAAGGTTTTCGACGGAAGTCATACCGTCCACACCGATGTCGAGGCCGCCGTTTTGATAGTGCAAAGTCGGATAAACCAAAATAGGTTCCTTTCTGATGTCGATGCCGTATTTTGCGAACATTCTCATCATTGCAGGGATACGTTTTTCGATTGTGCCTTCGCCGCCGAGCATTTCGATGAGCGGAGTGTCGAGCCACACGCCTTTGCCTTCGCCGGTGTCCACGCCTTCGTTCCTTTCGGTGCATTCTCTGATGATGGAAGCGGCGGAAACGTCGCGGGTTTCAAGCGGATTCATAAACGCAACGCCGTCGCGGTTGACGAGCTGCGCGCCGAGACTTCTGACTTTTTCCGTAACGAGCGCGCCGTAAATCTGCGAAGGATACGCTGCGCCCGTCGGGTGATATTGAAGAGTATCCGGATAAAGCAGTTTTGCCCCTGCCCTGTAACCCAGAACCAGACCGTCGGCGGTTGCGCCGTAATGGTTGGAGGTCGGGAAGCCCTGATAGTGCATTCTGCCTGCGCCGCCCGTGGCGATGACCACGCATTTTGCGCGAGCAACCAAAATCTCTTTGGTTTCCATATTCATCAGAACGGCCCCGCAGGCTTTGCCTTCATCGTCCTTAATAAGTTCGATTGCCGCGGTGAAATCAACCACCGGAATTTGTCTGTTCAGCACTTCGTCGCGGAGAGTGCGCATGATTTCCGCGCCGCTGTAGTCCTTTGCCGCGTGCATACGTTTTCTGGACGTGCCGCCGCCGTGGGTGGTGATCATAACGCCGCTCGCGTCCTTGTCGAACTCAACTCCCAGATCGTTAAGCCATTTTATGGCTTCGGGTCCGTCCATAACCAGTTTTTCCAAAAGCTCCGGTTTTGCCGCGAAGTGGCCGCCTCCGAAAGCGTCCAGATAGTGTTGCATAGGGCTGTCGTTGGCTTTGTCCGCCGCCTGAATACCGCCCTCGGCCATCATGGTGTTGGCGTCGCCGATTCGAAGCTTTGTAACGATCATAACGTTTGCGCCCGCCTCGTCTGCCTCTATTGCCGCGCTGGAGCCTGCTCCGCCGCCGCCGATAACCAGAACGTCAACGTCGTAGTTCGGGCGCTCGAGATCTATTTCCTTGTCAAGCACGCGGCTTCTGCCCTGCAAAATGTCGGCAAGCTCGACAGGCACTTTGTCGCCTTTGTTCGGACCGATTTTGAGATTTGTGAAGCCTTCAGTTTTATAGTCCGGGTGGAAAGCCTTCAAAACCGCGTCCTTTTCGTCTGCGGTCATACGTTTAAGCTCTTTGCCGAAGCGAGCCTCTCTCGTGGCTTCAACCTTTTTTATGGATTCTAAAATATTTTTGTCGGTATACATATATCGCTCCTATTTTTCGATTTCTCTGTTGTTATACAACTCTTTAAGCTCGCTGACAGGTTTTGCCATAAGGTTTTCCAAAAGCTCGGTGAAATCGCCGTTTTTGATTTCTTTGACTCTTTGTTCGAGATGCTCGGATTTCGGGGCGAGATATTTGCCGTTGAGCCTTCTTGCCAGAAGCGCGACTTGAGGGTGAGATATGCCTGCCGGGCATCTGGAGGAGCAAACTCCGCACATAACGCAGTCGAAGCTGAGCTCGGCGCATCTTTCGAAGTCGCCTCTCTGCGCCGCCGCGATATATTGCATAACGTTCAGCCCTTGAGTGCAGCTTTTCGTGCAGGCATTGCAGCCCACGCAAGCGTAAATTTCAGGATAAAGCTGCATCATAACGGTTTCCGACGGAGTCAGTTTTTCCATGTCGTAAACTTCCTTCACCAGCGGGAAGAACGGAAGCGTCGCGATGTACATGTCGTTTTCGACTTTGGTCTGGCATGCAAGGCACACCTTAAGCTCCTTGTCTCCTTTAATTCTGTATATGGTCGCG